>JBPCWL010000060.1:0-11356 GCA_051009575.1 Rhizobiaceae bacterium
GGCGAATTCTACCCAATTGTTCGGAAAGATCTCCTTTGCGGTAAAAAACCAGGCCAGCTGCGATGACGATAGTAAAGAATATGGATCGATAGATATTGATTTGTTCCGGCGTCGCTTGGTCTATTCCTCGAATGAGAAGTCCGCTGAAACTGGCAATAATAGACGCAAAGAACATCAGGAGTATTGCCGATGTTCTTCCAGTTTTTATGTTTTTATACCCAAGTCCAATGCTCCGCGACATGAGCGTTAAACTACGTGTTTTTCACGTAAATTCAACTCCAATTGAACAATGCCGTGAAATCAAAATTCATTGGTTCCGATTGTCGGAACTGCTCTGTCTTTATTCTGCAGCCTGGATTAGGGCTTTTTCAATGTCGGCCGCGTTGTGACGCTCCCTGACCTGTTCCCAGTCTTCGCCCCAACCACGATTTACCAGGCGTCCGCGTTGTGCTGCCTCACGTCCGGCAATCGTTTTCGCCCACCGGACTACATTCTTGTAAGATTTGGTATCAAGAAACGTTGCTGATTCACCGTAAATTTTGCCGAAGACGAGCGCTCCATACCATGGCCAGATCGCGATATCCGCGATTGTGTATTCTTTTCCGCACATGAATTCATTTTCAGCAAGGTGCCGGTCAAGAACATCCAGTTGGCGCTTTGTTTCCATGGCAAATCGATTTATGGGGTATTCGAATTTTTCTGGTGCATAGGCATAAAAATGGCCAAATCCACCGCCCAGGTAAGGAGCAGAACCCATTTGCCAGAACAGCCAATTCAGACACTCGGTGCGACCTGCATGATCTTGTGGAACAAACGCTTTGAACTTGTCTGCGAGATATAAAAGAATTGAACCGGATTCGAATACCCGAACCAAAGGTTTGGTGGAATGATCGACCAGTGCAGGAATTTTTGAATTCGGGTTTACGCCTACAAAACCACTTCCGAATTGATCGCCTTCATTAATGTCGATGTACCAGGCATCATACTCTGCGCGTTCATGCCCGGATGCCAGAAGCTCTTCAAGCATGATGGTTACCTTAACGCCATTTGGAGTTGCCAGAGAATAAAGTTGCAAAGGATGCTCCCCGACCGGCAATTCCTGATCATGCGTTGCTCCGGCTATCGGTCGGTTTATGCTGGCAAACTTGCCACCGCTTTCCTTGTCCCATTTCCAGACTTTCGGTGGGGTGTAGGTGGAAGTTTCGCTCATGATGCTCTCCGTTCAAAATCACCGCCGGAGAAAATACAACCAACTCCTGCGCGCAAGCTGTAACCTGTGATACCGGAACGGAGATTTCAATAGGATATGCTGCCGAAATTCATAAGAAATCTCCTATTTCTGTAACAGATTTACTTCACGGTAGTTGGTCAGTGTGTCTTATTTTCAATCCCTGGATTAATGCATGAGCAGGAATCGGATAGTCATGCATATGCATCGCGTTTGGCGTCTAAGGCTGTCGCTAAATAGAACTAAATGAGAACAAAATAATATTATTGTTTTATATCAATCACTTATGTATCTTGCGAAAAAAGAACAAAAATGGTACATATGAGAACATACCAGCAATATCGTGCGCCTGTAATCGTGTGGGCAGAGGTATTCGGGGACTATCACAGCCACGGGAAGGATGTTACAGATGGCACAAAATTCATTGAGACTTGTCGAGGATAGCAACGTGGATAAAACCAAGGCACTGGAAGCCGCTCTTGGGCAAATCGAACGGGCATTCGGCAAGGGTTCGATCATGAAGCTCGGCAAGAATGAGCAGGTCGTAGAGATAGAGACGATATCGACTGGCTCTCTCGGGCTTGATATTGCTCTTGGTGTTGGCGGTTTGCCAAAGGGACGGATTGTTGAGATTTACGGCCCGGAATCCTCAGGCAAGACTACCATGGCTCTGCATACAGTTGCCGAGGCGCAGAAGGTAGGTGGCATTTGTGCCTTTGTTGATGCCGAACATGCGCTTGATCCGATTTATGCCCGCAAACTTGGTGTTAATCTTGAAGATTTGCTGATTTCACAGCCGGATACCGGTGAACAAGCGCTTGAGATTGCTGACACGCTGGTACGTTCCGGCGCAGTGGATATTTTGGTGATTGATTCTGTGGCCGCACTGACACCACGAGCTGAGATTGAAGGTGAAATGGGGGATTCGCTGCCGGGTCTTCAGGCGCGGTTGATGAGCCAGGCCTTGCGCAAACTGACCGCTTCCATTTCGCGTTCCAATACCATGGTGATTTTCATCAACCAGATTCGGATGAAGATCGGAGTGATGTTCGGTTCGCCGGAGACTACAACTGGTGGTAATGCATTGAAGTTCTATGCCTCAGTCCGTCTTGATATCCGTCGTATCGGTGCAGTCAAGGATCGTGACGAGGTGGTCGGCAACCAGACCCGTATCAAGGTCGTCAAAAACAAGCTTGCCCCTCCATTCAAGCAGGTTGAATTTGACATCATGTATGGGGAGGGGGTTTCAAAGACCGGTGAATTAATCGATCTGGGTGTGAAGTCCGGGATTGTCGAAAAGTCCGGTGCGTGGTTCTCCTATAATTCCGAACGCCTGGGGCAAGGTCGTGAAAATTCAAAGAATTTCCTGATGGAGAACCCGGATATTGCGGCAGAGATCGAACTGGCCATTCGTCAGAATGCAGGTCTCATTGCAGAAACCCTGCTGGAAGGTGAGATCGAAAAGACCGGGAAAGAGGGTGAGGAAGACAATCCACTTGAGACCGGGCTTGGTAAGGCAGCGGGAAGTTAATCCACATATTTGGCCCTTCGGCCTTAATTTCACTATGGCGGTAGAATCCCCGTTTGCCGCCCCATAATCCGGTTGATGGATTATGCAATTGGTCGCAGTCACCCCACTGCGGCCATTTTTGATTTCGGGGAGGCGTTGAAATGCTGGACACCGGATTGAAGCGCGGTTAAACCACGACATTCAAACTCTAATCAATTGGCGAGTAATGCCTCCGACAGGCACGGGATAAATCTGTTATGACTGGCGTAAATGACATCAGGACTACATTTCTTGATTACTTCGGTAGGAATGGACACGAGATTGTACCTTCAAGTCCTCTGGTGCCGCGTAATGACCCAACTTTGATGTTTACCAACGCAGGAATGGTGCAATTCAAAAATGTTTTCACGGGACTGGAAAAACGCGACTACAATCGTGCAGTAACTGCTCAAAAGTGTGTGCGGGCAGGCGGCAAGCACAATGACCTTGATAATGTTGGATTTACAACTCGTCACAATACATTTTTTGAGATGCTTGGAAATTTTTCATTCGGTGATTATTTCAAGGAAGAAGCAATTTCGCTGGCTTGGAATTTGATTACGAAAGAATTTGGTCTACCGGAAGAAAAGTTGCTGGTAACCGTTTATCATACAGATGATCAGGCATTTGACCTCTGGAAGAGAATTGCCGGATTGCCGGATGAGAGAATTATCCGCATTCCAACCCATGACAATTTCTGGGCAATGGGTGATACCGGCCCGTGTGGGCCGTGTTCGGAAATCTTCTTCGATCATGGTGATCACATTTGGGGTGGCCCTCCGGGGTCTCCAGAAGAAGACGGTGACCGGTTTATTGAAATCTGGAACCTTGTGTTCATGCAGTTTGAGCAAGTGACGACAGAAGAGCGCGTCGACCTACCAAAGCCTTCAATTGATACCGGCATGGGTCTGGAACGTATGGCAGCGACTTTAGAGGGAACGCATGACAGCTATGCGACAGACTTGTTCAAGGCTCTAATTGCTGCCAGCGAGGAATTGACTGGGACAAAGGCTGAAGGGGACCAGCAGCCAAGCCACCGGGTGATTGCAGACCATCTGCGCGCATCTTCTTTTCTGATTGCAGACGGAGTTTTGCCATCGAATGAAGGCAGAGGCTATGTACTGCGCCGCATTATGCGTCGTGCGATGCGCCATGCTTCGTTGTTGGGAGCTGGTGATCCGCTGATGCACAAACTGTTTCCTGCGCTTCGAGAGCAAATGGGGGTTGCTTATCCGGAACTTGTACGGGCAGAATCTCTGATAACCGAAACTCTGTTGTTGGAGGAAACCCGTTTCCGCAAAACACTGGAACGGGGATTGGGGCTTCTGGATGAAGCGACAGGTGGGATGGGTGAAGGTGACGAGCTTGATGGCGATACGGCATTCAAGCTGTATGACACCTACGGGTTTCCACTGGACCTTACCCAGGATGCTCTTCGCAGGCGCGGTATTGCCGTTGATGTAGAAACATTCAATTCAGCGATGGAACAACAGAAAGCTGATGCGCGCGCTGCTTGGGCGGGTTCTGGAGAAGCTGCAGATGAAAAGATTTGGTTTGCATTGCGGGAAGAGTACGGCCCTACAGAGTTTCTGGGATATGACACCGAAATTGCGGAGGGTGTAGTTCAGGCAATTGTAGTGGATGGAGCAAAAACCGGGAAGGCCGGCCCGGGGACTACTGTTTCGGTCGTGGTGAACCAGACGCCTTTCTATGGAGAAAGTGGTGGTCAGGTCGGCGACAAGGGGGAAATACGTTTCGAGGGTGGCAGAATCCAAATAAACGATACCAAGAAACGGGGGGAAGGGCTTTTTGTTCATACAGGTGAAGTTGTAGAAGGCCAGATTGAGGCAGGTCTCCCGGTTGAGCTTGAAGTCAATCATGCAGCTCGAGCCGGTTCGAAGTCACACCACTCGGCTACTCATCTGGTGCATGAGGCATTGCGCGAAGTTTTGGGAGATCACGTTGCCCAGAAAGGATCTTTGGTAACGCCGGATCGCCTCCGTTTCGATTTCTCTCACCAAAAAGCAATTCCCGAAGAAGACCTCGCTACCGTTGAAGAAATTTCCAATGAAATCGTACGGCAATCTGCGCCGGTAGAGACGCGTTTGATGGCGGTTGATGATGCCATTGAAATGGGTGCTATGGCACTATTTGGTGAGAAATACGGGGATGAGGTTCGGGTCGTTTCAATGGGGAAAACCCAGCGGGGAGAAAAAGCCGGCAAGACTTACTCGCTGGAGTTGTGCGGCGGAACGCATGTTTCCAATACTGGTGAGATCGGGTTGATCCATGTTCTTGGTGAAAGCGCTGTTGCCGCCGGCGTCAGGCGTATTGAGGCACTGACCGGTGAAGCTGCCCTGCAGTATCTTGGTGAGCAGGAACAACGGGTGAAAGAAATTGCGGCGGCATTGAAAGTCCCGCCACAAGACGCAGCTGCCCGCGTCGCCCAATTGATGGATGAGCGCAAAAAGCTGGAACGCGAACTGGCGGAAGCCCGCAAACAGCTGGCGCTTGGCGGCGGTGATCGTGGTGAAGCCGATACGGTGCAGGACATCAAGGGCATCAAATTTATGGGGCGCGTAGTTGAGAATATCGCAGCCCGGGAGTTGAAGGGTTTGGTTGATGATGCCAAGCAATCGATAGGCTCTGGCGTTGTTGCGATTGCGGGGATATCGGAAGACGGCAAAGCTGGAATTGTAGTTGGAGTTACAGAAGACCTGACCAACCGACTGAGTTCCGTAGATTTGGTTCGTCTTGCTGCAGCGTGTGTCGGTGGCAAAGGCGGTGGAGGCCGACCCGATATGGCCCAGGCAGGCGGACCGGAGGGTTCCCGAGCTTCGGATGCGATTGAAGCTGTAAAAGGGGCATTAGCCGACGTAGGTTAGGCCGCAATCTGAATTGAATTCAGCCTTTTCCCGATCTGTAAGTTGCGTGCAGCAACTTCTACCAGTTTGGTGGGCGTGGTGACATTGTTTTCGTTTATGGCAGTTCCAAAAGACAAGTAGCACTGCGATGGCAGATCCTGTGAATCAGAAAGAACTTTTTTATAGCGATCGGATATGGAGGTGATATCTGTTTCACGGATATATGGCGTCAAGACTACCAATAATTTTCTATCAAGACGTGCAATCACGTCATAATCGCGAGCAGTTCCGGAAATCTCGTCTGCCACCTTCCTTATACAATCGTCCAAAACATCGCTGGGCGCGTCGATTTCAATTAGGACAAGGCCCAGAATTTCATTTGCTGCGGTGAATTCTGTCAGGTAACTTTTAACAACTGGCAAGAAATAACTGCCATTGTGCAATTCTGTTTCAGTATCCACAAAATCATTATGCTGGGCGGCTTTTACCTTCAGCTTCATCAGCTGGTGTTCCCGGTGGCGCTTCAGCATGTCAGGTTTGAGAATTGCCAGAGAATAGAAAAAGCCCGCCATCATGATCGCAAAGCTTGAAATCATGATTCCGTCACGTTGGGTAAAATTTCCCAGAACAAGCCCACCATCACCTTGCGTCGTGGGTAAGTTAATATAAGTGTTGTATCCGACAAGAATGGCACCAATGGCAAAAAGCCATGTGTTTATCCCGACCATATAGTTTTTCTTGTCTGCTGCCCGTCTTTTCTTCATGCCCGCCATCAATCAATTGGAGGTGTTTCCAAACACCCAGATTGAATCAGTCTAGCGTGAATTGGTTACGGGGAAGTAAAACGCCAAAACCTCTAGTTTTTGGCGCCTTTATCTTGTCACTATAGAAGCTGTTGTGCGTTTTAAGTCAACCAGGAAGGATTACACATCAGACGTTTCAGCTCATTGCCTCCTGCAGATTTTCGTCGATCTTGTCCAGGAACCCGGTAGTTGAAAGCCAGGGCTGATCGGGACCAATCAAGAGTGCAAGGTCCTTGGTCATGTAGCCGGATTCGACGGTTCCCACACATATGTCTTCAAGAGTCTTGGAAAATTTGGCCAGGTCGTCATTGTCATCCAGCTTCGCGCGATGTGCCAGTCCACGTGTCCACGCGAAAATAGACGCGATGGAATTCGTAGAAGTTTCCTCGCCTTTTTGATGCTGGCGGTAATGTCGGGTTACTGTTCCGTGTGCTGCTTCTGCTTCAACAGTTTTGCCATCAGGGCTCAATAGGACTGAGGTCATCAGGCCAAGTGAACCAAACCCTTGAGCAACAGTATCGGACTGCACATCGCCATCATAGTTTTTACATGCCCAGACATAGCCTCCTGACCATTTCAGTGCTGACGCAACCATGTCATCGATAAGGCGGTGCTCGTACCAGATCTTGGCTTCTTCAAATTTCGATTTGAATTCGTTCTCGTAAATGTCCTGAAACAGGTCCTTGAACCGGCCGTCATAGGCCTTGAGAATTGTATTCTTGGTGGAAAGATAACACGGTACGCCTCGGGCCAGAGCATAGTTCATGGATGCGCGGGCAAAATCGCGAATTGAATCGTCCAGGTTATACATAGCCATTGCAACACCGGAAGAGGGGGCATCAAATACTTCATGTTCAATCGTTTCGCCATCCTCCCCAATAAACTTGACGGTCAACTTTCCTTTGCCTGGAAACCGGAAGTCCGTTGCTCTGTATTGATCTCCAAAAGCATGACGGCCGACAATAATTGGCTGCGTCCAACCTGGGACAAGGCGCGGAACGTTTTTGCAGATGATGGGTTCACGGAAGATAACGCCGCCCAATATGTTGCGGATTGTCCCATTGGGAGAGCGCCACATTTTTTTCAGATTAAATTCCTCGACACGAGCTTCATCCGGCGTGATGGTCGCGCACTTAACGCCGACACCGTATTTATTGATTGCATTGGCTGCATCAATTGTAATCTGATCATCAGTAGCGTCCCGGGCTTCGATGCCGAGGTCGTAATATTTCAGATCAATATCAAGATAGGGGTGGACCAGTTTGTCCTTGATGAATTGCCAGATGATTCGTGTCATCTCGTCACCATCCAGTTCTACAACCGGATTTTCTACCTTGATCTTGGCCATTTAATTTTCCTCTGAATGTCCGGTGGGGAGCCGACCGGTTTATGCCTCTTGAAGATTGTTGCGTTGACCTATAGCAAACTGTTTACGGGTTGCAAATCATTCGAAAGTTCACTTCTCGTACAAGTAGAGATCAAAAAGTGTTTTTATGTTAAACTCCCTATCAAAACGTCGAACTCACAAAGTCATAGGTGATCCGGCCAATCCGGAAAATGCGGGTCAGGAGCAAAACAGTCTTATGCAAAGGCTGCTTGAGGCTGCGGGTAATGCGCCATTTCACTATGCATGCGACCGGCAACATCAACTGGAGATGTCGTCACCGGTCCCATGGCGCGCCTACATTCTTGATACTGAGAACTGCCGGAATCTGATGGCAGAATTGCTTGCATCGGGAGACACTACAAAAATTCCGAACATGCTTGCGGCAACCCGCTTCTTGGTTCAAGTGACCTGGCTACCTGATCCGGGTACCCTCCAGGGTGAACCGATGGAAAAAGACCAACCCGATTTTGAAGGAACCCAGCGCAATATGGAACACATTGCTGCAGCTTCGGCATTCATCCAGTCGTTGCTTTTAGCCGCAATTGATGCGGGATTTAAAACTTATTGGTCCAGTGGTGGGCCGCTGAGGACACGCAAAATGTTCAGGCGACTTTGTATTCCGGAAAACCAGATGCTGCTTGGTTCGGTTTTTCTTTTTCCTGATGAATTGAAAAATGGTGAAATCAGACCTGGCGCGATGGTTGCTGCCCGGGGAGGGGTTTCAGACTGGTCCAGAAGCCTTCAATTAACATGAATTGATTATCCAAACTGTAGCCAGCGCCCGTGAAAAGCACTAAACGGTTACTGTTTGGAAAATTCAGGAATTGACGATGACAAAAGATACCCGCACAGAAACAGATTCCTTTGGCCCGCTCGAGGTCCCGGTCGACAAGTATTTCGGAGCTCAAACAGCCCGCTCACTTATCAATTTTCCAATTGGGACGGAAAAAATGCCGGTTCCACTGGTTTCGGCATTGGGTGTCGTCAAACAGGCGGCAGTAAGGGTCAACATGAAAATGGGTGTCATGCCTGCCGAAATTGGCAATGCGATTGATAAAGCCGCCGGCGAAGTCATTGCCGGAAACTGGAATGACAATTTTCCCCTGTCTGTCTGGCAAACCGGCTCCGGCACCCAGTCCAACATGAATACCAACGAAGTAATTTCCAACCGATCGATTGAGATACTGGGCGGTGTTATCGGCTCGAAGGATCCGGTTCATCCCAATGATCATGTGAACATGGGGCAGTCATCTAATGACACGTTTCCAACAGCTATGCATATCGCTGCGGCGAGGGAAATTAACGAAAGCCTTCTTCCAGCCTTGAAACATCTTGCAGATGCCGTTGAAGCAAAGTCGAAGGCATTCAAGGATATCGTGAAAATTGGGCGAACCCATACCCAGGATGCCACGCCGCTCACACTTGGTCAGGAATTTTCAGGTTACGTTGCCCAATTGCGGAATGGTATAAAACGCGTCGAACAGGGGGTTGATGGATTGTATGAGCTTGCTCAGGGGGGCACTGCGGTAGGGACCGGATTGAATTCCAAAATCGGATTCGCTGAAGATTTTGCCGCAGAGGTTGCGAAAATTACCAGCCTTCCGTTCAGAACAGCTCCCAACAAGTTTGAATCACTGGCTGCAAATGATGCTTACGTATTTGCCCATGGCGCGTTGAATACAGTTGCTGCATCTCTGTTCAAAATTGCCAATGACCTTCGTTTTCTGGGATCGGGGCCACGTTCAGGCCTTGGAGAGATTTCACTTCCGGAAAATGAGCCGGGTTCTTCAATCATGCCTGGCAAGGTCAATCCAACCCAATGCGAAGCCATGACTATGGTCTGCTGCCAGGTAATGGGAAATCAAACCGTCATTGGGATGGCTGGAACCCAGGGGCATTTCGAGCTGAACGTCTATAAACCGGTGATGGCCAACGCAATGTTGCAATCAACTCGGATTTTGTCGGATGCCTGCGTCAGCTTTGCAGACAGATGCGTCGTGGGAATTACGGCAAACGAGGAAAACATCAAGACATTGATGGAACGTTCACTGATGCTGGTGACCGCACTTGCCCCATCAATCGGTTATGACAAGGCAACTGAAATTGCCAAAACCGCCCACAAGAATGGAACGACACTAAAGGAAGAGGCGCTTCGCCTTGGTTATGTAACTGAAGACGAGTTTGATGCGGTTGTCAGGCCCGAGGAGATGATTGGACCGAAAGCCTGACAAAAGGTAAACTGGGAACGTAAAAGTTTAACCAGCTGTTTCACGGTATGAGAAATCAAAAGTGGTATCGTTCTGCACATTGCAGGAAGATTCATGAAACATTTTTTAAGCACATTCTTTAGAGATTGCAGGGGTAATGTTGCTATCATTGCCTCATTGCTTTTGTTGCCAATGCTGATGTTGGCAGGGGTAGGAATTGACTACTCCCGAATATCCAGTGCTGAAGGCAACCTGCAATCAACCGTTGATAATGCAGCATTTGATATTGCGAGATTGTTCAGCAAAGGTCCTCATGCTGCACGTGAGCTGGAAGCGCTTATCAATGCAAATTCCGGCAGGAATACAGCGCAGGCACGGATCAGGGTGCACCGGGACAAAATAAGGATTGAGGCGCGGGATGTGATTGAAACGCCGTTGCTCAGTACAATCGGGCAACCGGAGACCGTGATAACAGCCTCCATTGAAGTTGATGGCAACAAATCTACCGGGACAAGTAACAGCGATCGCCCAAAGAAAAAAACGACAGGACAAAAGGATTCCCGAGAGGTAGCCCGTCTTCGTCGATATGAAAACGTGTTGCGGGAAAATTTGCAGCGGCTTCGTCAGGCAAGCAATCGTTTGCCTTACCAGACCCGAAAGCGTCTGGAAAAACAGTTGCGTGATCAAATCCGTGAAGTGCGGACGAGAATCCGGCAGTTGCCGTCCGCCTGAACTCTATCCGTAAGGCCCCTTTAGACCCAGTTTCTCAATCAAGCCAACATAGGTATTGGAATTCTTTATAAGTTCCGCTCCATACCGCTTTATCAATTCAGATTGGCGTTCAGCATCTGATGTCGAAGATATAGCCGCCCAATAGGCTGTGAGTGCTTCTGCTGCATCCCGAATGGCGCCGAGGGTTTCCGCATCCGAAACGGCTGAGCCGAGAGTGTTGGGCGTAACCCTTCCGACACCGTTTACCGTTATCGCACCGGCATTGATGTAGCCTTCGGGCAAATCACCTTTAAGGTTCATGACGGATTTGTACATGATGCAATCCATGATTTGATCGACTGCCTGCTTGGCACCTTCAACCCGGGAAACATGTTCGGTATCGGCTGCGGCATGCGGCAGAAGTTCGAGTTTACCTGAATGTTTTTCCTGCAATGCAAGATAGGGCACCATCGGTCCGGACAGTTCGCCGGTTTCTGCATTTTTGAAAAGGTCCGCATCAATGCCGGCGTATCGGACTTTGCCGGAAGAAAGTGCTGTATCAAGCGCTTCGGCACTTACGACCTCGCCGCGGTCATAGTTTATAATG
>JBPCWL010000061.1:0-17971 GCA_051009575.1 Rhizobiaceae bacterium
AAATCCGGAGTTTTGAAAAAAGTGGCGGAGAAAACACCACCCACAAATCTCCCGTTTTCCTGTGTTTATCCGCACAAACGTTTACAGGATCCGAAAATACGGCTGTTTATCGAATTCATGGTTCAAGAATGCAAGAAACAGATTGCAGGCTGAGGTATTATCATAATGTTCTTCAAAAATTTTCAGACAATTTGTGAACCAAAAACAGATAATGTACTGACAAAAATTCGGAGGAATTCCCCTGCCTGAACGTTATCCCAGAGACATGCATGGTTATGGTCAGGCACTGCCAAGTGTGCGCTGGCCGAATGATGCTGCAATCGCAGTTCAACTAGTGCTGAATTATGAAGAAGGTGGCGAAAACAATATTCTTCATGGAGATATTGCTTCCGAAGCTTTCCTGTCAGAAATCGTCGGAGCGGCATCGTGGCCGGGTCAACGCCACTGGAATATGGAATCGATTTACGAATATGGTGCACGAGCAGGCTTTTGGCGGCTGCACAGGATGTTCACTGAAAGAGATATTCCTTTAACCGTTTACGGTGTAGCAACCGCGTTGCAGCGCTCTCCCGCGCAAGTGGAAGCGATGCTGAATGCGGAATGGGAAATCGCTTCACACGGTCTCAAATGGATTGAATACAAGGATTTTTCAAAAGAAGAAGAACGTGCCCATATTGCGGAGGCCGTAAAACTCCACGAGGCAATTACAGGTGAACGCCCAAGAGGTTGGTATACAGGCCGCTGCTCCGTAAACACAGTAGATTTGATCACAGAAGATGGCGGGTTTGACTATGTCTCTGACAGCTATGCCGATGACCTCCCCTACTGGCATCATTTCGAGGGAAATGATCAACTCGTGATCCCCTATACGCTGGATTGTAACGACATGCGGTTTGCAACTCCACAAGGGTTCAATTCCGGGGACCAATTCTTCACATATCTGAAGGACACTTTCGACACTCTTTATGCTGAAGGTGAGGCAGGCCAGCCGAAAATCATGAATGTTGGGCTGCATTGCAGATTAATCGGGCGCCCTGGAAGGGCAGCAGCGCTTGCAAAATTTTTGGATTACGCGAAGTCAAAAGAACGGGTGTGGTTTGCAAGGCGAATAGAAATTGCAGATTATTGGAAAAACGCACATCCGCCAGAAAAAAGTAATAAGATTCCATCACTTATGTCAAAAAATAAATTTGTTGATTCATTCGGTGGTGTGTTCGAACATTCGCCATGGATTGCCGAACGCGCCTATGATGGAGAAGTTGGCGCTGCTAACGATACAGCACCGGGGCTGCACTCAGTAATGGTTTTTCAATTCCGGCTGGCGGGTGACGAAGAGAAACTTTCGGTTCTCAAAGCCCATCCGGATCTGGCGGGAAAACTTGCCGCTGCGAAGCGATTGACAAAAGAATCAACCGATGAACAGGCCGCAGCAGGTTTGGATGCGCTTACCGATAGCGAACGTCAAAAGTTTACGGAACTGAATGATGGCTACACGTCTAAGTTTGGGTTCCCCTTTATAATTGCTGTCAAAGGCCTCACCAAGCAGGATATTCTCCAGGCATTTGAAACCCGCATCAACAACGACAGGGATCAGGAGTTCGCAACCGCATGCAAGCAGGTCGAACGCATTGCGCGTTTACGTCTTAATGACCTTCTGCCGGACAATCACAGGAAAAAGTCATGAGTAGTCCCAAATATTATGCACCTCACGGCGGGATGCCAGATCAATCTCACTTATTGTCCGGTCGCGCCGTATTTACCGATGCCTATGCCGTGATCCCAAAAGGTGTCATGCAGGATATTGTTACCAGCAAACTTCCCCACTGGAAAAATGCACGGGCTTGGATTCTGGCACGCCCTCTTTCAGGATTTGCTGAAACTTTTTCCCAATACATAATGGAAGTAGAACCCGGAGGAGGCAGCGATCAACCGGAACCGGATCAAAACGCCGAAGCGGTTCTGTTCGTCGCCGAGGGCGAACTTTCACTCACATTATCCGGGAACAATCACATTCTTGCTCCAGGTGGATACGCATTTATTCCCCCCGCCACCAAATGGAGTGCAAAAAACTCCGGGGATGAACCGGCTCGCTTCCACTGGATTCGAAAAGCCTACGAACCGGCTGAAGGTGTCGACGCCCCAGAAGCTTTAATCAGTAACGAAAAAGATATAAAACCTGTATCGATGCCTCATTCTGACGGTCGCTGGGCAACTACCCGGTTTGTTGATCCGGAAGATATCAAACACGACATGCATGTCACCATTGTCACTTTCGAACCCGGAGCGGTTATTCCTTTTGCAGAAACCCATGTCATGGAACACGGTTTGTATGTATTGGAAGGCAAGGCTGTTTACCGGTTGAATCAGGATTGGGTCGAGGTGGAAGCCGGAGACTTCATGTGGTTACGCGCATTTTGCCCACAGGCCTGTTACGCTGGTGGCCCGGGAAAATTCCGGTATCTGCTCTACAAAAATGTCAACCGTCACATGAAGCTGTGAAAGTTAAAATGGAAACCATCTTAATTCAGCCGATGGACGAATCCGCATTTGAACCATTTGGCGACATTATCGATTTCAACCGCAATGCCGATTATGCAATCAATAACGGCATGTGTGATCGATATCATGCGTTGGCGCGGACAGAGGCAATGGGCGAGGGAGCTCAAACGGTGATAAGTTTGGGTAGAGGAAAGCCTTACCAGTTGCCGCTTACTCTTGAAATGGTTGAGCGGCATCCACTTGGAAGCCAGGCATTTATCCCACTTGGGGAAGATCCGTTTCTTGTTGTCGTTGCCCCTGATGAAGATGGCTTGCCCGGATTACCGCATGCTTTTTTGACGAAGCCCGGCCAGGGTGTAAATTACCGACGCAACACTTGGCACTCTGTATTGACTCCTCTAAACAAGACCATGGATTTCCTGATTGTTGACCGGGAGGGTGAAGGTGACAACCTTGAAGAGCACTTTTTTGATACTCCATATGTAATTGCCAATACACGAGTTGCTTTGACCGACCGGGAATAAGGTGCAAACGTTCGGTACCTAGTCAACTTCGCTGACCTGATATTCAGCCGATGATAACCATTTTCGGTTTGGTTCAGACCCCCAACCAGGTTGATCCGTGACAACCGCATGACCCGCATCGATTTCAAAAGGTGCATTGGCGAGTAATCCGTATTGCCAAGGATAATAGTCTTCTTCTTCTATTGAAAATTCGAGGTATTTGCCGACATTCGGGATCGCGCGAAGCAAATGCATTGTAAATAGCGTGACCATCGAAAGGTTCGCGCAATGCGGTGTGCAAGGAAGGCCAGCCTCTTCCGCCATACCTGCCACCCTTAATGTGCGCGTCAAGCCGCCCAGATAACAGATATCCGGCTGCACGACATCCACTGCCCTCATATCGATCATCAACCGCCAGTTCTGTAGCTCACAATCCTGCTCTCCGCCTGTCACGTCGATCTCAAGCGCATCCGTTACCTGCTTTGTTTGGTCATATTCCCAGTAAGGACAGGGCTCTTCGAAATGGGAGATACCGTTGTCCTGCAACATCTTGCCAACTTCTATCGCCCTTTTTGGCGAGTAGCAGGAATTTCCGTCGACCAGTAACGCTACCTCATCTCCCATCGCTTCACGCATGGTTGGTACAATTTCTTCCGTACGACCAGGCCATTCATCCTGATCTCGGCCACATTCCGCACCAACCCTAAACTTAAAGGCATCAAAACCTTTTTCATCGCGCAACCGCACCAAACGTTCGGCCTCCTGTTGCGGTGTAATATCCCGTTTCATTGATGAACCGTAGGCTCGGATTTTTCCCGGCGTTCCGCCGATAAGCTCACAGACGGGCTTGCCTTCCAGCTTGCCACGCATGTCCCACAATGCCGTATCCAGCCCGCCTAGAGCACGGCGCAGATAAGAACCCGGAAATTTGTGCTCCTTTTCCGGGATGATATCGACCAGATTGTCTATATCCATGGCATCTTCATTTAGGGCATAGGGAGCCACCTGTCTGTGAAGTACTTTCGCGGTTATATCTGCATGGTAAGGGGCAACCTGCCCCCAACCTTGCTGCCCGTCATCTGTTGTTACCTGGACAAAACAGACGAATTCATTCGTGAACGTTTCAATTTTTGAGATCTTCATCAATGTTTCACAATCGGCAATTATTTCGAATATAGTCAAAAGATTGGTATTCGGATAAGGTCGGTAATTGCAACTGGATTTTTTGACCGGTATGCGATGAAATATAGCTGGATACCAAAATTCAGACCAAGGGAGGAATATACATAATGCGTATTAAACTACTAATTGCAGGCTTGATGACCGCCACAGTGATGACAACTGCGACGATCTCGCAGGCAGAAACACTCCGTCTTTTGACCTGGGGTTCTTATGCACCTGAAAATCTGATCCAGAAGTTCGAAGCAAAGTACCCTGATATCAAGGTTGAAGTGACATTTTCCAACAACGAAGAAATGATCGCTAAACTTCGGGCAACCGGTGGTGCCGGATTTGATCTCGCACAACCAAGCCACGACCGAATTTACGCGGCACAACTCGAATACGACATCTACAAGCCGCTTGATCTGTCAAAGATCAACACGGGTGTGATGGAAGGAAGTCTCCTTGATGGTGTTAAAGCCAATACAACCATCGACGGTGCGGTCTATGCAGTACCTCACCAATGGGGAACATCCGGATTGATGAAAGACAAAACTAAGGCGCCGGATTTTGCAGGTTGGTCTGATCTTTGTGATCCAAAATACAAAGGCAAGACATCAATGCGTTTGAAGCGTACGATTTTGCTGGGAACTGCATTTGCCATGGGCGAAGATCCGTTTGCAGCCTATGCGGACCTGGACAAGTACCAGTCCATTCTCGACAAGGTTGCTGACAAGCTTATTTCTTGCAAGGACAACATCAAAGCCTACTGGAAAGGTGGCGATGATCTTTCTGCCATGATGTTGTCAGGCGAAATTGTTGCTTCTGAAACCTGGGATTCGACCGCATACAAGCTGTTTGGAGAAAACCCCAATATTGTATTCGTACCTCCGGAGACTGGTGCTTTGGCGTGGATCGACACGTTTGCATTCCCACGCAAGGGCAAAGCTGATGATGCTGCCTACAAATGGATCAATTTCGTTCTTGAGAAGGAAAATGTGGAATTGATGTCAGCCAGCACAGGTGCGATAGCTGCCGTTACTGGCGGAAAAGACCTCCTGCCTGCGGACAAGAAAGCAGCAGTCAATGCAGCATTCAGTGATGCAGACATTGCCAACCTGAAATTCTTCGCGAACATTCCTCCAGGAGTGGAAGACATGGAAGGTAAGACCCTTGAGAAAATCAAGGCTGCCACAGGCGGATAATCCGGCACACAATTAACAGGTAGAACGCGGTATTTGCATCTTTTGCAGATATCGCGTTCAATCATTCTGAGGCAATCTGAAAACAATAAATGAGTTGGAGAATGGCGACCGAGCCTGAATTTGATCTGGAGTGTTTTGACGTCTCCAAACATTTTGGCGCAGTACGCGCCGTTGATGAAGTTTCCTTCAATATCCCAAAAGGATCATTTTTCTCAATTCTTGGGCCATCCGGGTGCGGAAAAACAACATTGATGCGAATGATTGCCGGGTTCGAACATCCCAATAACGGCGATATCCATATCAAGGGAAATTCCGTCGTCAACACGCCGCCAAACAAGCGAAACGTAAAAATGGTGTTTCAGCATCTGGCCCTGTTCCCGATGATGAACGTTTATGAAAATATTGCTTATGGATTGCGATGCATTGGCACCAACACCGCAGATATAGACATCAGAGTAAAAGACGTCCTCGAACGCATTTCTCTGCCCGATGTGGCCAACCGTGAAATTCATCAGCTTTCCGGCGGACAAAAACAACGGATTGCGATTGCCCGGTGCATGGTGCTTGATCCTGATGTTCTCCTCCTGGATGAGCCGTTGGGCGCGCTTGATCTCAAATTGCGTGAAGCCATGAAGATTGAACTGAAACTTCTTCAACACCAGTTCAACACAACATTCATCTATATTACCCATGACCAATCCGAAGCCCTGGTCATGAGTGATCACGTGGCGATAATGAACAATGGCAAGTTTGAACAGATCGGAACACCACAACAGTTGTATCACGAACCCGATACTGCTTTTGTCGCCGGATTTGTTGGTGACAACAACCGCTGGAATGGAGCAGTGTCAGAAAGCTCCGGAAATACTGTTTCCGTGGAAATCGATGGTGGGTTCAAGGTAACGGGCACATCACTGGATCAGCGTCAACTTTCCGACTCGGAGCGGGTCACTGTCTATGTCCGACCTGAATTCATAAGCTCCGAACGCATCAGCAAGAAGAAAAGCAAAAGCGAGCAGGCTTCGCGGTTCAACACCCTTGATGGCCAAGTCGACAGCCTTTTGTTCAATGGTGCCAACAGCCGTATCCTCGCGCGGGGTCCAAGCAACGAACTTATCGAAGCGGATGTTGTGCTCACTGGTGGTACAGATGATCTGAAGCCCGGCGACAATGTTCGCCTGTCCTGGCCCGTGGCTCAGACCATGTGTTTCGCAGCATAGGAAAGGCAGAGCATGCAGAAGGACATTCGCAGACTTTCCCTTATCCTCCTTTTTGCACCTTTTGCACTTTGGATTTCTCTGCTTATCATTCTTCCTCATGCCGGAATGGTGATGCTGTCTCTTCGAGAGAAAGTTGCGCCGAGAGTATATGAATACGGGCTTTCAAATTACATCGACTTCATCAATGAACCAATTTACTGGAATACGCTTTTGCGAACTGGTTCCATGTCACTGCTCGTCACAGCACTAGCACTCCTGATCGGATTTCCAATCGCCTACTACATAGCCAAAATTGCCGGCAACCGGACCAAAGGTGCCTTGTTTCTGCTCTGCCTGATTCCTTTGTGGGTCAGCGATCTCATCCGAGCATTCGGGTGGATTCTTCTTTTGCGGGAAACGGGTGTTATTTCAAGTTCGCTGCAATGGGCAGGAATAATCAATACGCCGATCGAATTTCTTTACAACGATGCTACCGTCATCATGGGGCTGGTTTACACCGTAATCCTGTTCATGATCGTACCACTTGTCTCAACTCTTGACGGGATGGATGATTCAATGATCGAGGCAGGATACAATCTGGGTGGCAATGGTCCTACTGTGCTACGAAGAATCATCATCCCTTATGCCATGCCGGGTATTGTCTCAGGCTGTATCGTCGTTTTCATGCTGACCGCTGGCAGTTACCTGACCCCAATATTATTGGGCGGTAAAAATTCGAGTTGGTTTACTGAACAGATTTATGAACAGTTCATAAGCAGGTACAATTGGGAATCTGGCGCCGCATTCGGCTTCCTTCTTCTTGCATTCACTTCGGTGGTGGTTTGGCTCGGCCTGAAACTATCCGGCCAAACCCTCTCAAGCACTGTGGCAAAGAGTTAGGCAGGAAGAATGGCACAACGAACCAACAAAGCATTCCTTCTTGGTTATCGCGTTTACGTTCTCGCGTTCTTCTTGTTCCTGGCGGCTCCATTGTTTGCAGCCGGAATGTTCGCGTTTAATGATTCATTGTTCCCTGCCCTGCCCTGGCGAGGATTTACGCTTGACTGGTTTTTCAATGATACGGAACCCAAACTGGGGATGTTCCACGACCGCAGGTTGTTGCGCGGCCTCTACTATTCTTTTGTAATCGCGACATGCGTGTCGTTACTTTCGGTATTTGTTGGCACTTGCAATGCATTCCTGTTTGTACGGGGCAAATTTCCGGCAAAGAATTTCTTTTACATCATGATGGTGTTACCGCTGGTTATTCCTGGCGTAATCCTCGGTATATCCATACTTGTACTTGCAAGTACGATTGCAAACGGCGTGGAGAATATATTCGACCTCGAGATTGAAATGCTGCGGCCGGGGATCTCCCTTGTTGTTCTGGGACAGTTTTCCTTTATCACGACGATTACATCACTGGTGATTATTGCGCGGCTGAAGAAATTTGACGAAACGATGGAAGAAGCTGCATTCAACCTTGGGGCAAGCCGTTTGCGCGTGTTGTGGACAATCCTCTTGCCATTCCTGTGGCCGGCAATGTTTGCGGCGGGAATAGTTGCCTTTCTCGTTTCGTTCGAAAACTTCAACACAACGCTTTTCCTTGTTGGATCGGAAGCTCCGCTGACCATTACGATGTACGACCGGATGGTAAAAGTTGGCTCAACACCTGTCTTGAACGCGGTTTCGTTTTTTCTCATGGTCGGATCGGCGATGCTGGCCCTGTTGTCAATTGCAGCGCAACGCGACAAACCTGAAAACCAGTAATAAATGAAGACTTTTGATTTTATTGTCATCGGTGCGGGTTCTGCAGGGTGCGTGTTGGCAAACCGGCTCACAGAGAGTGGAAAATTCAGTGTGTTGCTTCTGGAAGCAGGCGGGAGCGACAAAAACTTCTGGATATGGATGCCAATCGGCTATGGCAAGGCATTCTATGACAAGCGCATTAACTGGATGTATCTGACAGAACCGGATCCGGGAACAAACAACCGGCAAAGCTACTGGCCGCGCGGCAAGGTATTGGGCGGGTCTTCTTCAATAAATGCAATGGTCTACATACGGGGCCAGCAAACAGATTTTGAGGACTGGAAATCACTCGGGAATGAAGGCTGGGGCTGGAACGATGTATTGCCATATTTCAAGAAAGCAGAGACCAGTGACCAAGGTGGAACGCATTGGCGCGGCGGTGATGGGCCTTTGTACGTGTCGACAATGGAAAAGGACCTACATCCAACGTGCCAGAATTTCATTCGTGCCGGAGAGGAAATCGGCCTGAATCCCATTCCGGATTTCAATGCAGGTGAAGCGGAAGGTATCGGGCTTTATCAAAATACTGCAAAAGACGGATTTCGAATGTCTACCGCCCGGGCCTATCTGGATCCGGCAAGAAAAAGAAGCAATCTCAAGATTGAAACCAATGCTCACGCGACCAGGCTGGTGTTAGAGGGAAACCGGGCGTTCGGGGTTGAGTACCAACAAAATGGCGTCACAAAAACGGCGACTGCCGGCCGTGAACTCATCGTGGCAGCTGGTGCAATCAACACACCTCAGCTTTTGCAATTGTCCGGAATCGGACCCGCCAGGGTTCTAAAGGAAAACGGAATCTCGATTGTTTACGAACAGGCTAATGTTGGACAACACCTTCAGGATCACCTGTGCGTCGACCACACCTACAAAACAAGGGTTCCCACACTGAATGATCAGTTACGTCCAATTTCCGGAAAGATTTGGCATGGGTTGAATTACATACTCCGCAGGAGAGGTCCGTTGTCGCTTGGGGTCAATCAGGGAGGCGGATTTTTTCGAACCCGGGAGGACTTGGAAAGGCCAAACATGCAATTGTACTTCTCGCCAGTGAGCTACACCAAGAACCCGCCCGGTAAACGACCCCTTATGAGCCCTGACACTTTTTCTGGGCTCATTATGGGTGCTCAACCTGCCCGGCCAACAAGCAGGGGATATTTGGAAATAAAAACATCTGATCCCTATGATGCACCTGCCATTTACCCGAATTATTTGTCCACAAACCATGATTTAAATGAGCAACTTGAAGGCGCACGTTTTCTCCGCAAACTCGCGGCAGCTCCATCCATGGCCAAAATCATCGAAGCCGAGATTTTTCCCGGTTCGGAGGTGAATACTGACGAAGAAATGATCGAGGATATCCGACAACGAGCCGGAACGGTTTTTCATCCAGTTAGCACATGTCGAATGGGCATAGATGAAAGAACGAGTGTTGTTGATCCAAAACTCAAGGTACATGGGCTGGAAAAATTGCGAATTGTCGATGCCTCAATTTTCCCAACCATAACCTCAGGCAATACTAATGCCCCAACAATAATGGTCGCTGAAAAGGCATCTGAGCTGATCCTCAATGAATACAGGGATTAACTCGAATGACACCGCGTAATTTGTTCACACCAAACTTCAAAGCAACACCTTATTGGTGGGAGCAAGTTCAGTCTCCCAATAATACGAAAACTGCTTTACCTGCCAAAGCCCAGGTACTGATTATCGGATCGGGATACACCGGCTTACACGCAGCTATCCAGACAGCCCGCGCCGGAAAACGGACTATAGTTATCGATGCGCAAACCGCCGGTTGGGGCTGTAGTACCAGAAATGGTGGGCAGATATCCACCAGCATAAAACCCGGATATCAAAAATTGGCAAGACGTTACGGCGATAACCTGGCGAAGGCTTTACTCGCTGAAGGTCAGGCTTCGCGTGACTATATTGAGAAGTTCATCAGAACCGAAAAGATCAAATGTGATTTCTCGGTTTGTGGCAGGTTTCATGGGGCGCATTCCCAACGCCATTTTGACAAGCTTGTCAGGGAATGTTCAGCACCGCCCAACCCGGTATTCGATACTAATGCATTTGTGGTTTCGCGTCAGGAACAAGCGCGCGAACTGGGTACTGATGCTTATTTCGGCGGAATAGTATATCCAAATCATGCAAGTATTGATCCGGCAAAATACCATTCAGGCCTGATTGTTGCGGCGAGAAATGCTGGCGTTGAGATCATATCCCAGTGCGCCGCGGAGGACATTTCAAGTCTTAACGGAAAATTCGAGGTCAAAACTTCGAAAGGGTCGGTAAAATCCGAAAAAGTCGTTGTTGCCACCAACGGATATACCGGGTCTCTAACTCCATGGCTGAGAAACCGGGTGATCCCCATTGGCTCTTATATCATTGCGACGGAAGAAATTCCGCAAGCAATAATGGACCGCCTCTTTCCGACAAGCAGGATACTCTCAGACACCCGTAAATTGGTCTACTATTATCGGCCAACACCTGACCGAAAACGCATTCTTTTCGGCGGAAGAGTTTCCTTGTATGAAACTGATCCAAGGAAAAGCGGACCCAAGTTGCACCGGGACCTCGTTGCGCTTTTTCCCGAGTTACAGGATATTCGGATCAGCCATTCATGGGCCGGATTTGTTGGATATACGTTTGATGATCTTATGCATACAGGCGAAAAGGACGGCTTGATTTTCGCGACTGGTTACTGTGGGTCCGGCGTGGGAATGGCAAGTTACCTTGGTATGCGTATCGGGCAACAGACTTTGGGAAATGTTGAAGGTATAACGGCATTCGGCAATATACCGTTCAAAGGTCGTCCCTACTATTCGGGTATTCCCTGGTTTCTTGCGCCGTCTGTCATGGTGTACCGGCTTAGAGATAAGCTGGGGTATTAAATTTTTCTGGCGGGTGGTGTAGAGAGCGATTCCCGCTCAACGATGTGCGTTTCCAATTCGAATTGCCTGGGCTCTGATGATTCAGTGACAAGTGAATACAGGATCTCAGCGGCTATCCTGCCCATTTCTTGATGGGGGACATGCACAGTAGTCAATTTAGGGCTGACTACGGTAGCGAGTTCGATATCGTCAAATCCCAAAACAGAAATATCATCAGGAACGCTTAATCCAAATTCCTTCACAGCCTGGATGACTCCCACCCCAAGCACGTCATTACCGCAAATAACAAGTGTTGGTCTTGTTTCCCTGTCCCGTTGCAATATTTCAAGAATAGCATTTTTACCGTTCTGGATAGAATAATCCGTTTCCACGACCCTCAGTGAGGCAGGATCAAGCCCTGCATTTTCAATTGCAACTTTTGCTCCTGTGACACGTTCTCGTGCCCGGTCATTCAACGAGGTCGGGGCAGAAACATATGCAATTGATGTGTGCCCAAGAGACAGCGCCCGACCAACCAGTTCCATCGACGCCGTCCGGTTATCAAAGCCGACATAGGACTGGGATTTGTCGCGCGAGGATGCCCATGCAGAAACCACCGGAATTTCACGCTCAGACAAGAACCTATATATCCCCGGATCTCTCTGAAACCCGATTAGCATCAAGCCGTCCGCACCACGTGCCACCAATGTTCTGATTTGTTTCGCTTCCTGCTCCGGATCATAATCCGAACTTGCAACCAGCATCGTTGCATTCTTCTCAATCAAGACTTTCTGAAAAGCTTCTACACCACGTGCGAAGATGGCGTTTTCCATCGTCGGAATTACAACTCCAAAAATTCCTGTTCTGTTGGCAGCAATTGCACGCGCGCCAAAATTGGGAGCATAATTTAGAGCAACCACCGCTGCCATCACCCGATCGCGGGTTTTTTCCGTAACCTTCTCTGGTTCATTCATGCAACGTGAAACGGTGGCGGTGGATACTTCGGCCGCATTTGCAACATCTTCGAGGGTGGGGAGATTCCTTTTTTTCAAGGCATAACCTGCTTTATAAAAATTTTCTCTTAATATTCAAACGCTTAATGTCTTTTATAGAAATTTTGATTCATGCAATGTAATAGCTTGCATTTTGAAATGCAAGCTATTACACAGAATACATATTTGATTGTAGTGAGAAACACGCCCAGTCCGGTTTGCGGAAAATTGGCAAGAGTTGGTGCTGAATGTTTCTATCCAGGGAGTTCATTTTTTATGTCCGTTAAGTACTTGAAGAAAGCCACGCTAACTGCAACCAGTGATGCGGGAGATGTTCGCGATACGGTGCAGAATATCCTCGACGATATCGAAATCGGCGGAGATGCAGCAGCCAAAAAATACGCTGCAAAGTTTGATAATTACACCGGCAGTATCATCCTGACACCTGAAGAAATTGAAGCAGCTTCGAACCTCGTCCCGGAGAAATTGAAACAGGATATACAATTTGCGCACGACAATGTGCGCCGTTTTGCCGTAACCCAAAAATCTACCATGACAGATGTTGAGCTGGAAGTTGTGCCCGGCCTGATTGCCGGTCAAAAATGCATCCCCGTCGACACAGCTGGGTGCTACATTCCAGGTGGACGATACAGTCATATTGCATCCGCAATCATGACAATTACAACAGCAAAAGTGGCAGGCTGTGAAAACATTGTTGCTTGTTCGCCTCCCCGCCCTGATGTGGGGATAGCGCCAGCCATTGTATATGCTGCGCATATCTGTGGTGCGGATACTATTTTGGCGATGGGCGGAGTTCAAGGTGTTGCAAGCATGGCATTTGGCCTTTTTGATTTACCAAAGGCCGATATACTTGTTGGCCCCGGAAACCAGTTTGTTGCTGAGGCCAAACGAATTTTATTCGGACGGGTTGGAATTGACATGTTTGCCGGTCCGACAGACAGCCTCATCCTGGCTGACAAAACCGCGGATCCAGAAATTGTCGCTGTGGATTTGGTCAGTCAAGCCGAACATGGCTATAACTCTCCCGTATGGCTGGTGACGGATGACGAGGCGCTGGCGAAGCAGGTAATGGATCGCGTACCGGAACTGATCGCTGATCTGCCGGAACTCAATGGCAAGAATGCCGAAGCAGCATGGCGTGACTACGCGGAAGTAATTTTGTGTGACAGCCGTGAGGAAATGGCTGCAACATCAGATGAATATGCTCCTGAACACCTGACCGTTCAGGCAGAGGACCTTGACTGGTGGCTTGGCCGTTTGAGATGTTATGGCTCCTTGTTTTTGGGCGAGGAAACCACTGTTTCCTTTGGAGACAAGGCATCAGGGACCAATCATGTGTTGCCGACATCCGGCGCGGCCAAATATACCGGCGGCCTGTCGGTTCATAAATACATGAAGATCGTTACCTGGCAACGTGCAACGCGAGAGGGAGCCAAACCCGTGGCGGAAGCCACTGCACGAATTTCGCGTCTCGAAGGAATGGAAGGTCATGCCCGGGCCGCGGACGTGCGATTGGCAAAGTATTTTCCGGACGAGGAATTTGATCTCACCGCTTCAATGTAGCAGTTTTCAAACAAGGAGTATCACTTGTGTCCATTAGCACAAAAATAGTGAATGACCTGATTGCCAACCATGTGGAGTTCGTTACCACTGTCCCCTGTAAACAACTGGCCGGGGTGATTGAAGAACTGGAGCACCGCAAGGAGATTTTCCACATACCTTCAAACAAGGAAGATGAAGGAATGGGCCTGTGCGCAGGAGCATTCATGGGCGGAAAAAGGCCTGCGATTGTGATGCAGAATACTGCAATCGGTGTTACCATCAATACGCTTGCAACGTTGATCCAGTATTACCGTATGCCATTGCCGATGCTGATTTCATATCGCGGTGAACTTGGCGAACCTGTGGCTTGTCAGGTGGAAATGGCGGTTCATACCAAAGCTCTTCTCAATCAAATGAACATACCCACCTATCACTTCCATAAGGAGGAGGATGTTGAAGAATTGGATTCAATCCTGAAATACACATTCATGTGCAACAAGCCTGTTGCCATTTTGACGGATGCAACTTTCTGGAAGGGATACTGACATGATCCGATCTGAAATTATTCGGGACATCGCTCCCATTCTTCGTGATCAACTGGTTATCTGTAATATCGGTTTGCCAAGCCAGGAACTGCACATGATCGATGATCAGGCGAGTAATTTCTATATGCTGGGTACCATGGGATTGTCATCATCAATTGGTCTTGGCCTCGCTCTTGCACAGAACAAGAAAGTGATATCAATCGATGGTGACGGTTCTGTCCTTACGAATTTCGGAACACTGCCGACAATTGCCAACAACGTTGCTGACAACTTTATTCTGCTGATTATTGACAATGGCAGCTATGGATCAACGGGTGATCAACCAACATATGCCGGTAAAAAGACTTCTCTGGCCGCCGTTGCCAGGGCTTGTGGCTGTGAGCATGTTGTTGAATGTGAAGCAAAGGAAACCGGCAAAACACTCAAAGCCGCACTCGAAAGCAATGAAATGACCGTGATTATTGCGAAGTGTGAAAGCGGAAATGTAGAAGTACCGGTTATAACCATGGACCCGGTAACGATTAGGGATCGCTTCATGAAATCTGTCAGCGCCTAGGTTTTGCATTGTTCCAGAACAACGACATTCATACAGCAGAAGATGCAAGGCAGATCGCCAGAAGATGCCTCCCGTGGATGGTATTCGACTACATCGATGGTGCCGCTGGGGATGGCCACGGCGAACAGCTTAACAAAGATGTACTGAAAAACATTCGCCTCAGATCCCGTATCCTTGTTGATGTGCGAGAGCGTAATCTTGGGGTTAGCGTACTTGAACAAACCGCGAAATGTCCCTTCGGTATCAGTCCGATGGGCATGTGCAATTTGTCTTCACCCGGGGCTGATCTGATGCTCGCCAAATTGGCAGCCAACTATCAAACTCCGGTTGGTGTCTCCACAGTGGCCTCAACATCCCTCGAAACAATGATTGAAACTGCCCAAGGCAATGCATGGTTCCAACTGTATATCAGCGGGGACGGTAGCAGTTCCGCTAAGCTGGTCGACCGGGCCCGGGACAGCGGATATCAGACTTTGGTGGTGACGCTGGATGTTCCTGAAGTCGGTCGCCGTCCGCGCGAACTCAGACGTGGATTCAAGATGCCTTTCAAGATCGGTCCAAATCAGTTCCTAGACTTTGCTTTGCATCCAAGATGGTCGCTAACCACCCTCGTAAAAGGCCGGCCGGAAATGGGTAATTTTACCGGACCTGGGGAAAGTTTCGACAGAACCGAAAGCCGTGCATCTGCTAGTTGGGAGAAACTCAATCTGTTGAGAGAGAAGTGGCCGGGCAAATTGGTTGTTAAAGGTGTTCTCGATGTTGATGATGCGGTCCGGTTAAAAAAGTGTGGTGTGGATGCGATACAGGTATCGAGCCATGGCGGGCGCCAGCTAAATAGCGCTGTGCCTCCCATCCTGGCTCTGAACCGGATTCGAAAAGCGTTGGGTGACGATTACCCGCTGTTTTACGATACCGGCATACGATCCGGCGAAGATGTTGTAAAAGCCTATGCCATGGGAGCCAATTTCGTGTTCCTCGGACGCCCTCTCCTCTTTGCAATCGCAGCAGGACAGGAGAACGGCCTCACCCAGTTTTGGGATGTTCTGTTGGATGAAACCAGCCTTACACTGGCCCAAATAGGCAAAACGTCGATGCAAGGCCTGGAGAGTACTCTCTCCGAATAGATAAGATTACGCTGGGTTCAGACTCGATGACGATTCCATCAGGGCTGAATAATCAAACCTTGGTCAAAATTTCAGTTCAACTCCTCTGCGCTCAGCCATCTGCTTGCCAAGATGTAACATGTCAGCATCGGTCAATCTTTTCCGTGCGAACGGAAGAACAATTGCGTTTTCGACAATCAGATGTAGCCGTTCATTCGCTGCAAACCGCTTAAGCAGTCCGGCAGTCTTGCGATCGATCCTATTGTTTGTGACGGATGATTTGACTTGATCCAACAAATCGATGATTTCAGACGCATCCACCTTATCTGAAGTATGCTCCTCACACATTTTGTCGAGGACTTCCTCAATTTCATCTCCGGATTCCGCACGTTTTCGAAGTAAAGGAAACAAATCCTCTTCCTCATCGAGTATGTGGAATCCAAAATCTGATTTGAGAAATTGCAGAACCGCTTCAAGTGGTTCCTTATCTATTACTTCGGCCTCTGCAATCCCATCAATGACGCTGCATAGTGTCCGTTGTCGGAAATGATCAGCAAAAATGAACTCGACCGGTTCTTTCAGCAGGTCAGCAGGTATAGGCGTTTTCAACGCGTGGAGCGCCATTCGCCTAGTTTCTGCCTGTTTGTTCATTTCCTGATCCAGAGTTTCCTAACGGACCCTTCATTGCACTAGGGGCGAATTTGCTCCATCTAAATTGATCCCTGTTATGTCCGACTTCCCCGCCAGAATGCTGATATATTGAGATACCGCTTTCGACCAGGAAGAGGCTTCCAGCCAAGCCCCTATTTTGTCTTCTACATATTCAAATGGAAGCATTTCTCCTGGTATCTTGTTGACCAGATAAATGACGTGCAATCCAAACCGGCTTTTGACCGGTTCAGGCCAGATTTGGCCCTGATGCATTTTTTCCAGCACTTCTTCAAATTCGGGAACCGTTGAGCCCTTTGTCAATTGTCCAAGGTTGCCGCCCTCATGACTTGAAGGGCATGCCGAGTATTCTTTTGCCAGTTTTCCAAACCTGCCCGCGTTGCCATCGAGTTCATCAATTATCGCCCGGGCAAGATTAAACTTGCTTTCCCCGGCCCCCTTTTCCGCATCAACCAACAAAATGTGACGTGCCTCAAATATCGTCTCCGAACGGAATTGATCCTTATGGCGGTCGTAATACAATCGCCTTTCAGATTGGTCCGAAACTGGCGCGCTGACTTCATGGTCAATAAGCTGGCGGATCAGAGCGTCCTCTTCCGTCTCCAAATTTCCATCAGCGCCATGTTCAGGGCTTGCTAAAATCTTCAGTTTCCGGGCTTCCTGAAGAAGAAGTTCCCTGATGACCAATGCCCGTGCAGCTTCAAGCAAAGCCTCGCCTGGAGTATCTGCTGGATGTTGTTGGGCTTCTGCCATAATCGTAGCTTCAGCTACTGGCATGCCATTAACTGAAATTTCCGAAATGACCGGCCGGGCCTTGGGTGGGATTTTTGTATCCGGTTCAACGTAACCATCATAACTCCTTCCCGGATCCCCATTCGGAAGTTCATCATGGGAACATCCGCTCCCATGTTTTTTCTTTTCGTCCACAAACGGATTTTGTACCAGAGTTACCATTGGTCACTCCGCCGGAAGTTTGGGCGCGGCCCGCTTGTTTTTCTGACGTACCACCTGATAGCCAGGACGCCAGAAGTAACGAACAGGGACGCTTAACATGTGTACAAGGCGCGAGAACGGAAACAGCAGGAATATCGTCAGACCAAGGATGAGATGCGCCTGATAGGGAAATGCCAACCCGGAAATCAGGTCTGCTGTTCCTTCGGTGCGAAACGTCAGTATACGCTGCGCCCATTCGGAAAGTTGCAACATAACGGAGCCATCACGGTGTTGCAGGGAATACGGCACGGTTATCAGTCCGAGAGCCAGTTGTACCCATAGAATGAGCAGTATAGCGACG
>JBPCWL010000062.1:0-3600 GCA_051009575.1 Rhizobiaceae bacterium
CTACTGCCCAATCCGCATTGAGAAAAAGCCGCTTCCAGATGCCAAGAGGCCTGCGCCATTGAAAGGGCAATGCTAGCTCATGCGGTTCATTTTTGCGGGAAACAGGAGGCAGTGTTTTGAGGTAGCCAAACAGGTCACGAATATCCTTCCATTCCATTTTGGAATATGACGCATAAGGGAACGAAGGATAGTAATGCCCCTTACTGGACACGCCGTACAGGGTAGCGTTTTCAAAACGCTTTAAAGTCCAATTGCCAACACCCACCACTTCATCGGGAGAGATGTTGGGCGTAACAAACGTTCCAAATGGGGTTTTTAACCGATGACCGCCGCCAAGTAGTAGTTTGGCATCACCCTCGGCATCTTTTGCAGCATGGCAGGATGCACAGCCACTGGCCCAAAACACAAGTTCTCCATTTGCCAGATCAACATCAAGTGTATTTGACGGAAGCGGGGTACTATAAAAAGGGGCGTTTGCTCTGGTCAGCCACCAGAACACGCCCAATCCCAAAAGAGCGGCTACCAAAGCGAATTTCAGAAGCCGCTTCATCGCAGGATTTATTTCTTTTTGATGCGGTAGGCCTTGTGGCACCCGCCGCAAGTTTGACCCAATTCACCCAGAGAGCCCTGTAATGCTGCGAGGTCGGCGGGCGCTGCGGCAGTCACCTTGTCGAGTGCTGCGGTAAAATCAGTAAACTTTGCTTCAAAACCGGTACGATCTGTGAAAATTGCAGGAGCTGCCTCCGTTTTTCCTTCATTCGATCCATCAGGGAACAGGGTTTCAAACCCCTGCGATGCATCCTTCATGGCAACAAAGGCAGCCAAAGCTGCCGCTGAATCGAAATCTGCTTCACCCTTGGCCATTTTTCCAACAATCCCCATGTTTTTGCCAACTGCCTTCATTTTTTCCTGCCGATCTTCAACAGGTCCGGCATAGGCGAAACTTGCAACGCTAAAAGCTGCCAGGATAGACGGTACAATTGCTAGTGATCTGGAAAAAAATTTCATGATAAACCTCGGGATAATTTTTGGACCTTCCTCAGCGTAATTTTTTGCGGCAGTCTGTCCAGTAAACAGTCTGTCAAATAATACTGAACAATAAAAAACCCCGACTGAGCCGGGGTTTTAGAGGAGTTTAACTGTTTGCTGCTTCGAAAAGTTCCAGCACGTAGTCCCAATTTATCATATTGTCGACGAAAGCCTCCAGATATTTCGGCCTCGCATTTCGGTAATCAATATAATAAGAATGTTCCCAGACATCGCAGCCAAGGATCGGCGACGCACCATGAATCAGCGGGTTTTCGCCGTTGGGTGTTTTCATGATTTCAAGCTTGCCGTCTTTTACTGCTATCCAGCACCAGCCAGAGCCAAACTGGGTAGCGCCTGCGGCCATGAAATCTGCCTTAAACTTGTCGTACCCACCAAGGTCGGAATCAATTGCGGATTGCAACGCACCCGGCAGGGACGTGCCACCGCCATCCTTTTTCATCCAGTGCCAAAAATGAATATGGTTATAGTGCTGCGCGGCATTGTTGAAGAGACCCGCATTGGAACCGTGGCTCCCGCGTACAACATCTTCAAGAGACTTTCCTTCAAGGCCTGAACCCTCCAGCAGGTTGTTGCCGTTGGTAACATAAGCCTGATGGTGCTTGTCGTGATGAAACTCGAGAGTCTCTGCAGACATGTAGGGGTCCAGTGCGTCATAGGCATATGGAAGATCGGGCAATTCAAAAGCCATGGTCCAGCTCCTTGTAAATTAGATTTGATACTCACAGAACACTTAGAGCTTTCCCCGCAATTTGCCAATGGTTAGTGTTGTCAGGACTAAAATTTTTGGAGATTGCAATTGTCATTCAAGGCTTATGTATTTGACGCCTACGGAACCCTGTTTGATGTTCATTCTGCGGTTTCGCCTCATGCGGACATTGTGGGCGAGAATCCGGCACGGGTGTCCGAGATCTGGCGTAACAAACAGCTTGAGTACACTTGGGTTCGAACCGGGATGGACCGGTACAGGGACTTCTGGAAACTGACTTCCGATGCCCTGGATTATGCTTTGGCACTTGTGCCCGGCAGTAATCCAGATTGCCGCAAAACTTTGCTTGACGCTTACATGACACTGGATTGTTATCCGGAGATTCCTGATGTGTTGGCGAAATTGCGGGCGCAGGGTTCGAAAACGGCCATTCTGTCAAACGGCTCGCCTGAAATGCTTTCTGCCGCCGTAAACTCGGCCGGATTGACTGAGTTGCTCGATCACCAGTTCTCGGTCGACGAAATCGGCCTTTTCAAAACCGATCCGGCTACCTATGCGATGGTGACAAACGAATATGGCATCCAGCCAGAAGAAGTTGCTTTTCAGTCCTCAAACCGCTGGGACATTGCCGGCGCAACGGCATTCGGTTTCAAATGCCACTGGATCAACCGCACCAGCCAACCTGACGAATATCAGGACCTTGCGCCCGAAAAGGTGCTGAAGGATTTGAACGGATTGGTTTCGTAATCGGCATATTCTTAGTGTGCGTAAGTTTGCACGGGGAAGCAGTTTTACGCCCGTTTTTGATTCAAAGCAGGCATGTCATGGTTTTCCGCACTCCCCGTTAAGCTGTCCTTAAAGGTAAAGCCGATGATGTATTAATTGATGTCAGAAGGATACTGGTTCTATGGCCAAAACCCGGTAGTAGGAACCTTGCCTATGGAAATCGATGCACAAGTAGTGGTTCTACGGGTGTCAGTACGGCAATGTGATTTAGATGGGAAAGGGATGTGATGTGCAAACGATACACATTTAACCCAACCTCCAAAATTCAGAATTGGTCGTTCTGATCGTGATTCCATCTAAACACCAAAACAAGTTTGTTGAGCAAATTGCCAAATAATATCAATGGATTAATCTTGCACACAAATACAAATTTGAGTTTTCAACGATAGAATTATATCATTCAATATTTGGGGCAAACCATTTTTATACTTGGAGGTCTCTCATGAGTTGCAGAAAAGTGAAGCTATTTTTATCTACGGCGCTTATTTCAACGCTGTCATATATGCCAGCCAACGCAGATCAAGTAATACTAGATGATCTGATAGTGGATGGTAGCGAGTGTATCGGTTTTGACTGTGTTAACGGTGAAAATTTTGGCTTTGACACCCTTAAACTCAAAGAAAACAATCTACGTATTTTATTTGATGACACCAGTACGGCTGCTAGCTTTCCCCGAAATGACTGGCGTATCAGGATCAACGACAGCGCCAATGGTGGCGAAAGCTATTTTGCTGTGGAAGATGCAACAGCTGGTCGAACACCATTCCGGGTTGAAGCAGGAGCGCGCACAAATTCGCTTTTTGTTGAGAGTTCAGGAGATGTCGGGATAGGCACATCAAATCCCGTTGTCCGTTTGGACATGAAAGACGGTGATACGCCAACCGTCAGGCTCGACCAAGATGGGACATCCGGTTGGGCACCACAGATTTGGGATGTCGCGGGGAATGAAACTAACTTTTTTATTCGTGATGCTACGAATGGTTCTCTCCTTCCGTTCCGAATAAGGCCCGGAGCGCCAACAAGTAGCTTAGAAATCGCAAATGACGGCGACTTAGGTT
>JBPCWL010000063.1:0-3940 GCA_051009575.1 Rhizobiaceae bacterium
AAGTAATTGTTGACGGGCAATGATCGGGAGTTCCGTTACAACAAGTACGGAAATCCGCCCTCGAGTTTCAACAATTCGATCTTGCGTTCAACCCCGCCATCGCCGGAATAACCGCCTATACCGTCCACCGCCAAAACGCGGTGACAGGGTATGATGATCGGAATTGAATTGCCGCCGCAGGCCTGGCCAACCAGTTGGCCGTATGTTTCCAGCTTATCAGCAATTGCCCCATAAGTCGTGGTTTCGCCATAGGGAATTCCCAACATCAGTTCACAAACTGATTGTTGGAAGGCGTCCCCTTTTGGAGCAAGTGGCAAATCAAAGGTTTTGAGTTCTGCGGCAAAGTAGGCCGCCAGTTGACGACTTGCCTCTTCAAGCAGCGGAGAGGTTTGCGGATTTTCAGGTGATTCCCAGCCAACAGCGACGATGGCGCCATCCTTTTCGGTCAGTGAAAGCGGACCAAATGGCGAAGGGGCTTCTGCGGTGATGGTTTGACTGATCATTTCATAAGTCTAACGTGAGTACATGACTGCGCAATCTGATTCTTGCGCCCATCCACCATCAACTGGTTCGCCAGTCATATTTTTCCTTCATTTCGTCAATACTTTTACGCACAAGCGATTCGAGCGCATCAAGATTGTTCTTTGCGAGCCTGCCGAGATAGAGGCAGGAGACTGAATGCTTGTGTGGACCAAGTTGCGAAAGTGTTTTTTCATGCCCTTTGAATCCTGGCATAATGTAGATCACCAAATTTTGCTTGCGCGGTGAAAACCCCGTCAAGAACCAGTCACCCTCGCGCCCTGATGCATAGCGATAGTGATAGTGACCGAAACCGACAATGCCGTTACCGGATTTGCCCGCCAGTCCATCCGTCCATAGAATTGGTTTCATGCCGGTCCAGCGGCAAAACAGAGGCAACAACAACTGGGTATCTTCCCGTCGCCCGGCAAGTTCCACCGAACTCAGGAAAACATCAATATCTGCTTTTATCGGCCGGGTTACATTCTCTGCCATAGGATCAGTATATCTGATCTGCGAAGGAGTAGAAGAACCCGACGATCAGAAAATAAGTCCTTCACTCATATATCTGCTCAGAGTTCCTTGCCGGCAGATTCCAGGTTGCCAACAGGGAGAGCAGCCCGCCGCCTGCAGCGGCAAACAGTGCAATCTCATAGTTTCCAAAACGGTGATAGAGAAAACCGGCAAACACGGGAGCCAGCAATCCTGAAAGTCCCCATGCGGTAAACACTTTTCCGTAAATCCGGACACCTAGTACTGCTCCAAACAGGGAGCCGACTGCCACGGGATATACGGCGATGATTGCGCCATAGGAAAATCCAATTGCCGCAAATGCAGACAGCATAAGATGGGCACCGTTGCCAATAGCCAGCATCACAAGCGCAGCACTTGAAAGGACAGGGAGCGCGGTCAGCATCTTTTTAATGGAGATCCGGTCAGCCAGCCATCCGGCTACCAGACTGCCACACATGTTAAATAGCGCAATAATGATGGGCGCCAGCAATACCAATGAATCTTCAAGACCACCTGCGCGCGCTATTCCCGTTGCATGGCCAATTGCCATAAGGCCCGCTGCAACAGCAGTCCCGTAGCCAATCCAGAGCCTCAATACCAGGCTTCCATCTACCGGAATTTTGTCATCACCGGACGGTGTTGAAACTGTAAACTTTGCATTCGCTTTTGAAAGTAGCCATGCGGCTACCGGCGCGATCATTACAAGCACCAATGCCAATCCGGTCATGGCTCCGGAAAATCCGTAATGGATAACCAGCCAATCGAAAAGGTAGGGGGAAATGACAGCTCCAAGTGCATAGCAAGCCGTGATCAATCCCATCGCCCAACCTTTGGATTTCGGATTAGCCTGGGCGGATATCTGGAGCGAAAATCCGTATCCCAGTCCATTTGCAGCGCCGAACAGAAGACTGTATCCGAGCCAAACGGTGACCAGGTTTTCCGCCACTGCAGCAAGAATGCATCCACTTGCAGCCATTACACAGATCAGAAATGCCAGCCTTGCGGGCTTAAGGTGGCCAAAAACCATATGGCCGAACAACACACTCACTGTCAGGAAGGCAAGCGCCAAAGAATAGATCAGGCTGACTTTCGTGCGTGAAGCCGAATACAGCATTTCCAGCGGTTCCAGGAAAACCGAGAATGCATGAACCGAACCTAGCACAAGCATCATCAGGACACCGGCTGCAAGAACCAACTTTCCGTTTTGTTCTGACCCTGCATTCATTCAGGAACATTAACTCGCTGAATGGGGCATGTCCCAATTGATTTGCAATTTTTCTCCACATGAATAAGTTTCCTGCAATCCTGTTTTCATTGAGGGAGAAAAACATGGCGATCGGTGTGATGACAGTCTATGCAGCCCTGGCAGTTTGGGCCGGCTTGCTGGTTCACGGTATAATGCGGAAGTCATATCGCCTGTTTCTTTACTTCGGACTCGGCCTGATGCTTTACCTGAATCTTGGTTATGTCATCTGGGGAATTCCCGCATCGATCGCCAGCTTCATCGGAATTTATGATGTTCTGATCAACATTGGTGTTGTTTCCGCGACCGATCACGCGGCAATTTCCACATGTCCGGAAAATTCCTGTACCGTGTGGGGTGAGCGGTTTGTTAATCACCCGGCATGGGGCACTGCTTTCTATGATCGCTTCGCCAACGGTTCTGAATTCAGGTCATTGCTCTTGTACGGTCATATTGTCTTCAATTCGCTGGCATTTGTCCTGCTGCATGTTCAATTGTTCCGTCCAGGGTTTGCTGAACATAAAAGTTCGCACCGCCTACTGGGCAAAATAACCTTCGGGATTTTGACCATCAGTCTCGTTTGCGCGGTATGGCTTGCGTCCCAGCATGGCTCTGTCGCGGAATATGGAGGCCGGTTGGCCGAATTTGGTTTTTATTCCATGGCTGCATTTGTGTACGGCACCGCGATTATGGGCATCGTTGCAATCCGCTCCGGAGATGCTGAAGCGCACCGGGTGTGGATGTTCCGGTTTGCCGGATCGATGTGGGGATCTTTCTGGCTGTTCCGTGTCATGCTGTTCGTGCTCGATCCTCTGCTGCGCAATGTCGAATCCGCTGCAATTTTGATCTGCATCTGGAGTTCTGCACCGCTTGGAATAGTGCTGGGTGAACTCGTGCGCCGCCGCCTCGACCGCCCTCAAACGCTGGAAACCTCAACAAACATCTCTCCTGCTTGAGTATCTGCTGCCTGTGGATTGCCAAACCTTGACTACTGACTGCCGGTCAAACGGCTTTAAGTCAGAAAAAGAACTCAATGTTTATATGACAACAGTTTTATACGGGGGAACAATTCAAACAGTAAAAACAAAAAACCCGCCAACCGAAGTTGGCGGATTAAAGCTGTTCTGTAACCTTTAATTAAGGCCTAGAAGTCGCGACGAAGTGTTACTTCGAAGCCATCGTAGTCTACGTCAACAAGACGATCGCCAGCAACACCGGTAACGATCGCAAGTGGTGTTACACCATTGTCGATTTCACCTGTGTAGTAGGTAGTCTTGATGTGGAAGCCAGGAGTGGCTGATGGGAACCAGTTCAAGCCAACGCCAAACTGTTCAACATCACCGGTCTCATCTGTACCAACATCAGCAATCAAAGAACCGTTCTGACCTGATACATCGTAGTAGTTGGCCCAGAACTCGATTTCGTCAGTCAGATTCATCTGGAAGGCAACACCCCAGATTGATTCAGGGTTTTCTGTCAGGAGAGCTGTATGAACGTAGTCGGTGTCATAGTCACCATCGTCCATGTAAACACCCCAGATAGATCCACCAGGTACCCACTCAGACAGGTCAAGGTTAGCAGAAACCTTGTAAGCCCAACCACCCGTGTCGGTGACAACACCAGCACCATTTACTTCAGGAGCAATTGAGTCATGCACTGCTGTGA
>JBPCWL010000064.1:0-13783 GCA_051009575.1 Rhizobiaceae bacterium
CACATGGAATAGCGGAACCAAGTAATCTCCGGAAATCAAAAACCTGTCATATGCGCGCACTGCGGTGATAAATTCCTGCCGGGTCTTCGCTTGCAACAACTTGTCGATCAATGCGTCGAGGGCGGGATCATTCGCACCCGCAAAGTTGAAAGTTCCCGGCACATCGGTTGATCTGCTACCCCACCGCCAGATCTGCTCTATTCCTGGTGACAAAGAAGCCGTATAGGTTTGGATAATCATATCATATTCATAATTCTGCACACGCCGCTGGTATTGGGCATCGTCCACCGTCCTGATATCAACGCGGATGCCGAGCTTCTCGAGGCTGCGTTTGTAGGCGATTGCGAGCTTTTCCTGGCGTTCCGAACGCGTCAGGATTTCGAACTGTAAAACACGACCTTCGCTATCCACGAGGTCGGAGCCCTTCCGGGCAAATCCCGCCTTCTTCAGCTTGCCAAAAGCCTTGCGAAGGATTTTCCGATCCCTGCCACTACCGTCGCTAACCGGAGGTGCATAGATGCCTTCGAGAACGGAAGGCTTGACTTGTTCCAGATAGGGTTTGAGCAACGCCAATTCCTCGGCACTTGCCGGAATGCCGTATGAAGAAAGTTCTGAACCATGCCAGAAACTTACAGTACGCTTGTATGCATCAAAAAACAGGTTTCGATTTGCCCATTCAAAATCAAACAACATTGCCAGTGCATCCCGGACATCAGGCGAGCTAAACTTGATTTTTCGGGTATTGAATACAAATCCCAACATTTTTGCTGGGGTGCCGGTTTTGAATTCTTCTTTTACTACGTCGCCATCAACAACCGCTGGAAAGTTGAAGTTTCTCCGCCACGCAGCCGGGTCATTCTCCGGAAAAACATCAAAAAGGCCCTTTTTGAATGCTTCAAACTGCGTATTTGAATTCCGGTAATACTCGACCACCACTTCATCAAAGTTTGAAAATCCTACGCGTGACGGCAGGTCTTTCGCCCAATAATCTTTGTTTCTTTTGTACGTAATTGATTTCCCTGGCACTATGTTGTCCATGAAATACGGACCACTGCCAATCATGGGAGCAAGCGTCGATTGGTCAAAGTTTTCTTTCTCTATCGCATGTTTTGGCAATACCGGGCTCAGTGAAATAATCATCGGAAACTCGCGGTCAGCAAGGTCGTTGAACGTGAATTTCACTTTCCTTTCTCCGGTTTTCTCTATCCGTTCGATCTTCTTCATGCGAGAATTGTAGGGTGGGCGTCCTTTGTCGGTCATCAATTCATAGGTAAAAATGACATCTTCAACCGTTAGCGGAACGCCGTCTGACCATTTGGCATCCGGGTTCAACGTGAATTCAATCCATTTTCTGTCCTGGGGCCATTCCACCTTTTCCGCCAGCAAACCATACATTGTGAAGGGCTCATCGCGGGACCGGAACAGAAGACTTTCAAATACGAGATGGCCGAACTGGTGATCCCAACTACCCCTGGCATTGGTTCTCATGCTTTTAAGAATAAATGGATTCACCGAGTCAAACGTACCCAGAACGCCATAAGTTATTTTCCCGCCTTTTGGCGCATTCGGATTTACATACGAAAAATGCTCGAAATCAGCTGGTAGAGCTGGCTCGCCGTGCATTGCGATAGCATGAACTGGCTCTGCCAGCGCTCCTAACGGTGCCAACGAGAGCAACGCTGCGAATACAAATATCAAAAGCGTGCGAATCTTCATGCCCGTTAGTTACCACAAATTAAAAACTATTAATGATTGAAGGCTGGAATTCTCTGCACAATCAGGCTATTTCAACCACGAATAATATGATTCATGTGTCCTAATTTCGGCCAAGTTTTGTTGTCGAAGGGCTGTAATCGAACAAAAGAGCCATAAGGGGTTTCGGATGATAAAGTTTATGAAGGCAGGTGCGGCAGCCGCGGTTATAGGTATTGCAGCATTGCCAATGGTATCAATGGAGAGCGCAAGTGCTCAAGGATTGCGCTCCAACGGTTGGTACAAGGCCTGTTCAGATCAGGGCGGAAACAAAATATGTAATGTACAGTATCAGGCTGTGGCCTCGACTGGCCAAGTGGTTACATCAATCAATCTGGCTGAAATTACAGGTGAAGTTCAACGTCGGATATTCCAGATTACTGTCCCGACAGGTCGGTTAATTCCGCCCGGCATCGAGTTGCAGGTAGACGGCAAAAAAGCCACAGCCGTTCCATACTCTTTCTGCACCCCGCGCATATGTGCGGCTGAGGTAAAACTGGATGATAAGCTCGTTAGTATATTAAAGGCGGGCGGCGAAATGCAGGTAACGTCGATCAATTTCCAGAATAAGAAAAACCCCATTCAGATCACATTGAATGGATTTACTGCTGCCTATGATGGTCCTCCGATCAAACAGGAAGAACTGGAAAACAGGCAACAAAAACTGGCCGATGAACTGCAGAAAAAAGCAAATGAAACCAAGAAAAAACTGGAAGACGCTCAAAAAGCAGCTACCCAGGGTGATGGAACAGCCAGCGAGTAGGATTGTTTTTCTTGAAGTGATTTTAAAAGGCCTTGTTTTTTTGACAGGGCCTTCTTTTTATCTAGTGCCGGTATAATTCGCGCGCAGAGTAGGAACCATCCGGATTCTTCACGAAAACCTCATCGATTTCAGGATGATGCAACGGCTCACCTGAAGAATCTGCAAGTAAGTTCTGCTCAGAAACATATGCAACATACTCGGTTTCGTCATTTTCAGCGAAAAGATGGTAGAAGGGCTGGTTTTTGGCCGGGCGGATCTCCTCGGGGATGGACTCATACCACTCTTCGGTATTGTCAAATTCCGCGTCTACATCAAAAATAACACCGCGGAACGGATAAACCCGGTGTTTGACAACCTGTCCGATTGTATATTTAGCCGATTTCATCATGATAACATTTTACCCCGTTATCCCTTTACTGAATGATAAAACACAGTAGAAAAAATTCAACACCACAACCCGCATCAATTTGCGGTTAACCGTTGAAAATCGGTGACATTCCGAGTTTCATGGCCTGTTTTCTAAGTGGCGGGATGTTGTTTAGAGCAAAAATTCCCGCAGATCGAATCATTTGTACAGGCAAAAATCCGCTTAAAAGACTCCTGTTCAACAAATCAACGCCCATTGTCCGTGTGTTTATGTCGCCAATCCGACTGAGATGATATTGGTATCCTGCGTTTTCGGTATCTGCATGCTTGCCTAATATATTTACCAGATCCCGGATATCACGAATCCCGAGGTTAAACCCTTGGGCACCGATTGGAGGAAACACGTGAGCTGCTTCACCGATCAGTGCATGACCCTGGTCGCCAAACCGATTGGCTGTCATGCCTGAAATCGGGAAAATCTGAGGGTCATCCACTACGGTGATTTTTCCCAGAAAGGACTGCATTTTCTCTTCAAGCAATAAGTTCAGTTCCTGCTCCGGTAAACTGGCGATCTGCTTTGCAATCGAAGGTTCTTCGAGCCATACCAGTCCCGCCAGGTAATTACCCTGCGGAACGATGGTAAATGGTCCGCTTTCTGTATGAAATTCAGTGCTGGCAAATCCTGTGGCGTGCTGGTGTTTGAAATCAACCACAATGGCCGATTGCGGGTAAGACCATTTCCGCTCGCCATGACCATAGTGCTTGCGGACCAGTGAATTGCGCCCATCTGCGCCAATAATAAAACCTGTGGTTATGGAAGATGATGCTCCGTCAGCGGTTTTGAGGTTGATCTTAATTTCACCGGGCGCGGATGTTTCAAGGGCTTCAACATTGGCATCAATCAGGGTTACATCAAGATTGCTGCAAAGTTTTTCTCCAAGCAAATTGAGAACATCAGAATTACGGACGTTGTAACCGAATGCATCAATTCCGATTTCCTGTGCCTGAAAATCGGTTTGCTGGATGCGAAACAAACGTCGTGTTCCGTCAACCAGACGCATTGTTTTTAATGGGCAGGATTTTTCGGCAAGCGCCTCCCATAGCTCTAATTGGTTCAGATACTCAACTGAATCATTTAAAAGTGCGGTCGTGCGCCTGTCAGTTTCGGGTAAAGTTTGAGGCGCACAAAGCGCAACTGACCGTCCGGAAAGTCCAAGAGCATGCGCAGCTGTAAGCCCGGCCAACCCACCGCCCGATATTGCAACATCATATTTATCTGAATCTGTCATCTGGTTGTAGCATCACAATTGTCGCTTAATTGAAATAAACTGGATGAACAAATATCACAGATGACACTTCGGCGCATGAATGCTAATCAAAAAAAGTTGTATAAGGGCAGATAGTTTATGTTTGGTATTTCGCGTAACGCACTTTGGGCATTTGGCGTTCATATTTTGACAGCCTCAGGTGCGTTTCTAGCCTTTCTCTCCATTGTTGCAGCGGCGGAACATGATTTCGCGAAGTCCTTTTTCTGGCTTGGAATGGCACTGTTGGTCGACGGAATTGATGGCCCGCTGGCACGAAAACTTCATGTGAAAAAGTGGTGGCCTCATTGGTCCGGAGATACGCTCGACAATGTCATAGATTATACGACATTCGTCATGTTGCCGGCATTTATACTTTATCAAAGTGGATTGCTCGACCAAACAAATGCCTGGGGTCAAAAGGAGGAACTTTTAAGCAAGTTTACTTCATTCACTGCGGCTGCCGTAATTGTTATTACAAGTGCAATTTATTATGCAGATACACGGATGAAAACAGAAGACTACGGTTTCAAGGGATTCCCGGTTTGCTGGAACATGGTGGTTTTCGCGCTTTTTGTTGTTTCCCCATCACCTACATTTTCCCTGATATTCATCATATTCACGGCGATCATGACGTTTGTACCGGTTATCTTCATACATCCGGTACGGGTTAAGATTTTACGCCCTGTAAATCTTGCTGCGTTTGTGACCTGGGGGATCAGTGGCCTTTCTGCTGTTTACTTCAATCTCGACAATCCGATATTGATTGATGCAATCTTCATCGTCTGCAGCGTCTATCTGTTTACTATCGGTTTTATCCTGCAGATGATGGGCAAGCTCAGATAACACTTACAGCGTATTGAAACAGGCTTACTGGTTTAGTGAGGTCGGGTTTAAAAGGGTAGGGGGTTTGCGCCTTCCTTTTTTGAATTACCTCTTGAAAAAATCATTCGAATATCGCATAGCCTTTTGGCTTACCACAGCGGGCCCGGAGAGGTGACTGAGTGGTTGAAAGTACCGGTCTTGAAAACCGGCGTGCGTGCAAGCGTACCGTGGGTTCGAATCCCACCCTCTCCGCCAACTTTACCTAGGGCATTAGCGTCTCAGGCAAGGACGGCTATTCCTGAGCGATAAATGGGCGCAGTAGGTTTGATCATTTGAATTGTGTGAATGGCTGCTTTGCGGACAAAGTGACCATAAAAAATCATATGCATATTCATTCTGCGACAGGATTGCCGAGTCTGCTTTGTGCCAAATAGCGGACATGGGATCGATACCGCAGCTAAAGTGAGAAGTCGCCAGACTTGCAACCGCTGCGAAAGCGAACTCTCTTTCATCAATTATAATGTCGACTTTGTCCCAATCTGGAACGGTTTCCCTCATTCCGGGCGCAAATTTGACGTAAGGCGGGATTGATCCTACGCTTCGCGTTAACGTAAGGTGAGACGAGGTAAAACTGGGAGATTTCGTAGTGTTAAAATCGATTGTTACTGGGGCGGTACTTGCTCTGTCCACAACCCTGGTCCATGCACAATTTGTGCCGTCGGCAGAATCATTGTCAGGCCTTTATCCGGGTAAAGCCTATTCCCCGTACGCAAATCGTGGCTTCCCATCAAACGTCTACTGGGGAGACACCCATCTGCATACCGGATTGTCCCCCGACGCCGGCCTGTTTGGCAACACGACCGGGCTTGACGAAGCCTATAAATTTGCGCGCGGCGAACAGGTCATGGCATCATCCGGCCAACCCGCCCGGCTTGCAAGGCCGCTCGACTGGCTGGTTCTGACTGAGCATTCCGATGCAATGGGGATGATTTCAGACATAATCAAAGGCACGCCTAATGTCCTTGCAACCGAACAAGGAGCTGGATGGAACAAGGCGCTGAACGAAGGCGGGGAAGCGGCGGCCGCTGCTGCTCTTGATCTGATTGCCAACTTTTCTCAGCTCACAATAGACCCAAAGCTGGTGAAGAATTACATGCCGGGATCGCCGGGTTATGCATCGGTCTGGCATTCGATCGTTGATGCCGCAGAACGGTACAACGAACCGGGTCGATTTACGGCATTCATAGGCTATGAGTGGACCAGTGTGCCGCAGGGCAACAACATGCACCGCAATGTCGTGCTGCGTGACAATGGTGACAAGGCGAAAATGGTTGAGCCAATGGTCACTATCGAACCTTTTGGCAGCACTGACGTTCTCAAACTCTATGACTGGCTAGAGAATTACGAGAGTAAGACAGGCGGCAAGGCTTTTGCCCTGGCCCACAACGGCAATATTTCCAATGGTCGCATGTTTCCCACAGATATCCGTTACAACGGTGAGAAGGTGACTAAAGAATACGTGCAGCGCCGGGCGAAGTGGGAACCATTATACGAAATCACCCAAATCAAAGGCGATGGAGAAGCACATCCCGCATTGTCACCAGATGACGAATTTGCCGATTATGAGACCTGGGACGCTGGCAATCTTGATTTGAGTGAAGCCAAGACACCTGACATGTTGGAGCGTGAATATGTACGCTCGGCCCTAAAAAACGGTCTTTCGCTCAACAAGCAGCTTGGCACCAATCCGTACAAATTCGGGTTTTCCGGCGCAACCGACAGCCACACGTCCTTGTCGGCGGTCGAAGAAGATAATTTCTTTGGCAAGGCAACCAATGTCGAACCGCGCCCGGGCCGGTGGGAGCATCCGTTCACAAAGACTGAAAATGGAGTGTTTGAAGGCTACGAACTGGTGGCCTCTGGCTACACAGGAGTTTGGGCGACAGAGAACACGCGGGCCGCCCTTTGGGATGCCATGGCGCGAAAGGAAACCTACGGCACGACCGGACCGCGCATGATGGTGCGCTTTTTCGGCGGTTGGGACTTTGAAGCAAATGACCTCAACAGTCGACAGCCCGCCTTTCGCGGATATGAAAAAGGCGTTCCCATGGGCGGCGATCTCAGAGCGAAAACAGGCGATGCGCCGAGCTTCATGGTCTATGCCTTGCGCGACCCGATTGGCGCGAATCTCGACCGTATCCAGATTGTCAAAGGTTGGATAAACGCCGATGGGAACTTGAGCGAAAAGGTCCATGACGTGGCATGGTCCGCCGGTCGCGAGCCCGGCGCAGACGGAAAACTGCCTCCGGTTGGCAATACGGTTGACATTGCGTCTGCAAACTGGACCAACACGATTGGCGCACCTGAACTTGGTACAGTCTGGACCGATCCCGATTTCGATCCCTCTCAAAACGCGTTTTATTATGCGCGGGTATTGGAAATCCCGACACCACGTTGGGTTGTTTACGACGCATTTCGGTTTGGCAAGGAGCTCCCCACAGAGGCTGAAACTACAGGACAGGAACGCGCCTACACCTCGCCAATTTGGTACGAGTCAAAAGGCTGAGCTTCCACAAAAATGGAGAAAACAATGCTGAAGAAATCCTTGATCGCCTTGCGCGCTAGTGCCTGTATTATGGCAACGGCAATGGCAATGGTAACCGGCGCAACTGCGCAAGAATCATTCGGAAAGGACACCATCACCAACCTGGCCAAACCCAGTTATTCGCCTTATGCGGGGCGAAACTATCCAACCCGGCCGCTTTGGGGTGACACACACCTACACACCGCCCTGTCTCTGGACGCTCGAGCCGCGGGTGTGATCCTCACTCACGATGACGCTTACCGATTTGCCAAGGGTGAAGAGGTCACAAGCTCACACGGCATCCGACTTCGAATCGGTCAACCATTAGACTGGCTGGTGATCACTGATCACTCAGATGCAATGGGTGCGATGAATGAGGTCGTTGCAGGTAATCCACGCCTATTGACCGATCCTGTCGTACGCGATTGGCACAAGCGAATTTCCAAAGGTGGCAAAGAAGCTCTTGAAGCTGGCTTTGAAGTTGTTGACGCATTTTCGTCAGGTAAGTCACCCAAAGTTCTGCTATCGCGTGATTTTCAACGCGAAATCTGGGACGGTGTTCTTGAGACAGCTGAGGCCCACAATGAACCGGGGAAATTCTCCGCTATCATCGGTTTTGAGTGGACCTCGACGCCCGGTGGCAACAATTTACATCGCAACGTAATATTTCGCGATAGTGCAGATGTTGCTGGACGTGTCCTGCCATTGACAGTAGCTGAAAGTCTTGCGCCGGAATCTCTTTGGGCTTGGTTGGAAAACTACGAAAAGACGACCGGTGGCCAGATCTTTGCAATTGCCCACAACGGCAACCTGTCCAACGGAATTATGTTTCCGGACATCAACCCGGAAACCGGTGAACCGATCACCGCAGAGTATGCAAAGCTCCGGGCTCGCTGGGAGCCTTTGTACGAATACACTCAGATCAAAGGGGACGGAGAAGCGCATCCCTTTTTAAGTCCCAATGATGAGTTTGCGGATTATGAAACCTGGGACCGAAGCAACCTTGGGCCGATACGCAAAGAAAAGGACATGCTGCAGTATGAGTATGCTCGTGAAGCGCTGAAGAATGGTCTCAAATATGAGGCCAGCCTTGGAACCAATCCGTTCAAATTTGGGGCACAGGGTGCGACGGATTCCCACACGGGCCTGGCCACCGCAGAAGAAAACAACTTCTTTGGCAAGCACTCACAAACCGAACCGAACAAAAACCGTATGAACGAGGCGGTCGGACATTGGCCTCCGACGATTTGGCCGGGTTGGTATCAAGCTGCGTCAGGGTACACCGGTGTGTGGGCCACGGAAAACACCCGCGAAGCAATCTTTGACGCGATGATGCGTAAGGAGACCTATGCAACGACCGGTCCGCGGATGACCGTGCGGTTCTTTGGTGGCTATGATTTCGTCGAAAGCGATGCGGCAAGCCGTTTGCCGGCTAACGAAGGTTACGCCAAGGGCGTGCCAATGGGTGGCGATCTTTCTGCAGCGCCAAAAGGTAAGGCACCAACCTTCCTTGTTGGCGCTCTGAAAGACTCCTATAGCGGCAATCTCGACCGTATCCAGATCGTCAAGGGTTGGCTGAACGCAGACGGCACGACGACGGAAATGGTCTATGACGTTGCTTGCGCCGGTCGCGCGATTGTCGATCACAAATGCGAAGGGGCCGTCGGCAACACGGTGGACGTGCCAAACGCAACCTGGACCAATTCAATCGGCTCGCCCGAGTTGATCACGGTCTGGATGGACCCCGATTTCGATCCCGCCTTACGTGCTGTCTACTACGCCCGGGTAATCGAAATTCCAACTCCGCGCTGGACTGCATATGAGGCGAAGTATTTCGAGATCGAAGCCCCGGAAGAGGCACCGATGATTACCCAGGAACGCGCTTACACTTCACCTATTTGGTACACGCCAAATAGTTAAGCAAGGATCGCGGCATAAGGGCCGTAACAGTGATAAACATCGAAGCGTAGTTGGTCATCTGACAATAACTCATAGCTAGCTATGGCTTGTACGACATTGTGTCCTTTGCGGCGTTGCAAAGTTTAGGAGTTACAGTCAGATAAATCCTGACAATCGATCAATGAACCAATAGGCTGAGACGCCGCCGATCGCATAAGCTGATATGACTGCAATCTTCGCATCAGGATCTCGGATTATCCTTACCACCATAGGTGCAAGCCGATTGGCACCCCAGGCCAAAATCAAAACTAGTGCTACAAATGCAAGCTGCCCGATCTCGACGCCAATATTGAACGACAACAATGCCAGTGGAACATCACCCTGTGGTAAACCGATCTCGCGCAAAGCACCGGCAAATCCGAACCCGTGCAACAAGCCAAAGCAAAAGGAAACAATCCAGGGATATCGCTCCGATAGACGCATCTGGCCAGAACGGCGTAGAACAAGTTCCGAAGCAAGAAACATAATCGAAAGCGCAATGACCGCTTCCACCGGTGGGCCTGGCAAAGACACGTAACCCAGCGACGCGGCAGCCATTGTAATGCTGTGCGCGACAGTGAAAGCTGTAATAGCCCCCACCAGCCGCCATCGACCAACAATCAAAAGTAACAAAGCGAATACGAATAGCAAATGGTCAACACCACCCAGGATATGTTCAATCCCGAGCGAAAGGTAAGCTTTAATAACACTCCATCCGGTAGCAAAGCCCTGGATTTCCAGGCCGGTATTGCCTGGTGTTAGTCGGTGAGCCTGGACATTGCCAGCAGTCACTGCGATTCTGGCAAGTACATCGGTTCGGGTGTTCTCCAGCCCCTCGATAGTAAGGCTTTGACCAACCAAACCCGAAGAGCAAGTAGCAACCCAGGCAGTAATCCACCCGGTACCGTTGAACGTTGGTGCGCTACCCTTGGATGGCGTGCAGTCACTTGTTAGCACCGCGTCTATTTTCATCGGAGCTCCAGCCACGTCTGGTCTGCTCCAAAATATCCGCCATTGATATTGACCGAATGGTTTTATTTCGAGATAACCGGGTTCCAGCGCATGTGAATTGGCTTGGGTAGGCAGGACGAGCGCCAGTAGAAGATAAAGAATTATCCGCGAGAGTCTTATCACTTCAATAGGCCCTCGATGTCTCCATCGCTTGGCACTACTATTGTATAACGCTCGCTGATTTGTTTGATCCGTGCGTCGGAAAGTTGCTGTTCGATGCTTGCACGCCAATCGCTTTCAACCTGCTTGCGAATAGCCTCCAGGGCTGGAACTCGTTTGGGTTGAACTTCAAGAACTTTTACCAGATGTATTCCGAAACTGGATTTGACGGGACCGCCCCATACGCCGGGATTAGTCTTGGACAGTGCTTCGTAAACCGGGGCACCCAACATGCTGTCGACCTTTTGTTGGCCGACTAATGTCACATGGAATGGTAGCAGCGTTGGACGACCTACCTGCTCGGGAGTTTTATCTTTGTTCAGATCTCTCAGTGCAGCTTCAATTTGTTCATCCGACACATTCGGCCCCAAGAACACCTGCTCGAATGAGATAGCCCCACCACGAGTATATCGCGCTAAGTTGTTTCTATAAAATTTTCGAACCGTTGAGTCTTCGGCCTGGATGGCGGCGGCGGCAGATTTGACTATGTAATTCATCTTCTGGCTCAAACGTTTGCGGATTATTGCATCGCCCTTATCCAATGACAACAAAAGAGCTTCGCGTACTAGAACTTCTTCTTTGACGTATGATTGAATGAGTGCACGCGTTTCCTTAGGGGTCGGATCGCGTCGTACCGAATTGCGAAACTGACTAATGAGTTCTGTGGTTTTTTGGTTAGTGACTTTAACAGCGTTTGCTGTTGTAACGGTTTCTGGCTCACTGATGAGCTGAAATGCGGCAAAAACCACTGCGCCAATGAGCAGGAAATGAAAGAGGGGTTCGCGTAGAGTTCGAAGGATCATCAGTTTGCGTGTCTGTCTCAACTGGGTGAAATTTCACCATCAATGAAAGTGTACTACATGGAAAGCGACATACAAGATAGGGAGGAGAATATGTCCGCTTTGGTTCATTAGCTGCCCAGCCCAAACCGCGACCTGTTCAGCTCACGACAGACCATCTATGTCTTAATAGGGCTCAATGCGGTCGTTCGACCAATTCCAATGAATGTAGATATCGGTTGGTCGCTTCCGGCCCATACCGGACATTGGAAGTAAGCCGGAATCAATGCGCCGATTTATCCTAAGCTGCCATTCGAGATATTAGATTAAAGGTTGGATACCATTCTGCATTCTAGGCTTACTCGATTTCTACAGTTTTGCTTCTACTGTTCAATGGAAAGTCAACTGAACTGAGGAGCGATTAAGCAATTCTATAGCGAAAAACTGCGGTTGCTGCGATTCCCGCGCACTACCGTTACTTGCTTGTGGCCCTCAAGGCGGATAATCAAATAATTTCCTCGTTGCCAATAACCTAGGCAATGGTTGATGACCGGGCTCACGTTTAAGAACTGAAGAACTGCACAGTGCTGTTTACCTGTGCTGGAAACATCCGGAATGATTTCCCAACGATCTTTTTCTGGCTTCCAGCCGGTGATATTTAGTGCAACCCGAGAAATGCCATTAATGCAACCAATGGCAATGGCGTCCCGTAGCAATCTATTTTCTTGCGTGACCTTCCAAAATTGGCAGGTAGCTTCTTCAAAGAGTTGTTCGCTGTTTCTTTGAAATTTATTTCTACGTAGGGCCACTCCTTTGGCGATGTTGAAGATAAAAATTGGCCGCTTCAAAACATCACGCGGAAATTCTGTAGTGCCTATAAGTGGGGCACACCAAGCCCGTAAATCTTCCTTTGTCATAATGCCACTTTCAGCTGACCCATGCCCACTTTGATCGTTAGTCAGGATGATGTTCATTTCACGCAGCATGTCAATTAGTGCACACTCAACGACGAATGCTTCTTGTTCACTGGAAAGGCCCGAACGAACAATTTTCCAAGGCACATCCTTGGACTTGTCCCAGATCTCACGGATCATTTTGACTTTGTCGCTTCTCTTTCCTTCATCGTTTCTCGCTTCTTCGAAGTGCTCGACAATTCGACAATTTCCTGCCCCCTTTTTGCCTCCACCCTTCCCGATGTAAAAGGGATAACCGCTAAAAGGATCAATTAGTGCGTATACATAGTGACCCAGCTTCTCGGTTGCCAAGTCGTCAAGGAGCTTTGTATCGTCGCCATTGTTCATGTTGCCATCCCGCCAATGAAATCCATCGGTAATAGTGTCTCATATTTGTCCTCATAGACCTCATGCCATAAGTTTGGCGTTGTCAAATCCAGTGTTTCTGGGGCATTTTGAGAAGCCAAATATTTCAAGGGACAAGAAATGTCGCTGACACAAGTGCAAATCATTCAATCACTAGGGGAAGCACTCTCATGGTTTGAAAAAGAACTGCAATGGGGAGTGTCACCAGCAGAGCTAAATCACTTAACCGGACGTATCGGAGAACTCTATGCTGCGATGATTACGCGCGGCCAAATGGCGTTGGAAACAAACCAACAGGGTTATGATGTAATCGGCGCTGAAAACGAGAAGATATCTGTTAAGACCGTAACGACGAGCACGCATGTTTCATTCAATGCCAACACCTTTCATCTGGTCGACCGGGTCATGGTCTTGAGAGTAAACATTGATGAGGAGGAAGGTGTTTCTGTGGAGACACTTTTAGATTGTCTCTCGGAAGAGTTTATAGAAGGGAGAGCAGTGTCGTCTGGGAAATACACTTTTGGAACCGCATCGACAACCCGGGAAAGAAAGCCTCTTGATAGCTTGCAAGTGACCAACGAAGTTTCATTCAATGAGTATCTACTACGTCAGTATGAGAACGGGACTATAACAGTGTTGATTGGCGAAGACGTCCAACCAGTCGCCAAACCTTTGTTACGGGGAATTGCGGCTGAAGTGGGCGTTGATTTGTTAAACGGAAATGGCGGAGTAAAAAACACCCGACAATTGGGCGCTGATGTAATAAAATTGCTCAAGGTCAAGAGTTTGAAGTGAGCACCTCCGGCCCATAGCCGCCGTTCGTGGAATATTTTTAGACGCTCCAAAAATACACAGAGCAGTCATCCGCACTTTAGCCGGATAAATGGCTCTTTTTGACCGCTATGCGAACTTACAATTATCCCGGCCCAGGTCTGCTAGTTCACCTTATCGGCTTTGATCAGATACTCAGCCATGCCTTGAAC
>JBPCWL010000065.1:0-4126 GCA_051009575.1 Rhizobiaceae bacterium
ATGGTGGTCATCCTGACTGGAACCTAGAATTTCGTATAATTTTGTTGAATTTGATGAAATATGGGGCAGGTGACCGAAGGAACCGGTTTAATGTCTTGATTTGGGGGGAAGCGGTCATTGATGCTTATGGCTTAATACCTGGAGCGGTTTACAAAGCGGACATTGAAAATAGGGCCGGATAATATACCGGCCCCTAAATTATTATATTTCTACACTTTCAGAGATAGCTAAAGCATCTTCGAGTTCTACGCCTAGATACCTGACGGTACTGTCCATTTTGGTGTGGCCAAGCAAAAGCTGAACAGCCCTAAGATTCCCAGTCTTCTTGTAAATCTGCGCTGCTTTTGTTCTTCGAAGCGAATGCGTTCCATACGCGCTTGGTTCCAGGCCAATTGATGCCACCCAGTCTTTCACTAGTCTTGCATATTGTCTCGTCGATATATGATCAGGCGCATGAAACCTGCTTGGCCAAAGGAAATCACAACCCTTCATTCCTGGATGACCGATCCATTCACGAAGTGATTTTCTCGTACCTTCTGTGATTTCAAATTGTACAGGTTTTCCAGTTTTGCTTTGTACTATCGAAGTTCGTTCCTTGATCCTGCCAGCGGTGTAAACATCGGGCACTTTCAAACAAACCAGATCACAACCACGAAGCTTGCTGTCTACGGCCATGTTAAACAGGGCCAGATCGCGATGGTTTTCGGCCAGTTCCAATCGGACACGAATTGCCCACACATGTTTCGGCATAAGAGGACGTTTCTGCCCAACAACTCGACCTCTGTTCCATGCACATCTTTGAGGAATAATCATTGGTAGGTTTGGAGTGTTCATGACACAATCTCCCAACCACCCCTCGCCACCGCACCATCAACGTTGTGCTGACACTCAAAAGCATACTAGAAATACGACACAAGGGTCCGGAAAGAGCCCATTGTTGCCCTTGGTACTCACGTCGTTAACCGGATAATTTCAATTGACTTTAAAGAACGGCCAAACCCAAACAGAACTCTTCAGCAACATTGGATTTCCTTGCGGAGAAAAGCATTGATTTTGAAAATCAACATCAATGCATCAAAATTGAATATTTTTTAAAATCAATTTTTTCGTCCAAGGTACGGTTTCGCAAGTGAGCGAACCGCAACAAGGACGCAAAAATGCCAATCGAAAAAATAAACACGCTCGTTGTCGGCGCCGGCCAGGCAGGGGTCGCGATGAGTGAGCATCTCAGTAACAACAACGTGCCTCACCTGGTTTTGGAGCGAGACAGAATTGCCGAACGTTGGCGCACGGGCAGATGGGATTCGCTGGTTGCAAATGGGCCAGCATGGCATGATCGTTTCCCAGGCCTTGAGTTTACCGATGCGGATCCAGAAGCTTTTGTCCCCAAAGAGCGGGTGGCGGATTATTTTGTTGAATACGCCAAGAACATAAGCGCTCCAATTCGCTGTGGTGTCGAGGTTGAGAAAGCAACACGAAATGCGGGGCGGGCTGGCTTTACCGTTGAAACATCCGAAGGTGTAATTGAAGCTAACAATATCGTGGCTGCAACGGGCGCGTTTCAATGCCCGGTTGTTCCTCCAATTGTGCCAAATGATACGGACATTTTTCAGATACACTCCTTTGATTACCGCAACCCCCAACAGTTGCCCGAGGGTGCGGTGTTGGTGGTGGGTGCGGGATCATCGGGAGCGCAAATCGCTGACGAACTTCTAAACTCTGGAAGGCAGGTCTATCTCTCCGTGGGCCCTCATGACCGCCCGCCCCGAAGCTACCGGGGACGTGACAATGTTTGGTGGCTGGGGGTTCTTGGAAAATGGGATGACGCAGCCGTGGAACCGGGCACCGAACACGTCACCATCTCTGTAAGTGGCGCCCGTGGTGGCCATACCGTAGATTTTAGGCGTTTGGCTTTACAGGGGATGACACTGGTTGGCAGGACGGACATGTTCATGGACGGCGTGATGAGTTTTGCGCCTGACCTTGCTGAGAATATTGCGCAGGGCGATGCAAATTACCTGTCAGTGTTGGACGAAGCCGACGCCTACATATCCCAAAACGGTCTTGATTTTCCAGAGGAACCGGAAGCCCGCGAGTTTTTTCCGGATCCTAAATGTGTTACCGAGCCCATCCTTGAGCTCAACCTAGCGGATGCGGGAGTAAACTCGATTGTTTGGGCAACCGGATTTTCGCAGGATTTCAGCTGGATGAAGGTCGATGCATTTGATGATGAAGGCAAGCCGCAGCATCAGCGCGGCGTGTCATCAGAACCCGGTATCTACTTCCTGGGATTGCCGTGGCAGTCAAGACGAGGGTCCACTTTTATCTGGGGGGTTTGGCACGATGCCAAGCATGTGGCGGATCAAATTGCCACCCAGCGCAAATATCTGGCGTATCGCAAATCTGATGAGCGTGTAAGTGAAGACGCATAAAACTGGAGCAAAATTTGACCCATACGCGCATTCGCAAATTCAATACCAGGGAAACTTATCCGGAGCAAAATCTGGATAATGACCTGTGCCAGGCAGTCGTTACCCAAGGTGGTAAGACGGTTTATCTGAGGGGCCAGTGTCCGCAAAACCTGGATGATGCCGCCAACATCGATAGCCATGACCCGGTCGAACAAACCCACAAGGTCATGCAAAATATCAAACAGCTGATCGAAGAGGCAGGCGGTTCGATGGAACATCTGGTCAAGGTCGTTGTTTACATCACCGATGTACGCCATCGTGAGGCCGTCTACCGCACCATGGGAGAATACATTAAAGGTGTTCATCCCTGTTCAACCGGTTTGGTGGTGCAGGCGCTGGCGCGTCCCGACTGGCTTGTCGAGATCGATGGCACCGCTGTAATTCCGGACTAAATCATCATGTCATTCTCTTTGGTTGCGCGGGCACAGGGCATGCAGCATGATAAAGTTTCAGTAAACTCGGTTGATGCACTGTCGGTGCAGGCGCCCTTTGGAGGCATGAAGCAATCAGGATTTGGCCGCGTCATTACACAGCCCTGACAATTACACGGCGCTGAAAACAACTTGGATAAAGCACTGAAATGTCGTTCAATGCCTGAGCGGGATTGTTGACCGTTCGCAATTGGATGAAATTGAGCTATGCGCTACACACTAAAGCAGCTTGAGTATTTTGTTGCTGCCGGTGAAACAGGCAGCATCAAGATTGCTTCCGAAAAAATCAATATTTCGCAACCATCCATCTCAACCGCAATATCACATCTAGAACGCGAGTTGGAAACTTTGCTTTTCGTCCGTCACCACGCCCAGGGGTTAACGCTCACTAGTTCAGGGCGTCAATTGATGCGTGAAACCAAATTATTGCTCAAGAAAGCAGAGGATTTGCAAACAGTTTCCCAAGACATACAGAATGAACCTGTAGGGGAACTTTCAGTCGGATGCATGATTACACTCGCTCCAATGGTTATTCCTAAACTCGGGCACGACTTTTTGACTACTTATCCAAGAGTGCAACTAAAAATGGTCGAGGGAAGCCATGAAGCACTGTTGAAGGATTTAAGAAGTGTCCAAATTGATGCGGCTATATCTTATGACCTTCAAGTTCCACACGATATCGAATTTGAGGCGCTTGCTGATCTGCCACCTCATGTACTGCTTGCAAAAGATCATCCCCTGTCCAAACAGAGTTCTATTGAGTTGAAGGATCTGGAAGATATTCCAATGGTGCTGCTGGATTTGCCATACAGCCGTAGTTACTTCTTCTCACTGTTCCAAAACGAAGGAATTCAGCCCAAGATCTACCGTAAGTCGGAAAACCATGAAGTGGTCAGGACGATGGTCGCGAACGGATTTGGATTCAGCATTGCAAACATACGCCCGAAAAACCTTGCTTCTCTGGATGGACGGAAATTGGCTAGGGTCCGGTTGAAAGGTAAGCATAAGCCCATGAAAATTGGACTAGCCACGCTGAAGCAAGAGCAAAAACCGAAAGCCCTTAAGGCTTTTGAAGAGTATTGTCGACAAATGATCACAAACGAACACATCCCAGGAATGTCTCCACCTGTTGAATAAGAGTACCAATCTTTGATTTTGCTTTATTGAAGCATTGGCTCCTGAAACAATAATTTACCATATCAAAATAAATGCGTAGTGTCACAT
>JBPCWL010000066.1:0-6491 GCA_051009575.1 Rhizobiaceae bacterium
TGCCAATACACCGTATTGAGCACCAGTTATTTGAACAAGCCGTTCCCTGAATTCCGCCCCACATGGGCCTTCTGCAATGTAATTTCGTTCAAATACCTGTCGGATATTTTCGAAATCATTCATATCAACGAAAGAACGAAATTGAGGTACTGTCATTTCCGGCATTATAAAACCCAAAAATTTATTTAAACCCAAAAGTAAACATTACCTTTGGTAGAATCCTTTTTGTGACGCTAGGTAACACATCATTTCTTCCCAGTCTGGCAATTTTAAATTTATTGCTTTCCGCAATTTTGAACCATCGAGTGTGGGATTCGTAACAAGACTTGAATCTTTGTTTATCTCGACATCGATGGAATAAGCATCACGAGCTAGGCACAATAAATCATACTTGGAAATTGGTTCCTCAATGGACAAATTGTATAAACCGGACAAATCAGGAAATTTTTCGATTATATCGCCAACAACCCTTGACAATTCTGATGTTGAGACACCTGAGTACATGGCATGTGTAAAGCCGCCAATTTGCTTGCCACTTTGCTGCAAAAACCATGCCAGCAGTTCTGAATGGGTATCCAATTCCTGTCCAATAAAAGAAGATCGGATAGTCAACGTGTGATCATATCGAATTTCTCCAAGCGCCTTGGTTCGACCATAAGCGTCTTCTGGACTGACCTCGCTACTCTCCTGGTAGTTGCCTACCGAACCATCAAATACACAATCAGTACTGAAGTGAATAACCCTGGCACCTGAATCTCCTGCCCACTCTGCCAATAGATGTGGAAATAACGCATTAACCGCTATCGCTTTAATCGGAGTATCAATCTCGGGTCTGCGCCTAGTGATTCCAGCACAATTTAATACAACATCAGGTTGCAGATGATTGAGAATGGAAAACACAGAATCTTTGTCTTCAACCGAAACATTCTCTACGATTGACGAAGAGGCAAAAATTCGAAACCGGTTAAAACGATCGAGCGAACCATGCAAAACACCAGTGACTTGATCAAAACGTTTCGCTAGCACTTGGTACAACTTGTGCCCAATCAAACCGGAGCAACCCAGAATTACTATATGCATTGGAAACCTCTGGCCGGTAAATTATTGTTTGCCCAGCCAAAAGTCCCACTAGCATATTCGTCGTGAATAAGGAATAACCTTATTAAAAATTGTATTTTTTGTATCTTTATGTATCATCGCCGTTTCCGATTCATCTTGTGATTGACATTTTTCTCCACAACTATCAGATGCAATCCGCCTGTAATTTCGGACAAAGCAGTGATGACTGAAATTAAGACCCGGAAACGCAATAACTCCATTACAAGTTTCCGAAATTTCATTTCGAAGCAGAATTCAATTTCATCAGCAATTTCTCAAATCAGCGAAGAAGCCTTCGTGAGGTTATGCGACAATGCGATTTTCCGCAGAACCCTGTCAGGTGCAATACCGCAACGCGATCCGACGAGCTGGTTGTTCTTGGTCGGTTGTTACAATTCGGGAACCACGCTTCTTCAGCACCTTCTTTCAGCTCACCCGGAAGTTTCCGGCCTTCCTCGTGAAGGCGTCCGGTTTACCAATTATCTTAGTAATCTAGAGCTAAATGGGCATCACATGATCTGGGATGATGAGTGGCAGTCAGTCGCAAAACCTGGAGAAATGGAATCTGCTGAAGTCGTAACCCAGATAAAAAGGGACTGGTTGATGTTTTGGAAACGCAATGCCAAAATATTCATGGACAAGTCGGTGTCAAACACTGCCAGAATAGAGTGGCTCGACAGAAACTTCGGCAATACTAAGTTCATCGGAATTTCCCGGAACGGATATTGTGTCGCCGAGGGATTGCACAGACGGTGCAGGCCTCCTGATTGGCTTAAGGAAGAAACAGGCCTAAATAATTATCCGCTGGTGAAAACTGCAAGCCAGTGGGCCATGATAAACGAAGTCATGCTATCGACTATCGGATCAACAAATCACTTTCTGATTCGTTTTGAGGATCTAGTTTCCGATCCTGTATTCGCATTGTCAGAAGTATTTGAGTTCCTGGAGTTAGAACAACCAAAAATGGAGTTCAAAAATCAGGAACTGATCATCGCAAGAAAGAGTTTCCAAATATTTGATCCGAATCCCGGCAGTCTACAGCGGCTAGGAGACCGCAAACAGGAAATCATGGAGCTAGTCTCTCCTATTATGAGTAAACTGGGCTATGACAATGATTAAACCTGAACTCGGCATTCCAGAGAACTGCGGAAGCGTCACTATTAGTTTCGACTTCGAAATCGGCTGGGGTGACGTGACTAACCAGCGATGGCGCCACAGGGAGAAAAATGGGGTATACAAGCGGCTACGGCAGGTTTTGCCGGTTATCCTTGACGAAATGGACAGGCTTGAGTTTCCGGCCGTCTGGGCAACGGTGGGCGCGCTTTTTGACAACCCGGACACCCGCGACTTTTCCCACTTACCCCATGATGCGCAAAATCAAATCAATGCGGTACTAAATGAATCCGAATCTGAAAGCTTCAACGGGCATGATCTCTTTGAGCTGGTACTGGGATCGCGGGTCTCACAGCACATTGCCTGTCACACATATTCCCATGTACCATTTACGTGGCAGGGAATGAGTGATCAGGCTGTGATCCAGGACCTTGAACGGTTTAATTCTGTACTAAAAAGATTCGGCCTTGCTACCGATCGGTTTGTCTATCCTGAAAACCGCGAAAAATTCGCAGATGCGGTTTTGAAGTCCGGATTCGCCAAGGCACGGGTTTCTCCCCCCAATATGGCCGGGAACCGATGGCTCCGTTTGGCAAAGAGCGCATTGTTTGCACCGCCGTTCGCAACGGAGACCGGCGAGGACGGAGAATTGGTACGCCATACCGGTTCCATGCTGTTTCATGATGCCGGGAAAAGCTGGCGCCGCCAAATGCTCACACGTCGAGTTGAACTTGGAATAGCCGGTGCAATCGAGCACAAGAAATGTATGCATCTTTGGGCTCATCCATTTAATTTTGCCGAATCAGAGTCGTTACTGATGGCGTTTTTGGAAACTCTTAGAAAACTTGCCCGCGCGCGTGACAACGGACAACTTGTAATTGCATTGATGTAGATACCAAATTTATGTGGATAACCCGAATGACTAATGAAGACGCATTGGAGTGGTTGAAGGCGAGATTTCCTTTTAAGGGTTATGTCGATAACAACACTGCTCCTTATTTCACCGTAGGAGACGTCATTCGGAAATACCTCAATCCAGGTGACCGGCTATTCGATCTGGGATCGGGCCCTTGCGACAAGACTGCTATAGCACAAGCCATGGGAATACAGTGTACGGCCGTCGACGATCTCGCGGATGATTGGCACAAAACCGGTGACAACGTCATGCGCATTGAAAAATTTGCCCGTGAAGTCGGAATAACATTTTCGCGCAAGTTCGAGCCTTTACAGCCGGACACTTTCGACATGATCATGATGAATGATGTTCTTGAACATATTCACGATTCCCCCAGGGAAATTCTTGTTGAGCTTGTCCGAGGGTTAAAACCGGGCGGGTATCTTTTCTTTTCTGTTCCCAATCTTGCGAATATTCGCAAGCGCCTTGACCTGCTCAGAGGCCGGACAAATCTTCCACGATATCCATTGTATTATTGGTACAAAGGTGTATGGCGAGGCCCGCAGCGCGAATATGTCCGCAATGACCTTGTGTTGATGTGCGAATTTTTAGGCGTCGAAATCGTTGAGCTTTATACCGTACATCACATGCTTCAGAACTTAAGCCCTGCATTTCATCCCGCATACAAATTGGTTACAATATTTTTTCCGGATTGGCGTGACACCTGGATATTAATAGCCCGCAAACCAAAATCGTGGCACGCGAAAACTGAATTGAGCGAGACAGAATTTGCAGAGATTTATGGCACTGTTAATAAAAAGAGTTTGTACTCGTGAGTTATAAAAAAATTTCTAAGAATGCACCCAAAAATTGCCATTTGTGCGAAGGAATGTCTCAAACTGCGGTTGTGGTCAACAAATTCTCCCATACAGATTATGGCCATCTTGTATGCAGAAAATGTGGGATAACATTTGATAGTAACGTCAACGATTACCTCTCATTGACACTCGAAGCCGACGATATCCGAAACATCAAGGATGAAGACACCTATCGTAAATATTTTGTCGAAACCTCTCAAATTGCTTCAGATCAAGGCGAAGTTTATTCAGACTTCAATTGGGAAAACAACAAAGCTCTTAAATTTGGAGTAGCACGGCATGTACTGAATGCTATTGATCGCCATTCAGTTAAAGACGGGCGACAGTCTATTCTAGATCTGGGATGCGGTAACGGATTTACCGCCGTCGAAATTGCCAAACACAATTCACTTTATCAGGTAACGGCTGTTGATCCGAGCCCCAGTGTTCTTGGTGTTAATGGCATTCACAATATACGTGCCATACAAGGCACGCTGGATAGTTTGCGTTTTAATGCTGATTCATTTGATGTCGTTGTCATTATTGGAAACCTTATGCTTCATAACAATCCGCAATTGACAATACGGGAGGCAAGGCGAATTTTGAAACCACAGGGTACACTTGTAATGGACTTTAAGAACGCAGATACATTTATCCGGAGATTGATCAGATATTCAGCTCTAGTTGGCATGAAAAGCGTGTTTCCCCGGTCAATTGTTGAACGAAGTTTTGTGAATATGCGCTTTGGTTTTCGCAAAGATTACATTCGAACAGTTTTACGGAATACAGGTTTCAGAGAAATCGAAGTATACTCTAAACCACCTCGTCTATTAGAATTCGCTAACAAGACAGGATTACAGAGTGGTATCAAGGGGATTCTCTGGCGACTAACAGATCAATTTGACCTCCTACTGGATCAACGTGCATGGGTTCAAATGATTTGGCGAAATGAAAAATAGCATAGTGGGATTCGTTTTTGTTTATTGAACAACGTGATTCAGGTTGGTGGTTTAAACTAAACGCAGCTTCACGATTGGCTGTAGTCAAAGGCGCGCTTAACGGATTTGCCAAACCAGTTGTGGTGACCGAATACCCTAAATCTGGCGGAACATGGCTTAGCCAGATGCTTTCCGCCGCAGTGGACATTCCCTATCCGAGAAATCGTTTGCCATTTTTACGAAGTCAGCTGATTCACGGTTGTTACCTCGATGTAAATGAAAAAATTGACACCGTGCTGGTGTGGCGTGATGGCCGGGATACAATGGTCTCGTTTTATTACCACCTGGTATTTGAAAAGCAGATAACCAGTGCCAGTTACAGCAGAAAAGTACGTAAAATACTGGATGTGAAAAATCCGTATGACATCCAGGAAAAACTGCCTGCTTTCATAGACTGGACATTTAACGGAGGATATCCGGGATACTCATGGGCTGATTTTGTTCAAAACTGGTATGGCAGGAGTTCAGTGATTGAAACCAGTTATGAGGAGATCACCGAAAACCCCTTACGTGAGTTAACCCGGATATTGAATTATTTCGGAAATTGGGAAAAGGATCCAGAAGAACTTCAAGCGATTGTTGATTCCCATTCATTCGAATCCCAATCATCCCGCAAACCGGGAGAGGAGGATGTTACAAGTTTTATCCGCAAGGGGATTGTCGGAGACTGGAAAAACGTGTTCACCAAAGAAGCCAGGGAAGTGTTCAATCACTACGCTGGAAAGGAGTTATTGCTGTTGGGATATGAAAAAGATTCAAGTTGGGTCTGAACTGAATATCATTGCGGTTCGAGGAGTTGGAACGGCTAAATGTTTCAAAGGGATCAACAAAAGACAGTTGGTTTTCCTTGAACTTTCAGTGCCTATTTTCAGAGTGGTTGTCATTGATGGGTTTCGCCGGGACACCAACCACCGTTTCTCCAGTTGCAACATCTTTTGCCACAACAGCTCCAGCACCAATAACTGCGTTATTTCCAATTGTTACTCCTGGTAAAATTGATGCATTTGCACCGACATGCACGTCATTACCAATTATCACCGGCAAATGTTTGGAAGGGGATTCACGGAGCAGATATCCTTTTTCCCGGTCGTAGGTGACAGTGTAGATCATAACGCCGCTAGATATCTTGCAATGTTCGCCCACCTCAATTCCTCCAGCTCCCGCCAATACACTGTTTCTGGAAACGTGAGAGCCGTTGCCCATTCTGATATACCCGCGGCTACCTGCCACGAATTGGGAGCCAGCATTTATTGAGATTTTGTCTCCGAATTCGATACTTTTTCTACCAACGAACAAAACGTTTCTAGCTATTTTACAACCGGTTCCACCGAATCTACGGCCGATAATCGCACCCCTGATTCCTTTCTCCACCGCTTCCTCCGCCCCCGGACGGATCAGAACAACAAAATAGGATACGGTTCGGCACACAGCTTCCGTTAAGATATCCGGTATGGCTGAAAACAAAAATCTCATCCCTTTCTCTTTCTCAAAACTTGCGGAACAGGCCACTACTCTTTAGCCAGCATATAC
>JBPCWL010000067.1:0-4223 GCA_051009575.1 Rhizobiaceae bacterium
TAACTTTACCGGCACCAAATTCACTTGCCAGCAGCACCGAAATTGCACCCGATCCGCAACCAATGTCCAAAACATGTTTGCCTTTCAGATCGACACCATCAACAACTCGCGCGACCTCCTCGGGACCACCGGGCGATAAGAACCCCTCCCCCCAAAGCTCTTCCAGAAATTCGATGACTGAACGGTCATAAAGGATATCGTCGGGCATTTGGTCACCGTTTAGTTTGTTTCCGTCAGGGAAAGTGAAGCCTGAACTCATAACCGTGACAAGCCTTTTCAGTTGAAAAGTCAAAGTCTAGGCGACAAAATCCACTGAATGGCCATTCAATCAGTAGACATATCCTCTGTTGGTTGTTAATCGGTTAGCCGAACGATCAACGAGGAGCCGTATCCATGGTCGATACCCTGCCCACTCACGCCCAAACAGTTATAATCGGCGGCGGTTCCATTGGAACAAACACGGCCTACCACCTAGCAAAGCTGGGTCACGCGGATGTCGTAGTTCTGGAACAGGGTCAGCTAACCTCGGGAACTACTTGGCATGCTGCGGGCCTTATCGTGGCAGGTCTTCTCAATTCAGAAGCGGAATGCGCAATCTATACGCATGGCCGCGACCTTTATGCCAATCTGGAGAAGGAAACCGGCATTTCGACGGGCTTTCGCGCGGTCGGATACCTTCAGATCGCAACCAATCAGGAACGCCTGCATGAAATGCGCCGCACAGCAGCCTTCATGCGGCGCTTTGGCATTAACAACCACGAAATCTCGGTCAAGGAAGCACAACAGATGTTTCCAATCGGGGACCTGTCAGACGTTGTGGGCGCATTCCTGATCCCAGAAGACGGCCGGGCCAACCCAGTGGACGTTACAATGTCTTTGGCGAAAGGGGCACGAACCCGGGGCGTACGTTTTTTCGAAGGCATTCGGGTCGACGAAATTCTTGCCAAAAATGGAACCGCTACAGGCGTAAAGACATCGACCGGCCAAGTCATTGCTGCAGAAAACGTAGTTATCAGTGGTGGTATGTGGTCGCGGCAATTGGGCGCCAAACATGGGGTGAACCTCCCCTTGCAGGCGGCTGAGCACTATTATCTGATTACTGAAAACATTCCCGGCTTGCCCCGCGATCTGCCTGTTCTCGAAGACCCCTCAACCTATACGTATTACCGCGAGGAAGTCGGTGGCTTGATGCTGGGCCTGTTTGAACCAGGCGCGGCCGCGTGGAAGCTGGATGGTGTCCCGGAAGAATGGCAGTACGGCGAAATCGAGCCTGATTGGGAAAGGGTCAGCCCCGACCTTGAAAAAGCTTACTCTCGCGTGCCCGAAACCATGAACTATGGTGTAAAAAAGCTGTTCTGCGGGCCGGAAAGCTTTACCCCTGATCTTGCTCCGCTTGTTGGACCAACACCTGAGCTTCGAAATCTTTGGGTTGCTTGTGGCATGAATTCATTGGGTATTCTCAACGGCGCGGGCACGGGAATGGTGCTTGCACATTGGATGGTCGATGGCTTGCCTCCGATCGATGTTACCGGAATAAACGTCAATCGTTTTTCACGGGAAATGGCGACTCCGGCATTTCGACGCGACAGAACGCCAGAGTTGCTCGGAAAGCTTTTTGGCCAGCACTATCACAACGAAAATTTCAAGACCGCTCGGAACGTAAAGCGCTCGGTCCTTTATGACCGCCTAAAAGAGTCCGGGGCGTTTTTTGGCGAGGGTAATGGATGGGAGCAGCCGGATTGGTTTGCACCCTCTGCGGATCAGGCCAAGGTCGAAAAGTACAGTTGGTACAGGCAGAACTGGTTCGATTGGCACGCCGAGGAACATAAAGCCGCGCGTGAGGACGTCATAGTCATGGATATGACCTCGATGGCGTGCTTTAGCGTCGAGGGACCAGACACATGCGCCCTCCTCTCTCGCCTGTCCTGCAATGAGGTTAACGTTGACCCCGGAAGAGTTGTTTACACTGCTTGGGTCAATGAACAGGGTGGTTTCGAAGCAGACCTGACCGTAACGCGGTTATCCGATGAAAAATTCTGGGTTGTGGTCGGTGAAAACTCTGCTGGACATACCGAAATGCGTATGCGGCGACATATACTTGGCGGTGAAAATGTGGTCATTACCGATATCACTGCTGGCCGCTGCCAGATTAACGTTCATGGCCCGAAATCTCGAGAATTGCTGAGCCGTATTTCTGGTTCGGACCTATCAAATGACGGATTTCCATTTATGACCGCGCGTGAAATCGACGTAGGTTATGCTGCGGTCCTCGCCTATCGCGTGACTTTCATTGGTGAGCTTGGTTGGGAACTGCATGTCCCCGCGACACAGGCCGTTCAGACATATGACCTGATCATGCAAGCAGGGCGCGATCTGGGTGTTCGGAATGCTGGCATGCAAACTCTCAACTCACTGCGGCTTGAAAAAGCATATCGGGATTTTGGGATTGATGTAGATAACACGGATAACCCCATCGAAGCGGGTTTGGGTTTCGCGGTCAAGCTGGACAAACCTGGCGGGTTTATTGGCCGGGACGCACTGGCCGATATCAAGGCAAAGGGAATACCATGCAACCGAATGCTTCAGTTTTTGCTCAAAGACCCGGAACCTCTAATCTACGGAAACGAGATGATTTATATGAACGGCAAGGAAGTTGGTTATGTTCACGTCGGTGGTTACGGTCACAGTTTGGGGGCTTCCGTTGGCATCGGGTTTGCTGAAACAGATCAGCCATTATCGGCAGACGTCATTGCGGCAGCAGAGTGGCAGATTGAAATCGCAGACACCAAGTATGATGCGACTGCATCGCTAAGGCCGCTTTATGATCCGGAAATGAAAAAGGTTCGATGCTAAATTGCGGTCGTACAATCTCACGCAATTCGGAGATTTATATCGGGAAGTGCTGCGGGAAAAACCGGGAAAGAGAAAGTAAGCACACATCTCTGAACTCGCGACGATCCGCCACTTTGGGATACAGCATAAGACTGAGCCAGGCACCATCAGACATCGCTTCAACACTGCGGGCCGTTTGCTCAGGCTCAAGATTTTGATAACCGCCACCGGCAATCAGTTCGCCGCACAGTTGCAGTATCCTATCATACCGCTCGTTGTCGTATTTATTATGTATTTTTAAATAGTTGGGCCTATATTTCGCCTGCCCCCAAAATGCAAACCAAACAGCCAGCCGTTTGTGGGTGCAAATGCTCTTGTCAAAATCTGCGCGTATGATGGCCGCCAGGCGGTGCTCTGCCGTTGGCTTTGCCTCATCATAATACTTCGTCCAATTGTCATAGTGCTCTTGCGCAAGAAAACCCAAAGTGGCGTCATAAAGCGCCGCTTTGCTGTCAAAGTGATAATTAACCACGCCATGCGACAGCTTTGCCGTTTCGGTAACGTGTCTGAGCGTCGTGTCGGAAAATCCCCGCTTCGAAATGGAGTCGATAGCAGCCATTATCAGTTGCAATCGACGAACTTCACGTGGTTCGCTTCGCCGCTTTTTCTGGAGCTCATTGACCTCCAAATTATCCCTCCCCTCGCTCTGCGATTTGCTGATCCAACTGGTCCGCCCTTTGCTGGCGGAACATCACTATGGCAGCAATCGCAACGCAAATGGCAATCACTAGAATCATAATGGTCGCAAGCGCGTTGATATCAGGCCTGAGGCCAAGTCGAATGCGCGAAAAAATCAGGATTGGCAAGGTGTTCGCGCCCGGCCCGGTAACAAAACTCGCGATTACCAGATCATCCAGCGAAAGAGTAAACGCCAACAGCCAACCAGAAATCAGTGCCGGTGTGAGTTGCGGAATTGTTATCGCCGTCAACACCTTAAAGGGCTTTGCACCAAGGTCCGCGGCTGCTTCCTCAAGTGTTTGCCCTACACCGGTCAATCGCGCTTGAATGGTAACGGCCACATAGGCCATTGAGAATGTGATATGAGCGATTGTTATTGTCGCAAACCCACGTTCAGACGGCCACCCAAACAGTTGGTTGAGTGAGATAAAGAAAACCAAGAGCGAAAGCCCAGTGATCACTTCAGGCATAACCAAAGGCGCAACCAGCATGCCACCGAACAATGTCCGCCCTTTGAACCTTCCGAACCGAACCATCGCAAGCCCAGCCAAAGTACCCAGAATCGTCGCAAAGGTTGCGTTAACCAAGGCTATTTTCAAGCTAAGGGAAACGGCGCTCCACACCTCTTCGGATTGAAAAAGAACTTCGTACCA
>JBPCWL010000068.1:0-15828 GCA_051009575.1 Rhizobiaceae bacterium
TGTTTCCGAGATCAATTCCCAGATTGTTTACCAACTCAAGTTCACCATTTTCGTCTATTCGCGCAAATAGAGCCAATTCGGTATACGAAGGTCCGCGTTGAACTAGAGCTCCGCCTGAATTATTGCACACACCTCCCACAATTGATGCTCCGATACATGAAGAGCCGATCACCGAATGGGGTTGACGTTTCAAAGGCTTGAGAAGTTTTTCCAGTGAGTACAAGGTCGCACCCGCACAAGCCAATACTTGTTTCGCGTCCTCAACTGAATGAATCTTGTCCAAGGCCAAGGTGTTGATGACAACGCAATCCCGGTCATAATGGCCATTGGGTGTGGAGCCTTCTGTCAGGCCGGTGTTAGCCGCCTGCATGATAACAATTTTGTCCGCCTCTACGCACAGTTTTAGGGCGTTCCAATAATCGATCAAAGATTTCGGAGTTAAAACAGCCAATGCCTGACCGGACCCTGATCGAAACCCCCGGCAAAACCGTTCTGTCTGTTTATCGGTTACAAGAACATTGCCAGAGCCGAGTACCGACAGCAGTTTGTTTATCAGTTCCTTGTTTGACATTCTGTGTTTATGACTACCCCGTCTTCGTTTTTCAATTGGCACTTCTACTTAACAGTTGAAGCCTGTTAACGATCATCGGATTGAAATCCACTTGTGGATTTTGTTAACCGAATACAAAAAGTGTGTTGGACATGCTTGCAGTTTTGATTATCCGCGCCTATAGCAGTGGCTTTGATGGCAAACGAAAATTATTCTTCCCCAAAAGTGTTCAATCAGCGTCACCTGCTGGGAATTGCCGAACTTTCTCCTTTGGAAATCCAATACCTTCTAAATCGGGCAAATGACGCCGTATCTGTTTCCAGACAACGCGAGAAAAAGAAAAACGTTCTTCGTGGACGAACCCAGATAAATCTTTTTTTTGAAGCATCGACCCGCACACAATCTTCATTCGAACTTGCCGGCAAACGACTGGGTGCGGATGTCATGAACATGTCCGTTGGTTCATCTTCCGTGAAAAAAGGCGAAACACTCATAGATACAGCAATGACGCTGAACGCCATGCAACCCGACCTTCTTGTAGTGCGACATCAATCTGCAGGCGCGGTTGAGCTGCTCGCTAACAAGGTCGGATGCTCGGTTATCAATGCCGGTGATGGGGCACATGAACACCCAACACAAGCTCTACTTGATGCACTTACCATACAACGTAACAAGGGAAGCATCGCCGGATTGATTGTGACTATCTGCGGCGATGTACTGCATAGCCGTGTCGCGCGTTCCAATATCATTTTGTTGAATGCACTGGGCGCTCGCGTACGTGTCGTAGCACCTTCCACGCTCCTGCCTGCCGGCATTGAACGTCTCGGTGTAGAAGTATTCAGGTCCATGAAGGAAGGGCTTGAAGATGCAGATATCGTCATGATGCTCAGATTGCAGCGCGAACGCATGGCTGGTGCGTTGATCCCTTCGGTGCGGGAATATTTCCGCTTTTACGGTCTGGATTCTGATAAATTGTCCTTTGCCAAACCGGATGCTCTTGTCATGCATCCAGGCCCGATGAACCGTGGTGTTGAAATATCCTCCGATGTGGCCGACGGCCCTCAAAGTGTAATTGAAACGCAGGTAGAAATGGGTGTTGCAATTCGCATGGCGGTGATTGAATCACTAATGGAAAACGGGGGGGCAAATGACTGAATCGGCACTCCTCATCAAAGACGGCCACGCTGTCGATCCTTCCCAAAAGATTGATGGCATATGCGACATACTCATCAAGGATGGTCGGATTTCCGAAATCGGCAAGATTGCTGAAAAAGCTGCAGATGGAAACGTGTATAAGGCAAAGGGAAAGCATGTGTTTCCTGGTTTGATTGATGCCCGTGTATTTGTCGGTGAACCGGGGGGGGAGCACCGTGAAACAATTGCATCCGCAAGCAGGGCCGCTGCCAAAGGGGGTGTAACCGGATTCATTATGATGCCTGAAACGGATCCGGTGATTGACGATGTAGCTCTCGTAGATTTTGTCCGACGCGCGGCAAGGGATGATGCTTCTGTGCGTGTTTATCCTGCAGCAAGCGTGACTAAGGGTCTCAAAGGTGACGAGCTCACGGAGTTCGGGTTATTGCAGGAAGCTGGTGCCGTCATGCTAACCGAAGGCAAGCACTCAATTTCGAACAACCTGGTATTGCGGCGCGCCCTCACCTATTCGAGGGATTTCGGTCTTGTGATTTCAAAGGAAACGATTGACCCTGCCCTTTCCTCGAACGGCGTGATGAATGAAGGTCTGAACGCAACGCATCTCGGCCTGCCTGGTATTCCGCGCGAAGCTGAAATCATTACGCTTGAACGCGACCTTCGGTTAGCTGCATTGACCGGTGGCAACTATCATGCTGCGAAGATATCCACTTCTGATTCTGCTGAGGCGATCAGCAAATACAAAAAACAGGGACATCCGGTAACTTGTGGTATATCGATCAATCACCTGACCCTTAACGAAAATGATATCGGAAGGTACCGAACCTTTCTCCGCCTTCAGCCACCACTGCGTGATGAGGATGACCGGCAGGCGATGATTTCCGCTCTCGCGGAGGGAATTATTGACATCATCGTATCAAGCCATGACCCCCACGATGTTGATGAAAAACGCCACCCGTTTGCAGAAGCAGCTGATGGCGCCATTGGCCTGGAAACACTGTTTGCCGCAGCTCTGCGCCTGCATCACAACGCAGAAGTTCCACTGATACGTATTATCGACGCACTTTCTACCCGCCCCGCACAAATATTTGGAATTGACGGTGGCACACTGAAGCCGGGGGCAAACGCTGATATTTTCATTGCTGACCTTGATTTGCCCTGGGTAGTCAGGGAACAGGATATAATTTCCAAATCCAAGAACACTCCGTTTGAAGGCGAACGCTTTAGCGGTAAAGTGGTTCACACGATGGTAGGCGGAAAAACCGTTTATCAGGACGACAGTTAAAAACAGGAAACAAAATGCCTAACCCGATCAACATGCCATGGGATTCTCCGGTATTGTGGATCACGTTCGGGCTTTATCTTGCCGCCCTCTTGTTTGGATATTTGCTTGGATCAATTCCATTTGGATTGTTGCTGACGCGCTTTGCCGGAATGGGAGACGTGCGCAATATCGGTTCCGGGAACATTGGTGCAACTAATGTCCTTCGCACCGGAAACAAAAAAATAGCCTTCCTCACCCTCCTCGGCGACCTGCTCAAAGGCACCGCTGCTGTCAAACTGGCGAGCTTGATGGGACCTGATCCTGCTGTTTTAGCCGGGTTTGGCGCCTTCATTGGGCACTGTTTTCCAGTTTGGCTGAAGTTCAAAGGTGGCAAAGGCGTTGCCACGTTTATCGGTATTTTGCTGGGATTTTCCTGGAAAATGGTGATCATTTTTGCGCTTGCCTGGTTGAGCCTTGCGGCAATTACGCGATACTCATCGCTTGCTTCCCTGATATCCAGCCTTGCGACTACATTTGCCCTATTTTATTTTGGTCACGTCCAGTGGGGAGAGCTTTTTGTTGCACTTACCGCAATCCTGTGGATTCGACATCACGAAAACATAAAACGGCTTATCAAGGGCAATGAAAGCAGGATTGGCAAAAATCAATAAAGTAATATAAACAAGAATTGGTTGTAATTAATTCATGTTTATAAATGAACAATAGAAACTTATCCGGCAGGAAATACTTTACACTTTCTGACCTGCAACGACTAAACTGGCTACGATTGATACGTAGCCAAAATGTTGGGCCAGCAACCTTCCGCGATTTGATTTCGCATTACGGAACCGCTGAACAGGCTTTGGAGGCGATTCCTGAATTGGCAAAACGTGGTGGAGCTGCTGCAAGAATTGAAATCTGTTCCCGCGACACCGCTGAGTATGAACTCATGCAGGCTGAACGTTGTGGTGCCCGGTTCATTGGTATCGGAGAGCCGGATTATCCCGCAATACTCAGAAATACGGACGGAAGCCCTCCAATTCTTTGTGTTCGTGGAAAAATTTCCACTTTCAGCGAAAAATCCTTGGCCATAGTGGGCTCTAGAAACGCCTCAATTGCGGGTTTGAAAATTACTGAGAGATTATCCAGACAGATGGGGGGAAACAGCTATGTAATCATCTCTGGATTGGCGAGAGGTATCGATACCGCAGCCCACAAAGCTGCAATTGAAACCGGCACAATTGCGGTGTTCGCGGGCGGTGTTGACCATGTGTTTCCGGAAGAAAATTCAAATCTCGCTGAAGCCATTCATGACGCTGGCGGTGCATTGGTAAGTGAAATGCCGATGGGTTGGCAGCCCCGGGCGAAAGATTTTCCACGCAGAAACCGGATCATCACCGGACTTTCACGTGCAGTCTTGGTTGTAGAGGCCGCCAGAAAATCCGGCTCCTTGATTACGGCCCGATTGGCTAACGAAATGGGCAGGTCCATTTTGGCGATACCCGGTTCTCCTCTGGATCCGCGAAGTGAAGGGACAAACAATTTGATCCGTGAAGGCGCTACTCTTGTTGCCAATGTCGAAGATATCATGGAAGCGCTACTTCCATTGGACCGTGACATGACGGCAGCAGAAGACGACATTTGGGAAGATGAACTAGAACTGTTCGAATACCCGCAAATTAATGCAGAAAATCTGAATGATTCAGCCCGGGAGAAAGTCATCGCAGCTCTTGGCCCATCACCAGTTTTGATAGATGACATTCTTCAATTTACAGACGCATCCCCTGGCGAAGTTCAATTGACCCTCCTGGAACTCTCTCTGGCAGGAAAATTGGAGCACCATCCTGGCGGGCTGGTCTCTCTGGTGGACCTGAAGTGAAGCTTTCCGGTTTCTATAGTTTATTCATTACTTAATAAACTTTATGGCAATCTATTCGCAGTAGATTTCACTGATCATTAGCAGGGATTTAGAAGTGACGCCGGGGCAGAATTCCACCATTACCCAAAAGGAAAAGGACGGATTAACTCACTACGAGGATCACGCCGCATTTTTCTATGGAAAGATCAGTGCGTCAATTGCTTCACTTGTCACCTATTTCCTAACAAGTGAATTTACATTCCTGGCTACAACAATAGCGATGCTGGCAATCATGCTGGCCGATGTGGGAAATATCAAAAGGCACCGCAACCTGATTGAAAATGGCAAAGGTGACGTTCGGGTTTGGGAGTACCAATACCGGTATTTGTCCACGGCATTTATGCTGATCACCGGAATCTGGAGTTTCTACTGCTTTATTCTGTCAGATAACTCTTTTCTCCACCTCCTGTGCATTTCGACCGTTTTGGGTAATGTGCTCAACCTTTTGAGTAGAAACTTTCTAGACGACCGTACACTCACATTACAGCTCTGTGCCGTCGGCATCCCGTTGATCATGGGAGTCATTTCCTATGGAGACTTTCGTGCCATGATCCTTTGCGGGTTTTTCATGCCGCTATTTTCCAGTGTTCATGATATTTCCGCTCGGTTGCGATCTCTTTTCAGAAATGTCGAAGCACAATCAGAAGAAAAGGAAGCATTTGGAATACAGCTGAACGAGGCACTCGAAAGCATGTCTCATGGCCTGATTATGTTTGATGAAGAAATGCGGCTCCGGGTCATCAATCAAACCGCGCGGCAAATTCTGGTCATAAGTGATGACATCAACTGTTTCGGGAAACGCTTGTCGGATATTTCAAGGGCAATAGAGCTTCAAAAACCTTACGTAAATCGTGTTCAGGTGCTGGAAGAAGCACTGAGAAGAAGATTGCAAAACCGGGCGCATAATAAAATATTCAGGATGTCAGAAAAGCAGCACATAGAACTGTCTATAAAGTTGAGAAACCGCGGTGGGTGTGTTCTGGTTATCGAAGATGTCAGTCAAAGAATTCAATACCAGGACCGCATCAATCAACTGGCGCGATTTGATGATCTGACGGGATTGTGCAATCGCAATTATTTCTACCAGCAATCTGAAAATATGGCCGCTTCGCTACCTGGTGGTCAAAATGCCGGCATTATTTTCTTCGACCTTGATGAGTTCAAACGTATTAACGACATGCTAGGCCATGAAGCAGGCGATTTCATTTTGGCGAATGTTGCCGAACGCATGCGAGATTTTCTTCCCAAACAGGCCATAATTGGGCGACATGGCGGCGATGAATTTGTTATTTACGTTGAGGGCAAATACTGTCCCGAAGGATTTGAAGCTCTCGCACAACAGCTGATATCCGAATTGACTCGGCCGCTCGACTACAACAAGCAGAATTTGCGATTCGGTGCTAGCATAGGCGTTGCAGTTTACCCTGATGATGCAATCACGATAGACAGACTTCTGAAGCTTGCGGATCTTGCACTTTATGAATCCAAAAAAGCCGGAAAAAATTGCTACACATTTTTCTCTCCGGAAATGGAAGATACCCTGCAGGAACGCCTGCAAATGGAAAACGATCTGACAGACGCAGTCCGAAGCAACAGTCTTGAATTGCATTTTCAGCCGATTGTCAGCATGGCAACGCAGAAACCGGCGGTATTCGAGGCGCTTACCCGTTGGAATCGGAATAACACAGATAATGTTTCCCCTGCCATATTCATTCCTCTCGCTGAAGATCTGGGTCTAATTCGCGAAATAGGTGAATGGACGTTGAAGGAAGCCTGCCGACAGTGCACCACCTGGCATCCAGAAACCAGTGTCGCGGTAAATGTATCAGCGGTTCAGTTTCAGGTAGGCTCCATAACAGAAGCGGTACAAGCTGCGCTGATTGAAACCGGGCTCGACCCTCACAGGCTGGAAATTGAAATTACGGAATCTGCGGTTTTGAATGACATGACTCATGCAGTTCTCGTGCTCGAACGACTTAGCGAAATCGGCGTCAGAATTTCCCTTGATGATTTTGGAACAGGTTATTCAAGCCTGAGCTATCTCCATAAATTGCCATTGGACAAATTAAAAATTGACAAGTCATTCATTGATGATCTGGTCAACAGTGAACGCTCCAAAACACTCCTCAAAGGGATCACCGCGATGGGCCGTGCACTCGACTTGCGGTTGGTGGTTGAAGGAATTGAAAATCAGCACCAGTTTGATTTGTTGAAAGACCACTACAATGTGGATTTTATGCAAGGCTATTTCTTTTCTAAAGCCCTGCCTGCACCTGCTGCAAAACAGTTTGCAGAAAGCTATTACAGTACTGATGGTGATGCATTAGATAGCGGAACAGAAACAAATCAAATGAACGATCCACGTGTTGCCTGATTATTGTATGGGGTTACCTGCTGTGGCAGTCCATTCTGCCATCGATCCATCATAGAGTTTCACGTCTTTTCTCCCGGAGACCTCACTGAGAGCGAACCATGCGATAGACGCCCAATGACCGGTATTGCAAAAAGCAATGGTACTTTTTTGACGCTCCAATCCCAGTTTTTGGGCGGAAGTGTCAATGCGCTCCTGAGATAAGAATGTAGTCGCTTTCGGATTGTACAGCAAAGACTGCCTGAAATTGACGGAATTTGGAATGGTACCAGCTCTTGCAACAACAGGGCTTTTGGCTTTTCCTTCGTATTGAGCAGCTGGCCTTGCATCCACCAAAATTGCACCGGTATTGAGATTTTCAAATACCTCCTTCTCGCTGGCAACCAGATTTGTCTGATATACGGCTTCAAATCGACGGGGTATTGGCACGACCCCCTCGTTGGATAACTTGCCTCCTTTCGATAACCAAGCCGCATATCCACCATTCAGGATGGAAATGCTGTTGTGTCCTAACACTTTGAAAGTCCAATAAATTCGGGTGGCAGCAGAAAAATCGGTAGAACTATTTCCAAACGGTGCAATAACAACATGCATGTTGTTTCCGATACCCAAACTTCCAATGTGTTCTGAAATTTCGGGAACAGGCGGCAGCATCCCGACAACACCGTTGATCGTTTTACGCCATCCATGATTATAGGGAGCAGAAACAGCCCCTTTTATATGTCCTTCTGCGTAAAAATCACGGCTCTTTCGTGGGCTACGGATATCCAAAACTACCAATTCTCTTTTTTCGAGATTAGCCTGTAGCCATTCAGCTTCCACCAGCGGTCCCGGGTGTTCACCAGAAATTGCCGCACACGGTAACAAGACCAGGAAAAGCAATATGTTATAAAACCGCATAGCAATTTTCATAGTGCAGTGTTCTCTTCTATTCTTGTAACTCCATATTTCTGGAAAAATACCAATAATTCAAATCACATTGATTTGCTCGGCCATCAACTGTGTCTAATTTAATCAAGGCAACCTTTCACCCACGATATAAACAAATCCCGGTGAACCGGTGAACTCGAGTGCCGGTTACCCAAAATATTGTATCCGTTCTCCGTTTTCACATACTCTTCCATTGGTTTCACCAGCTTTCCGCTGTCGAGCAAGTCATCAACCAGCCCTTTCCACCCCAGAGCAACTCCGCCTCCGAAGCATGCAGCATCTATTACCAACGGATATGAGCCAATTTGCAGCGTTCTCTCACCGGGAGCCGTTTTATCAAGGGCACGGTTTATCCAGATACTCCAGTTCATCCAGTCCCAGCGGTTGTCTTCCAGTTCTATCAATTTAGCGCCCAATAAATCACCAGCGCTGATCAACGGCCCTGCTACCTCCAGATATGAGGGAGCACAAACCGGAAAGACCACCTCCCTGAACATGTCCGCCGTTTCGAAGCCGATTGCACTTTGCCCTCCAAAGATCAGCGCGACATCAACATCACCAGAAAGACAATCCTCCAATTCATCCGATACAATCAGCCTGACCGGGATTTCCGGATACATGTCACAAAATACTTTCAGGCGGGGCATCATCCACAAATGAGCCATTGCCTGATCCAGGGCAACGACAAGTCTTTCTGAGTTTCGAGATTTCTCGAGGCTTTCTGTCGCTCCAGCCAAGTGCCCAAGCGCCATCGATACCGTATACTGATATTCCCGCCCGGCTTCGTTTAAGATAACTGCCCTATGCGCTCTTTCAAAGAGTTTCAGGCCTAATTCACTTTCAAGATTTCTAATTCTTTGAGAGATTGCAGCCTGGGTCACATTCAATTCGCCCGCTGCCAGGGTAAAACTCCCCAATCTTGCTGCTGCTTCAAACGCAATCAGGGAATCCAGAGATGGAAGGCGTTTCGACAAGATTTGCATTAGTTTTCCTTATACAATTTTGTAAGGAACTTTCGTTTGAAGCAGAATAAACATAACGCTAGTTTATGTATAGAATTTTGTTGGAGGGACTCATGAACATACCAATCGTGAAAATTCAGGCTGGCGACGCTCCTTTTTGCGCCAATCCTGCTGAATCCTTTACCATGCCCGCCCGGTTTTACACCGCACCCGAAATTTACGAGGCGGAAAAGGAGGCAATATTCTACCGCAGCTGGTATTATGTCTGTCACCAAAATCAGGTAGTCGAAACAGGACAGTTTGTTACGGCGCAAATCCACGAACAATCCGTATTTGTTACCCGTGGCCGTGATGGAGAGCTTAAGGCATTTTACAATGTATGCGCCCACCGTGGACATGAACTCGTACAGGGCTCGGGAAAGAAAAATCTGATAGTTTGCCCCTATCATGCCTGGAGCTTTGACCTTGATGGCACACTCAAAGCGGCAAGAAACTCGGAAAACATGCACAATTTCAACAAGTGCGACTTTTCTCTAAAGCCTGTACGGGTTGAAGTATTCTGCGGATTTGTTTTCATCAACCTGGACAAAAACGCTGTCTCTCTGTCAGAACAAGCCCCTGATCTTGAAGAAGAAATTCGGAAATATTGCCCAAAAATCGATGAATTGGCGTTTTCCCAGCGTGACACATACACCGTCAAGGCAAACTGGAAAGTCCTGATCGATAATTTTCTGGAGTGCTACCATTGTGACCCTGCTCATCGGGATTTTGTAGATCTCGTCGACATGGAAACCTATCGCAGTAAATGTAACGGCATTTACTCCAGCCACGTATCAGACAACGTCCGTACAACCGATGCCGCAGCCTACAAATTCGAAAAAGGTGAGATCGATTTTGGTTATTGCGGATGGTTTCTCTGGCCTAACCTGACTATTTGGGCTTATCCAGGAGAGACAAATATCTCAATCCTGCAAATGATTCCCGAGGGAACAGGCAAAACTATTGAATACCAGGACTGGTTCACCGAGACTGAAACCGCGACTCCGCAACTAAAGGTAGCAATGGATTACCAAAAAGACGTACTGCAACCTGAGGACATCACGCTTTGCGAGAGTGTGCAAAAAGGTCTTCAGTCCAAAGGATACAATCAGGGCCGTTTTGTAGTCGACGATGATATGTCCGAATTGTCAGAACATGCGGTGCACCATTTTCAGAAAATGGTAATGGAGGCACTGGGTGGCGAGGTTGACTAGTCGGTCGCAGCAACAACACCAATCTCCACGAGAAATTTTGGCTGCGCCAGTCTGGATTCGACGCAGGCTCGGGCTGGTGTGTTTCCAGGCGACACCCAGGCATCCCAAACGCCATTCATCTCAGCAAAATTATCCATATCCGTGATCCAGATAGTTGCAGAAAGAAGTTTGGACTTGTCAGTATTCGCATCGGCCAGCAGTCCATCGATCTGGGAAAGAATTGCCTTTGTTTGATCAGCCACGGTTTCGCCTTCCGCGACCTGCCCCGCCGTGTAAACTGTGTTGCCGTGAACAACCGCTTGGCTCATGCGTGGGCCAGTATCAATCCTTTTAATGCTCATGTTTATCCTCTCCTGTTTTCAATTCGTGTATCTCCCCTTCAGAAATTTGTCGACATGAAAACGTGAAATCACGAACAGACGCCCCATATTTGTGAAAATTCAATCTGGTTTCACCCATGAAGAAAACAATCTGCTGGTTCAGATACGACTTACGGTTGGCGGACAATCCGGCTTTCGCGTATGCGGCTGAAAACGGAACTGTCATTCCGGCATTCATTCTGGATGATACAGATCGACCGATGGGCGCTGCGACCAAATGGTGGCTACACCACAGTCTCACGGCTCTATCAAATTCCCTTGGTGGCTTGGTTATTTTACGGGGAAACCCGCTCGAAGAACTGAGGAAACTTGCAAAAGATACCAATGCAGAAAGTCTGGCATGGAACCGCTGTTACGAACCCCATTCTGTCCAGCGGGACAAGAAGATCAAAACAACTCTAAGATCAGCCAGTCTTGAGATAAATAGTTTCAAGGGCAGCGTGATTTACGAACCCTGGGAGATCAAGACAGGTTCGGGAGGACCCTACAAGGTTTACACGCCGTTCTGGAAGGCTGTTCAGGCTAAGGGGTTCCCAGTTCCCCTTCCCGCTTCGGATTTTAGACTTGGTGACATCATGGGCCTTGGAATACGTTTGGACGAGCTCCAATTAATTCCACGAAAACTGGATTGGACCTCCGGATGGGAAAGACCTTGGAATCCCGGTGAAGCTGGTGCAGCAAATCAACTTGAAAAGTTTTTGGCAAATGGAGCTGCCGGATATGGTGAGTTGAGAAACCGTCCTGATTTATCAAATGTATCACGCCTGTCACCGCATTTGCATTTTGGCGAAATTTCGCCACGTCAGATTTGTGCCAAATCCGCTTTCGCTTCAGCTGCTGATATCCAAATTGCGGATGATATCAAGAAATTCCAATCAGAAATTGTCTGGCGCGACTTCGCCAATCATCTTTTGTTCCACTTTCCCGAAATACCTGAGAAAAACTGGAAACCAGCGTTTGATGCCTATCCCTGGCAGGAAAACGAAGAAGGCTTCACAGCATGGCAACGTGGCATGACCGGCTATCCCATGGTAGATGCGGGGATGCGGGAATTATGGAACACCGGATACATGCATAACCGGGTTCGCATGCTTGTTGCCAGTTTTCTGGTCAAACACTTGCGGATTCACTGGCGAGAGGGCGAAGCCTGGTTCTGGGATACATTGTTGGATGCAGATCTCGCCAACAACACAGCAAGTTGGCAATGGGTAGCCGGAAGCGGGGCAGATGCCTCTCCCTATTTCAGGGTATTCAATCCCATTAGCCAAGGACCGAAATTTGACCCTAACGGAGACTATGTAAGGAAATGGTGTCCGGAACTTTCAGCTTTGCCAACCAATCTGATCCATGCACCGTTTAAAGTCGACGACGCAACTTTAGCGACAGCAGGTGTTCAACTCGGTAAAACCTACCCTCACCCAATCGTTGATCACAAGAAGGCACGTCAGGCAGCACTTGAGGGATACGAAGCCGTCAAGAATAACATGTATTAATACTTATCCGAACCGCGCTCTCTTTTGCGCTTGATTGTTTTTCACGGCTCGTTTAGCCAATGAAAGCCAAACACATTGCGGGCATGGCGGAATTGGTAGACGCAAGGGACTTAAAATCCCTCGGCCTTAGTGCTGTCCGGGTTCGAGTCCCGGTGCCCGCACCATCGGCAGGATCGCCATGAGCAAGGTTCAAAAAACAGAAATTGTCACCGCTGCAATGCTCGCGATTGGTGACGAACTTTTGTCCGGCCGAACGCGGGACAAGAATATTGGACATCTTGCAACAAACCTCACACTCATGGGCATTGATCTGCTGGAAGTCCGGATCGTGCCTGATGAGCGGGATGAAATCGTGGCCGCTTTGAATGCGCTGCGCCAAAGATACACCTATGTATTCACCTCCGGCGGAATTGGCCCGACCCATGACGATATTACAGCTGATGCGGTAGCTGCTGCATTCCAGGTAAATATTGATTATGATTCCCGCGCTCTTGCAATTCTCGAAACCCATTATCGGGAAAGAAAACTTGAATTTACTCAGGCTCGCAAGCGTATGACGCGCATCCCCGACGGCTCTGAACTCATTTACAACAAGATATCGCTGGCACCTGGATTCATTATAGAAAACGTTCATGTAATGGCCGGTGTCCCATCCATATTCCAGGCAATGCTGGAAGAAATTGCCCCGGGTTTAAAAGGAGGCTTGAAAATCCTGTCCGAAGCGGTTGAGTGCGAGTTTGGGGAAGGCACAATCGGAGACCGTTTGGCGCAGATTCAAAAAGAAAACGTGGATGTATCCATTGGTTCCTATCCCCGTTTCGACGGGGAAAGCTATTCGACACAAATAGTTGTACGAGGACGGGAACGGGAAAAAATACTGGTGGCGGTAAAGGATGTGGAAAAAATGCTAAAACATCTCCGAAAATCCTGACACCCTGGTCACATTGAGTTTAAAATAATATTGTTATCAACCTTTTAACCACTTTCATTTACGAATTTGACAATCAAGTCGAGAGTGAATGGAAAACCAATGTTCAGAAAATTTCTCAATTCCATGGCGGGTTCCACCGCTATTGAATACGCGATCATTGCAGGGTTGGTCTCGATTGCCATTGTTGTTGGGGTTACCAATGTCGGAAGCAGCACGGGCGACATTTATGAAAATGTGAGTGAAGAGATCACTACTGCTGGGTAGTTTCGTCTATTCCATGATGAACAAATCCGTATCGTCTGGAAAGACACCAGCGCCGGTGAGCATTGCGTGCACCTGGCCACGATGATGCGTTTGATGATTAAACATGTGAACCACCAGTCTCCCGGCATTTGAGCTGAAAACCCGGTTTTGCGAACCTGAGTACCAGGACATGTCGCTTTCAAGAAATTCCTGCTTCACGTCTTTGCTCCATTCAATGATTGCCTTGTCCATCACCTCCCGTTCTTCCTTCAAGGTCTCCCAACACTCAATCATGGACAAGGATCCGGTCACATCACCCACACTTGATTTTGGCATTCCTGCAAACCGGTTCATCCACATCTGATCACCCCACAGCAGATGTGACAGTGTTTGATGGATTGAGTGAAATATCGCACCCCTGTCCTTGCGCCGGTCCAAATCAGTTAATTTTTCAGCGGACGAGTAAAGACTGGAATTCTGCCAAATATTATAGCGGGCCATGGTTTGTACATATGCAGACGTAATCATTCTTGCACTCCGTAAGATTTGGACCTATTCAGGTCAGCATCTTTCAAAACCTCTGGGCATATGGATAGTACATGACACAACCAGCAAACAAAGCATTTCCTGTTTCTTGGGACCAGTTTCACCGTGACAGCAAGGCACTGGCATGGCGCCTTGCAGGAATAAGCGAAGAAAAAGGCGAATGGAAAGCCATAATCTCGATTACACGTGGCGGTCTGGTTCCCGCAGCGATCATTGCCCGTGAATTGGGAGTGAGAAACATCGAAACAGTTTGCATCGCCTCCTACCATGAATACAAGGATCAAGGGAATCTCGTACTGCTTAAGCCCATTTCCGATAAGATTATCGAAGAGACCAACAAAGGTGAAATGGTACTCGTGATCGATGACCTGACTGACACCGGAGCAACAGCCAAAAAGGTCCGGGAATTTCTCCCCAACGCTCATTTTGCGACTGTTTATGCCAAACCTTCTGGCAAACCCACGGTAAATACATACGTCACTGAGGTCTCTCAGGATACCTGGATTTACTTCCCCTGGGATCTTGATCTGTCTTACGCGGTACCAATTTCCGGTAAAAAAGACGGGTAGTCTTTTTGCCGAAACTTAATATCAGCATCTGGATTGTCCTCGGGACCATCATGATCAACATGATGGGTGTTGGTATGATGTGGCCCATCCTTCCAACCCTTGTCGAGGAACTTACAGGCGGTGACATTTCCAACACCGCTGCAATTTATGGCGCGGTAGCTGTCATATTTTCCGTGATGCAGTTTTTGTTTGCACCCGTAATGGGTGCACTGTCTGACAAATATGGCAGGCGCAAGATAATGCTTCTGGCTTTGCTGGGATTGGGTTTCGACACCCTGCTTCTTGCATTTGCCCCTTCAATATTTTGGGTTTTTGTAGCCCGCGCACTCGGCGGGGTATTTGGTGCGACCTATTCCATTGCCAGCGCCTATGTCGCGGATACAATGATCGAGAAAGATCGCGCTGCGGGATTTGGATTGATTGGTGCAGCATTCGGAATAGGATTTATCATTGGCCCCCTTATCGGAGGCTTTTTCGGGGCCATAGATACGCGCTTGCCATTCTATTTTGCTGCTGTGCTGTCTTTTTTGAACTTCGCATTGGGTTACTTTTTTCTTCAGGAAACACTGCCGGAAGAAAAGCGCAACAAAGGGAGCCTGAAAAAAGCAAACCCTTTTGGCACCCTCAAATTCATGGCCGCAAACCGAACCCTGGTCTTACTTGGTATCACGCTTTTACTGGTCAATGCTGCGCAGCGTGGGATGGAAACCATCTGGGTTTTGTTCGCCCAGCATCAGTACGGATGGGGTGTCAAGGAGGCAGGCATTTCTCTTGCGGTTGTTGGAATTTCGTATTTTGTCGTTCAAGGATTTCTGGTCCGCCCCACGGTATCGGCATTTGGTGAAGCAAAAACCGCAGTAATTGGCTTGTTGCTTTGTGCTGTAATGTTCCTGCTGATTGCTATAAACACCATCCCGATGATCGCTTATTTTGGAATCCCGCTTTACGCACTGGGAGCGGGTGTTGCCGCTCCTGCCCTACAGGCGATTGCCTCACGATACGTCACAGAAGATCAACAAGGACACCTTCAAGGTGCGCTAACTTCTGTCAGCGGTCTCGCGGCCATTGTGGGCCCGGCTTTATCTACATCGAGTTTCTCGTGGTTTACCGGTCCCAATTCACCAATAGATTTCCCAGGTGCCTACTTCTTGTTGGGTACTTTGGTATTTTTGATCACATCATTTTTGGCCACCCTCCTTAACAAACAACCGGACTAAGACAATACAATTGCACTGGACGGCAATATCAATCACCTCCCTACACAAG
>JBPCWL010000069.1:0-15279 GCA_051009575.1 Rhizobiaceae bacterium
GCAGCCTTGAGGTCTGCCAGGAAATGATTGATCCATCTTTCGATGTGGTTTTCATAAAACTGTTTTTGCGCGGCAAGATCTGCTGGTTTGCCATAGTCTCCCAGAATAAGACCGGCCATGATTTCAAACAGGGTAGCAATGTGATCTTCGGGATCCTTGTTTTCGCCGGCCTTTTCGATACCCAGGTCCGTCATATCGTTGCGCAGTTTGGCGAGAGGTTTTTCGTTGAGAAATCCTGTCAGGTAATAAGACGCGTAAGGGACGAGTTCCCCGCGGCCGACGCCGATAAACAATTCATGATATTCCTGCCGGACGGTTTCGGTATCGTATTGGCGGCACAGCTTGGCAAAAATATTAGCGGCCTTGCCGAACGCGGTTTCATCTCCGTTGGTATCGGCAACGATCTTGAGATCTTCCTGTGATGGAGGGTGCGCCAGGAAGCGGGCGAGCAAACGGTAGACGTCAGCCCGTAAGACATCTTCTTCGGCAAGCCCGAAAGACTTGGGGGCCGGGCCCTGGCTCATTTGTGAGCCATCATGGGATGAGCCGTCAATTTCCGCTTTATAATCCATTCCTCCCCAATGCATTCCTCCCCAGATCATCTCTAAGAGAAAATCACTCTTCTGCGAGCGAGTTTCTAAGGAATTTTATTTCATTTCGGCAGATTTTGTTGAGTTAATTTCAATTCCTTTTCGACTCTGCCTCAAGGTTAATGATGCTGTCACAAAAACCAGTTTCATGCAAGAATTATCCCGCAAGCCGTTGAATAATAGGAGTTGTCGGAACAAGACTTGTTCAGGGACTGTTGGCGAAAGTTCGATATGTCGGCTGACTCTGTCTCACATGATTTGGATTTATGATAATTTAAGAGCTTCAAATTATGACGAAGGCATCGGGAGCCTGTTTTTGGCTGTTAATCGAGATTGCGAGGATGTCGGATGCCGAAATTTGGATTCAAAGCCCTTATTCTCGATGACTCCCTGATAAATATTGCTCTTTTGGAATTGATTTTAAACACTTTTGGCTTGTCCTGTCGCACGGCTGAAACTATTCAGGACGCCTCTGAACTGTTGGCGGATCAACAGTTTGATGTTTCATTTATTGATTTCCACATGCCCGGTCAAAACGGTGGCGAGTTCATCAAAGTAGCGGAGGCGAACGGCAAATTGGCGCATCTCAGACACATTTTGATTGTTACTGCCGATGTTATGTTTCAGCCGAAGGCCTGCGGTCTTGACCATTTGATTAGCGGTTTCATACTCAAACCCATAGATCCTGCAGAGATCGAGGCACATTTGCGACGCGAACTCTATGGCAAGCGATCCTGTCAGCCTGTGTCCGGTTGAGAGCTAGAATTCTCGAATTCTGAGGATCAATTGTAACGGTCGATTTTCTGCACCGCGCGCCGCTCGGGATTTGTCTGTCAGCTTCCATGAGCTCTTTTTGAAGACTCACCCGGTGTTGTGGCGCCCTTCTAAATTACGACCGAGTTCGAGCCTTCGCTGATCAAATCAAGACCGGCGCTGACGGAGAATATGACCTCAGTTCTCGCTTTTCGCGAGAAGGCGATCAGTGAGAGTTCAAATGTTGCGTCAGTTGATGAATAACGATCGGTGAGAAAAAATTGGCAATACCGGGATTGTAAAATAGAACTTGCAAGCTTTCAAACGGACAAGGTGCTGATAAATTTTGGCATCAGTGAGATCAAAGATTTTGTATATTCGTGTTCGGGGTTTTCAAAGATTTTCTCTGTCGGAGCCACTTCTACAAGTTTCCCCAGCAACAGGACGCCGGTACGATCACACATTTGCCGGATGACAGGAAGGTCGTGACTGATAAACAGCATGGTCAGACCCAGTTGCTCCTGCAGATCCTTCAGGAGATTGAGAATTTGGGCCTGTATGGAGACGTCCAGCGCCGATGTGGGCTCATCACAAATCAGGAAGCGGGGACGACTTGCGAGCGCCCGGGCGATAGAAATGCGTTGACGCTGGCCTCCTGAAAATTCATGGGGGTATTTGGTTTCGGCGGTCGACTCCAGTTCCACCAGATTCAACAGATCCCTGGTGATTTTACTAACATCCGCGACGGATGGAGACTCTTCGTTGATGTAGATGGGTTCGGCGACAATGTCTGCGACTCGCATGCGCGGATTTAACGATGAGTAGGGGTCCTGGAAAATCATTTGTATCTGCCGGCGCCGCTTCTGTTCGGCCGGTGTGAGGGATCTTTTGTGAAGTGGCAGTCCTTCAAAATAGATCTCACCGCTGGTCAGTTTCAATATTCCGGTGATCAACCGGGCGATTGTAGACTTGCCGGAACCGCTCTCGCCGACCAGTCCAAAAGTCTCTCCGGACCGAATGTTGAATGAAACATGACGAATGGCATCCACGGTCTCTTTGCTCCTGGAGAAAAGGGAGGAATGCAGGGTAAAGCTCTTGCAGATATCTTGAACAGTCAGAATAGGTTCCGATGTGCCGGATTGCTGTTGTTCGAGGCCAAGCCAGTGCTCAGAAAGTTCGAAATTTGAAAGCGCTCCGGAGCCTGATTCCTGATAGGCTATTTTGGGAAAACGGTCGATACGTTTGTTCGAGGGAGGAACTGCAGCAATGAGACTTTTTGTGTAGGCATGCCGGGGATCTCCCAGGATCTGTTCTGTTGGCCCGATTTCCACCAGCTGCCCCCTATACATAACTGCGACCCGGTCCGCTGTTTCGGCAATGACTCCCATGTCGTGGGTAACGAGAATGACGCCTACATTATGTTCACGGCACAATTTCTTGATGAGGTCGAGAATTTGCGCCTGAATGGAAACATCCAGGGCTGTAGTCGGTTCGTCGGCAATAATAAGTTCGGGGTCCGCGCAGAGTGCAAGGGCAATAACCACACGCTGCCGCATACCTCCGGAAAACTGATGCGGATATTGTAAGATGCGTTCCTCCGGCCTGGGAATACCTACAATCTGGAGGAGTTCAACAGCGCGTTGACGCGCTGCGTCGGCACCAAGCTGCAAATGGTGCTGGATTGTTTCGACCAGCTGGAACTCAATCGTTTCAATCGGATTGAGGGAGGTCATGGGATCCTGAAAAATCATGCCCACCCGGCGTCCACGGATCTGACGAATGACGTCTTTATTCTTGTCGTCGATACGCAGCTGGTCCAAAACAATTTTACCCCCGGCAATGCGGCCCGGTGATTGCAGCAAACCGACGATGGCATTGCCGATGGTCGATTTACCGGCCCCGGATTCGCCGACGACGCCAAGTATTTCACCCCGTTCCACGCTCAGACTCGCTGATTTGACAGCAGCGAACGTCCCGTGGCGGTTGGGAAAATCAACGCTCAGATTAGATATTTCAAGCAGACTCACATCAGTTTCCCAGTTTCGGATTGAGGGTGTCCCGGAGCCAGTCGCCAAGTAAATTGACGGAAAGGGCCAGCATGAGAAGGGTCAGAGAAGGAAACAGGATGATCCACCATTCTCCGGAAAACAGAAAGCCCTGACCAATACGAATGAGGGTTCCAAGCGAGGGCTGAGTTGGCGGTGCGCCAACACCTAGGAAAGAAAGTGTTGCCTCGGCAATAATTGCCAGCGCCAGGGAAATGGTCGCAATGACAAAGACGGAATTCAGGACATTCGGCAAAATATGTCTAAGGGCAACGGCAATCGGTTTCCGTCCAATCAGAATCGCGGCTTCGACATATTCCTTTTGCCGCTCAATCATTGCGGATGCCCTTACGACACGGGCAAACTGTACCCAGTCAGAAAGACCGATAGAGAGAACGAGCACGATAATTGCCATCTCCTCACGTAGATCCACAGGCGTGATACCTTTGGCAACGCCGAATATAAGCATGGCAATCAGTATTGGCGGAAACGTCAACTGGATATCGGCAATGCGCATTACAATTGCATCGGTGCGCCCACCGGCATAGGCCGCCAGCATGCCGAGGAGAATACCGAGGGTCATTGCCAGAATAACAGCTGCAAAACCGACGAAGAGTGAAATACGCATGCCGTAAAGAATGGCTGCGAATATGTCCCGCCCCTGGTCGTCTGTCCCAAGGATAAAGGATTCTCCTGTAAATTGATTGGGGGTCATCGGTTTGGAAAAACCGTTCATTAGATTAAGCGTCCCCGGGTCGAAGGGATCATGGGCTGTGAGCAGTGGGGCAAACACAGCCGAGAAGACGAGAACGATGACAACAATAAACGAGACAATCGCCACGGGGGACTTTTTGAAGGACCAGAAAAAATCGGATTGAAGAAAATTGGTAAACATGTCTCTATCCCGTCATCCTGGCCCGGCGGTCTCTCAGACGCGGATCGATAATGAAGTAAAACACATCAACAATGAGATTGATCAGGACAAAAAGAATTGAAATCAGCATCAGATAGCTCGCCATAACAGGTATGTCCACGAACTGGATAGAGTCAATAAACAACAGGCCGACGCCGGGCCACTGGAACACGGTCTCCGTGATGATTGCAAAAGCGATGATTGATCCCAACTGTAGTCCAATGATCGTAATTACCGGTAGCAGTGTGTTTTTGATGGCGTGGCGAAAATGAATTGTGTGCTCCGTCAGTCCGCGAGCGCGGGCAAACCGAATAAAATCGGATTGCAGGGTTTCCACCATCTCCGATCTCACAAGGCGCATTATCAGGGTCATCTGGTAGAGTCCAAGGGTAATTGACGGCAGGATGAGCGCCTGCAGACCCGACCAGGTAAGCAGGCCGGTGCTCCACCATCCGATTTGGACGACTTCGCCGCGGCCAAAACTCGGAAGCAGACCCAGTTCCACAGCGAAAATATAAATCAGAAGAATTCCGATAAGAAAGGTCGGTAGTGAAACGCCGACAAGGGAAATGGTCAGGATAAAACCGGTAAACCAGCCTTTGGGCCGGATGGCGGTATAGACACCGAACATTATACCAAAAATGATCGCGAGAATTGCCGAAATAGTGGCGAGTTCCAAAGTCGCCGGCAAACGTTCGATCAGGATATCGACGACCGGACGTCCCTGACGGAAACTGATGCCCCAATCGCCCTGGACAGCTTTGGTGAGAAAATTGAAATACTGAACGGGAAAGGGATCGTTCAATCCGAGATTATCCCGCAGGCGTTCAATATCCGCATCCGTCCGCTCTTGCCCGAGAAGATTGTCGATGGGGTCGCCGATAAAACGGAACATCGAAAAAGCTACGAGACCAACGGTCAACAGGACGACCAGGGATTGCCCAATGCGCTTGACGATAAAACTCAGCACGATTTTCCAGTCCTGTCAGGGGATAAAGACGGGGCACAGGTCCCGAAGGACTGCGCCCTGTCTTTTTTAGTTAACCTTGATCCATTTGAACCGAGGTTGGTCTTCGGGGTCTACAAGGGAATCTATATTGTTCGCCATTCCCCAGTTCAGGACCTGATGGTGGACCGGAAGATAAAGAATATCTTTCTGAACCTGTTGCCAGATCCCGGCAATGGTCGCATTGCGTTTTTTCAAATCGGTCTCAGACGCGAGGGATTTAATTTTCGTGTCGAGTTCGGTGTTGGAATAGCGGGTGCCATTCCAGGAGCCGCGTTTCGGCGATTTGCTGTGAACAAGAAAATTAAAAATATACTCTGAATCGTAAGGCGGAACGCCCCATCCGAGCATGTAAAAATCCGTTTTCAGATTGTTGATAAGCGGAAAGTGCTGGGCCTTTGGTTTGGCATCCAGATTCACCTTGATGCCGATCTGGGCCATCATACTGACAACGGCCTGGCAGATAGCTTCATCATTGATGTAGCGATCATTTGGGCAATCCAACTGCACGGAAAATCCATTCCCATATCCTGCATCAGTCATTAGTTTTTTGGCTTTGGCAGTATCTGTTTTAGGCAGTTGATCCAGTTCTTTTGTCCAGCCATTGACGAATGGTGGCATAATGATGCCAGCCGGAAAAGACTGGTCACGCATGACAACTTTCCTAATGGCTGTCCGGTTGATTGCGATCAACATGGCTTCCCGAACTCTTCGGTCGGCAAACGGATTTTTTCCGTTAACATTATCGCTTTTCAGATCTTTATCGCCCTGGTTAAGGCCAAAAAAGATTGTTCGATTTTGTGGTGCCTTGATCACTTTGAGCTTGGAGTCAGCAGCCACCCGGGCCAAATCCTGTACCGGGACATCCTGGATGAAATCGACTTCGCCCGAAAGCAGTGCCGCAACCCGGGTTGCCGCATTTTTGATCGGCGTATAGTTGATTTTGGTAATATGGAGAGGAAACTGCCCTTTGCCCCAATAGCCGTCAAAGGCTTCGAGGACGGTTTTGGAGTCCGGAGCCCGGCTCTTCAGTACATAAGGCCCGGTGCCATTGGCGTTGCGTGCCGCAAAAGTTTCTTCGCCGCCTTCAAAGTCCTGAACCTTGACTGTGTTGTTTTTCTCAACCCATTCTTTATCCATGACAAAAAGGTTGGTGAGGTTTGCGGGCATGATCGGGTTTGGTCCATCGGTCTCAATTTCAAAACCATACTTGCCATTGGCTCGTACGGTTTTGACCGAAGCGAGCAGTTCTTTCATATCCGAGTCCTTGGTCATTGCCCGGTTGAAAGAAAATACGACGTCTTCGCTGTCAAACTCCGCGCCGTCATGAAATTTAACACCTTCACGGAGCTTAAAATTCCAGACATTGGGATTTGTTTTGCTCGGTGCCCATTCCGTCGCCAGGCCCGGGACGATCTTCCCGGTCATATCTCGCATGACGAGGGGTTCATAAACCTGGTGGGCCAGGGTGTGGGTCGGTCCCTCATTCTGGGCATGGGGGTCCATCGTCAGGCTGTCTCCGGCCCGCGCCCAGTTGAGGGTCTTGGCGGAAACGACAGAAGCACTTGCAAGCACAATAAACGTGATGAAACTGCAGGTGCCGATTATTTTTCGCTGAAACTTCATGCTCTCTCCCTTAATTTTCATGTTAGCTGGCAACAAATTGTTTTACGCGTCGACAATTTTGACGGATCAAATCCAGTCTGATGATTGGGACACCAGCATTTTTGTTTGCAATAATATAAAAAAACTAATGTCTATGCTCAGAGACGAGCAAGTATTGTTATAAGGTGAATCCGCAGGCTTGTCGATTGATAGGTGAGAGGATCTTGTTCAAGGGATATTCTTCGGTTGCTGGATTCAGTCTCAAGGGCCAGGCAACTAAAAGTGAAATTTTGTACGGCTTCAAATTCGCTTACCCGCCAGGGATCAAGTCCGTCATTTGCTCTCAATAGGACCGGGGCATATCGAGGATGTGTTCAGCAAGATAGCTGAGGATCAGATTGGTCGATATAGGTGCGACCTGGTAAAGCCTCGCTTCGCGAAACTTGCGTTCAATGTCAAATTCCTCGGCGAACCCAAATCCTCCATGGGTTTGCAGACACGCTTCGGCGGCCGCCCACTGGGCATCGGCGGCGAGCAGCTTGGCCAGATTCGCCTCTTCACCGGGATTGTTGCCGGCCTCATAAAGCCGAAGCGCTTCGCGAAGCATGAGTTCCGCCGCCCGCATTTGCGCATAGGCGCGGGCGATGGGAAACTGTACACCCTGGTTTTGCCCGATCGGCCGATTGAACACGGTTCGTTCGCCGGCGTAAGTTGAAGCCTTTTCGATAAACCATTTGGCATCACCAATACATTCAGCACTAATGAGAATGCGTTCCGCATTCATGCCTGACAGTATATAGCGGAAACCCTCGCCTTCTTCGCCGACCAGATTGGCGGCCGGGACCGGCATTTCATCGAAGAAAATTTCCGTAGTGGCATGGTTCATCATCGTCCGAATGGGACGGATGGTTAGGGACTTGCCCCGGACGTCGCGTATGTCGACGAGAAAAACCGACAAACCTTCGGTTTTCTTTTTTACCTGGTCCCGGGGTGTTGTGCGAGCCAGGAGGAGGAGTAAATCCGAGTGTTCGGCACGACTGGTCCAGATTTTCTGTCCCGTGACAAAGTATGTATCACCCTCGCGGCGGGCCGTGCAGCGCAACGCCGTTGTGTCCGTACCGGAAGTGGGTTCCGTAACACCGAAAGCCTGGAGTCGCAGAGACCTATCGGCAATTTGTGGCAGGTAACGGGCCTTCTGATCGTCGGATCCATGGCGCAGAACCGTCCCCATTGTATACATTTGGGCGTGGCAGGCTGCGGCATTGCATCCGGATCGATGGACCTCTTCAAGGATTGCTGCCGCTGCGGACATTGGCAGAGAAAGTCCTCCAAATTCCTCCGGGATAAGAGCGGCGAGGTAGCCAGCATCGGTTAGGGCGGCCACGAATTCAGTCGGGTACGCCTGGTTCCGGTCGCATTGCTGCCAGTAGCTGCCCGGGAAATCCTGGCAGAGCTTCGCGACCCCGTCCCTGATCTCCGGATGGTTCAGTTCATAGTTCATGCTGATCTCTTTGCCTGTCGGTTTATAATTCGTCACGAACTCGTTTTGTCAGCCATATTTGTGATACTTTCGACCCAAACATTCGTATTTTTTTATTTTAATCCAAAAATTACTCAATTTGTAAATTGATCCCTATCGGCAAAGTTCAATTCCGGTACCCATGGATTTGTCTATTGAGATCAATTCAAGCTAACCCTTTGTCAAACGCGAGGTTCGGATTCAGGCAAAGATCTTTCTGATACGGGTATAAGCGGAAATGGCGAGGATAGCCTTTTTTGTGCCATTTATTGCTTAATAACAAGATTTATGGTCTGTCAGCACTATTTCCTGTTGCTCCTCGATTTAGCACCGTTGGATTTACCTCAAGCAAGTATAAAACCAGCTGTCTTGCGAATAGTTCTAGATAAATCGTTCCGCCATCTCAATTGCCGAGATCTCTATGATCAATCGCTCACATTCGATTGCATGATGTTCAGTCACAGAGAAATGCGATCTGCCAAATTCAAAACCAGGCAAGGTGTATGCGGATAGGATGGTCGGAGCGAGTGGATTTGAACCACCGACCCCCGGTCCCCCAGACCGAGAGGCAACGGGTTTCTGCGGTATTAGATTATTCCGTTCGGTACCAGTTCGTTATGGATCGTTCTCTCTTTTCAGTAGCTTAATATTAATCTGTGACGTTCTGTTTTGTTCTGTATTCTATTGTTGGTTCCCATTTGGTTCCCAATATTAGCGAATCCGTTCCCAAGTTGGGCTAGCCTTTGTTCTGATAATGTTCGGAAGCTGTGTTCAGCAATTTGCTGAAGTGATGGCCCATAAGGAGTCCCAGATGGTACCGTATTATTATTTGCTGCCCCATCGGACAGGGGAGCCCGCTACATGCAATTCTCAAATGGCTTTAGTTAAGGGAGTCCCAATGGTACCTCTCATATATAGCCGGGCGATCCCTAGATTTTGAATCAGAAATGTGATGTCCGCTTTCAGGAGGATAGTGTTGCAAAACTCTTCGACTAGCACTTCACCCGCACTCTTGCGCAAAAATGTTTCGAGATGAGTGTGAAATTATTTCGATATGAATCTAAGAACGTATTTATCTTTCACCTGCATGAAACAATATTGTTCAAGGAAGGAGCAATAATAGTATTGCAACAGAATTAGGAGCAAAGCGGACGTCCTGGGATGGGATAAAGCTGCCTTGCCAAGCTATAACCCGTCATGTCCGTTAACGGGGGCAAAGCGGACGTAAATATATGCACCCCAGAACTTCCGAGTTTGACCCATAGCAGACGTGCGCCTAACATCGTGGATACCCCAGAAATTTCGACGCTGAGATTGTGATCAGGGAGCTCATGCAAAATAACGACTAAGTCAAGTACATTTTCACGCAACCAAGACCTAACCGACGATATACTCTTGTAGAGTTAAATTAGTAAGTACACCTCACATGATTAGGAGCCCACACAAATATGTTAAAAATTTTGGGTCGAAAAAATTCCTCGAATGTTCAGAAAGTTCTATGGTGTTGCGACGAACTTGGCATACCGTTTAAACGCGAGGACTACGGAGGTGAATTTGGTAAAAACAATGATGCGGAATACTTGGCATTGAATCCTAATGGACGTATTCCAACCATTGTAGATGAAGATTTTGTCCTCTGGGAATCAAATTCGATTATCAGATACCTGGCCAACAAACATGATAGTGGAACGCGTTATCCAAGGGACCCTGAAGAACGGGCGCGTGGAGAACGTTGGATGGACTGGCAATTGAGTGTCCTCCGAGAGACCACTCATGAAATGTTCTGGGGGTTGGTTCGAACAAAGCCGGAAGATAGAGATTATGAAGCCATTGCCGCTTCTCGACAGCAATCAGCAGATGCCTTTGCTATTCTAGACAGATATTTAGGTGAAACGGATTACGCAGCGGGATCAAGATTTACAATTTGCGATATCCCGATTGGCATATTTGCGCATCGCTGGTTCGGCTTGGATATTGAACGTGAAGAATTTCCAAATCTTTTACGGTGGTATAATGAATTAGGAGAACGTTCTGCCTATAAGAAACATGTGAAGGTACCTTTGACTTAAACTCAATTTCTTGTGCCGATTTTTAGTGAGAATTGGCAACCCACCTCCTGTCCGATTTCAAACTACACAGGCAACTCGGGAGTGTTGGATGACCGGAATTAGCACAACGCTGCCGTGTTGAGACATCGCCCACCATTTCCGCTTCCAAGAGCAAAGCGGACACTTTTTCGACCCGATTAAAAGGTCTGAAAATGAACCAATTCGAACATCTTGAGGATCTTACTACTTACTCGTTGTGCTAACCCCTCTTTGCAAGGCCGAACGATCAACTCCCCTATTTCTTCTTTTCGAACTCTTTCCCAGTAAGTGCCCCAAGGAAAGCAATGATGTCCTTGACTTCCTCTTCCTTCAGCGTCACATCAAGCTGGATCCGCCCCATCGTCCGCACTACCTCCTCAAGTGTCTTGCCAGAGCCGTCATGGTACCATGGACCCGTAAGTGTTACATTACGCAACGAAGAGACCTTGAAGACCATACGGTCCTCCTCTTTACCGGTAACCTTGAAGCGACCTTGATCCTTCTCATTGTGGAACGGGCGATACTTGCCAAGCTTTTCAAATAGATCTCCGCCCAACAAGGGTCCGTCGTGACACCGTACGCAGTTTAATCGGATGAAGGCACCCAACCCGTCGCGCTCCTGCATTTTTAACGCAGTCCTATCACCGTTCAGAAAATCATCGAAACGGGATGCGCTACGCAAAGTGCGTTCGAAAGCAGCAATGGCCTCTGCCATATTGTCATAAGTTAAAGATCGCTTAGATTCGGGAAATGCATTGGCAAACGCCTCCTTGTATTCCTGGATGCTGGACAGCTTCGCCACAACGAATTGAGGATTTGGCATACCCATTTCTATTGGATTTAGGATGGGCTGCTTTGCCTGATCAGCCAGATCCTTGGCACGTCCATCCCAGAACTGGGAACTCTGCCAGCCTGCATTCAGGACCGTAGGGCTGTTGCGTTCACCAATATCTCCTTTGGCTCCGGTTGAAAACTGGAGATTGTCAACGCCAGCTTGACCTTTCGTCAATATATGACAGCTGGCACACGATTGTTGATCGTTGATAGAGAGGCGTGAATCGAAAAATAGTTTCTTACCGAGCGCAATACGTTCGGGAGTGTCTTTTTCAGCGCCTGGCATTTGTTCAGGCAGTGGCTCAAACTTCCGCATTGCTTTCCGTAAGAGCTTGTCAGTCTCGTCAGCCATGACCGGCCCACCAGCATATAGCAGGCAAATAACCGAAGTAAGTAATACAAGAAAACGCATGTGTCTTCTCCAACCAATTCTTTCTTGTTCTAAATCCTGGTTTGCCTCTACGAACCAGTGCAGACATCTGATTTATTTCAAACAAGCGATGCAATTCAGTAAAATGAGAAATAATCAAGATTTGATCGTCTGAAAATTCAGATTCCTATCCAGGTAATCAGTAAAGAATTAGAATATGATAATGATAGCAAGCGCCTTAGTTAACCAGATCCATCTGTTTGAAAATAACATCCATATTCGGAAAACTAACCCGCCTATCTTGAAAATGCATTAGCCCCTCGGTTTCCAGTCGACGAATAATACGCGAAATTGACTCGGGCGAAGATCCAATCAAGGCAGCAAGGTCTTTCCGCGGAATGGGGATTTCCAGCACGCATTTGCCAGGAGCTTCTTCATAACCGTGTGTCTCATAGAGAACCATCAATGCATGCAAAAATCTGGTCTTTACGCTCAGGGTCATGCTTCTAACATAAGCATCTTCAACAATACTTAAATCTTCAATCCCGTGCCTCAGAAATCGTTCACCGAGCCGAAAACTTTTCGACAGAAGTCTTTGGACCGTTGAACGGTCTATAAAACAGATTACGCTTGGGGAAAGAACTTCAGCGGTATTCTGGTGGTTCGTTTTGCTGAGCAGAGCCCGATAGCCAATTGTCCCCCCGGGCCGGCACAATCTAATTAGAACAGAATTGCCGTTCTCATCGACTCGCCTCAGCCCAATCAATCCTGCCTGCAGGCAAAATAAGCCCTCGCATTTGTCCCCCTGGTGAAAAAGTATTTGTCCAGGTTCCCAAGCACGTGACTTTTTAGCCTCGTCCACAAGCCTCAATTCTTCATCATTCAAAGAACTCCATTCCGATGTCTGCCGGGTCGGACAGTTCATACAGCTATGCTCCGGCTTCTCACAATTCATACGCAAAACATATCCTTGTTGGTTACCCGCAGACATCAAGAATCTTGGCAGGCCCAATTTCACCTAAATCGATCGAACTTAACCAATGTCAAATACACAGTTCTCAATTTGAATGACAATAATTGCTTACACCCGGAATTTGAAGCTAACAGAACAGAGTAATGGCATCTAGGCGAGAAATCTGGAAAGCGGCTCAAAACATGATTGATCGCTACGGAGATGCAGCGCTGCAACAAGCTGATTTGCGCATTGAGGAATTGTGTCAGCTTGACGAAAAAGAAGCTGTACGTCTTTGGCATGAAATTCGTCTGGCCATTAAGGAGATACTGAATAAGCCGACAAGCGACAACGGACATTAGCAAACAAAACAAATCCAAACATTGGTGTTTATTGCGAGGTTTGACTTAATACGCATGATTTATTTCGCGCAATCAACTTTATAGATAACTCTTAGTATTGAACTAATAATTGGCCAAGAATTAACTCCAAAAAATCAAAACAAGGGACCTGTAAAAACTGCCAATCAGGTCTGCCTTTGGCACATCTCGGACTCTTTGAAGCAATGCTGAGAATGTCCGTTAACGGGTGCAAAGCGGACTCTTTTCAGGATCAATGATGAAGACCGTTCCTGACCCAGAGCAGACATCTCAGGATTCATTTTTCTATTAAAATAGGTTCACAAGGGCATCAATGACCGCGTAACAACATTCCATAAATTTTCTGATCGCGATTACCGACACAGAAAAATTTTAATCAATTTGCTCATCCTTGAATTTCGAATTATCATCAGGTTCTATATTAATAAAGGAATATTTCCTATGACTTCCCTCTCTGAAATTCCCGTTCTCGACGTCTCAGCAGTAGTCCAGGGTGATCTAGAGGGCATCGATACGTTGGCAAGTCAGATTGGTAAAGCATGTCGAGGAATTGGCTTTTTCTGCGTAACCGATCATGGCATCGAGCAGTCGATGATAAGACTTGCCTTCGATATGATGGAAACGTTTTTTGCACTCCCTCTTGAACAGAAGATGGCGGTTTCGATGGCAAAATCGCCAAATAATCTTGGATATATGCCGTTTGAGGGAGAGACCCTAGATCCTACAAAACATGGCGATCTCAAAGAGACTTTCAATCTTGGCCTTGATTTGGCCGCCGACGATCCAGAGGTTCTAGCCAAAAAACCGTTCCGTGGTGTGAATCAGTGGCCAAATCTGCCCGGGTTCCAAGACGCCATGCTGGCGTATTACAATGCAGTTTGGAAGCTCGGAAGGCAACTGCATTTCGCGTTCAGTCGCGATCTCGGTCTAGACGACAAATTCTTCGAAGACAAATTAGACCACCCGTTGGGGTTCCTTAGGTTACTTCACTATCCCGGTGGAATACTGCCGAAAACCACTGGGCAAATAGGCGCCGGTGAACATACCGACTACGGCAACATTACCTTATTGCTGCCTGATGCTACACCGGGACTTGAGGTGCGCACGCGGCAAGGCGACTGGATTGACCCGCCAGTCTTACCGAATTCTGTCGTCGGCAACATCGGCGATTGCTTGATGCGCTGGACCAATGACACCTATGTATCGACCCCACACCGGGTACGTATTCCAGAGCAGGAGCGTTATTCGATCGCGTTCTTCCTCGACCCCAATCCGGATGCAGACATTACAGTGTTGCCGGCCTGCATGCATCACGATCAGCCAGCCAAATACACTCCAACCACAGGTGCGGAGTATCTGAAAGAGCGGCTCGACGCGACACAGGAATTCCGCCGAAACAAGTGATTGAACTGCTTCAATTCAAGAAGCTTGTCTGAATTGGTGATTGAAAATTATCGATCCCGAATATCAGCAAGAAAATTTAGATCTTGGTTTCATCGTTAAAATGCATCGTATATGAGATGAAATTCCTTGGATCTACCGTGACTAATTGGTCACCATCAGTGTTGGGTGTGTAGCGGGCACTTGTAGCGTTTTTAATTTGTATTTGACCAGATATGATCTGCACACGAACTATTGATTTTTTCCTATCCCTACAAAATCCCATCAGCAATAAACGGCTCCAATAAACAATCAAGCAGGGTGATAATCAAAAACGCTCTTGACGAAAAAGACAAGGGTGGCCGGGATAGCTACATAATACTTGTTGAGCGCAGCGGAGCCGTGCGGAACGGAGTATGGCATTGTATTTTGCATGTCGCATTCCCTATGGCACAATTCGCAGAAGCAAATGAATATGTGCCAGAACATTACCCATCTCTCATGCTTTGCAGAAGCTCTGGTTGTTCAACAAATACAACGTCGACGTTTTTCTCTTTGAGCTTCGCTATCGTATTCAGCAGCTCAATCTTTGATTTACATAACCTATCTGCCCGGGCGCAGTACAGAGTGTCGCCACTTCGTACATACTCAATGCATCTTTCAAATCCAAAGCGTTGAGAGTCGTTCAATGTTGTCTCTTTGACTGTTTGATGGAAAGGACCATACGGTTCTAGTACAGCCTCTTGTTTGACAAACTCATCGTCACTATTTGAGGCGCGCATATATGCGACTTTATATATTGACATTGTTTATACCCCCTCCGCTTCAAGCATTCGAAGCCCTTT
>JBPCWL010000070.1:0-34852 GCA_051009575.1 Rhizobiaceae bacterium
TGTTATGTCGTCATGAATAGCGCCGCTCCAACGCTCCCCTGGCTCTTTTTCAGTTTGCGGGGAAGAATTGCGCGGAAATCCTACCTGTTTTCCGTGTTTTTTCTCCTGCTGCCACAGCTGATTGTAATCTTGCAACTCGTGCGGCAGGAAGACGATTCAGGCGGCCTGGCTTTCTGGTTTCTGGTGTTGGTGGGCGTTATTTTGTGTACCTTGTGGTCCCTGGCGGCCCTTGCCGTTAAACGCCTCCATGATCTTGGGGTCACCGGCTGGCTGGCACTGCTGATCTTGTTCCCGACTATAAACTGGATTTTCCTGTTGGCTTTGGCAGTTCTGCCGACCGTACAGGAAACCAATGAACACGGACCGCCGCCGTTTCCGGATTCATGAAAACAACGATTTTGTAAGGGTTTTGTGTCATGTACTGCTCCATGCCGTATACGACACTCAATCCGGACAAGATCATTAAAACAGCCGAGAAGCTGGAAATGCGAATTTCCGAGCGTTTTCCGGCGGCAAGTCTTGTCGGGGTTGTAAGTGAACTGACCGCACTCGCCCGTCAAACCAAGAAAAAGGCTGAGGCACTTGAAGAGCCGATCCATTGGGTTCGGCTGGCCACAGCGGGAAGTGTTTTTCTCGGAATTATCGTTTTCTTTTTTGTCGGACGGTTTTTGACCTTTGACCGCATCGATACCGGTGCCTTCAATATTGTGCAGGGCATTGAAGCGATCATCAACGCGGTGGTCCTGATCGGTATCGGGTTCATCACGATTGCCAAATCGGAAGAGCGGATTAAACGCAAGCATGTCCTCAACGGATTGCACGCGTTGCGGTCAGTGATTCATATTATCGACATGCATCAATTGACAAAAGATCCAGTGATGACAAGAACCAGCGTCAAACCAACAGCCTCTTCACCCAAACGAACCCTTACACCTTCGGAACTTGTGCGTTATCTCGATTATTGCAGTGAAATGCTGTCACTCACTGGAAAAATCGCTGCCCTTTATGCGCAGGCCGTGCCGGATACCGAAGTTGTCACAGCCGTTAATGATGTGGAAGCCCTCGGAGGAAATCTCTCCCGGAAAATCTGGCAGAAAATCATGCTGATAGAGCCGGAGACAAAATCTTCGCGTCGTAAGTCTCCCCAGCGAAAACACAGGCTTCAACCTGCTTCATAAATGGTTTAAACACAGCGGATGACTGAAAATCTATCCCGCTCCGCGCAAATCCTGCGCGAACTAATACAATGCCCTTCGGTTACACCGGTCGAAGGTGGTGCCTTGTCTTTTTTGGAAAAGGAACTGGTCAAACTGGGTTTTTCGGTGGATCGGATGATTTTTTCCGATGAGAACACGCCGGACGTTGAAAACCTTTATGCCAGGCTTGGTGATTGCCCGCCCCATGTCATGTTTGCCGGGCATACTGACGTCGTACCTGTCGGCAATGAAGCGGATTGGATCAGCGACCCATTCTCAGGCGAGATCAAGGACGGAATGATGTATGGCCGGGGAGCGGTCGACATGAAGGGCGGGATTGCATGTTTTCTTGCCGCCGTTGAAAAATTACTTGAAACGGAAAAGCCTGTCGGTTCCATTTCCTTCCTCATAACCGGCGATGAGGAGGGCCCGTCCATCAACGGTACGGACAAAGTCTTGAAGTGGGCAGTTGATCGGGGTGAAAAGTGGGACGCAGCCATTGTTGGTGAACCATCCAACCCGAATGCGATTGGCGAGGCCATAAAGAACGGTCGGCGAGGGTCGCTTTCAGGAATTCTCACGGTTCATGGAGTGCAGGGTCATTCCGCCTATCCCCATTTTGCGGATAATCCGGTCCGTGGATTGGTCGATCTGTTGAGCTCGCTTCTGGAAACCCCTTTTGACAACGGAACCAAAAATTTCCAACCAACAAATATTGAGGTCACCTCAGTTGATGTCGGTAATCCCGCAACCAACGTGATCCCTGCAAAGGCTACAGCAGCATTCAACATTCGCTTTAATGATACCTGGACCGGTAAAACGGTCTGTGAGGAAATCATGCGCCGGATTGATGAAGGCGCAAAGGCGGAACGGGTGCGGCAGGGAAAGGAAGGACCCGTTGAGTATTCCGTCGAATGGATCGGTCGTGTTTCACATGTTTTTGTGACAAGTGATGAAAAGCTGATCGGAACCTTGTCCGGTTCCGTGGCAGCAGTTACTGGGAAAACTCCGGAACTCTCCACCGGTGGGGGCACATCTGATGCACGCTTTATCAAAGACTATTGCCCGGTTGTGGAATTTGGCCTCGTTGGCCAGACCATGCATAAGGTAGATGAATGTACGGACCTGCGGGATCTTGATATGCTTACCGCTGTTTATACAGAATTTTTGCGAAATTATTTTGACGGCACCTAACCGGAAAATTTTCGTATCTCGATATCACGAACTTCATCGGGACGTTGGATACCCAGTTGGTGCATGTTGTTTATCATGTCGGCAGTGAGCATTTCGTAGACATGATTGCTGCCTCTTTCCGCCAGTGCGGCGACACCATAAAGAAATGGCCTTCCGGCAAAGACAAAATCGGCACCAAGTGCAATTGCCTTGAGGATATCGCCACCAGAGCGCACACCGCTGTCAAACACGATTTTCGTTTTCTTTCCGACCGCTGCCACGATATCGGGCAGAACCTCTATCGACGCGGGAGCAGCTTCGAATTGTCGTCCCCCATGGTTTGATACCCATACAGCATCAGCACCGGCCTTCACGGCTTCCTTTGCATCATCAACGGCGAGGATGCCTTTAAGTACAAGTGGACCGTCCCACATGTCCCGAACCTGTTTGAAATAATCCCAGTCCAGTACACCACCCAATTCGGTGCCGACGAAGTCCACGATGTGATCGAAAGTGATTCCCTCTTCGCCCTGCAGATATTTTTCCATGGTTGCAAAAGTCGGACGGCCACGTTTGAGCGTCGCCAATGCCCATTTGGGGCGAACCGCAATCCGGTATAAGATGGTGGGCGTCAGTTTTGGCGGGATTGTGATTCCTGCCCGGCGTTGGCGTTCCCGCATCGAGGGTGCAGGGACATCGGCCGTCACAACCAATGTTCCGTAGCCACTGTCCCGGGCCCTTTTTAACAAGTCAGCGCGCATATCCAGATTACGTGGGGGATACAACTGAAACCAGCCATACCCGTCTGCTTCCGGTCCACAATTTTCCGGCGTATCTGATGCAACGGTACTCAAACAGTGAGCGATACGATGTTTCGCTGCAGTTCGGGCAAATATCTGTTCCGCGCCAGGCCACATCAAGCTGGTGTAGCCGATTGGTGGAATACCAAGCGGTGCACTGTACGTCTTGCCAAACAGTTCCGTCTCAATGTCCGGTACAAGTTTGCCTTTCATGAAACGAGGCACAAGGGTAATGTTCTGCATCGCTTTTTCGCTACGATGCATGGCGGCTTCTTCCCCGGTTCCGCTATCCAGATACTCCCAGGCGAAAAATGGTATTGATTTCCGGCCCTTTTCCCGAAGATCCGAAACTGCAGGATACCGGTCGTCGGTGATCTTTGTAACCCTCATTTACTTATCCTGAAGTTTCTGCTCCGCAGCCTGGCTGCGCAAGGAAAGCCAGTTGGCCACAACTACACCCAGCGCAACGATGGCAACAATTATGGTCGCAAGAGCATTAATTTCAGGTGTAACGCCCAGTCGCACTTTGGAAAAAATTACCATCGGCAAAGTGGACGAACCAGGCCCTGAAACAAAACTTGCAATCACCAGATCATCAAATGACAGGGTGAAAGCCAATAACCAGCCGGCAATCACCGCTGGCATAATGACTGGCAGCGTAATGGTAAAAAATATCCAGGGTTGCCGGGCCCCAAGATCCATTGCCGCTTCCTCAATCGATGTATCAAAATCCGACAAGCGGCCCTGAACGATTACTGCCACAAAAGCCATTGCGAATGTGGCATGGGCGATGACGATTGTCACAAGACCTCTTCCTGCTGGCCAGCCGATCAGATTTTCAAGCGAGATGAAAAGCAACAGCAGTGAAAGCCCGGTTACTACCTCCGGCATCACGATGGGAGCCGTGGCCATGCCGCTTAACAGCAAACGTCCCCTGAACTTACGCAATCTTGCAAGAGCGTACCCTATCATGACCCCGAATATGATGCCTAGCGTAGCTGCCCAGAAAGCAACGACGAAACTGATCCATGCAGCATCACCGATTTGTCCATTCTGCAACAACTCACCATACCATTTTGTAGACCATCCCGCCCAGACTGTAACAAGCCTTGAAGAGTTAAAGGAGTAAATGATCATGATGAGTATTGGGATATACAAAATTGCGTATCCGATACCGGCCAGGAGAAGAATAAGTGGATGACGCTTGCCCATGTCCTACTCCTGCAACCCTTGAGAATTGCGTAACAACATCATCGGAATAACAAGGAACGCCAGCATGACCATTGCAACGGAGGAAGCCAGCGGCCAGTCCCGGTTGCCGAAGAATTCGGTCCAAAGTGTCTTGCCGATCATCAGCTGATCCGGCCCTCCCATCAACGCGGGGATCACGAATTCGCCGACGGCTGGAATAAAGACAAGCAGACAGCCGGCAATAACTCCCGGTGCGGACAGGGGTAGGGTCACCTGCCAGAAGGTTTTTAATGGGCCAGCGCCCAGGTCACTGCTCGCCTCCAGTAAGTCGCCGTCCAGTTTCTCCAGGGTTGAATAAAGTGGCAAGATCATTAGCGGCAGGTATGTAATCACAATTGCGGAATAGACGGCAAAATTTGTATTCATCATCTGCAGTGGCTCAGATGTTATCCCGATCCACTGCAACGCAGTATTGATGAATCCGTTGGTTGAATACATGCCAATGAGAGCATAAATCCGCAGCAGGCTGGATGTCCAAAACGGCAAAATGACGAGCAACAACAGTGTATTCCGCCAATTATCATTTGAACGCGCGATTACATAAGCTATCGGATAACCGACGAGCAGACACACAATGGAAGAAACCAGAGCGATGTACAGGGAATTGAAATAGGACCGTACATAAAGGCTGTCTTGCCACAGATATCTGTAATTCTCGAAGTCGCCGACGAAAGTCGGCCACCAGCTTTCCCACTCAAAGACCGCCGTAAATGGGGGCCTAGCCAAACGGAGGTCTGCCAGCGAAACCTGAAAAACAACCAGAAACGGGATGAGAAAAAACAGCAGCAGCCAGGCCATCGGCGGGATTACGACTAGATACCGTTTCAGGGAGGAAAGCTTCATTATTCCTCCAGCAATATTGCAGCGCGTTTTTCAAACGAAATTTCCACTGCGTCACCGACTTTCAACATCGCTTCATCTTCGTCCCAGTGCTCTGAAATCATGATGCGAACGGGATGACCACTATCCGTACTCACCTGTAAATGGGTAACGCCGCCCAGGTACATTATGTCTGTCAGCGTGCCCGGAGCCTTGTTCACAGCTTTTGCCGCACGGCCTTTGGATTTTGTTTTCAGTAATACGCGTTCCGGCCGAACGGCCACCCAAACTGTTTGCCCGTCCTGTAACTGCGGTCGGTTGACGGGGTCCAGTGTTCCACCAGTATCTACCGCGACAATTTTCTGCGCTTTTCCGGTTCCTTCGACTTTTCCTTCAAAAAGGTTGACCTGGCCGATGAAGCCCGCGATCATCCGGTTTGACGGGCGTTCGTACATTTCTCTCGGGCTGTCGACCTGAATGAGGTTGGCATTGTCCATAACCCCGATCCGTGTGGCAATTGACATTGCCTCTTCTTGGTCATGCGTTACCATAATAAAGGTCGTGCCGATTTCTTTTTGAATGGCAACCAACTGCCGCTGGGTTTCTTCTCGTAGCTTTTTGTCGAGCGCTGAAAGAGGTTCGTCCAGCAGCAAAACTTTTGGTTTGCGGGCCAGTGCCCGTGCAAGGGCAACGCGCTGGCGTTGACCTCCTGACAACTGATTTGGTTTGCGTTTCCCGTATTCGCCAAGTTGAACCAGCTCCAGAAGTTCCGCAACACGGGCCGCAGTCTCTGTTTTTCCCCACCCGTCCTGTTTCAAACCATAGGCGATATTCTTTTCAACATTCATGTGTGGAAAAAGTGCATATGACTGGAACATCATGTTTACAGGGCGGTTCCAGGGCTGAACATCCGTGACGTCCTGTCCTTCGATTTCAATATGTCCGGAAGTCGGCGTTTCAAGACCGGCGATCATCCTCAGTAATGTTGACTTTCCGGAACCCGATCCACCAAGCAGGCAGAAAAATTCACCTTGTGCAATATCAAGGCTGACATCCCTTACGGCGACAACATCCGAAAATTCCTTTGAAATATTCCGGATTCGCAAAAATTCCGGATTCCCATGCCCCAAATCTGGCTTACTCATACCCGCTTATGCCTTTTAAAATATAAAAAGGCAGGCCAAACAGCCTGCCTTTGCCTGAAGTATTATTGGCCGGTTTTGACCCGGGTCCATTCCCGATTCACCGTCCGGTCCGCCTTTGCACCGTAAACTGGTGGGGCCCAGAGCTTCTCTTTAGCTTCATCAGGCGGAAAAATGCCGGGATCTGTAAGAATTTCCTCATCAATCAGGCTGACCGCTGCGCTGTTTGCGGAAGCATACCACACATAGTTCGTGATATCCGCTGTGATTTGTGCATCCATAAAGAAGTTAATGAACTTATGGGCATTTTCCGGATGTTTTGCATCGGCAGGAATGGCCAGCATGTCAAACCAGGTCAGCGCGCCTTCCTTTGGAATGGAATAGGCAATTGACTGGCCGTTCTCGGCTTCATCAGCACGGTCACGGGCCTGGAAAACATCGCCGGACCAACCGACAGCCACACAAGTATCACCGTTTGCAAGGTCGTTGATATATTGTGATGAATGGAAATAACGCAGGTGCGGTTTGATTTTGGCAAGAAGATCAGCACCTTTTTTGAAATCCTCGGGGTTTTGTGATGTTGGGTCCAAACCCAGATAATTCATCGCTGCTGGAATGATTTCCGTCGGTGCGTCAAGCACCGAAACTCCGCAGTCTGCAAGCTTGGAAACAACATCCGGATCAAACACCAATGCCCAGCTATCCGTTGGTGCATCATCCCCAAGACGCTCCTTTATCTTGCCCTCATTGTATCCGATGCCGGTTGTACCCCACATGTAGACTACGGCATGTTGATTGCCTTCATCATAGGCAGCAACTGTATCCATAATCTGGCCATCAAGATTTTTCAGGTTTGGCAATTTTGTCCGGTCAAGCTTTTGAAATACACCAGCTTCAATTTGGCGGGCCATAAATGAGGCGGAGGGGACAACAATGTCATATCCGGACGAACCGGCCAGCAATTTTGCTTCCAGTACTTCGTTGGAATCGAAAACATCGTAGACTACCTTGATGCCGGTTTCTTTTTCGAACTTTTCGATTGTGTCTTCGGCAATGTAGTCTGACCAGTTATAGATATTCAGAACCTTTTCTTCCTCAGCGACTGCGCCCGTGGCAAATGCAGCTGCTGTAGATGCCAGTAAGATAATTTTGAGTTTCATTCTCTTTCCTCACCCATTGATTTCCCTGGATTACGGGAGTTCTTGTTACCGGGTCAAAAGACTATCGGGTTGGGGAGAATTTGCAAGACAGCATTTCGGGTGTTGCCAAATTGGTGTAATTGAGTGACTTTGGCCAAAAATGTAGTTGGAGATTTTCATGGAGCCGAAACCAAACTTTCCGGATGCGGACCTTATCAAGAAGAGTGACCTCGCACATCACTGGCATCCTTTTATGGATACGGCTGAACTGGGCATGGATAATCTGAAGTTGATTACACAAGCCGAGGGGTCTTGCATCTGGGATTCAGATGGCAACCGGATTTTAGACGGAATGGCGGGACTATGGTGTGTCAACATCGGATATGGACGCAATGAAATTGCCGATGCCGCAGCAGCACAGATGCGTGAACTGCCGTACTATAACACTTTCTTCAAATCGACCCATGCACCGGTTGCAGCACTTGCTGAAAAGATAGCTTCCATTACCCCTGGTGATTTGAACCGGATATTCTTTAATACTTCAGGCTCCGATTCAAATGACACGGTGATGCGAATTGCCCGCACTTATTGGGCTTCGAAAGGTCAACCGGAAAAGACGATCATAATTACCCGTAAAAACGCCTACCACGGTTCGACAATGGCGGGTGTTACACTGGGTGGGATGGGTGCCATGCATGGGCAGGGCGCACCGCTTATTCCCGACGTAGTTCACATTGACCAACCCTATTGGTACGATGAAGGTGGCGACATGAGCCCGGAAGAGTTCGGGTTGCAAAGGGCAAGAGCCCTGGAAGAGGAAATCGACAGACTTGGAGAAGGAAGGGTTGCGGCGTTTATGGCTGAGCCCATTCAGGGTGCCGGCGGCGTAATTATTCCGCCGGAAACCTATTGGCCGGAAGTTATGCGTATCTGTAAGGAACGCGATATTCTTTTTGTCGCCGATGAAGTGATCTGCGGGTTTGGTCGTTTGGGCGAGTGGTTCGGGTCTCAGCACTATAATCTTAAACCGGACATGATTTCGATGGCAAAGGGGCTGTCTTCTGCCTATTTGCCGATTGGGGCGGTTGCATTTTCAGAATCAAGAGCACAGGAAATGTTCGAAACCGCTGGTGAATTTGTTCACGGATATACCTATTCAGGTCACCCGGCCTGTTGCGCTGCCGCACTCAAGAACATTGAGATCATCGAGAACGAGGGATTGATTGAACGCGTTCGTAATCACACTGCACCCCTGATGGCCGAGAAAATGGCGACACTTGCCGACCATCCGATTGTTGGCGAAGTCGCAACACGAGGGTTACTTGGCAGGATTGAACTTGTGCCGGAGAAACCTTCCCGCAAACGGTTTGAAAACTGTGGTGTAGCCGGAGGTCTGTGCCGTGATCTGTCGTTCAAGAACGGGTTGGTCATGCGCGCTATCAAGGACACAATGGTGGTTTCTCCTCCGCTGGTCATCACGGATGCTGAAATTGAAGAGATGGTGGACAAGATGCGCAAGACCCTAGATGAAACCTGGGCAGCGGTTTCCTGAGTTTCCCATGCACAATGATCTAGAAGCCTATCTGGCAAATAATCCGGCCCCTCAGTCTGTCGACATTCTGATTGCAGATTCAAACGGAGTATTACGAGGCAAGCAGTTTCCGGGCGATGGTCTGGAGAAACTTTATAAGTCAGGCGCCAACCTCCCGGTTTCGCTGATGTTTTGTGATGCGAGGGGAGAAACTCCTCAAGCCTTGTTGCAACCGCCATTGGTGGGGGACCCAGATGTTACCTACCGGGCAATCGAGGGGTCGCTGAGGCCGGTTCCTTGGGCAAAAGTTCCAACCGCGCAGATTTTTCTTCGGGCGACAGATGCAGGTGGAAATGATAGCCTGCTTGATCCGTTGACCGTGCTTGAAAATGTGGTCAAAAGGCTGAACGACGATGGTATGTTTCCGGTAATAGCGCTTGAAGGCGAGTTTTACCTTTTGGATCCAACCAAGAATCCACCGGAACCTCTCAAACCGGAAAACGGGTGGCCGGCGTTTGAAGGTCCGCAGGTTTATGCACTTGAACCGCTACGTGATGTGCAAGGCTTCCTGAACCAGGTAAAAGAGGTGACTGCAGCACAATCCATCCCGATGACTTCGGTAGTTTGTGAATATGGTGACAGCCAGTTTGAAATGAATTTGGATCATAGTTCCAACATTGCTGCCCATTGTCGGGATTTCATCATGTTAAAACATGCCGTCCGCAATATAGCAGCAGCAAACGGTCAATTGGCAAGCTTTATGGCAATGCCGCTTGCAACCAGCGGCGGCAGCGGTTGCCATATCCATATCAGTGTTCTGGACAGGGAAGGTAACAATATTTTCGGTCAGGACGAAAGCCACTTGCTGCATGCTATCGGCGGTTTGATGGACACGATGGGGCCGTCACTTGCTGCATGCGCTCCCCACGCGAATTCTTACCGTCGTTACCAGACCGCAGGCTGGTCCCCCAATGCTGCAAACTGGGGCCGAAATCACCGGCTTGTTTCGCTTCGTATCCCGATCTCAGGAATAAAAGACAAGCGGGTTGAGCATCGCATCGCCGGGGCGGACGTGAATCCATATCTGCTTACTGCTGCGGTTCTGGCCGGTATTCACCATGGTGTCAGACAGGGCATTGAACCGGGACCTGAATCCATGGAAGGACAACCGCCGGAGGCCGGTGTCAAGCTGCCAACCCGTTGGCGCGAAGCAATAAAGGCTTTTGATGAGTCAGATTTTTTCCGGGACTGGTTCGGCAACGAATTCATTGACATGTTCCTGCGCGGAAAATATGCCGAGGAAGAAAATTTCCACGTGGAGGTTCCGGATCGGGATTATGGCTGGTGCCTGAGGACGGTTTGAACAAGAATTAATGTTTCCTGATCGCAAAAAATGCCAGGAATTACGAAGAAGACATAAAACTATTGGTGATTGATGACTAAGGTAAAGCCGGAGATAGGCTTGAATATCTCACCGGAACTGGAAACTAACTCCATTTCCGAACTCCATGACTGGATCAGGAAAAACAGGGTCGATGAAGTCGAATGCGTTACGCCGGATATGGCAGGTGTTGCGCGCGGCAAGGTCATGCCTGCTGCCAAATATGTCAAAGAATCCGAGATGCGCCTGCCGATCTCAATGTTCATTGCAACGATTACCGGTGAATACCCGGAAGTCGAAGTTGATGGCTATGACGTGGATGCGGACATCTATCTTTCACCGGACATTTCAACTGCCAGAGCAGTTCCCTGGGCAAATGATCCTTCTTTGCAGGTAATACACGATGCGTTTGACCGCCATGGCGAACCAATTAGTTTTGCGCCCCGGCAGGTATTGAAAAAAGTTGTGAACTTGTATCGAAAGAAAGGCTGGATTCCAATTGTCTCGCCAGAGCTAGAGTTTTATCTGACAAAGCCGAACACTGATCCGGACTATCCGCTTGAACCGCCGGTTGGACGTTCCGGCCGGCAAAGTCTTTCGAACCAGGCATTTTCACTATCAGCGGTTGATGAGCATGACCGGGTTATTGAACATATCTACGATTATGCGGAAGCCCAGAATCTCGAAATTGACACCATCATTCAGGAATCAGGCGCAGGACAACTTGAAATCAATCTGATGCATGGAGATCCGGTCAGGCTCGCCGATGAAGTCTTTCACTACAAGCGTATGATCCGTGAAGCGGCTCTTCAGTGCGGAATTCACGCTACTTTCATGGCCAAGCCCATGGAAGATCAGCCGGGTAGCGCCATGCATGTTCATCAAAGTGTGGTGAGTTCAAAAAATGGCAAGAACGTCTTTTCAAACAAGGACGGTTCCCCGTCTAATCTCTTTTATAATTTCATCGGCGGCCAACAGACATACATGTACAATGCCTGTGCGTTTGCGGCTCCATATGTCAATTCATACCGCAGATTGGTTCCTAACATGTCTGCGCCCGTCAATCTCGAATGGGCCTATGATAACCGTTCTGCCGGACTTCGCGCGCCCCGCGCTTCACCTCAGGCAAGGAGAGTAGAAAACCGATTAATCGGAGCAGATGCAAACCCCTATCTGGCGATAGCAGCTTCGCTTGCAACCGGTTATCTCGGAATGACCAAGAAGATAAAGCCACGCAAGGAAGCCGCCGTCGAATTTGAACAGCGTAGCCGCGATTTGCCTTTCAGCCTTCTTGGCGCAGTAGACGCCCTCACGGAATCCTATGACCTTAAACGCGTGCTGGGCCCCGAATTTGTCGATATTTTTGCGGCGATCAAGCAGGCAGAGCACGACGAATTCATGAAAGTGATCAGCCCGTGGGAACGTGAACACTTGTTATTGAGTGTGTAATGGGCCTTTCACTTCTGGATATAAACGACGAATTGGGACGTCATGCACCGTCCTGGTATGCGGCATCAGCCAAGCCGCTAAATGAGTTTCCGCAGGCGGAAGGCAGTCAGAAGTTTGACGTTTGCATCATCGGGGCCGGTTTTTCCGGACTTTCCTCAGCGCTGCATTTGTCCGAACTTGGCTACAATGTTTGTGTCTTGGATGCACAACGGGTCGGTTGGGGTGCGTCAGGCAGAAATGGCGGTCAGGTTGGGACCGGTCAACGGGTGGCGCAAGACGAACTGGAAGCGATTGTCGGCGATAACCTTGCAAGAGATGCCTTCCAAATTGGTGTAGATGCAGCGACGCTTGTCCGGACTTTGATCACAAAACACCAGATCGATTGCGCTTACAAATCAGGATCGATCGAGGCCTTTCACAAAAAACGCTACGACAAACACGGTGTTGAGGAAGTTGAACACCTGAAAACGAAGTACGATTATCACTCCGTTTCCTACCTTTCCCCGGATGAGATGACACAAAAGGTTGGATCACCGGATTATTCAGCGGGTGTACTTGATACCCATGCCGGCCACCTTCATCCACTGGATTATGCGCGGGGATTGGCGCGTGCAGCGACCACGGCCGGGGCGCAGATATTTGAAATGAGCCGGGTAAGCGGTGTTGCCGGCGGGAAACCTTGTACGGTCAAAACGGACAAGGCTGAAATTACCGCTGATCATGTAATCCTGGCAGCCAACGGCTATCTTGGAAACCTCGATGGCAAAGTCGCCAGCAGGGTAATGCCGATCAACAATTTCATAGTTGCAACTGAACCTTTGGATGATGCAGCTTGCAAAGCGCTGATACGGGATGGTGAGTGTGTTCATGATTCCCGGTTTGTGGTGAACTATTTCAGAATCTCTGAGGACAACCGGATGTTGTTTGGAGGGGGAGAAAATTACACCTACAAGTTCCCCACCGATATTGTCAAAACCGTGCGCAGGCCAATGCTCAAAGTATTTCCCCAACTGGCTGATGCGCGAATTGATTATGCCTGGGGCGGGACCCTGGCAATCACTTACAAGCGTTTGCCGCACTTTGAGTTCCGCAAAGATGGCATCGTCAACATTTCGGGCTATTCCGGCTCAGGTGTTCACATGGCAACCATGGCCGGAAAGATTGCGGCAGACGGTATCAATGGCCAGATGGCAAAATTTGACATCATGAGCAAAATGCCAACTCCGAAATTCCCGGGCGGTACAGCATTGCGCTGGCCGCTTCTACCTCTGGCGTTGACCTGGTATGCCATGCGAGACCGGCTCTAACCGGCATCACTGATTTTCCCTCGCGTGAAATTTACTTGAACGATCATTCAAGAATGATATGCTTCGACTGGAGGAGCAGAAATGCCGAGGGAAAAGCAGTACAACAAAGCGGAAGTTGTCGAGCGCGCCATGAACGCATTTTGGGCGCATGGCTATGAGAAAACATCAGTCAATGATCTGGTAAATACGACAGGGCTAAATCGTGGAAGTCTTTATTCTGCATTTGATGACAAACGCAAATTGTTCATTGAATCCCTGCGCAGTTACGACAAGCGATACCGATCTGAGTTTCTTGAAGACATCGCCGGCAGAAATGAACCGGTAGACGCCATAATTGCTTTGTTCGAGGAAGCCGCGCTGAACACCGGAGACAAGGGCAAACCTGCCGGTTGCCTGCTCGTAAACACTGCATTGGAAGTCTCGCCTCACGATGAAGAAATCAGAGACCTTGTTCAAACGAGTTTGAATCAGGTGGAGGAGTTTTTCCTGCAGATGATTGAGAAGGCCAAATCTACGGGGGTTCTTTCTGTCAGTTTGCCGGAGCGGCAGACTTCAAAGTCTCTTCTGGGTCTTTTTCTCGGGCTACGCGTACTTACGCGCTCAGGCGCTGAAAAAGAGACACTGGATACCCTCACATCCCAGGCCAGGGTGATGTTGGGAATTTAAAATTTTTTGGCCAATTATGGAATGATCGTTCAAATAAACTGGAGGTAGAAAAATGACCGTATCATATGTTGAAAGAGAAAATGCCGACGCAACGACTGTCGCCTTTTACGACAAGGCAGAAGAGCGCTTTCAGGCTCTGTTGAATATATTCAAAGTGTTTGGCCATCAACCGGAATACGGAACTGTTTTCACCGACATGATCATGGCCATTCTAAAAGATGGCGTGATTGACTGGGCGACAAAGGAACTTCTCATTCTCAAGGCAACTCAACGTAATGATTGTCAGTATTGTGTCATTCAGCATGAACGGGTTTCAAACATGCTTGGTATCTCGGATGAAAAAATTGCAGATCTTGATGGCGACAAATACAAGACCAGCTCGCATTTCACAGATGGTGAAAAAGCGCTACTGGATCTGACTGTCCAGATCGGTGTAGATGCCAATCGCGTATCAAAGGAGCTTTGGGATAGATTGCATAAACACTGGAGCGACCCGGAAATCGTTGACGCTGTTTTTGTGATAACAACCTACATTGCTGTTTCGAAGTTTGGTGATGCGCTGGGTGTCGAACTTGAACCGATGTTTGATGGCGTTAAACCCATCCTGTCCATTTCTCATTAGAGCACAACAACAGGAAAGGCGCGGGATAATCCGCGTCTTCCAGGCAGGAGAATTCATGCAAATAGAAATTTTCACCGGACCATCGTGCAGTTACTGCGATTCAGCAAAGATGCTGCTTGATAAAAACCGAATTGAGTACAACGAGCGCAATGTAGGTGATCCCGAAATCTTTGCAGAACTTCAAGCACGGCTACCGCGTGTCAAAAGCATTCCGCAAATCTTTATCGAGGGTGACCATGTTGGCGGGTTTGAAGACCTGAAGTTGCTACTGGAATCTATAGTCTACAAGGACAATCTTACGCAGTAATGCTTTTGGAACGGCTTCCGGCACAATGCCGCGGGGTCGTCAAAAAATTTGCAAACTTGCATGAAATTTGCCTCTACCATAGTCTTGAGAAGGAATTTTCGGATCATTGCCGTGATAATTTTGCCGGCAAAGAACCGAAAGGCAACATGGAGTAGGGGAGTGTAATGGCGAAGAAACCTCAGGAAAAAAACAATAATCTGAACGGCAAGCAGGCGGGAAAAATTTCCAATGCTGCATATGAAAAGGAATTGGCCCGTCAGCAGATTGAACTGGTGAAACTGCAGGAATGGGTCAAAGACACAGGCCACCGGGTGGCAATTGTGTTTGAAGGCAGGGACGCAGCTGGAAAAGGCGGAACGATTAAACGGATTACGGAGCCGCTCAACCCCAGAATTTGTCAGGTAGTTGCTTTGCCGGCGCCGACCGAACGTGAGAAAACCCAATGGTACTTCCAGCGCTATGTTTCACATCTTCCTGCAGCTGGCGAGATCATCATATTTGATCGTTCGTGGTATAACCGGGCTGGCGTTGAACGTGTAATGGGATTTTGTACAGACGAAGAATACAAGGAATTCATGCGCAGTTGTCCTGAGTTCGAACGCATGTTGGTACGGTCGGGAATTCAGTTGATCAAATACTGGTTTTCAGTAAGCGATGAAGAGCAGGAGCGGAGGTTTCAGAAACGATTGACCGATCCAACCAAGCGGTGGAAGTTGAGCCCTATGGATCTTGAAAGCAGGAAACGCTGGGTTGATTACTCCAAGGCAAAGGACACCATGTTTTCTCACACCGATATAAAACAGGCCCCGTGGTATGTAGTAGAATCTGAAGTGAAGAAACATGCCAGGCTGAATTGTATCAATCATCTGTTGTCGCTGATTCCATACAAGGATCTCACTCCGGAGCCGATTGAACTGGACGACCGACCGGAACAACGCGGTTATGTCCGGCCACCGATGGGTGATCAGACATTTGTCCCGGAAATTCATCACCTGGTATGATGGGAGGCCGTACTAGTAGGAGTTAGGGTTTTTATCCGCATCCTTCTCGGTCCACCACATCACTGCAAGGGATAGAGCACCTGTCAAAGCAAAGCCTGTGACCAGAGGCGTGACAGTTCCGCTGAAACTGGCGCCGATGATCCAACCCAATGGCAGGGAAATCAGTGTAGATAGCGACCCTATTACGGCTGCGCCAAGACCTGCCATATGGCCAACAGGCTCCATGGCAAGCGCATTTGAATTTCCAAATAGGATGCCGACACAAAAAAATGCAGACAAGAGCCATGCCATGAATGACCAAAAGGGAGGAATGCCGTCGTAAAGCAGGACGACAGAAACAAACATGCAGGAAATCAGGGTAAGGACGAGAAGTGCGCGCCATGTCATGTATCGCATGCCGAGCCGCATCACCACTTTGGAGTTGAATATGCTGGCTGCTCCAATTGCCAATGCTGCGCAACCAAAATAAACCGAAAACCATTCAGCAGTCTTGTAGGTTTCCTGAAAGACCTGTTGTGCCGAACTCAGATAGCCCAGGAAAGCGCCAAAGATTATACCGGCAGCCACGGTGTAGCCGGTTGTGACGCGGTATTTTATAATTTCCAGAATCCCATGGAAAATCTCGGCAAGCAGGAATGGACGTCTTGACTCCATCGCAAGAGTTTCAGGCTGACGGGTGGCGAACCACATAAATGCAATCAGTGCCATGGCCAGTAGCAGTGCAAAAATCCATCGCCAGTGCGCAACCAACATCACACCCTGGCCAATCGCTGGTGCGACTGCCGGAACAAGAATGAATATGGCCATTACGATGGATAGGATGCGAGCCATGGCCCTACCTTCATAACAGTCGCGCACGAGCGCAATACTTACAATTCTTGGTGCAGAGGCCCCCAATCCCTGCAAGACACGCCCAGCGAGCATGAGTGTGAAACTGCTCGCCATAATGGAAACAACACATCCGACAATGAAGATTACGTATCCGCCATAAATAACCGGCTTACGGCCAAAACTGTCAGCCAGTGGGCCGGCAATAATCTGGCCAAACGCAAAACCGAGAAACATGGAGCTCACTACCAGTTGAGAATCGTTCGGATTGGCAAGCTGAAGATCATTGGTAATCTCGCCCAGGGCCGGAAGCATTGCATCAATTGAGAGTGCGAGAATGGATGTCATCATCGCCAGAAGTGTGACAAATTCAAACATTCCCAAAGGGTTGGAAGGCTTTTTCATCACAACGGGAACAGTTTGTCCCTAACGTTCCCCTGCGATTTCGGCAATTGCTGCCAGAAACTGTTTCACTTCCTGTTCGCTATTGTAGTGGCAAAGCGAGACACGCACACAGTCGTCAAGCCCAAGCGGTTCCAAAACGTTACCGGAATAATGATCCGCTTTGCGGATATGAACACGTATTCCTGCATCCTCCAACTGGGTGACAACGTCTGCACTTTCAACACCATTTACGCAGATCGATACCAGTCCTTCGCGGGAAGGATTATCAACACCAGCGATGATGTTCACGGTTCCCATGTCTGCGAGCCCCTTGAGATTTCCCGCGCCGTAAAGCATCGCATCCGTCAGCTCTTTTTCATGATCGTGAATGGCCTTGCCTGCCGCTTCAATGCACTTGCGACGGTCTTCGCTTTCAGTGAAATGGCTCCCAAGCCAGACAAAGTAATCGACGACATCTGTAAAAGTTGCGTAGCTGCCCGCGTCGCGTGTTCCAAGTTCCCACGCAGCATCCGGCCCGCCTACCAATCTGTCATGCGGCATGGCCATGAGCCGATCTGAAACCCATGCAACGCCGTATCCATGCCTGGAAAATACTTTATAGGGAGAAATCACATAGCCATCGACATTGCAGGCATCCACGTCGATGCCGCCGTGAGAAGCATGCTGGATGCCGTCGACAATGATCAGGCAATCGGGAGATTTTTCGCGAATTGCAGCCGATATGGCAGGAACATCAACCGACATTCCGGTAACCGGCGAAGTATGCACAATCGTTGCGACCCTAACATCTTTTGTGATGTGCGGCAGGTAGTCTTCTGCAGTAACTGTTCCGGTATCGTTATTGTGTTTAGCAAGGATATGCGGCCGTTCGGTAATTTCCGCCCACCGCTGACAAGCACTTCTGGAAGCCGGATGCTCTAGCGTGCTTCCAAGTACAATGCCGCCAGCATCAGCAGCCAGGGCAGCGGATGATATCAACCTGAAGAGCAATTCAGTTCCGCTTTCGCCTACAAAAGCGGCACCACCAGTGGCATTGAAAAACGTGTGAATGTCTTTCTTGCCCTGAAGCATAATCGCCATCAATTGACTGGATGCATCATTCGACCGCCCCATATTATCGGGAATGGCCGCATACCTGGCAGATGTCTCAACCACTGAGTTCAGGGTCAGGGCACCACCGGCGTTCTCAAAGAAAATCCTGTCCCCGGTCAGCGGACAATTTTCGATATGTGCGAACCGGCTCCGGACCTGATCAAGCAGGCCAGGGATATCGGAGATGGTTCTTCGTGTTTCTGGCATGATTGCACTTTCAGATGAACTCAGGTGACCGCCCAGTAAATGTCAACCATCGGGTCGAATACGGTGACAGGTCCGCCACCGGTTTCAATCTTTGCAGGATAGGAAACCGGGCTGTCTTGTCTTTCAAGCGTTATTGTTTCGTCGTTGGGTTGCAAGCCGTAAAATGCCGGTCCGTTAAGCGAAGTGAATGCTTCAAGATGGTCAAGTGCGTTTTCCTCTTCAAATACATGGGCAAGCAGGCTCATGGTGTTGATGGAGGTAAATATTCCGGCACACCCGCAGGCCTGTTCCTTGAGCGGGTCTGAATGGGGAGCAGAATCTGTTCCCAGAAAGAATGTCGGGTTACCTGAGGTTGCCGCTTCGCGCAGGGCCAACCGGTGCTCTTCGCGCTTTGCGACTGGAAGACAGTAATAATGTGGTCTGATGCCGCCAGCCAGAATGGCATTGCGGTTGATGATCAGGTGATGAGTGGTAATCGTGGCGCCAAGATTGTCTCCACCGGAACGCGCGTAGTCGACACCCTGCATTGTTGTCAGATGTTCCATCACGACCCGGAGTTCCGGATTTCGCTTGCGTATGGGATCAAGTACCCGGTCGATGAAAACGGCCTCCCGGTCAAAAATATCAATATCGGGATCAGTCACCTCACCATGCACGCAAAGCGGCATACCGATCTCGGCCATTTTTTCGAGGACACTCTGAACCCTGTCAAAATCCCGAACTCCGGATTGTGAATTGGTGGTGGCACCTGCCGGATAAAGTTTCAAGGATGTGATCAGACCAGATGCGTGACCTTCGGCAACATCGGCTGGATTCGTGTCCTCTGTGAGATAAAGGGTCATCAGCGGCTCAAAGGTCATCCCATCCGGCAGGGCGGAAATAATCCGCTCGCGATAGGCGCTGGCATCCGCAGTTGTTACTACCGGGGGCACCAAATTGGGCATAATGATTGCGCGAGAAAAGTCTTTTGCAGAATAGGGAAGAACACCTTTCAACATGTCGCAATCGCGTAGATGCAAGTGCCAGTCGTCAGGTCGTCTGATAGTAATCGTGTTCATGAAAAATTGCTTACCGCGGAATTGACAGGCAACTAAACCTACGCCTGCTGTTTGACGCTGACAACTACTTCTCCCAATCCATCAACACGATATGTAGCGGTATCGCCATAAACCGGAAAACGGGTTTTAAGAGCGCTGCCGGTCATTACAATTTCCCCGGCTTTTAGCTGCCCGCCACTTTGTGCCAGATGATTGGCGACAAATGCAACCGAATTTAGCGGATGGCCAAGTGCTGCTCCCGTATTTCCCCGCTCGTCAGCCATTCCATTCCAGACCACTTCTGTCGTAAGGTTGCCGATATCGAATGATTGCCAGTCTTGTGTTTTCTCGCCAAGAACAATTCCGTTGCACCAACAGCGATCGCACAGGATCGACATCGCATCCAAATGGGCATAATCCGCATCACGATCATCAATGAGTTCAAAAGCGGGCAACGCGGCGGTGATAAAATCGGCAACGGTTTCCCGGTCATGATCCGAGGAGAGTAGCGGAACATCCTGTCCGATTTCAAAAGCCACCTCGAATTCTATCCCCAGTCGGATGAAATCATCCGGATCAATTTCATGTCCGTTGGCATGAACAAATTCCCGAAATATGGCCCCATAAGCGGGTTCATCCACCCCACACATTTCCTGTATTGCCGGAGAAGTGAGAGCTACCTTGTGCCCGGCAAATCTTGTGAACCCTGCCTCCCTTTGCATGATCTGATAGAGCATAGATTGCACGGCATAGGCTTCCTCCATATCCTGTGGTTTGGTTTCACCTGACAGCTGGGAAAACTTCTCGCGGTTACGCCAGCCATTGTAACGTTCGTGTGCCACGCGATGTATGAAGTCGGTTCTCATGTTTTTGCGAAGGGCTCCTGTTGGTTTCCATGAATTCTCTGACTTAGAACTATCGCGCGATTGTCTTTGGCTCAATAGTTGATCCGGATTTGCGTTTGGCTGTTTGGTCGGTATGTATAGGAGGTATATGGGATTGCTGGAAAAAGCACTTGAGTGGCAATATGGAAACTGAAAATCTGGTCAGGAAATCGTTTGCCGATCAGGCAATCATTTGCGGAAAACTTGGTTCCCGTTTTATGGAGAATTTGTTGAGCGGGCTAGCCGAGCACCTCGACAAGTCAACCCGCACCGGAAAATGCGTTCTTGAATGGCCAGGTGCTCCGGAAAGTGAAAAGGATGCTCTGGCTCTGCGCCTGGCAGGTGCTTTGCATGCGCTGGTGCGGCGCGGAGAACTGACCGAGCTAAGTAAATACTATCAAAACCCGGTTAAGGCAGCCGAACCAGATTTCCTGCCGCTGGTTATGTCCACTATTGCCGAGAAAGACGACGAGATTTTCAAGTGGCTAGATTTTGCACCCCAGACCAATGAGACAGCGCGCGCATCCGTCATTTATTCGGGTCTGCTGGTCCTTGCCGAAAAGTACCAGCTGCCAATCAGCCTGTTTGAGCTTGGTTCAAGCGGCGGGCTGAACCTACAGCTTGCAGAATTCGGATATGAGTTTGATGATAAGAGTTACGGCAGTCCCCGGTCCCGGGTTCAACTGAACCCGGAATGGCAGGGTGATCTGCCCCCGGATGTGAAAATTGAAATTGTCTCACGCAATGGATGCGACCTTAATCCTCTTTCTGTTGAAAATGCTCAGGACAGGGAAAAGCTGGTTGCTTACCTTTGGCCAGATCAACCTGCCCGTATTGTGCGCGCCCAGGCGGCAATAGAGATTGCCCGAAAGGACCCACCGGCACTTGACCGAGCCGATGCGTCGGCTTGGACGGAAAGTGCTTTTGCGACAACAGGGCAACCGGAAATGTTGAGAGTCCTGTTCCATACCATAGCCTGGAACTACTTCCCGCAGGATACCAAAGATCGGATTACGTCCGCGATGGAAAAAGCAGGTAGCCGTTCGAGGGAAGAATGCCCTCTGGCCTGGCTCTCCTTTGAATTTGATGAAAATTCTCAACCCCTTCTGATGGTTAAAACCTGGCCAGGCGGTGAAAAGAGGGTGTTGGCTTCAGCTGATCCGCATGTTTACGGAATAAATTGGAATTAAATAAACAAGTGTTCATTTAATTCTTGCCATTCCCCTTTTTTGTGACATACTGCTGTCATGGCAAGAACAGCAGGCTCAATCGGATCTGAAACCGCGAAGCGTGTCCTGAAGGAATCGCTAACTCTTTTTGCGCATCAGGGCTATGCGGCGGTTTCCATGCGCCAGATTGCAGCAAAATGCGGATTACAGGCAGGCGCCCTTTATAATCATTTTCCAACAAAGCAGTCGCTACTGCATGGTCTGATGATTGCGCATATGAATGACCTGCTTTCCGAACTTGAGCAAGCTTCCCTTCCCGAAAACCCGGTCGCAGCACTTGAGGCTTTCACCCGTTTTCACATTCGCTATCATATCGGAAGGCCCGAGGAAGTGTTCATCGCCTACATGGAACTGCGTAATCTTGAACTTGAGCCCTATCGCGAGGTCATGCAGCTTCGCCAGAAATATGAGCGTGCACTGCGAGGTATATTGCGTGATGGCCAGACATCTGGCGCATTCAGGCTGGATGATGTTCCGGTTACTGCGATGGCCATCATTTCCATGATGACAGGGGTTAACACCTGGTATCGTTACGGCGGCCGCCTGAAAGCAGAAGAAATTGAGGAAATTTATGTGAACCTGGTCCGTTCTCTTGTGGGTCTGGAGCCTGCTTCCCGGACACAGGAAAGAGTTGAGGAGATAGCCTGATGTTTTACGCATCAATGAATTTTGCCCTCGGAGAAGATATTGAGGCGTTACGGGAAGTAACCCACAAATTTGCACAAGAGCGCATCAAGCCCCTTGCTGGGGAAATTGACAGGTCAAACGAGTTCCCTGCCCATCTCTGGAAAGAACTGGGTGACATGGGTCTTTTGGGTGTTACCGTGGGAGAAGAATACGGCGGTGCGGACATGGGGTATCTGGCCCATGCCGTGGCACTGGAAGAAATCGCCCGAGCTTCGGCCTCTGTATCCCTTTCCTACGGCGCGCACTCAAATCTTTGCGTCAATCAGATCAAACTCAATGGCAATCCGGAACAAAAGGAAAAGTATCTGCCGCGTCTTGTTTCCGGGGACCATGTTGGCGCGCTTGCGATGTCAGAACCTACAGCCGGATCAGACGTGGTTTCCATGAAGCTGCGGGCTGACAAGAAAAACGACCGCTTTGTTTTGAACGGCAACAAGTACTGGATCACTAACGGTCCGGACGCTGACACGCTTGTGGTCTACGCCAAGACTGACATGGACGCCGGTTCGCGCGGTATTACCGCGTTCCTGATTGAAAAGGAAATGAAGGGTTTTTCCACCTCACCCCATTTCGACAAGTTAGGCATGCGCGGGTCAAACACAGGTGAGTTGATTTTCGAAGATGTTGAAGTTCCCTTTGAAAATATCCTTGGTGAAGAGGGCAAGGGGGTCAACGTTCTGATGTCTGGTCTGGACTATGAACGTGTGGTCCTTTCAGCCATCGGTGTAGGCGTCATGCATGCCTGTCTTGACGAGATCATGCCCTACATGCACGAGCGCAAACAGTTTGGTGAGCCAATCGGCAATTTCCAGCTGATGCAGGGGAAAATCGCTGACATGTATACAGCGATGAATTCTTCACGTGCCTATCTCTATGCAGTCGCTGCTTCCTGTGACCGTGGTGAGGTTACCCGCCAGGATGCTGCAGCAATTGTGCTTTACGCCTCAGAAGCTGCGATGCAGCAGGCAACGCAGGCGGTGCAGGCGATGGGTGGGGCGGGTTATCTCAATGACAGTGCCGTATCGCGCATATTCCGCGATGCAAAACTGATGGAAATCGGTGCCGGGACTTCTGAAATCCGTCGCATGCTGTGCGGACGCGAGTTGATGAAGGAAACGGCTTAGTCCCATGCTCCCCCACTCCCAAACCTACGAAGAAATGCGTGAAGGTTTCCGCTGGGAATTCCCGGAAAACTACAACATGGGTTGGGACGTTTGCGACAAGTGGGCTGATGAAGATCCGGACCGCACGGCCATCATTGATCTGACTTCAGGCACACGGGCAAACTTCTCGTTTGGCCAGTTGAAATCCCTATCAAACCGCATGGCCAACCATTTGGTTTCCAAGGGAATGGGACCCGGTGACCGTATTGGTGTTCTGCGCACCCAGTCGGTCTGGACAGCCGCCACCCACATTGCAATCTGGAAGATGGGAGCGATATCAATTCCGCTTTTTACACTTTTTGGCGAAGACGCGTTGGAAACAAGGCTGGGTAATTCCGGAGCGAAAGCGATTGTAACAGATGAAATCAATGCTGAGAAACATGCGGAGACATTTGCCAAGCTTCACAACCTGAAGCATGTGATCATTCCGGAATCAGATGGTGTAGAAAGACAATCCGGCTCGTTCAAGATTGCAGAAACCAACGCCGAGACACCCGGTCTGATCATTTATACATCCGGTACGACCGGCCCGCCCAAAGGAGCGCTTCATGCCCACCGGGTGATGCGGGGTCATGTGCCGGGCGTGGAACTGTTCCACAATTTGTTACCTCAGGATGGCGATGTTTTCTGGACCCCAGCAGACTGGGCGTGGATCGGCGGCTTGATGAATGTGCTCATGCCAGCCCTTTATCACGGTATACCCGTCGTTGCCTCCCGGATGGAAAAGTTCAATGCCATCGACTGTCAGCAGATCATCAATGACGGCGGCGTGCGAAATGTGTTTTTCCCTCCGACGGCTCTCCGGATGCTGAAAGCTGAAGGTACAGGACTTTCCGGTTTGCGATCGGTCGGGTGCGGTGGTGAACCACTGGGCGAGGAAATGCTCAACTGGGGCAAGGAAGCACTCGATCTCACCATCAATGAGTTTTACGGCCAGATCGAATGCAATCTTGTCATTGCAACTTGCGGCAGGCTGTTTGATCCGAAACCGGGCTGCATGGGCAAGCCTGTGCCCGGTCATGAAGTCGCGGTGATTGATGAAACCGGTAACCTGACACTTGAAGAGGGCGATATTGCCGTCAAACGTGGTTCCGCTTCCATGATGCTGGAATACTGGAACAATCCGGACGCAACCCGGGATAAGTTTCGCGGTGACTGGCTTTTAACGGGGGATCGGGGAGTTATGGCAGGCGAATTTTTCCGTTTCGTGGGGCGCGATGATGACGTGATCACATCTGCCGGATACAGAATTGGTCCAGCGGAGATAGAGGATTGCCTGCTGAAACATGAGGCAGTTGCATCCGTAGGCGTAATCGGCAAACCAGATCCACAGCGAACGGAAATCGTCAAGGCCTACGTTTTGTTGCGCGAAGGAGTGAACGGTGACGATGAGCTTTCCACTGAAATGAAAGAGTTTGTCAAAACCCGTCTGTCTGCACATGAGTATCCCCGTGAAATTGAATTCATCGACAACCTGCCGATGACGGTGACCGGAAAGATTATCCGCAAGGACCTGAAGGCACGAGCCATTAAGGAATTGGAATCTGCATGACCAAGATACAGTCTACAGTCTCAACTTCTTCCAAGGAATATGCGGCCAATCGCAGTTCCAATCTCGAACAGCTTGAAGTTGTGCAGGAAGCAGTAAGGTTTGCATCTGACGGTGGTAATGAAAAATCAAAAGCAAGGCATTTATCTCGCGGAAAGCTGCTTCCAAGGGATCGGGCGGCAAACCTCCTTGATCCAGGCTCTCCGTTTCTGGAAATTTGCACAACCGCTGCCCATGGCATGTTCGACAACCAAAGTCCTTGTGCCAGCCTGATTACAGGCATCGGTCGTGTACACGGCCAGGAAGTCATGGTCATTTGCAATGACGCGACGGTAAAGGGCGGGACCTACTATCCAATGACGGTGAAAAAACACCTGCGTGCATTGGAGATTGCGGACCTTAATCATCTTCCCTGTGTCACACTGGTTGACAGTGGCGGTGCAAATCTGCCGCAACAGGCTGAAGGATTTGCCGATCGGGAACATTTCGGGCGCATCTTTTACTATCAGGCTAACCTTTCAGCCAGGAACATCCCGCAAGTCTCGGTTGTTATGGGGTCGTGTACAGCAGGAGGGGCCTATCTTCCAGCGATGTCTGATGTCTCCATTATCGTCAAGAATCAGGGCACAATCTTTCTTGCCGGCCCACCTTTGGTGAAGGCAGCAACAGGAGAGGAGGTTTCCGCTGAGGAGCTTGGCGGAGGGGAAATGCATACGCGGCTATCGGGCGTTGCGGATTATCTTGCGGATAACGATACACACGCGCTTGCACTGGCGAGGGAGGCGCTCAAGAATCTCAACCGCGCCAAACCGCAACAACTTAGTCTTCAACCACCGGAAGATCCGATTTATGATCCGGATGAGATTTTAGGGATTGTATCTGCGGATACCCGGATTCCCTACGACGTGCGCGAAATTATCGCCCGGATTGTCGATGGTTCAAGGCTTGATGAATTCAAGGCACGTTACGGAACAACCATCGTTTGCGGTTTTGCTCATGTGATGGGCATGCCAATTGGCATCATCGCCAACAATGGCGTGCTGTTTTCGGAAAGCTCATTAAAAGCAGCCCATTTTGTCGAGTTGTGTTCCCAGAGGAAAATCCCGCTGCTGTTTTTGCAGAACATTACCGGTTTCATGGTTGGTCAGAAGTATGAAGCAGGCGGCATTGCCAAGGATGGTGCCAAGCTGGTGACCGCGGTTGCTACAACACAGGTGCCAAAGATCACCATGCTGATTGGTGGCTCATTCGGGGCCGGAAACTATGGCATGGCAGGCAGGGCCTATTCACCCCGCTTTCTGTGGACCTGGCCGAATTCGCGCATATCAGTCATGGGTGGCGAGCAAGCAGCTGGCGTTCTGGCAACTGTAAAAAGAGCGGGCATTGAACGGGCGGGTGGCAGTTGGTCGGCAGAAGAAGAAGCGGATTTCAAGCAGCCGACACTAGACATGTTCGAAGCGCAGTCCCATCCGCTCTACGCTTCTGCAAGGCTTTGGGACGACGGTGTCATTGATCCACGCAAAACGCGTCAGGTTCTTGCGCTATCCCTGTCTGCAGCACTCAATGCGGAAATTGAAGAAACGAAGTTCGGCGTTTTCAGGATGTAATTGCATGAACAATGATCGCATCTCCAATACTCCCGGTGGCGAGCACATGTTGTTCGGGGGCATCACCTTTGGGCTGGCGCTGATTGCCTATCAGGGTCTGCGTTATGAGCTTGGTGCATTCGGACAATACATTTTGCTCGGAATTATGGCATTTGGCGCAATCCAATTGGGGAGGGGATTGTTTGAATGGAAGTATGGGGACCGCGACAAGTTTGTTCAGTCTAAAACCGGAGAAAACCTGTTGGTAGATATTCCACTCAAAAACCAGGAACTGATGGTGCTGCACAAGATTGAAGATGCATTGATTGAACTGATTGCAGGGTCAAGAAGCGTGAAGATTGAATTGCACTCCGTGGACAAGGCCAACAATATGGGAACCATTCACCTTTGCGGTGAACAGGCGGATGCTATGTTTGCTCATGTTTATGCAACACTGGCACGGTTCGCCCTCCCAAACGGGCTGCATCTTTTCCCGAAGCCCGGCGCTCCGATTGATACGGAAATCAGGGGAAAGCGCCTTTTGATCGATCTACCAGGAACGGAAGTAGTGCTCTGATGCCCAACAAACTCCTCATAGCCAACCGCGGTGAAATTGCCTGTCGGATCATGCGTACAGCACGTGAGATGGGTATAAAAACAGTTGCCGTCTACTCTGATGCGGACGCGTCGGCACAACATCGCATTCTGGCGGATGAAGCCGTTCATATCGGCTCCGCACCTGCAGTGGAAAGTTACCTGCAGGGGGAAAAAATAATCCATGCCGCTCTTGATACTGGCGCAGATGCCATCCATCCAGGTTACGGTTTCCTGTCCGAGAATCCGGGATTTGTGGAAGCGGTTGAAAATGCCGGGATTACATTTGTCGGCCCTTCTGCAGATGCAATTCGGGCAATGGGTCTGAAGGATGCCGCCAAGAAACTGATGCAGGAGGCCGGTGTTCCGGTGGTGCCGGGTTATCACGGTGATATGCAGGATCCGGGGTTTCTGACCGCCAAGGCAAACGAAATCGGATATCCGGTGCTGATAAAAGCCCGTGCCGGAGGTGGCGGAAAGGGCATGCGGAAGGTTGATGACCCAAAAGAATTTGCAGCGGCCCTTCAAGGTGCCCAACGCGAGGGTGAAGCGAGTTTTGGTGATGGCCATGTCCTGATTGAAAAATACATCACCGCACCCCGTCACATAGAAATCCAGGTGTTCGGTGATAACCACGGCAATGTGGTCCATCTGTTTGAGCGCGATTGCTCCCTGCAACGCCGTCATCAAAAAGTAATTGAAGAAGCACCGGCTCCTGGAATGACCGAAACCATGCGCTCTGCCATGGGAAAGGCGGCGGTAAAGGCGGCACAGGCGATCAATTATTCTGGCGCCGGGACTGTTGAATTCATCGTGGATGGCTCACAGGGGCTGCACGAAGACAGGTTCTGGTTCATGGAAATGAATACCCGGCTTCAGGTGGAGCATCCGGTGACTGAGGCAATTACCGGTGTTGATCTGGTTGAGTGGCAATTGCGGATTTCTGATGATGAATACCTACCAAAGTTCCAGGATGAACTTTCGATTGATGGTCACGCGTTTGAAGCGCGGCTTTATGCTGAAGACGTGCCAAAAGGATTCCTGCCGGCAACAGGAACTCTTGAATTTCTCGAATTCTCCGATGCCGCACGTAATGACTCAGGGGTTGTAGAAGGTGACACGATTACTCCGTTTTATGACCCGATGATTGCCAAAGTTATCACCCACGCTGACACGCGCGAGCAAGCTCTTGGCGATCTCGAAGCTGCCTTGGGAGAAACGCGTATTGCAGGTACGGTCACCAATGCGCCATTCCTCCGCGCGCTTTGCAATCACTCAGGATTTGCTGATGGGGAAGTCGATACCGGGCTGATCGAGCGCGACATTGACGATTTGATTCCGATGGTTTCCCCGTCGGATCAGATAATTGCCGTTGCAGCCAAACATGCGCTGGGTATGCCGTTTGTTCCAAATGCGTGGGGCAATGATCTTGAATATGAAGGAACTGATCCGTTTGATGCCCTATCTGGATTTTCGGTCTGGGAAGCTCCTGCCTGGATACAAAAGATAACTTTGGGTGAAGAAAGTTACGAAGTTCGTATCCGTCGCCACGGAGATATCTGGCAGTCTTTCGTGAAGCATGGAGAAGGAGATTACTCCAAGGGCTTCACTGATCTGGAGTGTAGAGATTCCATTCATGCCCCCGAAGTTTTTGTATTCGGTCGACGTGTTGCGGTCTTCAAAAATGAAGGGACGTTTGAATTTGCAATTCCCGACCCGCTTCTGGGAGTTGGGGAATTGGCAGGCGGTGGTGATATTATCACGGCTCCAATGCCCGGACTTGTCAAGAAAGTCCTGGCGAAATCCGGTGACAAGGTTTCCGGGGGCAGCGCTTTGATTATCCTTGAGGCAATGAAAATGGAGCATACGCTTTCTGCGCCGCGCGATGGTATCCTGGATGAAGTTGGCGTTTCAGAGGGTGATCAGGTCGAGGATGGAAATGTCCTTGCCCGTATGGAGAAAGTCGATGGTTGAGCATGTGACCATTTTTGAAGTCGGTGCGCGCGACGGCCTCCAGAATGAAAAAGTCATGATACCTACAGAAAAGAAAATCGAGCTAATCGATTTGTTGTCAGATTGTGGCTTCACCAAAATTGAAACTACAGCGTTTGTTTCACCAAAATGGGTGCCTCAAATGGCAGATGCGGCTGAAGTGATGGCGGGAATTCTGCGCAGGCCTGAAATTAGCTATGCCGTTTTGACCCCGAACATGAAGGGATATAAAAGAGCCAAAGCAGCGGGTGCCAGCGAAGTCGCTGTGTTCGGAGCTGCCAGCGAAGGGTTCAGCCAAGCAAATGTTAATTGTTCCATAGCCGAAACAATAGAGAGATTTCTACCGGTTACGGCGGCTGCAAGAGAAGACGGAATCCCGATCCGGGGGTATATCTCTTGTGTCACGGATTGCCCATATGACGGGCCGACACCACCCCATATGGTGTCAGATATGGCGGAAAAACTGCTGGCTGCCGGGTGCTATGAAATTTCCCTTGGTGATACGATCGGCCAAGGCACGCCGGACACAATTGCAGCAATGCTGGATGCAGTATTGGAGGTAGTGCCGGGAGCTCAACTGGCAGGTCATTATCACGACACCGCAGGCCGCGCATTGAGCAATATCGAAGTTAGTCTGGAAAAGGGATTGCGCACGTTTGATTCCTCAGTTGGGGGCCTCGGAGGCTGTCCTTACGCTCCGGGTGCGGCAGGAAATGTAGCAACACAGGCAGTGATTGAATTGGTTGAAACAATGGGATTTGAAACCGGAATCCATGGAGACAGGCTTGCTGAAGCAACTGCCTTCGCAGTCGGGTTGAGGAGTGAAGCATGAGTTTTGAGACCATTCAACTAAACGTCGATCAAAGGGGTGTCGCAGTGCTGACGCTTGATCAGTCCGAGCGGCACAATGCCATGTCAGCGGCCATGATTGAAGAGATATCAATTGCTGCAAATAATATCTCTCTGGACAAAAACGTACGGGTTGTTGTGCTGACCGGTGCGGGCAAGAGTTTTTGTGCCGGTGGTGATCTTGGGTGGATGCGCCAACAGTTTGAGGCAGATCGTGACACCCGTATCTCTGAAGCGATGAAACTAGCGGCAATGTTGAAGGCCCTTAATGAACTGCCCAAACCGGTAATCGGCAGGATAAATGGCCAGGCCTATGGCGGCGGTATTGGCATGCTAGGTATTTGTGATGTTGCGATCGCTGTTGAGACTGCAAACTTCGCCCTGACGGAAACCAGGCTTGGATTAATTCCGGCAACCATCAGTCCATACGTGATTGCCCGCATGGGTGAAGGGCGAGCCCGCCGCATCTTCATGTCGGGCCGACGGTTTGATGCTTCCGAAGCAGTTGAACTGGGATTATTGTCAAAATCTGTTCCCGCCGATGAACTTGACGCAGGAGTGGAGGCAGAGATTGAACCCTATCTTGCAACTGCACCGGATGCTGTTGCGCGGGCAAAGGCCCTGGCGCGCTCACTTGGTCCGGTCATCGATGAGAAAGTCATGCTCGATACTGCCATAAAACTGGCGGACTGCTGGGAATCATCTGAAGCGCAGGAAGGCATAACTGCATTTTTCGACAAACGGAAACCGGGCTGGCAATCATGATCCGGTTAACATCAAAGTGAACATCAATCGCCATTTCGTGCTGGTGTTCGCCACGGTTGTGTAAGAATCTTCGCAGATACCTTCGGTTCTGATAACCGCGAAAGGGTTTGTTTATGCGATTGAAACATTTTGCCACCATTACATTTGCAGCTCTTGTTACAATACCATTGACCGCGGGATCGACATTTGCACAATCAGCGATCGAGAAATCACTTGTGGCCAAGTCCAGGCTTCATGCTCGCATCTGGACCAGACACGATTCTGATTCATCAATTGAGGTGAATCACGGTGCTTGGAACGCTTTTTTGAAAAAATATGTTGGCCCCGATAATAGAGGTATCAACCTTGTAGCGTACTCGCGGGTAAGCAATTCGGACAAAGCAAGTTTGAAAAATTATCTAGAAGCTTTGCAATCGACCGATGTGACCAAACTCAATCGTAACGAACAATACGCATTCTGGATCAACCTGTATAATGCAAGTACGGTGAACATCGGCATTGACAATTATCCAGTAAAATCAATCCTCAATGTGAAGTCGAGTATTTTGGACTTGAAGGGTCCATTCAATGACCCAGTTGCGACGGTGAATGGTAAAACCCTGACGCTGGATGATATTGAAAGCGGTATCGTCCGTCCGATATGGAAAGATCCGCGTCTTCATTATGCTTTCAACTGTGCTGCCGTAAGTTGTCCGAACCTTGGGTCAGAGGCTTATCTGGGTAAAAACATCAACGCCCAGCTTGATGCTGCCGCAGCGTCTTATGTCAATGATACTCGCGGTGTACGGATAGAAGGTGACAAGATCACCGCTTCAAAGATCTACTTCTGGTATGATGTTGATTTCGGTGGCAACGAAGTCGGCATCCTCAGCCACATTCGAAAATATGCAAAACCGGGGTTGAAATCGGCTCTTGATGGAAAAACCGGCATCGCAAAATATGAATATGACTGGGCACTGAATGACAGGCGCTAATCACCCTTTTTTTAGAGCCTGAACTCCAGCATAAAGTTGTTTGCCGGCATCGTGTATCTGTTTGTCAGCAAAAATCCGTTTGAACCGGCAACCTTCTGCACATCATCGATATCACGGACGCCAAACCGCGCATCTTTTGATTTCAGCCACAGTTCGAAGTCTGCATTGCTTTCACTTGTTTGCTTTCCGTCAATCCTGAAAGGCCCGTAAAGAATCAAACGGGCACTTGGTGTTCCGGTATTTTCCGCAAATTGAAATAGCGCTTCGGTTACTTCCCACGGTGTGATGTGAATGACATTAAAACACAGGAAAATATCATACTGGCCTTTTATGTCCTGGTGGGTGTTGGGGTCAGTGACGTCGAGAAAAATCGCCTTCCCTACATTTGTTGACCCCGTATGGGTCACCCATGAATCGATGCTGTTGAGGTTCTCCGCAACCACATCTGTCGGCTGAAAAGTGAAGCCGGGAAATTCACCTGAAAAAGTCACAGCATGTTGTCCGCTGCCACTTCCAATTTCGAGAACCTGAAGTGACGGCTCCGGGAGTATTTCTTTCAATTGCTCGGTTATGGGCCCGATATTTCTGTGAAACGAAGGGGAATCTTTTCTGGTATCGTGCAATTTTGCGTCCATTGGAAAGCGAGTTTTCCTCTTGGCCGGAAGACCCTTTTGGCGGTAAGAAATTATTCGGGAGGATAATCCTATGAACCATCAGTTGGCAATGGATGCGGAAGCAGTAAGTGCGTATGTATCTGAAGTATTCCCACAATCGGACAGATATGGATTTTCCGTTAAGCATTTGGAATCGGGCAGGATATCGGTACTCATGGAGGTTTCTGATGATCATTTGCGCCCGGGCGGTACTGTATCCGGTCCGTCCATGTTCGCTCTTGCTGATTGTGCAACCTACCTGATGGTACTTTCTCATGTGGGAAAGGTTGCCTTGGCAGTCACGACAAACCTGAACATCAATTTTCTTTCCAAACCAGAAGGGGATTTGATTGCTGACGCCACACTCCTGAAGCTTGGAAAGCGTCTTGCGGTGTGTGAGGTGGGAATTCGCTCTGTCAAAAGTGATACCCTCGTTGCTCATGCTACTGCGACCTATTCCATTCCGCCAAAAATCTGAAAATCTTATTCCCGATTGCATTTTTCAGCCGCTCTCCTAATGTAACGATCAACCGAGGAGGAGCCGGATGGATCTAGCATTTACAAATGAGGAAAATGCGTTCCGCAAGAATGTGAGGGATTTCCTCAACGCTAAACTGCCAACGAGGATTTCCGATAAGGTACGGCTCGGTAAACGCCTTAGCCGCGAGGATATGATCGAGTGGCATTCAGTTTTGAATGGGCAAGGTTGGCTAGCGCCAAACTGGCCTGAAGAATGGGGTGGAACCGACTGGACCGCAGTTCAAAAACACATCTTCGACGAAGAATGCTGGGCAGCTTCAGCACCTCGGACCGTACCTTTCGGTCTGAACATGCTGGCCCCGGTACTTTTGAAATTCGGAAGCGAAGAACAAAAAGCTCATTACCTGCCCCGCATTCTGGACGGCACGGACTGGTGGTGTCAGGGGTACTCGGAGCCAGGAGCAGGTTCTGATCTTGCATCTCTCAAAACCAAGGCGGTTCGCGAGGGAGATCATTATGTGGTCAATGGTCAGAAAACTTGGACCACACTGGGGCATTTTGCCGACTGGATATTTTGCCTGGTCCGCACATCCACCGAAGGAAAGCGGCAGGAAGGCATATCCTTCCTTCTGATCGATATGAATACTCCGGGTGTAGATGTGCGGCCGATCATCCTGCTCGATGGCGAGCACGAAGTGAACGAAGTCTTTTTCGATAATGTGAAAGTTTCGGTAGAAAATCTGGTTGGTGAGGAAAACAAGGGCTGGACTTATGCTAAATATCTACTCACCCATGAACGGACCGGGACTGCCAATGTCGGAAATTCCAACGCTGCCCTGGAGAAGTTGAAGCGTGTTGCATCGGAACAGAAAAAAGGCGGCAAGCCTCTTTCAGTTGATCCCTATTTTGCCGCCCGCATGGCAAAAGTGGAAATGGATCTTAATGCGCTCAAGACGACCAATCTCCGTATCTTGGCACAAGCTGATGCGGGTGCCGCACCGGGTCCTGAAAGTTCCATGCTGAAAGTCAAGGGAACGATCATCCGCCAGGAGATCAACGACCTGGCCCGTCGAGCGCTGGGTCCCTATGCGCTTCCGTTTTCGTCTGAGGCCATGGAAGAAGGCTCCAATGAGGAAGCTGTAGGTCCGGACTATGCCAATCCGGTTGCCGCCAAGTATTTCAACAATCGTAAAATGTCGATCTATGCCGGATCAAACGAAGTGCAACGCGCCATCATTACCAAAACCAAAATGGGTCTTTAGCCGATGGATTTTGAACTCAATGAAGACCGGCGAATGTTGTCTGAAACCTTGATGCGGTTTCTAGCCGACAACTATGACATCGAAAAACGGCACGGCCATGCCATGTCCGATGATGGATTCTCCAGGGAGTTATGGGCGCAATTGGCAGAGCTTGGAATTATAGGTGCCCTGTTTGAAGAGAAAGTTGGAGGATTTGGCGGTAAAGGTGCAGATTTGATGGTTGTGTTTGAAGCGCTGGGCCGTCATCTGGTAGTCGAGCCTTTCCTGCCGACACTACTGGCTGGTTCTGTTCTGTCTGAAGCGGGTAGCCATGAGGGGCTGATTGAAAAAACAATTGGCGGCGAAGCTATGCTTGCTCTTGCGCATGGTGAACCTGACAGCCGATATGAAATGGCTCAGGTATCAACAATTGCCGAGCAGGCCGGGGACATCTGGAAAATCAGTGGGGACAAGGCTGTTGTTCTGGGTGGCGCCAGCGCTTCACACTTCATCGTTTCAGCCAGAACATCGGGTGAAAATTCAGACGAGGGTGGAATTTCATTATTCCTGGTTGAAAAAGAAGCTGATCTGACGATACGCGATTATGGAACTCTAGATGGTTATGCCGCAGCGGAAATCCATTTCGAAAAAGCGGATGGCCGGCTAATCGGTGAATTGGGCGCGGGCTTTCCAGTACTTGAACATGCTTTTGCCCGTGGAATAACAGCGCTAGGCGCGGAAGCATTGGGAGCCATGGAAGTTGCCAAGGACCTGACGGTTGAATACATGCACATCCGCAAGCAGTTTGGAGTTCCGATCGGCAAGTTCCAAGCCTTGCAACACCGTATGGCGG
>JBPCWL010000071.1:0-15300 GCA_051009575.1 Rhizobiaceae bacterium
GGGTGGAATTGGCAAACTATTTTGCAGCCGCAATCTTGATGCCCTACGAGGAGTTTCACACCGAAATGCTGCGGATGCGGTATGATATAGAACGGCTGGCAGCCCGTTTTGCCGTATCATTTGAGCACGTGTGCCAGCGACTCACGACCATGCAGAAACCTGGGAAACGTGGAATACCCTTCTTCTTCTTGAGAATTGACCGCGGTGGCAATGTTTCCAAGCGTTTCAATGTAACTTCAATTCAACTGGCCCGGTTTGGCGGTGCATGTCCAAAACTGGATGTCCACTACTGCTTTCGGGTGCCAGGTCGAATACTGACTCAGAATGTGGAAATGCCGGACCACAGTCGGTATTTCACTATAAACCGGACGGTTGACCGCCCATCTATCCGTTATTCAAGCGAAGATAACCGGCTCGCGGTTTCACTTGGGTGCCCTGTCGAATATGCACCGGAAATGATCTACGGAAATTCGATCGACCCCAGTTTTACCCAGATGATTACGGAAATCGGTGTCAATTGCAGGCTATGTCCCAGACAGGGGTGTAAGCAGCGGGCTCATGACCCATTCAACACGAGCTTGAAAATTGACGAGGATCGAAGAGGAATCACACATTTCGAAAGTTAGCGGCTTGAAAGGGCCGTGTCTGTCTAGAGGAATTCCTCGTAATCCGGATCGGAAGCAGGAGCAAGCCCCGCGATTAGCAAAGTGTCGCGCTCAGCGTCCGACAGCGTAGTAATTGCGCTATCAATGGCTTCGTAGATTGTTTTGGTCCTGGCGTTGTTTGTCAACGACGTGATCAGGGGAAGTCCAGGTTTGGGCACAGAATTACCAATTACCACGACACGGGAAGCCAATTCCGGATCGTATCGTTTGGAGAGTTCAAAGGCGACAGCATCTATGGCGGCGATTTGGGCATTTCCTTCAGCAACGGATTTTACGGAATTTCTGTGCGAACCGGTGATTTCCCGTTTTTCAGCGGAAATAGCCAGAGGAGAATCTTCTCCGGTTATTTCCCTGAAAACATGAAACCCGGATTGGGAATCATCTCCGTTGATTGCAATCTTTCCGACCGAAAGCAAACTATACCTGTTTTGAAGGTATTTCCGATCTTCCGGCGAGCGACCTATATAGACCGAATTGTAATATCCCGGTGGACAGTCTTTCAGTCCATAATCAAAACGGGCAAATGGTACCACTTTCCCCCGCAACCTGTTTGCGTAAGGCCATCCGCAAGTCTGGCCAACTAGCAGGTTTTTATCGGTCCACAGCGGAGTAACCTCTTCATCACGTGTCAGGTTTGATGGTGCTTCGATCCCGGATTTCTTGAGATTATTGCTGATCTGTTCCCAGAACCCATCCAGCGTTATCTGTGTCTCAGGCCAGTCGTACATTGAAAGGGTTGCAATAGGTGCGCTCAAACTGAATTTGCCGCTTTCTGCATCAGCGTGATGCAAGTGGATGTTTGACCGGCTCTTTTGGCCTGAAAAAATAACGCCGAAAAATGTCTGCATAAGAGCTGTAGACATAGTGGTTGTTGCGCTTCAGTAACTCACTTCTGTTCTCGCGAAAAATTCCAGGCAAGCGATACCAAGGAATCCCCGGCTTCTCATGATGAAGCGCATGCAAGTTGTTGAACAAAAAAAGACAGGCTATCGGGCAGTTTTTTTCAATGATGACTGTCCGCTCTTGGTGATTACCAACTGCCTGGTGCTCGAGATAGGTGCGTATCAGGAGGAAGGAAAGCCCGAAATAGGCTGCGGCAACATAAGCCCAAACTGAGTGACTGCCGAAGTAATGGATGAAAATACCCAGCATAGTACAGGTCAAAAAATGAAGAGCCCAGATACCTACCAAATAAGCACGCATGGGCTTGTTTCTGATTAACAGCCTGATCTCACCCGCAAAAAATCGCGTCAGAGAAATAACCGGTCCAATCAACATTCGGCCAAAGAGGGTATTGTTAAATGTCAGCACCGCCTTCAGAATTCTTCCAGAAATGTTCCAGTCTTGAGCATACATGTACCAACTTTCCGGATCATCCAGAGGATCGGTGAGTTTACCGGTGTCGTGATGCTGCATATGGGTATCCCGGAAGCGCTCGTAAGGGAAAACCCATCCGATCGCAAAAGGAACGAGTAGTCGGTTTACCCATCGGTTTGAAGTCGGATGTCCATGGACAACCTCATGAACAATCGACCAAAAGAGTGTGGTCACGATTGCCATTGCGAACACCCAAAGTGCAACGGGAATTGGGCCGCCATAAACAACCAGCGCAATCCAGCACGCATAGCATACCGCAATCAGTAAAACGGTTTGCCATTCGAAATAGTCAGATATTCTGATGTTCATTCTCAGCCCTCTGAAAATATAGAGTGCCTGCAAAGATCGATATTTTCGACGGGTTTATGCACACGTGTTACGCAATTTTGTTGTGAAAATACACAAAATGTGTATTATAAATCAGATATTGGGATTATTGCACATATGAACAAAGCTGAAGTAGCCGAAAGCTTCCGTAAACGCCTATCCGTGATCATCCAGAGACGAGAAGAAACAGTCTCGACTTTTGCCCGGCGTTGCGGGCTGGACCGTTCTGCGCTCAGTCAATTCTTGGACAAGTCGGTAGTCAGGCTTCCAAGGGCTGAAACGTTAGCGGCTATTGCCAATGTAGAAGGAGTGAGCATCGACTGGCTTCTCGGCATGCGACAGGATGAGGAAAACTTCGGTGAGTTGACGCCCGTCATGAAAGTGGAGGCGGCGGACAGGGGGTCCACCGGGTCAGCACTTGCCGGGTGGTTGCGTGACGCTTCGGGATACAAAATCCGGTATTCTCCTAGCTCGCTGCCGGATTTGCTGCGGACCAAAGCCGTGACGGATTACGAATATCAATCACCGGTAGATCATTATGCGGATGTTAAAACAGGCCAAAGTCAGGAACAGCTGAACTACAGCCGACTTCCGGATACTGATATGGAAGTGGTTCTGCCGATGCAACGATTACAAAATCTGGCAGCGGGAACGGACATATGGTCAGGGCTTCAAAGAGGGGTACGACAGGCCCAACTGGAACAGATTTCCCATCTTCTTGAAGAACTCTATCCGACATTCCGCCTGTTCCTTTATGATGGCATCAAGAACTACTGTGCACCGTTCACCGTGTTTGGCCCGAAACGTGCTGCAGTCTACCTCGGTGACATGTACCTCGTAATCAACTCCAGCGATCAGATACGGGAATTTTCAAAGCATTTTGACAACATCATCCGTGTCGCTCAGGTTTCTCCGGATCGTGCGGCGCAGTGGGTCGGTGAATTGAGGGTTTTGTAATTATTGACCGTCGTTGTTCGAGTTTTCATCAAGTTGCGAACCGATTTTGCGGGCTTTCTTCAATAACCCTATTCGCCGATTGTAGGAGCCGGTAGAACCATTCAGAAAATGGATGCGCGTATTGCTCATTCCAAAAAATCCCATCGTTCCATCGCGCCAGATGGCAGTCATTGCCTTGTCCAGTTCCAGCCCGTCTGCTTCAAAAGATGCAGCACCGGATGGAACAAGCATGACGCCAGTTCGGGATTTTTGCAGGGATTTGTTATAGTCATCGAGTTGATCATAGGCCCAACCCCAGGACCAGACCCGATCAAGCCAACCTTTCATCATTGCGGGCATACCAAACCAAAAAAGGGGAAAAATCAGACAAATCGCATCGCAGCGGTCAATTCGGGTCTGTTCCGCCAAAACATCGGGCGGCATGGGCTTGCCTTCGTTTTGAGCCAAATCCGGAATTGACCAACGTGGATCAAATCCCTCGGCATGCAAATCTGCAAGTTCAGTTGTGTGCCCGGCAGCTTTAACACCTTCCATGAAATGCCGTGCTGTAGCGTGGCTGAAAGAATTAATATCCGGATGATCAAGGACGGTAAGGACGTGCATTCAAAAAATCTGCGCTCTAGTTTATCAATCCGCCAGCCCTCATGGCTTGTTCTATATCAGCTTTCAGGTCTTCAGGGTCCTCCAAGCCGACCTGCAGACGCACCAGTATGCCGGCTTCAGGTCCAGGTCCTTTTGCAATGGTTCGGTCCGACAAGTTTACAAGCACGGCAAGGCTTTCATAACCTGCCCAGGAATAGCCACGACCGATCAGGTCAAGTGCATCATAAAACCGGGCGGCTTTGTCCATGTCGCCAGTTTTAAGCGTAAAGCCAAACAGCCCCGTTGAACCCTTGAAGTCCCGTTTCCATAATTCATGCTGAGGATGAGAAGGCAGGGCCGGGTGCAGAACCTGCCCGACCACAGGGTGATCCTCAAGCCACTTTGCCATTTCGAGCGCATTTTTTTCATGTTCTCTAATTCGCACACCCATCGTTCTTATGCCACGCAATGTCAGATAGGTGTCGTCCGGACTGGCACAGCAACCCATTGTGCCGTGGTGCTTGCGCAATTGCTTCAAACATTTTTCATTGGCCGAGACAGAGCCCAGTACGAGGTCGGAATGGCCAGCCGGGTACTTGGTCAATGCATGAATCGAAATATCAACACCGTGTTGCAACGGTTTGAAATACAAGGGAGTTGCCCAGGTATTATCGATCATGACGATGATGTCATGCTTGTGGGCAGCCTCACATATTGCAGGGATGTCCTGAATTTCAAATGTGTTGGAACCCGGCGATTCAGTAAAGATAACAGTGGTATTTTTCCGTATCAGTTTTTCTATTTTTCCGCCGATCAGAGGGTCATAATACTCGACTTCGACGCCCATTCGCGCCAATACCCCGTCGCAGAATTCGCGAGTGGGCATATAACAGGAATCTGGTACCAGCATATGGTCCCCGGCACTGACAAATGCCAGCAACGGGATTGTAACGGCTGCGAGACCGGAAGGAACAAGGACAGTTCCCGCAGATCCTTCAAGTTCGTCCAATATCTGGCACAATGCATCGGTTGTGGGAGTTCCCCGCGTTCCATAGGTGTACTTCTGGTTGCGCGTCCGCATCGTTTCGTAGTCCGGATAAAGCACAGTGGAGGCATGGACAACAGGAGGGTTTACGAAGCCGTGAAACTCATCAGGATTGTTACCGGAATGCGTGAGGATTGTATCATCACGAAACTTGCTGCTCTTTTCGCGCAATGGCGTTTTTTTATTCATTTTCAGGTATTTTCTCTAGTAATTGTCAGAAATTGAAGCAGTTGGCGCAGAAAAATCAGAATTTAGATGCTTTCGCAACCAAATTTGGCAAATTAACCACCTTTGTGATTGCTCTGGAATTTTTCCCTTGACGTAACCTGCACAATTCAATTTTATATGCGGAATTGGTTTTGGGGAGGGTTACTTCGATAAATTCGTTGTGCACACAATAAACAGAGCCAATTGAAAACACCCGAAGCAATCGCTGAGGGGAATCAAAAATGGGTAACAGAAAAAGGCTGTTTTCTATGAAAAAAACTATCGTGTCTGCCACATTTGCTGTGGCTGCACTGGGTATCGCCGCAACAGGCGCATCCGCTGCAACTCTTGACGATGTAAAAGCCAAAGGCTTCGTACAGTGTGGCGTTAGCCAGGGTCTTCCGGGCTTCTCAAATCCTGACTCTGCAGGTAACTGGACAGGTATCGACGTTGATGTTTGCCGCGCAGTTGCTGCCGCAGTTTTCGGAGATTCCACAAAAGTCAAATACACTCCACTTTCAGCTAAAGAGCGTTTCACCGCACTCCAGTCCGGCGAGATTGATATTCTTTCTCGTAACACGACATGGACCGCGACTCGGGACACTTCTTTGGGTCTGAACTTCGCTGGCGTGAACTATTACGACGGTCAGGGTTTCATGGTTCGCAAGGACCTTAATGTGAAGTCTGCACTTGAATTGTCTGGCGCTTCTATCTGCACCAACACAGGTACAACCACCGAGTTGAACGTTGCTGACTATTTCCGTGCCAACAAACTCGAGTACGAAATTGTTGCATTCGAAAAAGCTGACGAAGTTGTCGCTGCATACGATGCCGGCCGTTGTGATGTTTATACAACTGACCAGTCTGGCCTTTATGCGCAGCGTCTGAAACTGACAAATCCTGCAGACCACCAGGTTCTCCCGGAGATTATCTCTAAAGAGCCACTTGGTCCTGTTGTTCGTCAGGGTGATGATCAGTGGTTCAACCTTGTGAAATGGACACATTTTGCAATGGTCAACGCTGAAGAACTCGGTATTACATCTGCAAATGCTGAAGAAATGAAAAGTTCAGACAATCCTGCAGTCAAGCGCGTACTTGGAACTGAAGGTGAGTTCGGCGCCGCACTTGGTGTTGGTAACGACTGGGCTTTCAACATCATTAGCCAAGTAGGTAACTACGCTGAGGCATTCGACCGTAACGTCGGCCCGGATACTCCGCTGGCAATTTCCCGTGGCGTGAACGCGCTATGGACAGAAGGTGGCCTGCAATACGCACCGCCAATTCGATAAAAGAGATTTCAGGGCCGGTCAATTGACCGGCCCTGTTACCATTACGGTGCAGTCGGTGGATTGTGCCCAATAACAACAAACAATTTCAGTGTCCGGCACAGATCAAACAGGTCGGACAGCAGGTGAGGGGAACATGGCGGTAACCGACATGTCTGGTGGCACTGAAAAGCCACAAGTAAAATTACTCAACGATCCCAAGTTTAGGTCCATAATATTCCAGTGCCTGTTAGTAGCCTTCTTGGTATGGGTCGTTTGGGGTATGGTTTCAAATGCCGCCCATAACCTGGAAAAGGCTGGCATCGCATCAGGGTTTGACTTCCTGGGTATTCAATCCGGTTTCGGGCTGAACTTTTCGCCATTCCTAGAATACAATTCTGATTCCACCTTTATGGATGTTTACTGGGTTGGACTGCAGAATACGCTCATTCTCGCGGTCATCGGTGTTTTCTTTGCCACAATAATCGGCTTCATAGTTGGAATAGCCAGGCTCTCGAATAACTGGGTCATTAACAAGATGGCCTATGTTTATGTGGAAACGCTAAGAAATATTCCGCTGCTCCTGCAGATTTTCATTTGGTACAAGGGCGTTCTGGCCACATTGCCAATTGCCAAAAATTCGATTGATATGGGCGTATTTGGCTTTCTTAATACCAAGGGATTGTTTTCTCCCAAACCATTATTTTCAGAGGGCTCCGGTCTGATTGTGTGGGCGCTGGTTGCTGCAATCATCATAACCTGGTTTGTAAATCGATGGGCAAAAAAGCGTCAAACTGAAACAGGTGAACAGTTTCCTGTGTTCTGGACAGCGTTGGGTTTAATCATATTATTGCCGCTTGCGATGTTCTTCATTATGGGCCAACCAATTTCTGCCGAATATCCGGTAAAAGGGAATTTTGGTCCCAAAGGCGGTATGCAGGTCATACCTGAATTGATCGCTTTGCTATTGGCATTGTCGCTGTATACAGCCGCATTTATCGCGGAAATAGTCAGGGCCGGAATCCTTGCTGTGAACCGGGGTCAGACCGAAGCCTCCTATGCTTTGGGATTGCGTCCCGGTCAAACACTTCGTTTGAACATCATTCCTCAAGCGATGCGTGTCATTATTCCGCCCCTGACCAGTCAGTTCCTGAACCTTACAAAAAATTCCTCACTTGCGGTTGCAATTGCATATCCGGATTTGACAGCAATCTTCGCTGGTACCGCACTGAATCAGACCGGGCAAGCGGTTGAAATTCTCGTCATGACCATGTTGACGTATTTGGCCATATCGCTGGTAACGTCCCTGTTCATGAACTGGTACAACGCCAAAATGTCATTGGCTGAGAGATAGGAGAGCGATCATGGCTTCAAATAATGATTTAAGATTTGTTCGCTCAGAGATGCTTTCGGCATCTGCACCGCCAAGCAGTGACATTGGTGTTGTTGGTTGGATGCGAAAAAACCTTTTTTCAAGTCCGACAAATACAGTTCTGACAATTATCGGTGTGATACTTCTGTATCTAATAGTTCCGGGGACGCTGAACTGGACCTTGTTTGATGCGGTCTGGTCCGGCGAGAACCGTCTTGCCTGCGCCACTGTTGCACAAGGAGGTGAATTGCCAGCAGACTGGAAGGCTGCCTGCTGGCCCTACGTAGGAGCTTACTTCAAGTTATTTATTTATGGCCGGTATCCTGACGCAGAACTGTGGCGCGTCAACCTGGTGTTGATCATGTTCTTTGCAGGACTTGTTCCATTATTGATGCCTTCTCTGCCTTATAAGCGCGAAAACCTGATTTTTATGCTGGGTGTGTTTCCGGTTGCTTCATTCGTTTTGCTTTCAGGCGGCAATCTTAATTTCAATGGTTTCCTTCTCCCTGATGCAATCATGGCGCCATCATCGCTGAAGTTTTGGATTGATTATTTGTTATTGACCTTGATTGTCTGCGGCCTTGTCTGGGCCTATATGAAGGCAACAGATACCGATCCTGATCGTGCAGTAAAATTGGCTGCAATTTCGATGGCCGTCCTAGGCGTTGTATTGTTTGTTATGTCGGTAAACTTCGGACTGCAGACCGTCGAGACAGAACTTTGGGGCGGATTTGTCATGACTCTGGTAATTGCAGTTACCGGTATTGTGGCCGCCTTGCCACTCGGTATCTTGTTGGCATTGGGGCGACGTTCCCAGATGCCGGCTGTGAGCCTGTTCAGTGTCATTTTCATTGAGTTCTGGCGTGGTGTTCCACTGATTACGGTGTTGTTTATGTCATCGGTCATGTTGCCACTCTTCCTGCCGGATGGTGTGGCCTTTGACAAACTGCTTCGGGCTCTGATCGGTGTTGCACTCTTTTCCTCAGCCTATATGGCGGAAGTTGTGCGTGGCGGCATGCAGGCCATTCCAAAAGGCCAGTACGAAGGTGCGATGGCTGTTGGCCTTAACTACTGGCAGTCCATGCGGATGATCATTCTTCCGCAAGCGCTAAAGATTGTTATTCCGGGCATCGTCAATACATTCATTGGCTTGTTTAAGGATACCACTCTCGTATCGATCATTGGCCTTCTTGATTTCCTCGGAATGGTCAATCTATCACACTCTGACTCTGTTTGGGCGACGCCTGTTCAGGCGATGTCCAGCTATGTATTCTGCGCATTCATTTTCTTCTTGTTTTGTTTTTCAATGGCCCGGTACTCGGTCTTTATGGAAGACAGGCTCAACACATCACACAGGTAAATACACATGGCTGAAGCTGCTAAAAAAATGACGGTCTCAGAGACCGATGTCGCCATCGAAATCACTGATATGCACAAATGGTATGGTGATTTTCATGTGTTAAAGGATATTAATCTGAAAGTCATGCGCGGTGAACGGATTGTTGTTGCAGGGCCATCAGGTTCCGGCAAATCGACCATGATCCGATGCGTCAACAGACTGGAAGAGCATCAGCAGGGAACTATTGTTGTCGATGGCATCGAACTGACAAATGATCTGAAGAAGATTGACGAAGTTCGTAGGGAAGTTGGAATGGTGTTTCAGCACTTTAATCTTTTCCCGCATCTTACCATTCTGGAAAACTGCACATTGGCGCCGATCTGGGTTCGCAAAATGCCGAAAAAGGATGCTGAGGATGTAGCAATGCACTTTCTGGAAAAAGTGAAAATTCCGGAGCAGGCTTTGAAATATCCTGGGCAATTGTCCGGTGGTCAGCAGCAGCGTGTAGCAATTGCCCGTTCGCTTTGCATGAACCCGCGGATTATGCTTTTTGACGAGCCTACATCCGCGCTTGACCCTGAAATGATCAAGGAAGTTCTGGAAACAATGGTCAGCCTCGCCGAAGATGGCATGACCATGATTTGTGTGACCCACGAGATGGGCTTTGCACGCCAGGTGGCCAACCGGGTGATCTTCATGGACGAAGGACAAATTGTTGAGCAGAATGAACCAGAGCAGTTCTTCGACAATCCACAACATGAGCGCACAAAACTCTTCCTGAGCCAGATCTTGCACTAATCAGCCTACGCTGCTGAAAATCCAAATCTGGTCGTAATTTTCACGTAGTCCTCATTTGGTGCCAAAGAGGAGGTGCTTGTGAAGGTATGGGGAAAGCGTATAGCTTGGTTGACCGTAACCCCGGTTCTCCTGATCATTGTCTATCTTGGGTTAGCAGTGGTGGGAGGATTGATCCCGGTCGCAACCAAAAAAGCTGGAATAAATGACCGTTTGCTGGGGCAGCCCGTATACCTGGTTGCCAACATGCTTCACGCTGATATTGCAATTCCGGTCAACTCAATGAGTTTGCAGCAGTTTGCCTTCCTGCGGAATGCAGGAATCCCGCTTGATAATCCCGAGCTGAAATATCTGATCGTTGGATGGGGGTCCAAGGCGTTTTATACGAGTACGAAGGACTATTCGGATATGGAACTGGGAACAATATGGAAAGCTGCAACCGGAGATAGTGCAGTCCTTCATGTGGCCCCGGCGGGTGAGCTCTCTGGGATAGATGACATCATTCCAGTCAGGATTACAGAGAATGGATTCGCCAGACTTCTGAAATTCGTCAATGGATACTTCAGACAGGCTGACGATCAGCCAGTTCTCCTTGAGGATGCCACTTTCGGATATGGTGATGTATTTTATGAAAGTCCGGGACATTTCAACGTTTTCAACCCATGTAACATATGGGTGTCAAATGCGATGCGTGAAGCGGGACTGGCGGCAGGGCTTTGGACGCCAACAACTTACAGCCTGCTGTTAAATCACCACCTTTATAACTAGTTTTCGGCCCGCCAATCATAAATCCAGGCCTGGCGACCAAGAAGCATTTCACCCGGCATCAACTTCATCACTGTATTTCTGAGAGCAGAGAGGGGGGATTGCATGTGATATATCCGGCCGTTCGTTTCAGACAGTTTCAAAACGCGTTGAATACGTCCAATACGTGATTGCTCGAACATCTTCATTCCATCGACTGCAGGTTGCTTTGCGAGATAATGTGCAAGGATGACGGCATCTTCTATCGCCATTGCTGCTCCCTGGGCTGCGAATGGCAAGGCAGCATGCGCCGCGTCACCAATTATTGCGACCCGGCCAAAATCCATTCGGAGCGGGGGAGGCGTTTGAAAGATCGGCCATGCCGACCATTCGGTCACGAGGTCAAAAAGTGTTGAAAGTTCTTTGCAAGTGCCGCTCAGTTTTCTCTGAAAATTGCCATGACACTCGGCACTGACCGGCAAGCTCTCGAAATTGGGCTCGTCGGTTATGACAATCAGGTTCAAGAACTGACCGTTTGTCACTGGATAGGTTACGATGTGAGATCTGGGAGCTAACCAAAGATGTGTGTTTCGCATCAATTCAGTATTTTCAACATCAGATACAGGAAGCATTGCCCTCCAGGCGATTTTTCCGGAGTACTTTGGTGCAGGCAGTTGGAGAGCATTGGTCCGCAGTTTTGACCAAATGCCATCAGCAGCAACTAACACACTCCCCTCAATTTGAACTTTCCCGTTTTTGGAGGAAATATCTGCATTGATTGATGCACCGTCAGTTCGGAAGTCGGATACTTCACTGCCAAAGTGAATCTTAATCAAGGAGTTGGATAGGCATCGGTCTAACAGGATACTTTGGAGATCCGCGCGATGAATGACACAATATGGTGAGCCAAACTTTTTGCGTATCACCTGCCCGAGCGGGATAGATGTCACCAGATGGCCCTTCGTTCCATCATGCACTTTGATGGCATCCGGAAACATGCCTGAACTGGAAAGTTCATCACCCAACCCAATATCTTCCAATACCCTGAAGGCATTTGGCGAAATCTGAATTCCGGCGCCGATCGGATCAAGCTTTTCTTCTCTTTCATAGATTTCCACCTGAAAGCCTTTTGAAGCAAGGCAAAGTGCAGCCGTAAGCCCAGCTATACCTGCCCCACTAATCAGAATCGGAAGTTTGTTGTCCGTCTGGGACACCGGTTACGCTGCTTTTTCCCCAAAGAGACAGCCTTCAGGACGCGTTTCACCGGCTCCAAGATCTGCTGAATGTTTGTAGACGGTCGAGCAATAAGGGCAAATAATTTCCCCATCTGCACCCATATCCAAAAATACATGCGGATGATCGTAAGGTGTGCTTGCTCCGCAACACATGAATTCCTTCACGCCAATTTCGATTGACTGAACCCCAACATCATTCTGGAAATGGGGAATGGTCGCTTCGGCCATGGTTTCAACCCTACACAATTGCATTTCAATGAAACTCTTCTAAAACAACCAGACATGCTTTCAAAGAACAAATTGTTGTTCATCAACGTCAAACCAGGGATTTTACGTGAAGCAATTTGCAAAATTTAGAGAAACTTCCATCGGTTTTCTCGATGAAGGTGTGGGACACCCCGTTGTTCTGGTTCACGGATTCGCCTCCAATGCTGAAGTAAACTGGCTTTGGCCGGGTTGGATAAAAGCACTTAACAAAGCTGGCTACCGGGCAATAGCAATTGATAATCGGGGGCATGGAGAGAGTACTAAGTTCCTCTCTGAAGAAGATTATCATCTTGATAAAATGGCAGGAGACGTACTCAATCTGATAGCATACCTGGAACTGAAAACGCCAGATGTAATGGGATATTCGATGGGTTCGCGGATCACAGCAACTTTGGCAAACCGGCATGGCGGAAGGCTTGGCAACATCATTCTCGCTGGCAATGGCTACAACATGATCGAAGGTGGATTTGATTCAACAGCGATACGAGACGGTTTGCTTGCCGCAAGTTTTGAACAGGCCCCGACGACTATTGGAAGAGACTTCCGGTTCTTTGCCGACCAGACGGGCAGTAATCTGGAGGCTCTTGCAGCATGTATCATGGCAGCAAGGACCCACATTCCAGAATCGGTGTTCGAGAGTATAAAGAACCGAACACTTGTAATCGCCGGGACGGAGGACACCGTTGCAGACAATCCAGCGCAGCTTGCAACAATCATTCCCGATGGACATTTTGAACCTATACCCAATCGCAATCACATGAATGCTGTTGGAGACAAAGTTTACAAGGAAAAGGTCTTGGAATTTTTGACAGGGTAAAAGTCAGGTACAGGTACAATCCTGCAATATACCTGTTAGGAATAGGGAATTGATTTTCCCATACGACCGGTTTTTAACAACGGGAGTTTTTGAATGTTTCGGATAGTAGTATTATGTTCAGCATTGTTGTTCCTGGCTTCCTGTCAGGATGAACCGGTTTCCCAAACCGAAGAACAGCCTGTAAGAGCGCTAAAAACCATTACTCTTGAAGAAGTAGAGGAAACGACAACCCGGAGATACCCGAGTGTCCTGCAGCCTGGTTCTATATCAACGCTTTCATTCGAAGTTTCAGGCCGCCTTAAAGAAGTAAACCTCAATGTGGGACAACGTATCGCGGAGGAGGATCTTCTGGCGGAATTGGATACCAGATCCCTCGAATTACAAGTTGAAAGCGCCGAAGCATCTCTTGCTGAGGCCAAATCCCTGGCTAAAAATGCCGCAGATGATTTGGCTCGCAAGGAAGAGCTCCTGAAGAAGAAAATCGTATCACAGGCAGTCGCAGATCAATCAAAAACTGATGCAGAGACCAGTGCTGCGCGGGTAGTGCAAGCGCAACGTGGCCTAGAGACAGCTCAGGAAAATCTCGATAAGGCAGAATTAAAAGCACCTTTTGATGGAATCATAAACTCGGTGGAAGTGCAGTCATTTACGAATGTTACCGCCGGAAGTCCGATCGCAACAATCTACGCTTCTGATGCATTTGAGAGTAATTTCTCGGTCAGTTTTGATACTGTAAACAGGCTGGTCGTGGGTAAAAAAGTTCTTGTGACACTGGCAGACAATCCCAGTGTAGTCCTGAATGGCCATATTAGCGAACTGGGGGCCCGCGCTGATACCGTTTCGTCCTTTCCGGTTGTCATAAAGCTTGACGAAACTGATCCATCCATCAAGGCGGGGATGGCGGTTGAAGTATCAATGGAATTCTCGGTGCCACGCGGTGAAGGCTTCACTTTGCCTTTGTCCGTACTTCCATTTGATGGCAAGCTTGTACCACCAAAAACTCCTAGCGATCCTGGCAAGACACAGGTCTTCATCTACAATCCGGATAACAGCACGGTTAATCGCCGAGAAGTCAAAGTCGGTGGTGTCAGGGAAAATGCGATTATCATCGTTGAAGGCCTCAAATTGGGTGAGCAAGTGGCTGCAGCAGGCGTTTCGTTTCTCCGGGACGGCCAAAAAGTCAAGCTACTTGAAACGTCTGAATAACGGGCACAATCATGAATTTTCTGACAGCGCTAGGGCTAAACAAGGCACGACTGACCATTCTGATCATGATTGGTTTGATCATTCAGGGATTGCTTACCTACGGACAAATCCCAAAACGCGAAAACCCGGCGATTACCATACGAAACGCGATTATAACTGCCCAGTTTCCGGGAATGTCTCCTGAGCGGATGGAAGATCTGGTAGTTGTACCGATCGAACGCAAAGTCCGCGAAATCGGTGAGATTGAAGATATTGAAGCGCTTGTCACAACCGGTAGCACCAAGATTACCGTGACAGCTTATGACAACGTACCCAAAGAAAATCTTGAGAGCGTGTTTCAGGATATCCGTAACCGGATGGAGGAAGTCGAACAGGAGTTGCCGGACGGCACTAAGGGACCATTTGTAAACACGAATTACGGCGATGTCGCCATTGCAACAATCGCTGTGACCGGTGAAGGATTCTCATATGCAGAAATCGAAGATGCTGCAGATGATTTACGGACCAGCCTTTACACCGTCGATGGAATATCCAAGGTCACACTCTTCGGAGTACAGGAAGAACGAATCTGGCTTGAAATAGATTCCCGTAAACTGGCTGCAATTGGAGTACAATTAAGCCAGGTGCTCGAGGACTTGCAGGCCCAGAATGTAATATTGCCTGCAGGTGAACTGGACGCAGATGGCACAACGCTCATTCTTGAGGCCAATGGTGACCTGAAATCAGTGGAAGAGATAGGTGACATTCTCACCAAAGTCGAAGGCCTTGCGGGATTTGTGCGGCTAAAGGATTTGATGACCGTTCGCCGCGGCTTTGTCGATCCACAGGAAAAACCGGTGTTCTACAATGGCAGGCCTGGAGTTATTGTCAGCGTTGAAATGTCAGATTCAGAAGACATCCAGAAGATTGGAGCACGACTTGAAGCCGCAGTTAAAAGATTTGAGAACCGCCAGCCGATCGGAATTTCCTTTTCATTTTCAACATTTCAGGAAACCAACGTAACCCAGGCAATAAACGGCGCCCTTTCAAACGTCGCGCAAACGTTTGCCGTTGTCTTTTTGGTGATGCTTGTTTTCCTGGGCATGCGGCCCGCATTGATC
>JBPCWL010000072.1:0-15120 GCA_051009575.1 Rhizobiaceae bacterium
GGATGACAATTGACCAACACCGTGAATCTGGCCGAAAAATTTGCCAACTCAGAGAAATTCAAGATTCTGTTCCAGGACGGAATGAATCTGGTTGAGGAAAGTGCCAATTATCTGGATGGTTCAGGGCGTGATCACGCGAAATCCCTGAACAGAACAGCTGCAATGTTATACGGTTCTGAATCCATGCGGCTGACTACACGTTTAATGCAACTTGCATCCTGGTTGCTCCTTCAACGCGCAGCAAACGAAGGTGAAATGAGCCGGGATCAGCTCTTGGAAGAGAAAAGCAAAATCAAATTGGGCGAAACAATACACAAGACGGAGCACCCCTCCTGGAATGAACTCCCGGAGGATTTCATTCAACTGATATCAAGATCCTTGACCCTTCAAAACCGTGTAACAACACTTGATGCTGAGCTTTACGGCCCGCGCAGAAATAAAGGCGCCAAATCCGGTAGCAATCCGGTGGAACAGCAAATTGATCTTTTGTCCACGGCGTTTGGCGCGACCAAGCAATAAAAAAACCGGCAATGGCCGGTTTTTTAACTTCTTTCCGAAAAACGACAGATTAAATTCCGAGGCCCTCGTACTTTTTCTTGAACCGGGAAAGACGGCCGCCACGGTCAATCAGTTGCTGATTTCCACCGGTCCATGCCGGGTGTGAATTCGGATCAATATCAAGGTTCATGGTATCGCCTTCGGCTCCCCAGGTTGAGCGGGTCTCAAACTCTGTGCCATCTGTCATAACCACCTTGATGTTATGATATTCCGGATGAGTGTCTTTTTTCATCATTTTGTCCTGTCTTGCACCTTCGACACAAATTGCCGCTGGCCACAATCTAAACTTGATATTTTCAGCTATTCAATAAATAAACCGTGGGCTTGCCCACGGCTTTTGTGGGCCGTTCTATACATTACTGTTTTGCACAAGACAAGAGCCTCCGTTTCCCATGAGCAACATTTCCGCCGACGCCCCGCATGCTAAAACTATACGGCCTTTGGCAAAGCTATTCCCCTATGCCGCCAAATACAGGCTTCAGGTAACTTTTGCGATTGTTTTCCTTCTGATGGCGGCCGGAACCACATTGGTCTTGCCGCTGGCAGTTCGCCGGGTCATCGATTCCGGGTTTGCGGGAAGCGACCCGGAGCTGGTCCATTCTTATTTTTCCGTCCTGCTTCTGGTCGCGCTTTTGTTGGCGATCTCCAGCGCATGCAGATATTACTTCGTAATCTGGCTGGGTGAGCGGATCGTTGCGGATTTGCGAAGGGATGTGTTTTCGAACATCACACAATTGAGCGCCGAGTTTTTTGACACTGCCAGAACAGGAGAACTCGTTTCCAGGCTAACAGCAGATACAACTCAGATAAAATCAGCAATGGGGGCAACCGCTTCTGTAGCACTGCGCAACATTCTGTTGGGAAGCGGCGCGTTGATCATGATGGTTTACACTTCTCCACGCCTTTCATTGATTGTGATTGGGGCAATTCCGCTGATTGTTCTCCCGATTGTAGCATTTGGACGGGCGGTCCGGCGCCGATCCAGAAAAGCCCAAGATACGCTTGCCAGCGCAACAGCCTATGCAACGGAATCGATCGGAGCCATCCAGACCATGCAGTCATTCGCCAATGAGCGACACGTGAAGAAACGGTTTGCCGATGCGGTTGATTTTGCATTCAATGCCGCTAGGGATGCAATCAGAACACGCGCTATGCTTACCGGGTTTGCTATATTCCTGATCTTTGCAAGCGTTGTGGCTGTGCTCTGGATTGGCGCTACTGATGTCTTGACCGGAAACATGTCTGCCGGAACACTAAGCCAGTTTCTCCTTTATGCGGTGTTTGCGGCTGGATCCCTTGGCGCCCTGTCTGAGGTCTGGGGTGAATTATCCCAGGCTGCAGGTTCAGCAGAACGGCTGGTTGAATTACTCACCACCAGAACCGCAGTAGTTGCCCCGACAAATCCGAAAACACTCGAGGAGCCAGTCAAGGGATACATCGATTTTGACCAGGTGACCTTCAGTTATCCAACCCGCACGTCTGATATTACCCTCGACAAGCTGTCACTTTCGATCGAACCAGGTGAAACTGTAGCTATTGTCGGAGCTTCCGGTGCAGGAAAAAGCACCCTGTTTTCATTGTTGTTGCGTTTTTACGACCCGGTTGGCGGAGCGGTCAGACTAGACCAGATGGATATTAAGGATCTGAATCCTGAAGATTTTCGTAGACATATTGCATTTGTCCCGCAGGAAACGGTGGTGTTTGCTTCAAATGTCGCGGAAAATATCGCGTACGGCATGCCAGATGCTTCCCGAGAAGAAATTATTGAGGCAGCAAAATCGGCAAATGCCCATGAGTTCATTTCCAGGTTACCTGGCGGATACGATTGTGAATTGGGCGAACGCGGTGTTACCCTCTCCGGTGGGCAGCGCCAACGGTTAGCGATTGCGCGGGCGATATTGAAAGATGCGCCCGTGCTGCTGCTGGATGAAGCAACAAGTGCACTGGACGCGGAAAGCGAAAAACTGGTGCAAGATGCGCTCGAAAAACTGATGGATGGCCGAACAACCCTTATCATTGCACATAGGCTGGCGACAGTATTGAAGGCCAGCCGCATCCTCGTCATGGACCACGGCCATATCGCTGAAGAAGGAACGCACACCTCGCTCAAGAAGAAAAATGGAATTTATGCGGGTCTGGCAAAATTGCAGTTTGGCAGTGAGCGGTGAAGCTACCGATCTCAAACATTGCCGCCGCAAAGGTTTGAACGATTGTGTGAAACAGCCTGCAACCTGAAGTCAGCAGACTTTTTGTTACCTCTGGCGGCTATTCTTTTAAACTAATATGTCATACTGATGAATGGCTATGGACCTGTTTGCCCTTACTCTTTTTGTCGCCGCCCTTATCCTAAACTCTGCGATACCTGGCCCGAGCATAGCCGCCCTCGTCTCACGCGTCATTATGCGTGGTTGGCGAGACGTCGCACCCTTCGTCGCTGCAATGTGGATTGGTGAAGTAATCTGGCTAACTCTTGCAATGGCGGGCCTCTCCGCACTGGCAGAATCATTCAATCTGGCCTTTGTTGTCTTGAAGTATGCGGGCGTTGTCTATCTCGCTTGGTTGGCCTGGAAAATGTGGCACGACCCGGTCATCACAGACGGTGGAAACATTCCTGACACACGCTCTGGCTGGTCAATGTTCGCTGCTGGCATGGCACTGACGATGGGCAATCCGAAAATTATGGTCTTTTACCTTGCTCTTCTACCCACACTGATCGATCTCTCTGGGGCAACGGTCTCACTTTGGGTTATGGTCGCCGCAATAACTGTAACAAGCCTTGCAACTGTAGATCTCGGATGGATAGCCATGGCACATCACGCCCGCCGCTTTCTCCGGACACCCCGCGCTCTGCGAATTACAAACAGAATTGCTGCTACTTCGCTATGCGGAGCCGCTGCCGCCATAGCGACGCGGTAGGGGCCTGGCCAGATCAATAAAAATCAACGCGGAACCTTGGCAAGCAGCTTTTGCTAATCTGCATTCTTTCCCGCTGCGCGCCCACTAAATATACAACCGCCGAGAAATGTTCCTTCGAGCGCGTTGTAACCGTGATAGCCGCCACCGCCGAACCCAGCAACTTCACCAGCCGCATACAGACCCTCGATCGGTTCGCCAAGCTTGTCGAGAACCTGGGCATCAAGGTTTGTATGGATACCTCCCAGGGTCTTACGGGTAAGTAGGTTTAATCTGACCGCAATCAGCGGGCCTGCTTTTGGATCGAGTATTTTGTGAGGCTTAGCCGTACGGATCAATTTGTCACCCAGATATTTACGGGCAGAATGGATCGCCATAACCTGCGCATCCTTGGAAAACGGGTTGTTCATTTCCCGGTCGCGCGCCTCAATCTGACTCCTGATTTTCCCAATATTCAGCAAACCCTCACCAGAAAGCTCATTCATTCCAGTCACCAGGCTTTCCAGATCATCTCGAACCACGAAATCCTCGCCCTTTTGCTTGAACGCTTCCACCTGGGGTGTTGCTCCCTTGCCAAGCCTTGCCTTCAACACTTCAATCCAGCGTTTTGATGTTAAATCGGGGTTTTGTTCGGAACCTGATAGGGCGAATTCCTTTTCAATGATTTTTTGGGTCAGGATGAACCAAGTATATTCGTATCCGGTCGACAGGATGTATTTGTATGTTCCGTTTGTATCAAACCCCGGCAGGTACGGTGCCGGCAAACGGTTACCTTCAGCATCAAACCACATAGAAGAGGGGCCGGGCAGTATCCGGATTGCGTGTTTCGGCCAGATCGGGTCGAAGTTTTTCACCCCTTCAGTATAATGCCACATCCGGTCCTCATTGATGATCGAACCACCGCTTTTACGCGTAACGTCAACCATTCTTCCGTCAACATGAGCAGGAACACCACAGATCATTTTTTCGGGTGCGGGTCCCAGGCGCTTGACCGGCCAGTTCTTCCTGACAAGATCCAGATTGCCACCTATACCTCCCGAAGAAACGATCACGGATTGCGCATAAAACTCAAAATCGCCGATGACATTACGGCTGCTTTTCTGGCCACGCTCCACAGGAGTTGGCTCCAGCACCTCTCCTGCCACTCCCACAATCAGACCCTTTTTCTTGATCAGTTTCGACACCTGGTGGCGAAACTTGAAAGTTAGAAGTCCCTTTTTTTCAGCCGCACGGGCACGATCTGCAAAGGGTTCCACAACCCCCGGACCCGTTCCCCATGTGAGATGAAAACGCGGGACCGAATTGCCATGACCATCAGCGAGCGCACCTCCTCTCTCTGCCCAGCCTACAACCGGAAACCAACGCATTCCCAGATCATGGAGGTATGATCGCATGTCACCATGGGCAAACCCGAGATAAGCATTGGCCCATTTTCGCGGCCAGTAATCCTCTTCGCGGTCAAATTGAGCCGACCCCATCCAGTCCTGGGTTGCCAGTTCAAGACTGTCGTGGATACGCATGCGACGCTGCTCTGGCGTGTCAATCATGCAAAGGCCACCGAGCGACCAGAACGCTTGCCCTCCAAGGTTTTGTTCGCCTTCCTGATCGAGAATCAGTACCTTCTTGCCGCGATTGGTCAATTCGTGGGCAGCAACCAGACCGGCAAGGCCTCCCCCGACGATGATTGCATCAGCGCTTTCCATTTTCACCGCTCTGTCAGCTTGAGTTCAATTCGCCGGTTCTTTGCCCTTGCTTCATCGGTATCGGCATCCTCGAGCGGTTGAAATTCGCCAAACCCTGCTGCGACCAATCGATGTGCCAGTATACCTTCAGAAATGAAGAACCGGACAACCGACGTTGCTCGACTTGAGGACAATTCCCAATTGTCCCGGATACGACCGGTCCCCGAAAGCGGAATGTTGTCGGTATGCCCGTCCACACGAAGTACCCAATTGATGTCATCGGGAATTTCGGCCCCAATCTGCAACAATGCCTTTGCCACTTTCAACATTTCGGCCTTGCCGTTCTCATTCAATTCAGAATCGCCCGAGGAAAACAGAACCTCTGAAGGAAATACAAATCTGTCTCCAACAATCCGGATGTCCGAACGCCCGCCAAGAATTTCCCTTAACCGACCGAAAAAATCCGAACGATACCGGTTTAACTCCTGTACCCGCTGAGCAAGTGCTACATTCAGGCGCTTTCCAAGATCCGCAATTTTCGTCTGACTTTCCCGGTCTCTTGTCTCGGAGGTATCGAGAGCATCCTCAAGGGCTGCTATCTGCCTGCGAAGGGCTGAAATTTGCTGGTTCAGCAGCTCAACCTGGCTCAGCGCCCGCTGACTGATCTGACGTTCTTCGGTGATTTCCGTGTTCATCGCACCGATCCGTTCTTCGGTTTCCGATGAACTGCTGCTTCCCGCGGCAAGCAACTCCTCTAGGCGACTGCGCTCCCCTTCAGCACTGGTGAGCGAAGCTTCCAGATTGGCAATCGAATCCTGAAGACCCTGTTTGTCTGACCTTTCAAGCGCCAAAAGGGAGGTTAATTCATCAATCTGTGAATTCAACCGGTTCAAAACTTCATCCTTGCCGGTAATTTCCTGACTGAGCAAGAATTGTGCAAGCACGAATACCGATAACAAAAACATGATCGCCAGCAACAAGGTTGCCAATGCATCGACAAAACCTGGCCAGTAGTTAACCGTGCGTTCCCGATATCTTGATCTTGCTACTGCCATGCCTGTTTCAGTCTCTTGCGGCTTTTTCGAAGAATGCGTTTAGCTTGCGCATCAACATCAGCATATCTTTCTGCTGTTCTTCTTGTTGTTGAAGCTGTTGACGCGTGATTTCCTGTTCACTGCGCATGTGCTTGACCATGTGCTGGATGCTTTCAACCAGACCTGCGAGTGCTTCATTGGTTTTTCCGCTGGTGCCCTGATTTTGCAGGCGCTGATTCAGTGTGTCGAGTTGTATACGGACATCACCTTGCGCAAAGCCACCATCTGACGAAAGATCCGTTACTGACGAAAGCCAGTTTTCAAGCTCAGTGTAAAACCGTGTTTGTGCCCTGCCCGCCTGCAGGTCGAGAAAGCCCAGCACCAACGATCCTGCAAGACCGAAAAGAGAGGAGGAAAATGCTGTTCCCATACCGTCTAATGGTTCACTAAGTCCCGATTTAAGTGCATCGAGAACATCATTGGCATCGCCTGATCTGGGATCGAGACTCTGAATAGTGTCGCCAATGGAACCGATGGTCTGCAGCAATCCCCAGAAGGTTCCCAAAAGTCCCAGAAAGACTAGAAGTCCGATCAGATATCTGGAAATATCCCGGCTTTCATCCAGACGGTTACCAATCGAATCCAGAATGGATCGCATCGACAAGGTGGAAATGCTCACCTCCTGGCGTGATTGCCCAAGAAGTGTTTTCATTGGCGCCAGCAGAACGGGATCGTGTCCTACATCTAGATCAGGATTCCCCTGCCTGAAACTGTTAACCCACCGAACTTCCGGAATAAGTCGGATCACTTGTATCAGCGAAAGCAGGATGCCGACGGCCAGCACACCCAAAATAAGCCCGTTAAGGCCGGGATTTGTATAAAAAGCCGACAGGATTTGCCGGTAAAGGATTGCTGCAAGAAATCCTGTAATGATCAAAAAGATCACCATGCTCAACAAGAACAAGCTCAGATTCGATAGTTTGTGGGGATCAAATTCCCGTGCCACTGCATCACCTCCCGTAACGCGCTGATTTTATCAAAAAATCAGACCATTTGAGGATTAAACCGGAACGAACAGAAATAAAAGGGCTTACCGGATTATCTATATCCGGACAGCATTTCCCAGTAGTCGGTGAATGTGCTCGTTGCCGGCAAGTACGGTACGGCTTTCAAATAGTTTTTGGCCGCCGTCCAAATCTGTGACAAACCCACCCGCTTCTCGGATCATGATCATTCCGGCAGCAAAATCCCATGCATGGGGTCCACGTTGCCAGGTGCCGTCAAATCTGCCTGCAGCAATATAGGCAAGATCAAGTGCAGTTGAACCGGTGCTACGAACACCGGACGTTTGACGCATAACCGCGCCCTGCTCTGCTAGCGCCTGTTTGTGCCCCTTTTGACCAAGCCTTGGAATATGTGTGGTTATCAGGCAATCATGCAGTTCACGGCGAGCGGAGACCCTCATTCTCGTATCATTTGCATACGCGCCCTGGCCGCGTTCAGCGACAAATAATTCATCGGTTGACGGGTTATAGATAACGCCAGCAACAATTTTGCTTTCCCGCTCAAGTGCAATTGAAATACAAAAATGTGGTAATCCGTGCAGAAAATTATTGGTCCCATCCAGCGGATCGACAATCCAGCGGTTTTGGGGGTCCTTTCCCTTGATCTCACCGCTCTCCTCCATGAGAAAGCCAATATCCGGTCTCGCGGCTTCAAGCTCCGTCCGGATGATTTTTTCTGCCTTGAGGTCTGCATTCGTTACAAAATCTCCAGGGCCTTTAAGGGAAACCTGCAAGTTTTGTACTTCACCAAAATCTCGCGTAAGTGACCGGGCCGCCTTGAAGGCAGCGTTGGACATAATATTCAATAGTGCTGAACGGGCCACTGCCTGATCTCCGGATACGGTTAGTCGGCGCGACGGATATATTCAATTTCGTTGGTATCAACAATAATACTTTCACCCGCTTCTATGAAAGGTGGCACCATTACTCTCATACCATTTTCCATGACTGCGGGCTTGTAAGACGATGAAACTGTCTGGCCCTTTACCACGGGATCTGCCTCTTCTATCTTCAAGGTTACCTGATCCGGGAGTTTGATTCCGATTGGTTTTTCTTCATAAAGCTCCACTGCAACAATCATCCCGTCCTGCAAAAAAGCTGCGCGCTCCCCGACAAATTCAGTCTGCAATTGCAATTGTTCGTAGGTCTCAGAGTCCATGAATACCAGTGCTTCACCTTCTGCATAAAGATACTGGAAATCTTTCTGCTCAAGCCGGACACGTTCCACGGTTTCTGAAGCGCGAAACCGCTCATTATGTTTGCTGCCATCGATCAGGTTTTTCAATTCCACCTGGTTGAAAGCACCACCTTTTCCAGGCTTTACCGCATTTGCCTTGACTGCCACCCACAATGAGTTCTTGTGCTCGATCACATTACCGGGCTTGATTTCATTTCCGTTTATTTTCATGGCGAGATTAGCCCGGTTAATTCCGGCCCCAGTTTTCTAGAGTTAAGAGATTTGTTGCGGGTTGAACACAAATATGAAAAATGCGCAAGGCCGAATCATCTCACGGAAGGCCATCGGTTAGCCTGGGCAAGAGCTTGTTGGCGAACATCAATTGGCAATGCATGCAGATAAAGGTCGAGATCAAAATCATTTCGTCCACTACGGCTTGCCAGAATATGCCACATTGCGGCTTCCACATCTGATTTTTCGGTTCCAATTCCCTCAAACAACATGTGGGACAGGCGGTTTTGCGCAATAACATTGCCCCGGTTCGCAGCAAGTTTTAACAGGCTAAAAGCCCGAACAGCATCCCTTTCCCCTTTAGGCATGTTAAGAAGCTTGATTGCCAATTCTACCTGGGCAGTATCGATCCCTGATGAAGCCGCTTTTTCTAGCCAGTAAAGCCCCTTCTCAGGATCATTAATCCCAGTTGCCAGACCATCATCGTAGATTTTGGCAAGCGAGTAATACGCATCAGCCAGCCGATACTCCGCTGCTTTTTCGAACAATGGCAAAGCTTTTCGATAAGTAGAGCTTGTCGGACGTTCATTGACGAGATGGGTAGCATAATTGAACATGGCAGTCGGGTGACCTGCATCCGCCGCCGCCTTCATCATTTCCAGACCAAGTTCGACATTCTTCTCAATATATTTCCCTTCAAGCAACTTAACACCATAAGCAAATTGGGCCTCGCGGTTTCCGGATTTCGCGGCAATCTCATACCAGTCCGTTGCTTCTTCAAGGTTTTGCGGAATACCCAGACCACGTTCATAAAGTTCAGCAATCAGAGTTTGTGCTGCGGCATTCCCTTCCGTTGCTACCGGTAAGGCAAGATCAAATGCGGTAAGATACATACCTCTCTGGTAGGCTGAGAATGCCTGGTCAACTCTCGATATCTCAGGATTGGACATGTCACTTTCGACAGCAACTTCCCGGGATTTTTGATCGTTGTCTTTTGCATCACCCGTTTCCTGCGCAACTGATGAATGGCAGCCAAGCGCAAAACAGATCAAAATCGATAGGAAGAATTGCTTCGCAGTCACGCCGATACTTCCTCAAAACGCGGTGCATGATTCTCCAATTGTTCTTCAGCCAGTTTTATGGCGGAGGCTGGATCAACTGATGGATCCAGTGCATAGGCTTCTACCGCCACAAAATCAGCTCCTGTTTTGGCGCATTCAATAATACTGTCCAGACTGTTTCCGGCCAAAACAATTGATGGAATCTCAATTATTTCTGACCACCACTCCGCAATTGCCAGATTTTTCGGATGAGCGTCAGGCCGGATATCTTTCCCCAATTTTCCAAAAAAGACGAAATCGGGTTTCGCCTCACCGATCTCCAGCGCCATGTGGCGGGTTTTCAAATTGCCACAGCCAACAATCTGATCCGGGGAAAAATTGGAAAGTATTTCACCAGCCTGGTCCCGGGACTTTTCAAGAAAAATGCCATCGGCACCACTGCGGCCAACAATCTGGGTGTTATCGGCAATCAGCACAGCAACCCCCTTTTCCTGAAGAAGTGGCACGACACGCTGACAGGCTTCCCCAAAATCTGCTTCGGAACTGGAACCTTGATAAAGAATGCAACTCGCTAAGAATCCTCCGCTTGCGGCTGCAAGTAAATTCTCCTGAGCCACATTTTCAGGTGACGCAGTCAGAACGAGCCTACAGCGATCTATAGATTCAGCCACGTTGGCAATGCCCCGTTTCAGATTGATTCCGAAATCCAGATGCGGAAATTGTTTGTTGTTTTCAAGGCACGTATTGCCGAATGATTCTCAAGTCGGCAAGGCCCTTAGTCGGACTGATTTTCAGTCAATTCGCGTATTCGGTCCTTGAGTTGCAGTTTTTTGCGTTTCAAATCACCTATCATTCCGTTGTCCAGTTTGGTGTTGGCGGTTAGCTCCCTGATTTGGTTATCCAACTCCTGATGACGGGACTTAAGAGAATTGATATGCGATTCAACAGCCATGGGCTTCTCCTTTATTGTGCAACAACCAGTGCAGTTAATCAGTGTACAACAATTTTTCTGTGACATGAAGGATTCTAAAAGACACTGTGAAAAACTTTGAGATACAGGCTTAAGAAACGGTTTCGGATGTTTGAATTCGCAGACATATCTGTTAGGAGATGCGCTTTGAATTTTCAATTCAGCCGAAAGGCATGAGACGTGACCAAGGATCAACCGGAAGTTGCAGTAATCATGGGCAGCCAGTCAGACTGGGAAACCATGAAATATACAGTTGAAATTCTGAATGAACTCGGGGTTTCAAATACAACAAAAATTGTTTCCGCTCATCGCACTCCAGAGCGTATGTTTGCCTTCGCCAAATCCGCCAGGGATAACGGCTTCAAGGTAATCATTGCTGGCGCAGGCGGTGCCGCACACTTGCCGGGAATGGTGGCTTCCCTGACACAGCTTCCCGTCCTCGGTGTTCCCGTCCAGTCAAAGACCCTCTCGGGAAAAGACAGTCTGCTTTCCATAGTGCAGATGCCTGCGGGCATTCCTGTCGGAACATTGGCAATCGGAACAGCAGGGGCCAAAAACGCTGGATTGTTGGCAGCATCCATCATTGCACTGACAAACGAAACCGTCTCGGGGAAATTGGAAACTTATCGCAAAATCCAGACAGAAAATGTCGCGGAAATGCCAAGTGATGGGGTCTGAGTTTGCCACTGGGAATGGGAGATACGGTAGGCATTATAGGGGGCGGGCAACTAGGCCGCATGCTGGCGATGGCGGCAGCCAGGTTGGGGCTCAAGACCATAATTCTCGACCCTCAGGAAAATGCACCGGCATTTCAATGTGCCTATGACTGGATTGTAGCGCCCTTTGACGACACCAAGGCGTTGACCCGATTGGCAGAATTGTCGGATGTGATCACTTACGAGTTTGAAAACGTGAGTGTAGAAACAATCATGGGTTTTGAAAATTCAGTTCCATGTCATCCAAATACAAATGCGCTTTCAACAAGCCAGGACCGCCTGATTGAAAAGCGTTTCTTCCAGGATTTGGGAATTGAAACCGCACCGTTCCACGAGGTAAACAACGCTGAAGATCTCGCACACGCGATGGCCTTAACTGGCGGAGCGGGAATATTGAAAACCCGCAGGTTCGGTTATGATGGCAAAGGTCAGGTTCGGTTAAGCTGTTCTGAAGACGAGCGTATCGTGGATGCTCACAAGCTTGTCGCAGACAGCCCCTGTATTCTCGAGGGCCTGATAGCATTCGAGCGTGAGATTTCAATTATCGCCGCCCGCAGCACCGACGGAACCGTATTCTGCTATGATATAGCTGAAAATGTACATCGCGATGGCATTTTGTTTTCATCAACGGTTCCTGCAAATGCCTCAGATCGAATACAGGACAATGCGGCGGAAGTTGCGGTCAAAGTTCTTGAGGCGCTGAACTATGTAGGCGTGATCGGAATTGAATTTTTTGTGCTTGGGGACGGAACCCTGATTGCAAATGAATTTGCACCCCGCGTACACAATTCCGGACACTGGACTGAAGCTGCCTGCACAATTTCCCAATTCGAACAGCATATTCGCGCGGTAAGTGGTCTTCTACTTGGAAACCCGGTCAGGCACAGCAATTGTATGATGCAAAATCTGATAGGTGACGAGATTGAACAGACGGCCGAAATTTTGAACCGCGACAACACACTTTTACATCTCTACGGTAAGTCGGAAACACGAAAGGGCCGGAAAATGGGTCACTTCACGACAATAAGCTCCAAATCGTAGCCATTTGTTGGCTTTTTTTCCGCAACGAGATAGACAAACCATACGATTCTTGGTATTCCAACCATAATCGGCAAACTGGCTTTGCGGGCGCAAAGTGTTATTGCCTAATTCAATACAAGAAGATGGAACTGAAACTTGCAAGTACTCGTACGCGACAACAATGTTGATCAAGCCCTTCGGGCTCTGAAGAAAAAGCTTCAACGTGAAGGTGTATTCCGTGAAATGAAACTGCGGAATTTCTACGAAAAACCATCGGAAAAACGGGCACGGGAAAAGGCGGAAGCCATCCGTCGCACTCGCAAGCTGGCTCGCAAGAAAGCACAGCGCGAAGGTTTGATAGTCGGCAGAAACGGTCGCTGACGCCCTTTTTTTGCCCGGTTTGTTATAGTATCCAAGGCGAAGTTTGCTGCGAAAGCTACTTCGCCTTTTGCTTGCTTTTAAAGCGGCTGCACAACGGGAATTGAGCGGGATGCACGGATTGGACGGGGATACAATCAAGAGAAAAAAATTCGGCCGGCTTGTCCTGGTGGCAGCTCTGCTCACTGCCGGTTGCTCATCTACATCATTTGAACAGGCAGTCGACATCGATCCGGCACAAGGTGCCCAAGCTAACATTGATTCCCTGACACAGGTTGTAAACAACAACCCCAACTCTGCGGAAGCCTATAATGTCAGGGGAACTGCCTACGGCAAGGCAGGACGAAACCGTGAAGCGCTGGCAGATTTCACACGGGCAATAGAACTGAACTCTCGCTTCTACCAAGCTTATGCAAATCGCGCGCTGATTTTTCGCCAGACCGGGGATCCAACCAATGCGATTAATGATTATACCCGGGCACTCAAGATCAATCCGCAATATGATGATGCCTACGTCGGACGCGGCAATGTTTACCGCTTTGCTGGCCAAACCAAACGCGCACTGAGGGACTACGAGCGCGCCATTCAGTTGGGAACGACAAATCCGCGCGCCTACCATGCCCGCGGGCTTCTTTTACAGGCGGGTGGTCACCATGACCAGGCAATCGATGATTTCACAACCGCCATTTCCCTGTCACCGGATTCGCCTGAACCTTATAATGCACGGGGTGTTTCATACCTCGCGACTTCAGACCATGAAAACGCATTGACCGACATTAACCGGGCCCTCATCCTTGATGAAAAATATGCGGAAGCCTGGACCAATCGTGGCCTGATCGAGGAGCAAAAGGGCGACAAACGGCAGGCGTTCAAATCCTATTCCCGTGCTTTCAGTCTTAATTCGCAGTACCAACCAGCCAAGGATGGCATGAGCCGCACCCGAAACGGATGAGCAGGGCCTACTAATTCAACCCGCCTTTGGCGTGACCACGATGAACCCGGTGGCCTGTTCGGTATTGGGGCGAGGCGGGATGTTGGATGGCCAGATGTAAATGTCCGTTTCGAGCCCTTTTTGCAAATATGCCTAATGTCGTTACGCAAACAGGTTGATGGATACGCTAAAGGCAATAATGGCCCAAAGCACACATTTGACTGTTGTATCTTTTAGTCGATCAAGCCAGCTTTACGGTAACCTTCAAGCCAGTGATCGGCATCTTCAGAGCGTTTGCAAAGTCGGGCGTGCGCTGCAGCGTAAAACGAAAAATCCGAATCTTTAGGCCGGCCATTTTCAAACATCTTGGCCGCATTTCGAGCCTCTTCCATTCGGCCAAGCTGTGCATGACAAGCCGCTAGATGTGTATACATGTGAATGGGAGGGTCTTGCCAGCGAGAGTAAGTTTCTATTGCTTTTTCGTAGTCTCGTAGCATGTAGTAAGCTTCGGCCAGGTCCTCGAAATAGAAATCCGGCGAAAGCGGATCGTGTCCCAGTGCTTTAGTCAGCAGATTTACACCCTCAACAGGATCACCCAGATATGTAAGAAGGCCGCCGCGGGCTATCAGTCCAGAATATTCATTTGGGTTTAAGGCAATAGCCTTGTCCGAGTGAATTTTGGCTAGGTCGTGATCGCCGCAAATACTGTACACATGCCCAGCACACACATGGATAAATTGATCTCCGTCACCCAACTCAAGAGCGCGTTTGATATTTTCCAACGCTGCAATGGTTGGGTCTGCACCAATTGGGCTGAATGTGAACACACTGTAGGCATGAATCCTTGCAATTAAGCCATAAGCAGGTGCGCAGTTAGGGTCTATCTCAACGGCTTTCTTCAACAAATTGAGTGTATCATTTGCCGCATTCGGACCTGCCTGCTTATACATCCAATTTGCACGCATGAAATAGTCATTGGCTGACAGGTTCTCGCTAGGTTTCATTCTGGCATTTTCGATCAAAGCATATTGTAAACGAACGGGAAGAACTGTCACAATTGCTTGAGTGATTTCATCCTGAAGTTCAAATATGTCTTCCAGTTCTCGGTCATATCGCTCCGCCCAGATATGTTTGCCTGTTGCGGCTTCAATTAGCTGTACCGTAATGCGAACCCTCTGACCGGCCTTGCGAATACTTCCCTCAACAACATAGTCGACCCCCAAATCTTTTCCGATGTCTTGCACTTTTGTTGCCGTTCCTTTGTACGAAAACGACGAGTTACGAGCGATTACAAACAACTCCGGGAAACGACTGAGTTCGGTAATTATGTCTTCGCTGATGCCGTCCGAAAAGTATTCCTGATCAGGATCACCACTCATATTGTC
>JBPCWL010000073.1:0-5714 GCA_051009575.1 Rhizobiaceae bacterium
TTACCGCGAACTTTCCTACCACGGGGGCATTTATTCAACATTTCTGCGCCATTGGTACGACAAGCAGATCATGCCCATCCAACATGGTTACGGAGAACGGGGGTTTCGCTCCAGGGTCAATGGGGAATGGGCCGCAGGTCCAGATACCCTCACCGACGAGGAACTAAGAGAAAACCGCATGGACCTCCACGGTGATTTCATTTCACATCCTCTCGATGATGCGTTTTTCGCCACCATGACTCCGGATCTTTCTCGCATCAATGTTCCGGTATTGAGCTGCGCCAACTGGGGCGGGGCACCGCTCCATCCCCGGGGAAATTTCAACGGCTACCTGTACGCGGGTTCGAAGGAAAAATGGCTTGAAGTCCATGGCCTCGAACACTGGTCCTTGTATTACACGGACTACGGCAACGATCTCCAGAGACGCTTTTTCGACTGTTTCCTCAAGGGTGAAGAGGGAGGTTGGAAAGACCAGCCCAAGGTCTTCTTGAATGTTCGCCATCCCGATGAGATATTCAAGGAACGCGCCGAGGATGACTGGCCCATACCCCGAACCCAATGGTCCAAATATTTTCTTGATCCCGCGGGTCAGATCCTGGCTAGCGAACAACCGGCCGCAGATGCGGAAATCAGTTTCGAGGGGCTCGGTGACGGCTTGACATTTCTGTCAAATCCCATATCCGAGAAAACCGAGATTACCGGTCCGATGTCCGTGAAACTATGGGCGGCGTCTTCGACGGAAGATGCGGACTTATTCGTTATTCTGCGAGTCTTTACCTCAGATATGAACGAGGTCGTATTCCATGGGGCACTGGATCCCCACACGCCCATTGCTTCTGGCTGGCTCCGGGCCTCCCACAGAAAACTTGACCGGGAGAAATCAAGAGAGTGGGCGCCGATACACCCTCATGACGAGAAGCAATTGCTGAAACCCGGTGAATTTTATGAGTTGGATATTGAAATTCACGCCTCCGGCATTGTCGTTCCAAAGGGCTATCGCTTTGCTCTGTCCGTTCGCGGTTGTGACTATGTCTATCCCGGGGAACCCGATGCCGGGCTTTCCAATATGAAGAACCAGTTTACCGGCGTCGGCCCGTTTCTCCATGATGATCCCGACAATCGTCCGGACAAGATATTCGACAACGAAGTTACCCTAAAAGTCAGCCCGGATCATCCAAATTATGTGCTATTGCCGGTAATTCCGGAAAAATCCTGAACCCCGGGACTAAAATCTGAAAAAAGTATCGGCGCAGGTTGTTTAGTGCAGAGCGGCCTGCGCACCGTCCGCCTGTATGTCGCTGACAACGCCTCGAATGCGCTTACCCGCTTCGTCGAAGAGTAGAATTGAAGATTCCTGGAATTCAATACCGACATTGTCTCCCGTATTGAATTCCCGGGCAGAATCGATAATCGCAATAATATTGCGCTCCGCGCCGTAATCAAAATAAATCAGTGTTTCCTTACCCATGGGTTCGAACAGGCCTATTGGAATTTCGAAATCGAATTTGCCGGTACCGATGCCCACATGTTCAGGACGAATACCCAGGGTTGCCGGACCATCCGGCGTTGCGGCATATTTATCCGGAAGATTGACCATAAAGCTATCGAACTGGAACTTCTTCATACCACCGTCTGAAGAGATCTGACCTTCGATCAAATTCATCGACGGAGAACCGAAGAAATCAGCTACGAAATAAGAGACAGGATCGCGGTAAATCTGCATAGGTGTGCCCTGCTGCTCGATTTCCCCGTCACGCATGACGACGATACGATCCGCAAGCGTCATCGCTTCTTCCTGATCATGGGTTACATAGACGAATGTTTTCTTCAGTTCCTGATGGAGACGATCGGCTTCCGCTCGAAGTTCCCGACGCAGCTTCGCATCGAGACTGGAAAGCGGCTCATCCAGCAAATAGGTATCGGGATTTGTAATCAGCGTTCGGGCAAGCGCCACCCGTTGTGCTTCACCCCCGGAACACTCCGCCGGCAACTTTCCAAGAAGGTGGCTCACCCGAACCATTTTTGATACTTCTTCGACCTTCTTTTTGCGTTCCGCCGGATCCATTTTTTTCATCCGCGGACCAAATTCTATATTTTGCGCCACGGTTTTGTGCGGAAAAAGCGCGTGGGACTGGAAGACCATACCCAATTTTCGCTCCCCTGGTTCCAGCTCGTTGACGAGCTCTCCGTTCATCAGGATTTCACCCCGGGTCGGATCTTCAAAACCAGCAATCATTCGTAGCGTCGTTGTTTTTCCGCACCCCGAAGGCCCAACGAGAACAAGGAATTCCCCATCTTCTATGACGAGATCGAGATTTTTGACGGCTTCGATTGGACCATATTCTTTTCTGAGGTTTTTGAGTTCAATTTTTGCCATTAAAATTTACCTTCTAACCATGCCGAAACTGAACCCTCGAGCAAGGTGCTTCCGAATGAAAATTCCGATAATGATAAGCGGTATCGTAATCCCCACAGCGAGGGCGGCCTGGCGACCATAAACACGTCCTTCCGATGACCCCTGATATTTCGAGAGTTCAACCGGCAGGGTAACTACTTCCGTTTTGGAAAGGATGAGTGCTAACAGATATTCCGACCAGGTCAGAATGAGAATAAACAGGAATGTCGCGACAAGCCCCGACCTGACCAGAGGCAGGACAATTTCGAGTATAATCCGCCAACGATTGGCTCCGAGAATTTCTGCCGCCTGCTCAACTTCGCGGGGAACCTCATCGATGAAACTTTTGGTCATCCAAACCGCATAAGGTAGCGTTGTCAGGAAATAAATCAGTACGAGCCCGGTAATTGTGTCGAGGAGACCGAGGGCCGCATAGTAAAGAGAAAGAGGTGCGACCACCACAATTGGCGGTACCATTCGGAGTACCAGGAGCTGAAACAGGCGAGCTTCCGACAAAATCTGATAACGGGACGCGCCGTAGGCAATAATCGAGCCGAATGCCACAGCCATCGATGTCGCCAGCAAAGCAATAACCAGACTGTTACGCAATGCAATCCACGGCTTCTGAAGGGACTGGATATAGGTGTTTTCCTCATAGCTCGCCAGACTTGTCCAGACATTGAGATAGTTGGCGATCGTTGGTTCATCGGGCCAGTAAACCGGTGGCCAGGCGAACCAGTCCTTGTCCGGCTTAAAAGAGGTGGCAAACATCCAGAATATGGGAAAGGCCACAATCAGTAACCAGACGGACAGGATAAAATAGCGTGTAAGATTATAAGTCAATTGTTTCTGAGAACGTGTCATGACTGTCCCTCGGCCGTCGAATACATCGAATCGAGCGAACGTTTTTCACGTTGCAGAACGCGTATCGCCAGGAGAACGATAATCACCATGAGGACGAGAACAACATAGGACATGGCCGCGCCGCGTGAGATATCGAAATACTGCCATGTCGTCAGAAAAATATAAACAGGGATCGTTTCCGTCGCCGATCCCGGTCCTCCCTGAAACAACGCCCAGGTCTTCGGAAACTCAGCCATGGCTTCCAAAAACCTTAAAATCAGGGCGAGCAAAATCACCGGCCTCAATAAGGGTAATTGTACTTCCCAGAAAATTTTCCAGCGGGACGCTCCGAGAATTTGGGCTGCTTCCTGCGGTTGCGTTGGCAGGGCCGCCAGTCCGGCCATCAGAACAATGAACGTGAAAGGTGTCCAGTTCCAGATTTCCATTATCATAACGGTTGTGAGGGCGAGCTGCGCATTGGTCAGCCACAACGCATTAAAATCGGTTCCAAGTATCGTACTTATAATTCCGTTAATGGGACCCTTTTGATACAGCAGCATTTCGCCTGTATAGGCAATCACGATCGGCACGGTAAGCATTGGAAGAATGAAAAAGATGTAATAAAAACCCTGTCCTCTAAATGGCCGGTACATGAGTAGCGCCAATCCAAATCCGAGAATGAAACAGCCCAGCGTCGATCCTAGTGCAAACAAAAGCGAACGGACAATAGCCCAGCCCAGCCGGGAATCTGTCAGGACTTCCTGAAATATTTCAAGTCCTACCCATTCGGCTTCCCACCAGCTACCGAGATAAATTGTGTAGGAATTAAACGAAAAATAAAGCTGAACAAACAGCACCGGCATTAACACGAAAGCAAATATAAGAATGAGCGGCGTTAAGACCGACCATTTAAAACGTCGCGCATTTTGTGCCTGGGTCCGTCGGGTTATAGTCGCAGAACTTGCACTCACATCAAATTATCCGAATCTCGCCGTCAAAAACGTTGTTGGCTTTCAGCCGGTAAACTTCCCGATATTGCCCCCACGTCTGAATAGGGCCTGCATCAGGACGTGGAAATGGCCCGCCAAGAAATTTGTTCTTTAGCGAGCCGTTCCCTCTGATCTCTAGCTTGGCATTACAGCCTTGTAACTTGCAAGGTCTTGTTTCAGCTTTCGCTTGCCAATTCGGCGAATAATACCTTTCCAGTCTTCTTCCGTTTTCTTGAGAACTTCGGAACCTTTGATCTGACCGACATAGGCTTCGGACAGATTCTTGGCCAGAGTATCCTGGAACTCAAGGTAACCGGTCATATAAATTGGAGGAGACGCAACTTTCAGGTTGGATTCAATCGCCTTAACACCGCCTGGTGTGTAAGCTTTTTGAACAACCGGGCTGGTCATATGCCCCTTGTGCCATGGGTCATGGAACGTATTGACACGGTCGGATACGATGGCTTCACTGTTTTTCAGCGTTGCCCACCAAAGCGCCATGTAAGCCGCCTGTTCTTTTCGCGGGCTGTGCCGGTTAACCAGGATAGCTGCGAGTGGCGAAGAAATCGAGCGGTGCATGAGCTTGCCGCTTTGTTTCGAACCCGGAACCAGGCCATAAGTCCATTTGCCGGTCGTTGACGATTTCTGCGGATTTTCAGCCAATGAGATAATACCATCCCAATACTGACAGGCGAACGCTTTGCCTTTAACGATACGCGGTATCATTTGCGGGGTTCCCCAACCCGGCGCTTCAGGATGTGAAACTTCTTTCAGCGCAAGATAATAGTCCACGGCATATTGTCCGGCCGCAGTATTCAGGGTCGGGTTTAGATCCTCGTCAAATGGGAACCCGCCCGCGGAATAGAAATACATATACCACCAGGTCACACCATTGGCACGATTGCGCAAGTTAGCACTTCCATAAATATCCTTGTCGGGATTGTGGAAGAACTTCATCAATGCAAGATCATCTTCCCAGGTTTCCGGATAGGCCATTTTCTTGCCAGTCTTGTCCGCAAACATTTTCTGGTTGTCGGCATTATCCATTAGGTCCTGACGAACAAATTCCACATGCACGTTGCCGTCCGTCGGCACTCCAAATGTCTGATCTTTATACTTCATGAAACGCTCATAGCCGGCAACCGCATCGATTTTGAATCCGGCCTTTTCCATATATTTGTCGAGCGGTTCCAGAAGGCCTGCCGAAGACAGGGAAGGAATCATGTTTGAATCAACATGGAAAAAATCGAACTGAGGCGAACGAGACAATGCTTCTGCCATAGCTCTTTGAGGAATATCAAAAATAGAAAGATCCTGGATATTTCCAATTCCAATACCAGCGGCCTTTTTGAATTCTTCTGCAGCACCCTGCATCGGAGTCATGTAGTTTGACCAGATCATGCCACTGAGGTCGGCTTTCTTACCGCCGGCGGCTTTGATAATTCTTTCTTCTTCCGTGGCAGCCAGAGCTGATCCCAGATAAGCTG
>JBPCWL010000074.1:0-15178 GCA_051009575.1 Rhizobiaceae bacterium
CGTAGATCCAGTAATAAAACCTGCATCTTCACTGATCAATAATGCCACACAACGAGCTATCTCCTCAGCTTTGCCCAATCGCCCTACTGGTATTTGGGCAATGATTGCATCACGCACTTTTTCAGGAACGGCGGCTACCATTTCCGTATCAATATAGCCAGGGGCGACGCAATTCACTGTAATGCCTTTACGCGCCGTCTCCTGTGCAAGCGCTTTTGTAAATCCAATTACACCCGCTTTTGCCGCTGAATAATTAGTTTGGCCCATTTGTCCTTTTTGACCGTTGATAGATGAAATATTTATAATGCGGCCAAACCCCCGCTCTCGCATGCCGTCTATCACAGGACGCACCATATTGAACATGGAATTCAAATTGACTCTGATAACCTCGTTCCACTTTTCCGCCTCTAGTTTGTGCAACATACCGTCTCGCGTAATTCCAGCATTGTTGACGACGACATCAATCGGTCCAAGTTTAGATTCGATTTCGGAAATACCTTCAGTGCAACTCTGAAAATCCCCTACATCCCATTTGAAAACCGATATACCCGTGTCCGAGTGAAATTTATTGGCAGCATCGTCATTGCCTGCGTAGTTTGCGGCAATTGTATAACCCTTTTCTTTGAGCTCTGTTGAGATCGATTTGCCAATACCACGTGTGCCTCCAGTCACAATTACAACTTTACTCATAACAATTGCACCTTCCGCCCAATTGAATTGTCTAACTATTATATCACCAAATTACGTTCCCGACACTCAGTAGTAATAGGATAAGCATCTCTTGCCAAAAAAAACAGCCCCTATTCCATGATACGGAGAAGGGGCTGATCTTGAGGTAGTAAAAATAATTTTAATGCTGTGGTATTATCCCCGAACGATCAACAGCATCATTAGTGACGTAAACTACACCACTAATATTTTCAACATCGACGCCTATTTTTGTTTCTGGGTCGAGCCAACTATCATCAGAATTGCATCGAATTGCTGTGAACGCCGTCCCATTGACAGGTATGACCGTAATGTATACGGCCTCCGAAGGAATTTCTGTGGTTGAAAATGGTAGAATCATCGAGATTGCCCCCTTGTAATTTCGAATCAAAGCATCTTACCATATTTCAGTCAGAGCCGGACTATCCGCATGAATTAAAAATACCAGAAACTATGTCTGCTTTATTCCGTAAGTGGATATTATTGAATGAGGTAGACAGAGTCCTTTATGTACCCAATTCTGTGACTACCACATGAAGGGATCAAATCGGGTGCTGCGACTTCAAAGGCCTTTAAATTCTGATACCTATTGCATCTTTGAATTCATCAAACACCTCTAGTTAAATTTTCTAAAGTTAATCACTCCCATTTTTATACTGAACTGAGTTTCAATATCAAATAGACCAGTGATATCAATAATTGCACTCTGATAAAAGTCTAGGCGAGAGATAAGCAATGGCTGACAGGGATGGGCCATCAAAAGAGCTTTTGGCAGGGAAATCACCTATCCGTATTGCGAAACGGTTAGTTTTGGCCACGCGACCAATGTTTTTTTCGGTTTCTATAATTCCCGTCCTTTTAGGCACAGCGTGGGGTGTTCAAATACGTGGTGAACTGGATTTTGGAGCTTTTATTGTTGCCTTAATCACAATTATTTTTGTTCATGCTTCAATTAATGTAATCAATGATGTCTATGATGACATCATTGGTACCGACAGCATCAATGAAGGGCGAATATACCCTTTCACTGGCGGATCGCGTTTCATCCAGAATGGTATCCTGGATCGTAAGGCAATGCTGCAGTGGGGCATTTTGCTTCTGACAATAGGTTCCGTTTCAGGGAGCTTGTTAGCACTGATGAAAGCGCCTGAAGTAATTATATTTGGCCTGATAGGGGCCTGTCTTGGCGTCGCTTATTCTGTTCCACCACTCCAACTTGGCGCTCGCGGTCTAGGCGAGCTTGCAGTTGGCATTGGATTTGGCTTAACACCCATTTACGGATCAGCTTGGCTTCAAAGTGGAATCATCGACTCCAATACTCTGTGCATTGCGATTCCCATTAGTTGCTGGGTTTTCAATATCTTGTTGATCAACGAAATCCCCGATGCAAAGGCTGATGTTGTGGCAGGTAAACGTACATTAGTTGTCCGATTCGGAATTTCTGGTACGCAGAAACTTTATATTGCGACGAATTTCCTAGCTTTTCTGACTATTGGTTTGGCAGTGCTTACAGATCTCTTACCGTCTGAAACAATTATTTTGCCAATGGTACTGGTGTTCGCCGCGTTCTATGTAACGTGGAGTTTGACACAAGAGAAACGGAACCGCGGATTACTTATTACGACGATTAAATTCACGCTTGCGATCCATACTTTGGGAGGTATCTGGCTGACTCTCTTCATTATTATTTAGTGAAATTATCGCCAGAAATAAGCCCTTTCCTGTGACTAACGATCATGCAAATTATTTTCAACCACACGGCAAAAGGAAATTGTTGGTGTAAGCATCAAAATTTTCCAAACTCAGCCCGCTTTACCAACAGCCATCAATGGTCGGATGCATAATTTGTTGTCTGCCATTGCCAAGCATTTAGGTGTAGTAAAAAGCACAGTCCGCAACTTCTAAGCAATTTGAATGTCATCTTAGATGTCTACTCTCCAAGAGTGCAGAGCTCAAATTCACGGCGCGTTTTACAACTCTTTAATTGAACTGTTTCTGGCTATTTCGCCTTTCATAAGAGCAATAATTCTAGTGTTAGTTCGTGAATGCGGGCTAAGAAATCAATAAAACCATTGATCTAAGTCAATTACACATTGAGAAAACTTCCCTTTCATTAATTTGCGCGCAGGTGCTCGCTCGCGAAGAAGGAGTACGAGTCATGACAGTCGTTTTCACAAGAATTGTCACCCCGAAATCTGGTCATTTAGATAGGACTATGAAGTTCGCAAAAAAAAGAATCAAAGCGCTAAAAAAAGCCTATGGTTTGAAAGTATCTTTAAATGTTCGTATGGGAGGCCCCGCTGGTCAGCTCAACATGGTATCGTATCACGATAACATGGGGGATTTGGAAAAAGTCAGGCGCAAAATAATTAAAGGTGTGGCGAGTGGCAAGATTCCTCAGCCCAAACCAGATACCATAGAATCAGTTGAGGATTGTGTTTGGCTCAGAAACTAGTTGGTTTGTCTTTCATAGGGGAGGCCACCTCACTCAATTATAGGGCAAGGAGGAACAACATTCTCCTCAAAGGATCTCCTAAGTTGGACAGGACAATTTAGCCCGGATATCTAAACTGGATCCATTTGTTTTTGTCCTTTTAATTTCGATGCATAAAGCATCTTGCTCGCAATGTCGGGGATGAATGTTTGATCCTCTATCGGAGGACGAACATAGCCGGTCTGTGAGGGGCGGGGTTCTAGGATGACCGGTTCTGGGGTTAAATCCTTATAGTCAAATAGGCTGAGGAGGTGACTGATGCAGTTGATCCTAGCTTTTTTCTTAACATCAGCGTCAACAACATACCAAGGAGCTTGTTTAATGTCGGTGTGAGCAAAATTAAAGTCCTTAGCCTTAGAATACTCGACCCAACGTCTACGGGATTCCAAATCCATTGGCGATAGTTTCCAGCGTTTGGTCGGTTTCGCAATGCGTGCCTGAAAGCGTCGTTCTTGCTCTTCGTCACTCACCGAGAACCAATATTTTATAAGTTGGGTACCTGAGCGGATTAGCATTCGTTCAAATTCAGGGCACGAGCGCATGAACTCATGGTATTCCTCATCGGTACAAAATCCCATCACACGTTCGACGCCGGCACGATTGTACCAAGAACGGTCAAAAATGACCATCTCACCGGAAGCGGGAAGGTGATGTACATACCGCTTAAAATACCATTGAGTTTTTTCGCGCTCAGTTGGCGCTGGCAATGCAACCACCGAACAGATGCGTGGATTAAGCGGTTCGGTAATGCGCTTGATGGTTCCCCCTTTTCCTGCTGCATCACGCCCCTCGAAAATAACGACAACCTTGAGACCTTTGTGCTTAATCCACTCCTGAAGCTTAACAAGTTCAATTTGAAGTCTGGCCAGCTCTCGCAAGTATCTTTTGTTTGAAATTTTCTTCATCTGGCTTTTCCTTTGTCAATTTAATAGTGCTATGGAATGATTCATAAGGTGAAGATCAAAACGAAAGTTTGTCGTGAAAAGCGATTTTTAATTAACAAGTAAAAAACACTCTACTAACGAAAAATTTCGTGTGGATCGCTTGTGAAATTCGCAGATAAACTGTCGATTACAGTCTTCATAATCTTCGCTATGGCTTCGTCTTTATCATCGTTAAGTATAATCGGCACACTCGTACGGTCAGCCTCTGCCAGGAGAAGCGATTGCAAGCGCCAGATCTCGTCAAAATTCTGCAGGTAGCGATCAGCGCGCCGTTCGATGGATTGGTCGCCGCGTCGCTTGAAGCGTTTTTGTAGCCGGTCAGGATTTAAAATGGCCAACATGATTTCAACGATGACCGCATCACTTTTATCCGCCACTTTTGTTAACAGGCCCGGTTGGACGTGAACGCCTTCGAGAACAAGAGATGTGCTTTCTTCAATTGAGCGCCGGATGACGGCTTCGCAGGATACCGTCAACGCCTGTGTCTGGGCTCGATAACCATTGAAGAGCAAGGAATTTGAGGCTTTTTTGGATCGGGCTGAAATGGCACGCCAGGCCTTGAAACTTGATTGATGCAGAGCTGGCATAAGACGTTCCGGAATCATCATCCGCATGACTTCACGCAACAAATCTGTCGATTGTAATCGCGCAATTTCAAGACGGTGGGCTACTTCCGTAGCAATTTCGCTCTTCCCACTACCTGGTGCCCCTGAGATCAACAGGACCAGGGGGCGTCGTCCACGAAGAAAATCCGCCAAAACGAGGAAGCTTCTAGCCGTATTAGGGCCGAGGACCCGGCGCAGATATCTATAGGTCAACAGCCCTAGATCACGTGAGTGGAGCTCACTAATGCCTTTCTTTGTTAAATGATCATAGATGGTGTTCGTTACGGAAATGGACTGCTCAACAGAAAGTCCGCTCGATACAAGATGACGACGATATTGTTCTCTAGAGAATGGTGTAAACTGGCCGTTACTATGTCGTACCTGAATCGTCGGAGCGGTGAGCGGTGGGGATTGGTATCGCTGAACGATCGATTCGGAGCCGTATTGTAAAAGGTGCTGAAGCACGATCTCATGAAGTTCATCTGACGCTAGTTCTTCCCTGTCACTCAGCTCGTTGCGGATCTTAGATGCCAGGGTATAGGCATCGTCAAATGTCATGCCGGCGTCTTGCAGAGAACGCGTTAGGATGCCCCTTAGGAAGGGGATCCGCGTCTCTTTTTTGCTGGAGTCAACAATCTGGGTCTTCGCCATTGCAAATCCTTACGATTCCAGCGCTCTCAATGTGCGTGCCTAGGGTTAACAGCAACGGATAGGCAACGCAGCTGTAATTAATCTTCATCCGTTGCCCAAGCCGCTGATCTGATAATCTGCTGTTCGAGGATATCTTTTGTCCGTTCAAGCTCCGCAACGACAGAATTAACCACATCGCCAATGCTTACAATACCTAGTAACTCGTTTTTTTCTACAACGGGAATGTGCCGGATTTTCTTGCTGAGCATTTGTTTCATCAGATCTTCCGTTGGAGTTTCAGTTGTGCAGGTCTGGACGGGACTCGACATTAACTCAGAACACGTCATTTCTGTTACGCTCTGTCCATGTTTATCCAGACCGAAAACGATATCTCGTTCTGAGATAATGCCGAGGATGGTGTTGTCGTTTTTTACCAGTGCGGCACCAATACGCTCATTGCGCAATAGACTAGCAACCTGCGCGACGGTAAAGTCAGGTGGAATTGATACCAACCTGTTACCCTTACTCTTAAGTAATTCTGTGACCGACAATTTTTTGGCTCCTTTCCTTTTATCGACTTCGCCCGCAGAAGAGGATTGATCATTTGCGATCTATCGGATCGAGCGGCGTGCAATCGCCCTTGGCTTCCGCATTCTCAGCCGACTTGCCTCGGACTGGCGTTTGTCGGCAGCGTCGATAAGTAGATTTTGGCACCCCCTGCTGGATTTGCCGCGCCGGGGTTTCGGACGATCGTAACTTCCATCGGAATTCATCACCCAAATATTTCTGGTGTCCCCCAATTGAATCTCCAGAAAATTTTTGAGTTCCAAACGCAAGTCTCGATCTTCTATGGGGACAATTATTTCCACACGGCTTTCCAGGTTTCGGGTCATCAGATCTGCGGAACCGATGAAGAACTCCTCATCGCCGTTGTTCTTGAAATAATAGATACGCGAATGTTCCAGAAAACGGCCAATGACACTGACAACTTTAACGCCTTCGGAAATGTCAGGTAAGCCTGGTCGCAACCGGCAGGTATCACGGATAATGAGTTCAACCTTCACACCTTTTTGAGCCGCTTTATAGAGGGCGCGGGTAATGTCGGCGTCTTCAAGGGCATTTGTCTTGAACCGGATGAGGCCTGGTGAGTCAGCGGTATGGCCATTAATCTCGCGATCGATTTTTTCCAGCAGCACCTTTTTGAGCATTTTTGGGGCTGTCAGAATTTTTTGATAGCCGCGAGAGGGCTTGCAACCGCTGGTTAGATAGTTGAAGAGCTCGGTGAGGTCATAGCCGATGGCATCGTCACAGGTTAACAATCCCAGATCCGAATAGAGCCGCGCGGTTCCCGCGTGGTAGTTGCCAGTTCCGATATGGGTGTAACGTTTCAGCCCCGAATAATCCATGCGCACTACAAGAATGATTTTGGCATGGGTCTTGAGACCGAGAACGCCATAGGTCACGTGTATTCCCGCTTCTTCGAGGCGGCTTGCCCATTGAATGTTCGCCTCTTCGTCAAAACGCGCTTTCAGCTCCAGTGCAACAGCAACCTGTTTTCCATTGCGGGCGGCTTCGAGCAGATATTCGATAATCTCGGTATCCGCCGATGTGCGATACAATGTCATTTTGATCGCCTGAACCTTTGGATCGCGGCTCGCCTCACGCACAAACCGTTCAATCGAAGTCGCAAATGACTCATAAGGATGATGGAGAAGAATAGATTCGGCATCCCGAATAATATGAAAGATGTTCCTTTCATCCTGTAAATTCACATTTGTTATGGGATGGTGAGCTTCATCGTGCAGGCTCGGAAAATCCAGTGCGGCTAACTGCATCAAATCTTGCATGCCTAAGAGAACGTTCGATTCGTAGACATCCGTAGCTTCATCAAGTCCCAGTTCTGCGGCTAACATCCCGCGTCGGACGGGATCCATATGTTGTTGAATTTCAATGCGCACAAAAGGTGCAAATTTGCGATAACGCAGCTCGGTCTCAATCATACTGAGAAGATCTTCTGCCTTATCTTCATCGAGCTCCGTATTGGAATTGCGCGTTACCCGGAAAACATCGCAAGAGTCGACCTCCATACCGGGAAACAGGAGGTCAAGATTGTGTTCGATAACCTGCTCTAATGGCACAAATGTCTGCGACCTGCCAACCTGTATGAACCGTGAAATCAGAGGACTGATGGGCACCTTGATGCGGTTCATCAGGACGTTCGAATTGTTTCGATAACGTACAGTGACCAGCAGATTTAAGGATAGGTTTGATATGAAAGGGAACGGATGCGCCGGATCTAAGGCCAGAGGTGTGATAAGTGGAAAAATAGTTTCCAGGTAGTATTTTCTAACCTTTTCACGGTCCTGTTCACTGAGGTCACTATAAGACGCAAGGGTGACATCATTTTTGCTCAATTCGCTAATGAGCTCGAGATAAACCTCACATTGCGCTTTTTGCAGGGCTTTTACGGATTTGACGCAATCATCGATCTGCTGTTTCGGAGAACGCCCGTCGACCGTTAGTTGATGAACCCCAGCGGCGACTTGCTGCTTAAGACCACCCATACGTTTCATGAAGAATTCATCCAGATTCGAATGGGTTATTGAGAGAAATTTTACGCGTTCGAGGAGTGGCGTGCGACTGTCCTGGGCTTCTGCGAGCACACGACTGTTGAAATTCAACCAAGTCAGTTCCCGATTCAGATAAAGCTCCGGCTGATCTAGGTTAATATTTGGAGGAATGGAAGCGACCTGTTTACCGTCTTCTTTGCTATCTTGCTCGCTAACCGGGATATTTAGTTCTATCACTTGGTTATACCTCTCCGTTTCTCTGACACCGCATTGGCAGATGCTTAATCCGTGACCTCAATCTATGTTTGGCCTCTTTCGTCCTATTTGCGCTGAGCTTACGCCTTTTTATCTTAAAACCGTGTTGAATAGAGATGTATCTTCCAATAAGCCAAACTTACTCGCCTGCGGGGTGTAACTCCGGTACCGGCATCTCAGCCCATTGTGTTTTCGCAATCTTACGGCACAATCTGTAAATTCTGCTGAAGTTTTCGATAATTTCCATCTCGCGGGTAAAGGTCTGCTGCCGATTGGGCTCACTCGTAACCAGACGTTCGACGCCGTATTTTGCCGTATTTTCAGCGAGGGCCGCCATGCTCTTTTTCATATCCTTAACCTGGAATGCGGTGGTTTGATCATTTTCGCAGACGGCCTGAATCGCCAATTCCAATGCGTGAATGACCTCGTCATGATATTTTTTCATTACGTCCTGAGTGGTTTCGCTGATGACCACGTCCTCTTCGATGCGCCGTTGTCCGATGTTTACCAAGTTGGTTTCTATGACATCACCGATTTGTTCTAAATTGTTCGCGACGATTATTAACTGCATCAATTCGTTGGTTTGCTCTGATGTGAGCTCCTGTGAACCAATTTCGCCGAGATGGCGAATGATAAGTCCATGCAGAATATCGATATCCGTATCCCGATTTTTCAGGGAATTCAGATAATCCTCACTTCCGGACATAATCGCCGGCAGCGATTCCCGAAACATATCCACCGTGAGGTCCCCAAGGCGGCCAACCTCGCGCCGGGCGCGGTCAAGGGCGAGCGCCGGTGTTGATAGAAGCGCCTGATCGATATATTTCGTTTGGATTACATCTGGTTCCTGGATCGGTTTGTCCGGAACAACCCACTCACAGAACCGAGCAAAAACCGCAGCCAAGGGTAGAAAGAGAAGGGCAATGCCAATATTAAAAATTGTATGAGCATTAGCCACTTGACGCGGGGTATCGGCTGCAAGTTTTTCGATACCCGTCAATTCTTCAGATACGGGTGATATGGCTCGAACTAAATCCGCAAATGGGGGAATAAACCAGACAATCAGCAGAACCCCGACAATCTTGAATGTCACATGAGCGACAGCGACACGGACCGCTTCTCTTGGCTTTCCGATTGCTGCCAGACCGGCCGTGGCACAGGTACCAATATTTGCGCCAAGGGCCAGTGCAATTCCCCCTTCGAGACTGATGAGGCCCTGAGAGGCGAGGGCAATGACAACCCCCATGGTTGCCGAAGAGGATTGGACAAGTCCCGTAAACACCGTGGCGATGAAGATCCCAATGACCGGATTAGCCACATTTTGCATCAATTCGATGAAGGGCTCGTAAGACCTTAACGGCTTCATGCCGACGCTCATGATTCCCATGCCGAAAAAGATCATTCCCAACCCCATGATTAGGGCGCCATATCGCTCAATCGTGTTGGATTTGCCCGTAAAAATCATGGCAAAGCCGACGGCAACAAGAACCAGAGCATATTTGGTGACCTTGAATGCGACGATTTGCGCGGTGATCGTAGTGCCGATATCGGCGCCGAGAATGACGCCAATGGCCTGAGCCAGGGACATCAAACCCGCCGTGACAAAACCAACAAGCATGACTGTCGTAACGGAAGAAGATTGAATGATGGCGGTTACGAAAGCGCCAGTCACCAGTCCCATTAACCGGTTTGTCGTCAGTGCGCCCAGTATTGATTTCATCCGATCGCCGGCAACTTTTTTCAGGGCTTCGGCCATCTGCTCCATACCGAAGAGAAAAATTGCTAGGCCTCCAAACAATTGAATAGACATTCCCCACCAGTCAATTTCGGCCGTCGCTTCCGATGCGCCGAAAGCAGGTCGAACAACGAGAAGCAAAAATGCGAGGACGATCAAAAATTGGGTAAAGGCTCGATGGGGATCTCGTGCAAGTTCAGTATCGTTTAGCGGTGCTTTATTGCAATGTGCCCGGGACTTTCGCGCGGAGATTGCGCCCGAACGCATTGACGCCTTCGGCGGGAATGTTTTCAGATAGTGAAGGAAGGCATCAATCATCCTTTTCCCCGAAATAACTTGCTTTGACGATTGTTACCGGCACCGGGGACAACTGCACAACGCGTTCTGCTTTTGAGCCCAACAGGAGATGTGGTAGTCCGGTCCGACCCCGGCTTCCCATGACGATATGTTGGACACTATACTGCTCGGCGACCTCAAGAATTCTCGTCGCAGGTATGCCCTTGAATAGAAGAAATTGAGCGGTGGCCAATGCGTTAAGGTCTGGATATTTGTTTCGCAGCTTCGCTAGAAACTTGTTCATCAGGTCCTGAGCGACCTCTTCCATCGTTTCCATTAGATCTTCTTCGCTTTGGTGATAGGCGCCAGGAGCATCTCCGGGATCATGAACAATATGCAAAACCTTTACATCGACATCTAAGTTTTCCGCATAGCGACAGGCCCATAATAGAGCTGCTTCGGAATCCGTTGTAAAATCTACGGGGACAAGAATCGACGTTGTACCGAAAGGCGCCTCTTTCGTCACTTGTTGGTTCACGGCTTAACCCCTTTATTCAAAAAAGTCTTGGCAAAATGGTTATTGTCTAGATTCGTTGATCCGATTTCATTGTCGTGTACAACGGTGCTCACACTTCTTGGATCTGTTTCATCCAAGTGCTTACTTTGCAGACCAAGTATAGTTTTGTACGAATAGATTTAACCAATCATCATACGGATTCAGACTAGCAAACTATACCAGAAACAAATTGAGATAGGTCAATGCACGGTTTGTGGTTTAGATTTACTAGTGAATTGAGTGAACTGGAATAGGATCACCTTATTTAGGAGCACTCAGTTTGGAGTTCTAAAATGGACTGGGTTATCCGGGAAATTGGTGAGCAGTGGCAGTATGTCTGGGCGTATGTTGCCTTTGATACGGAACGCCTATTTGAATGGGGTGTTCTTGCGGCTTTGGCCTTTCAGATCCTTTTGTTTTCCATTTCAGCTTTGTTTTCGGGATCGGAAACGGCTCTCTTCTCGTTATCCCGCCTCGACCTGCAAAAATTACGTCGAGATCGCCACCCGCAATCTGAAACACTGCATGCACTATTGGATCAGCCCAGACGTCTCATCATTTCGATCCTCTGTGGCAATGAGTTAGTTAACATCGCTGCAACAGCAAACCTTGCCGGTATCCTGGTCTATCTCTACGGAGATGGACGGGCGGGATGGATCAATGTCATCGTCATGTTTCCGCTTTTGCTCCTGTTTGGGGAGATCGTTCCCAAAACAATTGCTGTCAGCGATCCTGTTCGTATCAGTTCCAACCTCGTGGCAGCTCCGTTAAACTTCTGGGTTCGCCTGATAACACCCATACGATTTGTTGTCCGGATTGTAGCCGAAAGCATCACGGCGAGTATCGTCGGAAAAGAACGCACCCGTGATAACATCTTACAGGTGGATGAATTTCGGACACTAGTCGAGGATGTGGCAAATGAAGGTGTGCTTGATGCAACCGAACGTGTTCTGATCGACAATTTGCTTGAAGCGAGTGAAACGGAAATCGTTGAGATAATGACCCCGCGTACGCGGGTCGAGTTTCTGAACGATGATATGCGTGCACAAGAGATGATTGACCGCTTTCGCCAGATACAGCATCCCCGGGTTCCCGTCTGTCATGAGCACCACGATAATCTCGTCGGTTTTGTGCATGCCGAAGATATTGTTAGAATTATTTTTGATAAATCCGATCTGACTAAGTTACATCCAAATGACATTATGCATCCTCCTGTGGTCGTGCCGCCCACAAAAAGCGTCGATGAAATGTTTGATTTCTTTCAGGACAACAATGTCCGCGCCGCAGCTGTCCTGAATGAATTCGGGGGCGTGGAAGGTTTTATAACCATGCGCGATGTCATCAAGTTCATATTTGGTGAGATCTCAGACTCGGTCCCAGGCCAAGAACTTTATCAGGAACGCGATGAAAATGTGTACGAAGTTGCGGGCCAAATGAAGTTGACCGATTTTAACGACCTGACCAATTTTGGGATTGAAGATCCGCGCATGACCACGATTGGGGGCGTCGTCTTTCGTTATCTGGATCGCTTACCGAAGGTGGGCGACAGCGTTGCCCTGGAAGGCTGCGTCGCGACAGTATTGGCGATGGATGGGCACAGACTGGCTAGAGTTCGTGTCGCAAAAGGTTCATTTGCGGAAAATCTGGGACCCGAAGATTTACCGCCGAAACCCGGTGAGCCAATCCACCAAGTAAAGGCTGTTCCCGGAGAGCGGTCGTCCGGAGACCGTCGATGTAACCTGGAAGAAGAGGGTGTCCAGTTCGCAAGCGAGAATGATGCAGAAAACTGTTTGACAGAAGCCGGGGAGTTATCACAGTCCGAGCACTCCATTCGAGCCAAAGGAATAACTAATCCATCAGAGCCGGACACTGTTAAACGTGGGACGGACAAGGAAAAAGGATAAGTTGTGGAACTCTTGATCGCCCTTGCTGTTATGCTGTTTTTCCTTGTTTTCAAGGGCTTCTTTTCCGGATCCGAGATAGCCTTGGTTAATTCCGATAAGATAAAGTTACGGCACAGATCAAAGCAAGGGAATCGTGGGGCCTCACTCGCGTTGAAGCTTCTTGAAAAGCCGGATGTTCTCCTGAGTACAACCTTGGTGGGAACGAATATATCGACGATCGTTCTGACGACGATGGGAACCGTGTTGGCAATTCGGTATGCCGGCAATTTTGGCGAAATTTATGCCTTTCTCATCCTGACGCCGTTTCTTCTTATACTGGGAGAAATCGTTCCTAAGAGTGTTTATCAGCAGAAATCCGATCAATTGACACCTGTCATTATTTATCCAATACGTTGGGCTTCACTGCCATTCTATCCCATTATCTTTGTCTTCTCACGGATCGCGCGTCTTGCTGCCCGCCTGGTGGGAGCGGGCAAGTCCTATCAGCCCTTATTCATCACCCGAGAAAGTTTACGCTCTGTTATCGAAATGGCGGAGCATGGCAATGCGATGAAGGCCTTTGGGCGTGGGCGCATCCGCAGGGTCATCCGATTTGCTGAAACAACGGTTGCTGAAGCGATGATACCCATCGCAGAAGTGACCACAATCAGCCGCGATAGCAGCACATCTACCGCCTTCGAGCTCGTTCGCAGACATGGTTACAATCGGTTGCCGGTGTTTGAGAACAATACCAGTAATATTGTCGGTGTCATAACTTTGACCACTTGGGATTTGATGGATGAAACGGTTTCAAGGCAACCACTTGAAACCTTGATCAAGCCGGCGCACTATGTTTCGCCTCTGCAGACAATCGATCAACTTCTCCCCATGCTTCAGCAAAGGAAAGATCGAATGGCGATTGTGGTGGATGAGTTCGGTACGGCAATCGGTATGATCACTATGGAAGATATCGTCGAAGAAGTCGTGGGTGAAATTGATGTTGGCTATGATTTCGAAGAATATCTCCCGCGACGCAAACGTGTGTACGAGCAACTCGAAGAGGATGTCTATATTATGGACTCACGCCTTTCAATTTCGGAAGCCAACGAAGTGCTCGGTATCCACCTGCCAACCACCGATATTCATACTGTTGGGGGACTTCTATTGGCGCGTTTGCGTAAGATTCCAAATAAAGGGGAGTTTATAATTGAATCCGGTTATCGATTTACTGTTGTCGAAGCGACCGAACGCGCGATTATCAAAATCAAAGTGGAACTAGAGGAAGGTTCCGTTGCGACAGATGCCACGAAATAACAAAAGATTTTGCACCGCAGAAGTTTGGTCAGCACTTGAAGCATTCCTTCTCATCCAGTTTCTTATCTTAAACTTTCTTATAGAGCGTTTGCTCTACCTTCCAGATAGGAACCGCATTTGAGAATTGTTGTCGGGATTGAGAACTAAGCTTCGACAACTGAAAAGCACAATCCAATAATGTGGTGAGATAATTATTGTTTTGTATTTGGTACAGCTGCTTCTATTTGTTTTGTCGTCACCATAAATCTTAGGGAAAAATGTGATTGGCGCAACGCGCACGAAATATATCTCGCATTTGTTGATTGAGATCAATGCATTCGTTCGAATAATTGAATAGTAAATAATGTGTTGGCTAGCGTATTTTGAAAGCTGTTAACATTCCGGATCTTGATTTTGGGATTCTGTTTTCTTGAGGGAATTCGATACCCGGGTAGTTAAGTGCTGATGGTTTTCAGACAGAAAAATTTAGAATTTAAAAACAGCCGGGAGGAATTTAGCGATGGTGAAAACGAGTCCGTTTGCCAATTTGTTTGGACGTTCACCCTTCAAACCCATGCAAGAGCATATTCGGATTGTTGCCCAATGCGCAGGTGAAGTGCCCGGCTTATTCGATGCGTTGTGTTCGGATGATCAAGAAAAACTATCGAAAGTTAAAGATAGGATCTTTGAGCTTGCGGAAGAAGCGGACCAGATCAAGAATGAACTTCGGTCGCATCTGCCAAAAAGTCTCATGTTGCCAGTGGACAGGCGCGATCTGTTGGAAATTCTCGACCTGCAGGACTCCATAGCTGATACCGCACAAGATATCGCCGGTTTGCTTATCGAGCGCCGGATGGAAGTGCCGGATTCCTTTGCCGAACCGCTATCAGAGCTCATAAAGCGATGTGTTGATGCCTGTAACCATGCCGTAAAAGTCATCGAAGAACTAGATGAACTTGTCTCAACAGGGTTTCGCGGCCGCGAATCAGATCGCGTTTCAAAGATGGTTGGCGAATTGAACAACATTGAGAGTGAAACCGATGAGATGGGGCTCGAACTTACCCGCCTATTGTTTGAACAAGAAGACAAGCTGAAACCGGTTTCCGTCATCTTTTGGTATCAATTGATCCAATGGATCGGCGATTTGGCCGACAACGCCGAAAAGGTAGGCAACCGACTGCGCCTGCTACTCGCAAGTTAATTCGTTCGGCCTCACTGATCATGGAGGG
>JBPCWL010000075.1:0-11003 GCA_051009575.1 Rhizobiaceae bacterium
ACAACGCCGGCATGTGTTCCCCAGGCAAGTGAAGCGATGTAAATTGGCAACGCACCGAGCACCAAAAGGGGAAACGCGGCGACGCCCGCCTGTGTTGCAGAATATACTGCAAGCACCGAGGCAAAACCGGCTGCTATCGCGATCCCATATGCTTTGATGTTCATAATTCGCTGTCCTGTTTATGAGTCATGCTCAAACAGTTAGGGCTTTGCCCAACTTGGTTTCAATTTTTTCACCCGCTCCAGGGGTATGTCGGGGTGGCGGACCACCCCTGAGTATTCTCTAGCCTATAACATAAGGCAAAAGTCCCAGAAAACGTGCGCGCTTGACTGCCTGCGCAAGTTCCCGCTGTTTTTTCTGGCTAACTGCAGATATCCGGGAAGGAACAATCTTGCCGCGTTCGGAAATGTAACGCTGCAGCAGTTTTGTATCCTTGTAGTTGATTTTGGGCGCATTCGGGCCTGTAAATGGGCAGGACTTCTTGCGGCGATTGAATGGGCGGCGTCCGCCTGATGATGATGCAATGGCCATATCTGTTATGCCCCTGTAGAGTTCGAGTTATCGCGGTCGCGGCGTGGACGGTCATCACGGTCCGATTTTTTCATCATTGCTGAAGGGCCTTCTTCGTGCTCTTCAACACGAATTGTCAAATAACGCAGAACGTCTTCATGGATACGCATCTGACGCTCCATTTCCGCAACAGCTGATGCCGGCGCATCCACATTCATGTGGATGTAGTGGCACTTGCGGTTTTTCTGAATACGGTAAGCTGCAGTTTTCAGCCCCCAGTTCTCGACTTTGCCGATTTTGCCGCCATTATCTTCGAGAATTCCTTTGAATTGGTCTGCCAATGCTTCCGCCTGTTGGGCCGAAATATCCTGACGGGCCAGAAATGTGTGTTCGTACAATGCCATTAAAATGACCTTTCCTGTTTCAACTATCAGGGTCCCGTACGCAAAGCCTTCAAGCCGCCTTTTGCCGCAATTGCGGAAGGAAAGGCGAAGATGAGCGGTCAAGAGCGGAGACACGGAAGGGCAGATATGTCTTTTATCTTCGTGTGGTTTAACCACACGCCAACGTTCAGCCACCAGCACTGGATCCTGAATGCGGGGCTTATACTGGCCTGAATGCGATAATGCAAGCTTATTCGATCACTTGATTACAATTTGTAAAGTGGCAGTTACATCATTTATAGAAGGGATTGAAATTTTTATCGGTATTCGACATGTCAAAGTTATCCTTCACGCGGGCGACCTTGTTGTTCTGTATGGTTTTTAGCTCAATTAGCAACGGGTATACCTTTGAGTTGAAACCCTACAAAGAGCGCTTGTTCAAATATCGCAAACCCCTCGAAACTCACGATAATGGCGATTTTTTGCGCCTGCCATATGACCCCAAACGTGATATCAACAAGCGGGATGAGCAGCCGGTACGCAAAGTGCATGGCAAATATGTTTCATCCAAACCGAAAAGGCACCAGATTGATACCACGATAACGGTTGATGGAAGGACGGTTACGCATTTCGCAGTTGGTGCGCTTCAGGGAAATTCGGCAATGACTGTAATTTTTTTGCATGGCCGGGATGGTAGTCGTCACCTTGGGTTTTCAGACGAGAAATTTGGTGGGAACTTTAATCGGGTAAAAAACCTGATGTTTCGTAACAACGGAATTTACATCAGCGCGGATTTTTCCGACTTTGGGGAAGAGGGGCGAAAAGATATTACGGCGCTTGTTTCCTACTACCGCCCAAAAACCAGAGGTAAGGTTGTTGTCGCCTGCGGGTCCATGGGAAGCTTTCTGTGCTGGCGCCTGATGAAAAACAAGAAAGCCAATTCTGCAATTGATGCTTATGTGATTATGGGTGGGTTTCCCGATCCGGACTACTTGACCACCGGCAAAATAAGCATCCCCAACGGCAAGAAACCGATATATTTTGCCCACGGGAGCATTGACGCTGTTTATGATTGGAACAATACCTACCGGTATTATTCGGAACTGAGGCAGAAATCACCTGGCTATCCGGTAAAGATGGCTCTGTTTGATGGCGGTAAACATGGCACCCCTGTCCGCATGATGGACTGGCGCCTTGCTCTCAACTGGATTGGATCTCATTAGAAAGTTTTTGAAGTTGGACCCTGGTCAATTGTGCCCGAGCTTCACCGGACCGGTTCCGCCAATAAAACCCCGCGCCCAACTTAATGAATTTATGAGTTCTTCGTCCACTGACCACATCACGCAGGCGATCTCGCAGCCATCTGCTTCGGTTTTGATCGAAATTACGTCGGGGGTGGTGCGGAATACCGCAAGAAGATCCACAACACGTTGTTCGCACACGGCGATAATGGATGAGATTCCGTTTTCTGCAGCAAAATCCAATATGCCGAGCACTAGTGCCAGACAAACCCGGTTTACAAAATTGCCATTCCTGCTTGCGTTTGTATCGTCATCAACACAGAAACGGGTTGCCTCCCAGATATTGGGCGACCTGAAGTCGTCGGGGTCTGGCAACATGTCTGCCCAAACGGAGTGCACCAGCGTCTCTCCGGTTGTAGGAGCCAAACGGACACCGCCGGCAATGGAATTACTGTTTTCATCAAGATAAAGAATGTAGACATTATATTGTAAATCAAGAAAATCGGTCTCTTTCCCATCTTCATCTGGTGTAACCCATTGGTTGGTATCGCAAAAAATTTTTCGACGAAGAAAAAAATACTGATCCAGAAGATTTCGGTGGTTGTTTCTTTCAGATTGCGGGATGTATATGATCATACTGAATTACCTTGCTATTCAGTATTGTTTTATATTTCGAAACATAATTTATAATTTATATAATATATCAAAATATAAATAATCTTGTAATTCTGACTATGGTGCTGGTTTTTTGATATCTATAATTCCTGAAGACATCGCTGTTGCTACCGCAGATGCCCGGTTGGATGCCCCCAATTTATGTTTGGCACTTTTTAGATGGCCAACTACGGTCCACTTTCCAATGTGTAATATGTTGCCTATTTCCTCATCAGTCTTACCCATGGCCACCCAAAACAGGCATTGCTTCTCCCGTCTTGTGATTTTGTATTCGCTGGCCTGATTATCATTATATATGCTGTCGTGCTGCCGGGCGAGGCGCTCACTTAAAAACCGGAATAATTCCATTTTTGTATTGCGAAAAGTTTGCCATCGTTGATCGTCGATTTTAAAAACGAAACTCGTTACGGCGTATGTATCAGCTTCGATATGACAAGTTAGTGAAATACCGTTGTCACCCAATCCACGCTCCTGAAAATCAAGAAACAAACGGTCTGCATCTGCAGATTGGTGTATTTCAGACCAATCAACGTAAAGTGTTCGCCGGAAATCTGTCCTGAACAATGGATCTATTTCGACAAACTGAGACTGAATATAGTGAGTGATCCAGTCCAGTGGATAGGTCACGAAATGCAGGGATTCGGTTCCTTCGGGTTTGTAGTTGTAGGCTGAGAAATTGACAAAACTCGCGTCGCATTCTTCCCTTGTTTTTTGTATCTCCTTCAAAAACCTGCGGTCTTTTTCAGACGAATTGGGCGATGCTTGGGAGGAGGGAAAGATTTTCACATTGTACATCATTGTGCCTTCTGAAGATTGGATGGACGTTGAGTGTCCGAGACACATTAGGGGTTATCGGAAGGCCAATAGATTATGCTCACGAAAGCTGAACGCGCCGTCCTGACCGATCACAATGTGATCTGCTATGTGTATTCCGAAATAGGAAACAGCGGAAATCAGGTCCCGGGTAACAGTGATGTCCATTTTACTCGGAATTGAATTGCCGGCTGGATGATTGTGTATCAGAATTATATGAGTGGCGCGGCATTCGATGGCGGAGTAAAGGACTTCTCTGGGGTAAACCGTGACGTGATCCAAAGTACCGGTCTGTAGGCACTCTTCCGCAAGAAGTTTGAAAGCCTTGTCCAAGAACAAGGCATGGAACTGCTCCTTGCGGTTATCGATGAGTTTTGAACGGAAATAGGATTCAACGGTCTTCAGATCTTCCAGTAATGGCCGATTACATAACTGTCTGCGCAGGATGGCTTGAAGCAGATACTTCAAACGCTCAATTTCAGCGATCACTTCGGCTGGAATGTTGTGGCGCAAAGTCAATTCTTTTGTACCCGCCGCCAACACCCCCTGCAAATCGCCAAACTCCCTCATCATCAGTTCGGCTGTTCGGCTTGCCGCTTTGCCTCCCGTCACCGAATTGACTATCGAAGTCAGTATTCCAATATCACTATGTTCAGACAGGCCACTGCTGTGCCTGCGTTCCGCACTCTTATTCATCAACGCCCCTCGAAACTGATTTGCCCGGTTGATTGCTATCATCATATCGTAAGTGTCAAATCTTGCATTCCCAAGAAATTGTAATTGTTTACAATTTCTTGGATCATTGAATTATTCTTGCGATTGCCCCGGGAACTTGACAGCTTGTGTTCGAAAAAGCACAAGAGCGTCGAACTAGGATACGGGATTTTGAAATGATACTAGCGGTTACTTTTCCAGGGCAGGGCAGCCAGTCAGTAGGCATGGGAGCTGAGTTGCTTACCTCATCTGCTGGCGCAAAAGCGGTTTTCGATGAGGTTGATGATGCACTTGGCGAAAAACTGTCTTCTGTAATTCTGGAAGGACCGGAGGAAACGCTTACTCTTACGGCCAATGCGCAACCGGCCCTTATGGCTGTTTCCATGGCCGCCATTCGCGCCATGGAAGACCGTGGGTTCTTGATCGAGAAAAATGCTTCATATGTTGCTGGACATTCCCTTGGCGAATATTCTGCACTTTGCGCTGCGGGGACATTCTCGCTCGCAGATACGGCACGACTTCTTCGGATACGTGGAAATGCAATGCAGGATGCCGTTCCGGTTGGCAAAGGTGCCATGGCGGCGATCATTGGTCTTGAGCACGAGATTGTGACCGGGATTTGCAATGAAGCTGCGGGCAAGGGAGCATGCGCAATAGCAAATGACAATGGGGGCGGACAATTGGTAATTTCCGGAGCCAAAGAAGCGGTGGAGTTCGCCGCTAAACTGGCATCTGACAAGGGAGCAAAACGAGCCCTGATGTTGCCGGTCTCAGCGCCGTTTCATTCCGAATTGATGGCTCCTGCCGCAGATGCCATGGCAGAAGCTTTGTCGGAAGTGGAAATGAAAGCTCCCAGCGTTCCTTTAATAGCGAATGTCTTGGCAATGCCAATAAGCGATCCGGAAGAAATTAGAATGCGCCTCGTTGAGCAGGTGACGGGGCAGGTTCGCTGGCGGGAGACCGTTGAATGGATGGGTCAAAATTCTGTAGATTGCATGATCGAAGTAGGTGCCGGGAAAGTGTTGTGTGGGCTGGCGCGCCGGATCAATCGGGATATTTCAACGCTTAATGTTGGCAATCCAGAGGACGTGGAGAAGACATTAGAGGCATTATCGGCATGATTGCCGAATGATATTCAGGAGAACATAGATGTTTGAACTCACTGGTAAGAAGGCGCTGGTCACCGGCGCATCGGGTGGTATTGGTGAAGCAATTGCCCGCAATCTGCACGCGGCAGGTGCGACGGTTGCGCTACATGGGACACGTGAAGAAAGACTACAAGAACTTTCGAGCGTACTGGGTGAGCGGACACTGGTCCTTCCAGCTAATCTTTCCGATTTGGAAGCTGCATCTAAACTGGGCCAGGAAGCAGAAGAAAAGTTGGAGGGTGTGGACATACTCGTTAACAATGCCGGGATCACACGCGATGGTTTGTTCGCCAGAATGTCAAATGAAGACTGGGATGATGTGATACGCGTAAATCTCACAGCCGTTTTTCGCCTGACAAAGGAAATTGCTTATCCGATGATGCGCAGAAAAGGCGGCCGCATTATTAACATTACATCAGTTGTCGGTGTAACCGGTAATCCGGGGCAGACAAATTACTGTGCTTCCAAGGCTGGAATGATTGGATTCACAAAGTCGCTCGCGCAAGAAATTGCGTCCAGAGGCGTAACTGTAAATTGCATTGCACCAGGATTTATCACTTCTGCCATGACAGACAAACTGAATGACAAGCAGAAAGAAGCTATTATGGGTGCAATTCCCATGAAGAAAATGGGGCATGGCGATGATATAGCGGCTGCTGCCATATTTCTTGCCAGCGATGCCGCATCCTACATGACAGGCCAAACCCTACATGTTAATGGTGGAATGGCAATGATTTGAGTTTGTGCTAAACGTGTACAACGGTTGATTGATATTTGTTCATAAACCGCTAGAAGTTTCGCATAAAGTGTGGTACCCGACCGCTGAAACTGAAAAAGCACTTAAAAAAGTGCCGTTTTCATCCTTAAACAAACCTGATCATTTTGAGATCAAAAGAAACGAGTTGAGGCAAATTATGAGTGAAGTTGCAGAAAGCATCAAAAAGATTGTTGTGGAGCATTTGGATGTAGATCCGGACAAGGTTACCGATAATGCGAGTTTTATTGACGATCTTGGTGCTGACTCCCTGGACAATGTTGAGCTCGTAATGGCTTTTGAAGAAGAATTTGACGTAGAAATCCCAGACGATGCAGCTGAAACAATTCAGACAGTTGGCGATGCGATCAAGTTTGTTGAAAAAGCTAAAGCCTAATCTGTTAAATTAGTTGTTCAAAAGGCGGTCTTGGGGCCGCCTTTTTTGCTTTCAAGAACTGCATTTTCCCTATAATTTGTTTCAAAATCCAAAGGGCTGTTTATGATGAGACGTGTTGTTGTCACAGGTATAGGGCTTGTATCTCCATTGGCATGTGGCGCAGAGGAGACCTGGAAACGAATTCTGGCAAGTAAGAACGCTGCTGCAAAGATCGAAAATTTTCAAGTCGAAGACATCGCCGCACAGATTGCCTGCCAAATTCCACTTGGCGATGGCACGGATGGCACATTCAACGCAGATGACTGGATGGAACCCAAGGAGCAGCGCAAGGTAGATCCTTTCATCATTTATGCCGTCGCAGCAAGCGATATGGCACTCAATGATGCCGGTTGGCATCCCGTCCAGGATGAAGACTGTTTTCGTACCGGAGTTTTAATAGGCTCAGGCATTGGCGGGTTGCAGGGCATAGAGCAGACTTCACTTTTGCTGGCGGAACGGGGCCCACGCAGGGTCAGTCCGTTTTTTATTCCGGGACGGTTGATAAATCTGGCATCTGGCCATGTATCCATCAAGCACGGGCTTAAAGGGCCCAACCATTCCGTTGTAACAGCCTGCTCCACCGGAGCGCACGCAATCGGCGATGCATCCAGACTTATTATGTTAGGTGATGCAGATGTAATGGTGGCCGGCGGTGCGGAATCACCGGTTTGCCGGATCTCCATGGCTGGATTTGCAGCATGTAAAGCACTTTCGACCGATTTCAATGATGATCCGCAAAGTGCATCACGCCCGTATGACCGCGACCGGGATGGATTTGTCATGGGAGAGGGTGCAGGTTCCGTCGTGCTTGAAGAATATGAACATGCAAAAGCAAGAGGCGCCAAAATATACGCTGAAGTTATTGGGTATGGATTATCTGGTGATGCGTTCCACATCACAGCACCCTCTGAAGATGGAGACGGTGCATTCCGCTGCATGAGTGCAGCACTTCGAAATGCTTCCATGGACGTGACTGAAATAGATTATGTTAATGCCCATGGCACTTCGACGATGGCAGATACCATTGAGTTGGGCGCGGTAGAAAGATTGTTGGGGGATGCAAATTCAGGTGTATCAATGTCTTCAACAAAATCTGCGATAGGACACCTGCTTGGTGCTGCTGGAGCTGCGGAAGCAATTTTTTCCCTTCTTGCAATTCGTGACAATATTGCTCCTCCGACCTTGAACCTTGATAATCCAGAGCGCCAAACTTCGATTGATCTTGTGCCGCATACGCCTCGCGAACGCGATATCAATGTAGCTCTTTCCAATTCCTTCGGCTTCGGCGGAACAAATGCTTCTTTGATATTCAAGGGGGTTTAACAGGATTGCTACTGGTTTTTTGACTGGGATCGGTCAATATAGATGGCAATGATTCATTAAGAGGTTGACTTGATTCCTTCATTGTCAGTTTTGCTACTGCACAATCCTGATTGGTGCCATAATTTTGGGGTTTGAATTTTGGGCGTTTGGCAAATTAGATTTGTTCAGGAAATAGTGTTTTGAACGATACCGAAAATTTAGAAATGAGCAGGTTTGGCCGACGGGATTCGCTTCCCGCCGAAAGTGACAGAACCATTCCTCAATCGCCCATGGATGCATTGCAGCCCAGAGAAGTGCCGCCTCCGCCCAAGCGCAGTAAGAAATCACGACACGGGTTTGTCGTTTTCATGAATTTTACAATGAGCTGCCTTGTATTTTTCACGGTGGTACTTTCCGGGATCGTGTACTTCGGGAAATACATCTTTGAGAAGGAAGGTCCGCTTAAAGCCGCGCAAACCGTCCTGATCGAGGAAGGATCATCCGTGGCACAGATATCCAACAAGCTTCAGGCAAACGGCATTATTGGGGATGAAGTTGGAATTGGCATCAATGACTTGATTTTTCGATTGGGCGTCAGGGCTCATCGGTCTCAGGCTTCTTTAAAAGCCGGCGAATACCTGTTTAAGCCAGGAATGAGCATGTATGAGGTGATGGATACAATCCGTTCAGGCAAGGGAATTCTGCACAAGGTATCTCTTCCCGAAGGTCTGACAGTAAATCAAATATTCAAACGGTTGGTTGAAAATGAAATTCTTGTAGGAGATTTACCGGAAAATTTGCCGCCTGAAGGGTCTTTGATGCCTGATACCTATCCGTTCCAGCGTGGCACCACTCGTCTGGAAGTCATCGATCGTATGAAGAAGGCGCAAATGGAGTTTCTTGCCTCTGTCTGGAAAAGGCGGATTGAAGGTCTTCCGATAAAATCACCGGAAGAACTCGTGATTCTGGCTTCAATTGTAGAGAAGGAGACCGGTAAGGCTGATGAACGGCCGCGGGTTGCCTCTGTTTTCATAAATCGTTTGAACCGCGGAATGAAACTTCAATCCGACCCAACCATAATTTACGGTATTTTTGGCGGTGAAGGAAAACCCAAAGACCGGCCAATTTTCAAGTCGGATATTGAAAAAGAAACGCCTTACAATACCTACACAATTCCAGCCCTACCGCCTGGGCCAATTGCCAACCCTGGACGCGCTGCGATGGAAGCGGTTGCTAATCCGTCACGCACGGAAGATTTGTTTTTTGTTGCAAATGGTACCGGAGGCCATGTTTTCTCGAAAACACTGGAAGAGCATAATCGAAATGTTGCGCGGTGGCGTGCGATAGAAAAGCAGTTGAAAGAAGAAGCTCCAAAAAATGGCGAAACTGCTACAGAAGATAATTCCGAACAGACACAATAATGTAGACTGGCTACATTAGTCGGTTTTATGGGGGCAAAAAATGACGCTGCAAAGTATGACAGGATTTGCCCGTATCGACGGTGACAACGATCGATATTCGTGGGTTTGGGAATTGCGCTCAGTAAATGGAAAAGGTCTGGATTTACGTTTCCGCATACCGCCTGGATTTGAATCCGTTGAAGTTCCCGCAAGACAAGCGGCGCAAAAACTTCTTAAACGTGGAAATATCCAAATTACTCTGCAGGTGCGCCAAAACTCTGAAAACCAGGTGCTGGGTATTAACGAAAAACTCGTAGATGAATTGATTGAAGCGTCGCGTATTCTGCAAAAAAAAATCGGCGGAGAATTACCCGATGCATCAGACATTCTGGCGATAAGAGGGGTTGTTGAAATCGGTGAATCAGACGACGGTAGTCTTTCTGAAAAATACAGAAACGAGATACTTCTTACATTTGAGCGTGCGCTGAAAGAGTTGGTGGAAGTTAGAACGCAGGAGGGCGTTGAGGTTGGAAAGGTGATCTCGGAACAGATCTCCGGCATTGAAAAGCTGCACGGTAAAATCGAAAAAGATCCGTCCCGCAGTTCTGAACAGATTCGGAAAACAATCAAAACCCAGGTTGAACGACTGATTTCAGAAAGTGAAACACTTGATGAACAAAGGCTATATCAGGAAGCCGCAATTCTTGCAGCAAAAGCGGATATTCAGGAAGAACTGGATCGGTTGAATGTGCATGTCGGCGCGGCCCGCGATTTGATTTCCGCCGGTGGTCCTGTAGGCAGAAAACTCGATTTTTTGGCGCAAGAGTTCAATCGGGAGTGCAACACGATTTGTTCGAAGTCCAATTCGGCCACCTTAACGGCGCTCGGGCTGGACATGAAGCTCATTATCGACCAGTTTCGCGAGCAATTGCAGAACATGGAGTGATTCTGGATGGTTAGTGAAACCATTTTGCGCCGCGGGGTGATGCTGGTTCTTTCATCACCATCAGGCACGGGAAAGTCGACAATCGCGAGAAGCCTTTTGGAAAAAGAGGATGGGTTGGAGTTGTCGGTGTCGGTGACAACACGTGAACGCCGTCCGAGTGAAATTGACGGTACACACTACAGTTTTATCACCGTTCGCGAATTTGAACGGATGCGTGATAGTGATGCTTTGCTGGAATGGGCCGAGGTACACGGTAACTATTACGGCACACCTCGCGATGCGGTCGATGCAGCCATGGGAGCGGGGCGCGATATGCTCTTCGACATAGACTATCAGGGCGGCCAACAACTGATGGAAAAAGCAAGAGCAGATGTTGTCTCGGTATTTCTGTTGCCTCCGTCAATGGAGGAACTAAAGTCACGGCTTGTTCGCCGGGCGGAAGATGCAGAAGATGTTATTCACAAACGCCTTGAGAACGCACGCGAAGAAATTACCCATTGGCGGGAATACGACTATGTTGTTGTGAATCGTGATCTGGATGTGGCATTCGGACAAGTCCGTTCTATTCTTTCAGCAGAGCGCCTTCGCCGCGACCGGCGTCCGGGTCTTTTCGAGTTTGAAAAAGAACTTCTGGATTAATGAGCAAATTTGTCGATCAGGTAGATGCAATCCATAAAAGCC
>JBPCWL010000076.1:0-3172 GCA_051009575.1 Rhizobiaceae bacterium
GTAGACATCCTTTGCACAATGCTTTCTGACGATACTACTGTTGAAGGGGTTTGTTTGTCTCATGGCGAGTTATCGCTGCCGCTGCGTCCTGATGCTGTGCATCTATCTCATTCGACGATCAGTCCGGGATGTGTTTCGCGTCTGGTGAATGCCCACCAGGCCAAAGGTGTTCATTTTGTAACGGCTCCTGTGCTCGGCCGCCCCGATAAAGCGGAGCAGGGTGCACTTTCAGTGATATTATCTGGCCCTGAGCAGGCTACCAAGAAATGTCAAAAGGTTCTCGAGGCAATTTCTGCCCGCGTCTTCGATATGGGATCGGATCCCGCTATGGCCAGTTTTGCAAAACTGGGAATGAATTACATGCTTGCCTGCGCTGTTGAGGCCATGGCTGAGACCTTTGCCATGACGCGTAAAGCGGGAATCAAACCAGATGCGTTCCTGGAGCTCGTTACCGAAACGATATTCGGTGCACCTGTATATAACGGTTACGGGCCACTCGTGGCCCACGAAGTTCTGGAGGAGAGTGGATTTAGAACAACCCTAAGTTTGAAAGATGTGTCACTTGCCGCTGCGGCGGCAAGATCAATAGGTGCGGAACTTCCCATGTCCGAGCCTATTCGGAACCAGATGAAAATCGCTATAGATTCAGGATACGCAGACAAAGACTGGGTTTCATTGGCCATCATCGCTGCTCGTGCGGCAGGCTTGCCTCCCATATCCAAATCCGAGGTTTAGAACAAGGATCCGAAATATGTCTCTATCCAAATTTGTGCCGACACCTGATTTCGATGATTATAAAGAACTGTTTAAAGATCATTACAAAATGAGCCGCCGGAACGATGGAGTCCTGTTGATCGAAGCCCATTCTCAAGGTGGCCCCATCCAATTGAGTGTGGAAAACCACCGTTCAGCCGGACAAATGTTCCGAACGGTTGGTGCCGATCCACAAAACGAGATCATGATTTTTACAGGATCAGGTGATGAATTTATGATGGATTCCGATCCGGAAGGCTTTATGTTAGAAGAAGAAGACATGGCCTACTGGTCCTATGAATATGCGTGGAAGGATGGGCGCATCAATTCATACTCACTGGTGTTTGATCTAGAAATTCCCACAATTGGCCTTTTGAACGGCCCGGGTTTTCATACCGAACTCTGCCTATTCTGTGACATTACGCTGGCTGCTAAAGGTGCAACCATATTTGACCTGCATTATGATATTGGATCTGTCCCGGGTGATGGTATCCATAGTTGCTTTCAGGAAATTCTGGGCGTTAAGCGTGCGGCTTATGCTCTTTATACTGGTGAAGCCATTACTGCGGAAAAAGCCTTGGAATACGGCATGGTCAATGAAGTCGTGCCACGGGACAAGTTAATCGATCGTGGGTACGAAATTGCCGATCATATTATGAAACAGCATCGCGTGACCCGCCGCGTCACATCACAGATCGTTCGCAGACCCTGGAAAAAGCGTCTCGTCGACGATTTGGATGGAGGATTTGGCATGCAGATGATGGCACATATGCAAAAGGGAGCGTCAGTCCATGGTAAGAGTTTCATTGCAGATATCGTGGATTATGTCCGTAAAGGTCGTCGAAACAATTTCGATAAATGAGCGTAGCTGAAGATATGGCAGAGGCACATAAGCATAGCCAATCCGGTGACAATTGGTTGAACGAATGTCAGCGAATTGCTGACGGTATCAGAAGGCGAGCTCTTGCCCATTCAATTGTTCATGGTGGCTATTTGAGCCAGGCTTGCTCTTCCGCAGAAATTTTCGGTTTCCTCTATGGCCATGCAATGAATCTCGGCCCATCTGAAGGATTAGCCATCCCCCTGCCTTATAAAGGTTGGGCGGAAAACAAGAGCGATCGTGTCGCAGGCATGGTCTATAATGGGGGTCGATCAGCAGATAATGATAGATTTTTTGTTTCTCCCACACACTATGCACTCGTTGTCTACGCTGCATTGATCGAGGCAGGTCGAATGGGCGACACCGCACTCGATCAATTCAATACCGATGGCAGCCGGGTTGAAATGATTGGTGGTGAACGATCACCGGGACATGAAGTGAATGGCGGTTCTTTCGGTCAGGCGATCTCGCAGGCCGCCGGTGTGGCGTGGGCCCGTAAATTTCGCAGAGAAACGGGCCGGGTTTGGGTTTTTCTCGGAGATGGAGAATTGCAGGAAGGCCAAACTTGGGAAGCGATAATGTCCATGGGATTCCATGAGCTGGATAACATGATTGTCGTCGTAGACGTGAATGGGCAGCAGGTTGATGGTCGCACGGATGAAGTTATGGGATTGGAACCCCTTGTTGAAAAATTCAATTCATTTGGGGCTGTTGCTGTTAAAGCTGACGGTCATGACCTTGAGGCACTCAATGAGGCGATTCATACACGTCGTGAAGGCAAACCCTTGGTGGTATTGGGGTACACGGTTCCCTACACAGGTATTCCCTTGCTAAAGGAAAAATATCCCCAATTGCACTATATTCGGTTTCACTCCGAAGAAGAGCGAAAACGCTACAAACAAGTACTCGCTGAACTGACTCCTTTTTAAAGAACAAGCATGAAAAAAGAGCAACAAGTGCATCGCCGAGCCCTGATTGCGTGGGGGTGTAATCAGTCAGAGTCTGTTGTGCTTTCCGGTGATCTGACGGCTTCATGCGAAGCTGATGGGTTTGAGCAGGCTTATCCGGACCGCTTCATTAATATGGGTTTGATGGAGCAGAATATGATCGGCTGGGCTGCCGGCCTGGCGAGAGAGGGACTGATTCCTCTGGTCCACACTTTTGGCGTCTTCATGTACCGGCGCGCCCTAGATCAGGTTGAAATGTCCGTTGCCTATGCTGATTTACCTGTTCGTATGTTTGGTTTTTTACCCGGTGTTACCACGCCGGGAGGACCGAGCCATCAGGCTACCAACGATATTGCTGTCTTGAGGTCACTTCCAAATATGAGCATTGTAGAAGTCGGCGATGCGACTGACATTGAGGGGCTTTTCGGATTAGCTGAACAGGTTCCGGGGCCTCTCTATATCCGGATGCTCAGGGGTGAAGTCTCCCGAATATTTCCTGAAGGCAGTGATCTCCAAATTAATCAGGCGCGTGTTCTCTCCGAAGGCGTCGATATCGTTCTTTTGAGCAGTGGAGTTTGTACAGAAGAGGCAC
>JBPCWL010000077.1:0-24449 GCA_051009575.1 Rhizobiaceae bacterium
CAATTCGTTGTTGTCAGGCGTCATAAACCTGTTTGAAAAACGGGGGATAGAAGTTGTGGGCGCCCATCAGATCATGCCGGAGTTGCTCTCTGGGGCAGGGACAATCGTTGGGCGCGCACCACCACGCAAGGCCATGGCCAATATTAAGAAAGCAGCTGAAGCCTCAAAAGAACTTGGCAGACTTGATATTGGACAGGCGGCAGTAGCTGTAGGTGGGCGCGTAGTGGCTGTTGAGGGGATTGAGGGAACAGACGGGATGCTTGAACGTGTTGCAAGCATGCGTAATACCGGACGGCTTTATGAGAACGGTCGTTTTGGCGTTCTGGTCAAAACCATGAAGCCTGGGCAGGAAATGCGGGTGGATTTGCCTGCGATTGGACCGGATACAATCAACAGGCTCGCTGAGGCCGGATTGAGGGGTGTGGCAGTGGAATCCGATCGTTCCTTGATCCTGGAACGTCAGAAAACCCTTAAGCTTGCCAAATTTCATGAGATATTCATTTATGGCATGGATCTGGATTTGATAAGTCATGAATAAAGCGAAACCACTTCATTTATATTTCGTAGTGGGCGAAGAATCCGGAGATGTTCTTGGCGCAAAACTCGTTACAACATTGAAAAAAATGTCAGATTCCATCGAAGTTACAGGTCTTGCCGGTGAGAGGCTGCGGGAACACGGTGTGGAAAGCCTCTTTGATATTTCTGATATATCTGTAATGGGTATATCGGGTGTTGCCGCAAAATTACCGGTGCTTCTCCGAAGGATCAGTCAAACTGTTGATGATGTTCTTGAAAAAAATCCTGATGTTTTGGTGCTAATAGACAGCCCGGAGTTTTCTTACCGTGTCGCCAAAAAGGTTCGGGCAAAACGTCCTGCTATCAAGATTGTGAAATACGTAGCTCCTTCTGTCTGGGCGTGGAGACCGGGTCGGGCGAAAAAAATAAAACCGTATGTCGATCATATTCTGGCCGTATTGCCTTTCGAACCGGAGATTATGAACGAACTGGGAGGTCCCGAAGCCACATTTGTTGGTCATCCGCTTGCGGCAGAAATGCCAGCGATAAAAGGATCTACCAAAAAGATGACTGCTGACGTACCAAGGCTTGTAGTTTTGCCGGGTTCAAGACGAAGTGAAGTGAAGCGGTTGATGCCCGTAATTGGTGAGACATTGGCAATTTTGTCAGAACGCGGGAACAAGTTTGAATTGATCTTGCCCGCAGTATCGAAACTTGAAGGTGAAATACGCGAAAGTATGAAAGATTGGGTTTGGAAGCCCGAAATCGTAACCGGCGACGATGCGAGAAAGAAAGCCTTTGAATGGGCGGATATTGCACTTGCGGCATCTGGGACAGTAACGTTGGAACTGGCGCTATTCAAAGTCCCGACGATTTCACTCTACAAACTTGACGGATTGGCGATGCGAATTCGACATTTATTGACCGGCTGGACAGCTTCTCTACCAAATCTGATTGCAGATTATCCGGTCATTCCTGAAAAATTTAATGAATACGCACATCCCCAATACATAGCACGCATGGTCGAACGTTTGTGCTTGGATGATCATGAGCGCAGATTACAACTCAAGGGATTTGAGTTGATTGCAAAGCGAATGAAGCAAAATGCCCCATCGCATCAGCTGGCTGCCCGCAAAATCCTTGAAATTGCGGGCCGCAGTTAATCAGCGGTTTTGGATTTCGACGTAATCCCGGCTCGTATGCCCGGTATACAATTGGCGAGGACGTCCAATTTTCTGCTTGGGATCCTCAATCATTTCTTTCCATTGCGCTATCCAGCCAACGGTTCTGGCCAACGCAAACAAGACTGTAAACATGGTCGTCGGGAAACCAAGCGCACGCAGCGTGATGCCTGAGTAAAAATCAATGTTCGGATAGAGTTTTTTCTCGATGAAATACTCGTCCGTAAGAGCAATTCTTTCCAGTTCCATTGCTACTTCCAGCGTTGGATCATCCTTGATCCCTAATTCTGCGAGTACCTCATGAGTAGTTTTCTGCATTATCCGGGCACGTGGGTCGTAATTCTTGTAAACCCGGTGACCAAAACCCATCAGGCGGAATGGGTCATTCTTGTCTTTTGCGCGGGCTACATATTCCGGTATGCGGTCTACTGTACCGATTTCCTGAAGCATGTTGAGGGCTGCTTCATTGGCTCCGCCATGTGCCGGACCCCACAAACATGCAATACCCGCTGCAATACATGCGAATGGATTTGCGCCAGATGAACCGGCCAGTCTAACTGTAGAAGTAGAAGCGTTTTGTTCATGGTCCGCATGCAGAATGAATATCCGGTCCATTGCGCGGGCAAGAACCGGATTTACCTTATATTCCTCGCAAGGCACTGCAAAGCACATGTGCAGGAAATTAGCTGCGTAATCGAGATCATTTCGGGGATAAACGAAAGGCTGGCCAATATGATATTTATAGGCCATTGCGGCAATTGTCGGCATTTTTGCAATCATTCGCAGGGAAGCAACAACTCTTTGATTTTCATCAGAAATATCAGTTGAGTCATGATAGAATGCTGACAGAGCGCCCACAACACCACACATGATTGCCATGGGGTGTCCGTCGCGACGGAACCCGGTAAAGAAACGGTTCATTTGCTCGTGAACCATCGTGTGGTAGGTGATCCGGTCGTGGAAAGCCTGGCTTTCTTCCTTGTTAGGCAATTCTCCATTCAGCAGCAAATAACAGGTTTCAAGAAAATCACCTTTTTCAGCAAGTTGCTCAATCGGATAACCTCTATGAAGCAATACACCGTTATTACCATCAATGAAGGTAATGTCGCTGTCACAAGATGCGGTGGAAGTGAAGCCGGGATCATAAGTAAAACGGCCGGTTTCCTTGTAGAGAGAAGTGATATCGATGATGTCCGGGCCGACACTTGCTTGCCGCATTGGGAAATCCCAGCTGTCTTTGCCGATGCTTAGCGTTGCTTTGTCGTTAGCCATATCTTTATCCTCTCGTTCAGCAACTCCGAAAAGCCGTCCGAATTCCCGAAACGTTAGCCGTTCACTTGGTAGCGGTTGTTTTCAAGTCGCGGATACCGGGGCGGTATCTGTTGATGATACCTACGGACAACCGCAGGGTTGCAGATTAGCTATATGATTTAGTCGGATGACACAAGTACGACAATGGTTGGAAAAACTTCACTTTTTCAAGTCACATTATATCACGAAGCCTGGCCAGGGATTCTTCTCTGCCCAGAATGGTTAAAACATCGAAGGCACCCGGTGAACTTGCCTTGCCAGTCAACGCAGCCCTGATGGGTTGAGCAACTTTTCCCAATTTCATGTTGTTGGCATCGGCAAATTCCCTGATCACCTGCCCAATGTTTTCGTGATTCCAGTTATCAAGTTTTTCGAATTCTGGGATAATGGCTGTAATGGCAGCTATTGCTTGCTCGTCAAGCAGGGCGGAGGCCTTGTCTTCCATTTGCAGAGGTATTGCTTCAAAAAGAAACCGTGCGGCCCTTGCCAATTCCACCAGAGTCTTGGCTCGCTCCTTCAGGCTTGGCATGGCCTTCAGCAGCCAGTCCTTCCTTTGCTCGGTAAGATTGTCTCCAATTTCATTTCCACCTTCAATTTCACCAAGCACAGATGTCAGGTTATCAAGCAATTCTTCGTCCGGTTTTTCACGCATATAGTGGCTGTTGATCGCTTCCAGCTTGGCGTAATCAAAACGTGCCGCCGCCTTGTTCATTCCATCAAAGCCGAACCATTCAATCATTTGATCTGTAGACATGATCTCATCATCTCCGTGGGACCAACCAAGGCGCACAAGATAGTTCCTTAATGCCTCGGGTAAATACCCCATGGCCCTATAGGCCTCCGCTCCAATTGCCCCATGCCTCTTGGACAATTTTGCACCATCCGGTCCGTGGATCAGTGGAATATGTGCCATCACCGGTAATTCCCATCCCATTCCGTTGAATATCAACGTTTGCCGGGCTGCGTTGGTAAGGTGATCATCACCTCTAATAATATGCGTAACATTCATGTCATGATCGTCCACAACTACCGCCAGCATGTATGTGGGCGAGCCATCAGACCGTAGCAACACCAGATCATCAAGATCTTTGTTGGGGAACCTGACAGTTCCCTGTACCCGGTCCTGGACAATTGTTTCGCCTTCAAGTGGAGCCTTGAGGCGGACCACGAACGGGGCGTCTTCTGGCATGGTCGCCGGGTCTCTTTCCCTGCACGTTCCGTCATATCTTGGCGCATGACCCTTTGCACGGGCTTTTTCCCGCATAGCTGCGACTTCTTCCGTCGTACAGTAGCAGCGGTACGCTGAGCCATTGTCAACCATCTGGCCAGCTACTTCCCGATGCCTCGATGCATTGGCATGTTGTGAAATCGGATTTCCGTCCCATTCAAGGCCAAGCCAACTTAGTCCGTCCTTGATAGCCTCTACAGCCTCTTCCGTTGACCGTGCACGGTCTGTATCCTCGATCCGCAAAAGCATACTACCGCCATTTGCCTTGGCGAACAGCCAGTTAAACAATGCCGTCCGGGCCCCCCCGATATGAAGATATCCGGTAGGCGAGGGTGCAAATCGGGTTACTACAGCTCGGCTCATGTTTGTTTGCGTCCTGATCAGATCGGCTTGCAATTCAATGGTTTTCAGCCTTTGATAAGCAAGCGGGTTCAGCGGTCATTTAGCACAGTGCCGCGCAGACACAAGGCTTGGATATTGGCGGAAAAGAATCCGCACACAAAAGAGATTGATGAAGGGTACGGAAAGACAATATCCGTAACCGGTTCCCCCGTATATGGCAGGGGAGAAATTTCTGGCCAAATCCGGTTGCCGACAAAAATTACATTCCTTGTTTCAAATACTTCACGTGACCTCCTTGGAAAACTATTTCTCGCAATTCGATGGGAACATGAGCAGGGGCTGGCCTTCAATCTTCTTCCGGTTTTTTTTGCCGTAGGTATTGGCACGTATTTCATATCGCCTTCTGAGCCACTTATGACAGCACTGATCATTACCGCTGTAGCGTTTGTATTTTGGGCATATCGTATCAAATACCACGGAGCACTGTTTTACTGCGTTGCAGCTCTGGCAGCCATATCTTCGGGAATGCTGGCAGCAAAGATGTCGACCCAGCGTGCAGAGGCTCCTCAAATTGAAAGGCAAATGACTGGGGCGGTTCGCGGAGTTATTTTGTCTGCCGACCAAAACCGCAGAGGATCACCGCGGCTAATATTACGCCCCTTCCATATTGATGGCCTTGAAAATTCCGAACTTCCCCGCAGGATCAGGTTGTCTTCCGCCAACCGCAACTTGAGTTTCCGGGTTGGTGAGCAGGCGCAGGGATTGGCAAGGATTCAACCAGTTGCCGGACCGGTATTCCCCGGAAGTTATGATTTTTCATTTCATGGCTGGTTTTCGGGACAGGGAGGTAGTGGATTTTTCATGGGAGCCCCGGAAATTGTTCCGGCGGAGGAAAGTCTGACTGTCCGCGAGTATGCAGTAGTGATGATTAACCGAGTGCGCGAGGCCATCAAACAGCGAATTGCCAAGGCACTGCCAGAAGAACAGGGAGATATCGCCATTGCGCTGATTTCCGGTGACAAGTCGAGAATTCCGGAACAAGTACAGCAAAATCTCCGCAATACCGGGCTTGCCCATATCCTTGCGATATCCGGACTGCACATGGCTCTGATTACGTTGACGATAATCTGGATTGTGAGGTTTGGGGCATCGTTTTTCCCGAAGGTCGTTTTGCATTATCCGGTGAAAAAGTGGGCCGTATGCGCGGGATTCGCGGGCGCCACCTTATATCTGCTTTTGTCAGGTGCAGGTATAGCAACCCAAAGAGCCTGGATCATGATTTCCGTCATGCTATTGGCTGTTTTACTGGACAAACGGGCGATTACGATGCGCAGTGTTGCAGTCTCAGCGACAATCATTCTCCTGTTCAGTCCTGAAAGCCTCTTCGCTCCCGGCTTCCAAATGTCGTTCGCGGCTGTCGCAGCTCTGGTTGCAGGGTATGAATTTTTGTCAAAACGGAAGCGGACGCAGGACGAAAGTGTGTTTCAACCCGTGAAATCAGGCTGGATAAGAAATATGTCCGGCGGTCTGTTCGGCTATGTTTCAGGCCTTGCAACTACCAGTCTGATCGCTGGTACCGCAACCGCTTTCGTTGCAGCCTGGCATTTTCACCAGATCGCACCTTTTGGACTATTGGCAAATGTAATGGCCATGCCGATCATCGGATTTCTGATCATGCCGTTTGCCCTGTTTTCCATGTTGTTGATGCCCTATGGCCTCGAAAGTATCGCCCTGTGGCCGGTCGCCTTCGGTATTACCCAGGTTATTGCAATCGCTGATTGGGTAAATGACATTTCCCCTTCGGGGGTCTCGGGCATCCTGCCGTCCTATTCCCTTTTGATATTTGGCATTGCGCTTTCAATTCTAACGCTCTCCAAATCCAGATTGCGGCTGTTGTCAGCAGTTCCGATAGTAATCCTGTTTCCACTAATGAAATCTCAGGAACAACCTCAGATATTTGTCTCTGAAAACGGCCGGGCCATTGCAATAGAAGACAAAGCAGGAGAACTTGCGCTGCTGTACCCAAGACGCAATGCCTTTGTTACTGGAATTTGGTCCAAGGCATGGTCAAATGGCAAAATCAAAAAGCTCAAATTGCCAAAAGACCAGTGCAATTCGGAAAGATGCATCGTTGTATTGCCCTCAAGCCACGTTCTTCACGTCGTTTATGATCCGAAATTACTGAAAAGCTCCTGCAACCGTGCAGATATTCTGGTTGCGCCGAGATTGTGGTGGGTCAATTGCCGGGACAGAGAACCGCAACTGGTCTTGAAGCGATACGACTTTGAACAAAAAGGCAGCCATGCCCTCTACATTGAGCCATCTGGATCAACCGAGGAGAGCAGGGGCAAAATCACAATCAAAACCGGCTTGAAAAATTCAACCCGGCCCTGGGTACGCAATGTTCGCCCCATTGATGAGGTTAGTGATATTGGCGGAGCAGACCAACCAGTTTCCCTTGCACTTTCACACGATCCGAAGTGAAACGTCTGGTTTCGTAAGCCGGGTTGGCTGCTTCCAGTGCGATTTCGGTGCCATCACGTTTAAAAGTCTTGAGAGTGGCTTCTTCATCATCCACCAGGGCGACAACAATCTCGCCTTGTGTGGCGGAACTCGTCTGCCTGATGACAACCGTATCCCCGTCATGAATGCCGGCTTCTATCATTGAGTCACCTTCTACAGTCAGAGCAAAATGATCTCCACTGCCGATCATTTCGGGCGGAACGGTCACCGAATGGGTATTATCCTGAATGGCGGAAATCGGAACACCAGCCGCGATCTTGCCCATAACCGGAACGGAAAATCCGAAATTCTCGTCTTCTGTTTGTTGATCTCCGGCACCGGGGAATGGTGTAACGTTATCTTGCTGCCGTACGAGTGCAGGTTTCCTAGCAGTACCGAAGTCTGCCTGTATAACACTGCCGGAACTTTCGTCCTTTGATCCCCAGGATTCCGGCATCTTGATTACCTCAAGAGCTCTCGCCCGGTTGGGTAGGCGGCGGATAAAGCCTCGTTCCTCAAGCGCCATGATCAGCCTGTGAATGCCAGATTTTGATTTGAGTTCCAGAGCTTCCTTCATTTCATCAAAAGAAGGAGGCACGCCTTCTTCCTGAAGACGCTCATGGATGAATTGGAGCAACAGTTGCTGTTTTCGGGTAAGCATGGATCCGGCCTTTCTGCTGTCCGCGCTTCCACCTGTCAGTTTTTCAGGTGGCAAGAATCAGCGAAACATATCATGAACATTGTATACATGTTCTTTTTATGTTCCTCAAGTTGAATTTCCGTTAATACGCCGAGTCCAGCCAGAAACTCGATTATTTTTACCGTTTGCTAACCATAAAACCAATTGCATTAACCATATTCATTAATCGATAGTTTTGTTGACCTATCCCTGATTCCGTATCGGGGAGTAAGTAATGCGTATCTCGAATTTGGTTAAAGCGTTGACGGTTCTGACGATCGTTACAATCACAAACAATGTCGATTTGCCTCCAGCTGAAGCAGCATTCTGTAAAGGGGGGCAGGGAATAGGTGTCAGCCGCACAATAACCCTGAAAACATCAGGCGGCGCACGATATGGCTCATCACATGGCGGGCACAGAAACTTCCTGCGCGACAAGGAAGTGGTACTGACATTTGATGACGGACCGATCCCCAGCACGACGTCAAAAGTTCTACACGAGCTAGACCGCCATTGTGCCAAGGCAACATTTTTCATGGTCGGCCAGATGGCGAAGAACAATCCGAAACTGGTTCGCCGTGTATTGAAAAAGGGACACACGGTTGGAATTCACAGTTACAGTCATCGGGACCTCGGCAAAACCAATGCCAAAACCGCAATTCTCGAAGTGGACCGCAGCATCAAGGCAATCCATGCAGCAGCCGGCAAAAATGTATCCGCGTTTTTCCGGTTTCCCTATCTTTCAGAAAACCAGTCGGTAAACGGGTTTTTACGCAAGAACAGTTATGGTGTTTTCGCGGTGGATGTAGACAGTAAGGATTACCGCTTTTCCAATTCGCATTCCATGGTCAACCGGGTAATGTCGGAACTCAAGCGCAAGGGCAAGGGGATCATACTCTTGCATGACATCAAGAAGGTGACGGCAAACGGTATCGGCGAACTGCTCGACCGTCTTCATGAGGGCGGTTACAAAATTGTCCACATCAAGGGCCGTGGTGGGAAAACTGTTACAGATCCACTTGTTATGGCAAGTAACGAAGAGTCGGTCAGAAAGACTTTCAAGAAACCATCAATAGGGGTCAGTTTTGACAGAACCGGTGCAATGACCTCAACTTTCAATTGGTCCAAAGCCAATCGCAGAAAGTCATTCACTGGAGAGAGGATTGAAGTCGTAAGTCTGTCTCGGAAGAGTAAAAAGCAAGTTGTGCAACCCAAGGCCGGATTTCGCGTTAAGTATCGAAAGCGTGCATTTCGCGCGGCGATCAAGGGCCGGCTGATTACTCAATAAAAACGTAGTCGCAGGCATCACCCGTTTTAGCCGCTGGTGCCCTGACAGGCCGATAAATCAGACAGTCTGCACGTACAAGATTTGCCAACATGGAACTGTCTTGTCTATCGAAGGGAGTTGCCACAAGCTCGCCATTTACGCCCCGGCTTAATACAGCCCTCATATACTCAGCCCGCTCGTCGTTCTGTGGCAGGTCTTTTCCCAGAATTGCATTTTGCATGGCCAGGGCTTCAGGTTTTTTACCCGCAAGGGTTTGAATTAATGGCTTAACGAACACATTGAATGCGACCAGCGAAGAAACGGGATTGCCTGCCAAACCGGTCAGAACCACTGTTCGGTTACCGGTTTCAAACTTTCCAAAAATAAATGGTTTGCCGGGACGCATGGCGATTTTGGCAATCTCGATATCAAATCCCAGGTCACGTGCAACGGGCAAAATAAGATCATGATCACCCACTGACGCACCACCGGAGGTTACAATCACGTCCGCATTCTGATTAATCGCGGACAAAAAGGCGTCTTTCAGTGCGCCGTGAGTATCTTTAACAATTCCCAAATCCAGAAGCCTGCCGCCAGTATTGGAAATGGAGGCACCAAGCCCAAATGTATTAGAGGCGATAATCTGGCCGGCACCGGTTGCAGAACCCGGCAGGACGAGTTCATCCCCAGTTGAAATCAGAGCAACAGATGGCTTTTGGAATACCGGAACCTTTGCGTGATTCATCGAAGCTGCAAGCGCCAACCGGTTGGAGGTGAGGGGGTCTCCGGTATGGAGCAGGCCTTCGCCCTCTTTGAAATCCATACCTGCCTTGCGGATGAATTTACCGGCCGCAACACCTTCGTTGACAATCACAGAAGCTTCCTGAGCAATCGTATTTTCCTGGATGACAATGCTGTCTGCACCGGGTGGCATTACCGCTCCGGTAAAAATCCGGACCGCTTCCCCGTCACCAACTTTGCCATCAAAAGGTTCTCCGGCTCTTGACTGTCCGATCACCTTGAGTATTGCGGGAAGTTTGCAAATATCATCCTGCCGGACTGCATAGCCATCCATTGCAGAAGCATCGAAAGGCGGTTGTGTTCTGAGTGCGTGTAAATCCTCCGCAAGAATACGGCCATTGGCATTGCCAAGATCAACCAATTCGGGACCAACCGCCTTTGCGCCAGCAAGAACTGTTTTGAGTGCTTCTTCGGCGGGGATCAGATGCTTGCTAGGATCAGACAACGAACAGCCTCATAATCACGGGTTATCATCCCGCTTCCAGTGGTCGGATTTTCCGCCCTTTTTTTCAACTAGAGAAACTCCGGAAATTTCCATGCCTCGATCAACTGCCTTGACCATGTCATAGACGGTCAAACACGAAACACTGCAGGCTGTCAGAGCCTCCATTTCGACGCCGGTCTGTCCTGTAACACCTGCGGTGGCAGTGACTCGTAGGCCGGGTAAATTCTCATCCGGTTCAATTTCCACGCTGACCTTGCTAAGTCCAATCGGGTGGCACAACGGGATCAACTCGGATGTCTTTTTAGCCGCCATAATTCCAGCAATTCGGGCAACCGAAATGACATCGCCCTTCTTGGCGTTCCCATCCATGACGGTCTTGAGTGTTCCGGGTAGCATTTTCACGTAGCCTCTTGCAGTAGCTTCGCGACTGGTCGCGTCCTTGTCTCCCACATCAACCATATGGGCTTCTCCGGACTTGTTAAGATGGGTTAGCTCAGACATCGTTCTTAAGCCACTGCCGCTGGTTTCATCAACAACTGGCGGGTGGCGGCTTCCACATCATCCTGTCGCATCAGGCTTTCACCGATCAAAAACGTGTTGATCCCGCAACTCGCGAGCCTGGCCAGATCTTCAGGAACGAACAATCCGCTTTCCCCAACCAACAATTTTTCGTCAGGAACCATTTTTGCCAGCCGTTCGCTGGTTTCAAGAGATACTTCGAATGTTTTCAGATTGCGGTTGTTTACACCCAGCAATTTGGAAGAAAGTTTTTTCAAGGCACGATCCAACTCTTCTTCATCATGCACTTCAACAAGCACATCCATTCCAAGTTTGAATGCTGTTTCCTCCAAAGCCACAGCTTCATCATCGCTCACACTTGCCATGATGATCAAAATACAGTCAGCACACCAACTTCTGGCCTCGTAAACCTGATAGGGTTCATACAGAAAATCCTTGCGCAACACCGGCAAGTCGGTCGCGTCTCTTGCTGCAGCAAGAAATTCCGGTGCCCCCTGGAAACTTGGTTTGTCTGTCAACACAGACAGGCAAGCAGCGCCACCGCTTTCATAGGCGGTAGCAAGGGCAGGGGGATTGAAAATTTCGCGGATCAACCCTTTCGAGGGGCTGGCTTTCTTGATTTCAGCAATCAGGGCGTATTGGCCTGCTAAATGCTTGGCCTCCAGCGCCTTTGCAAAACCGCGTGGCGCGTCTGTATCCGCGCATCTGGATTTTAATTCTTCAATTGAAGTTTTTGATTTGGCAGTTGCAATTTCCTCACGCTTGTAAAGTTCAATCTTTTTAAGGATATCTGCCATTAGCCCGCCCCGTGATTTGAAATCCGGACGAGATTTTCAAGTGTTTTTAATGCAGCACCATCATCAATTGCGGCAGTGGACATTTCGGCACCCTCTTTGAGATCTGAAGCCTTATCCGCTACAACCAGAGATGCCGCCGCATTCATGATGACCATGTTACGATAGGCTGATGCCTCGCCAGCGAGAACAGCTCTCAGTGCAACTGCGTTTTCATCCGCTTTGCCACCGGCAATAGCTGAATCATCTTCAATTTCAAACCCAAAATCAGTCGGAGAAATTTCAAAGGTCCGAATGGAACCGTTCTCGAGGGCCGCAACCTGCGTGGTGCCAGTCACTGTAATCTCATCGAAACCTTGTCCATGAACCACCCAGACTTTTTCCGACCCCAGTTTTTCGAGAACCTTGGCAGCCGTCATAACCCATTGCGGTGCGAATACACCAAGTAACTGCCGTTTTACACCCGCAGGATTACACATGGGACCAAGTAGATTGAAAATTGTACGTGTCGCGAGTTCTACACGTGCCGGCCCCACGTGCCGCATAGCGGAATGATGAGCAGGTGCAAACATGAAGCCGATCCCCGCTTCATTGATACAACGACTGATTTGATCCGGTGAAAGCTCAATATCTACGCCTAATGCCGTCAGAACATCTGAAGCCCCGGATTTTGAAGACAGCGATCTGTTTCCGTGTTTCGCAACCTTCACGCCACAACCAGCCACCACCAGCGCAGTACAGGTAGAAATGTTATATGAGCCTTTGGCATCGCCACCGGTGCCGACAATATCGATCGCATCAGTAGGTGCGTCCACCGGAAGCATGAATTCCCGCATTGCATCAACCGCGCCGGCAAATTCTTCTTCTGTTTCACCACGCAGGCGCATTGCCATTAAAACAGCCCCAATTTGGGCATGAGTTGCACCGCCTGCCATTATGATTTTGAATGCAGCCAGAGTTTCTTCACGTGTCAACGTGTCGCCATTGGCCAGTTTTCCGATTACCGGTTTCAGGTCACTCATGATTTCCCCTGTAAAGGCATATGCCTATCTTCGGAACTCTCTAATCAATATCCGGAGTGGTTACCACCATAGGGACTGAATGCCAACTCGATTGCGTTCCGGTTTACCAGAACTTCTTCCCGGTCCTGAAGGTGCGCAACAACCTGGGACAGGATATCCTGGGAAGCTGCAAGATCGATGCGTTCTGACAAATCTTCCGGAATTTCTGTTGAACCTGGATTTTGCACCTCCGCCACCTTGAACACAATCTCCTTGTTGTCTCCAATGGCAATTGTACCAATTGATCCTGTTTTTATGGCAAATCCGGCCCTCACGGCAACTGATGGAAATTCGGCAGATTGAGCTGACCTTGAAAGTGGTTCGGATGTTGATGCCGTGATGGCTTGCCCTAGTGAATCTGTTGGCAAGATATTAGCTAAAACCAAATTGAATGTCTCACTGGCTTCAAGCCTCTTTGCAATTTCCAGGGCGACACCTTTGACCGCTTTGTCTGTTTCGACAGAAATCCAGGCTTCCTTTACCTCGTGGCTAACCTCTTCAAAGGGCTTTTGGCGTTCAGGAATAATCTCAAGTACTTCGTACCAGAGAAATCCACTTTCCCCCAGTTCGATCGGCAGATTGTCATCTCCCGGCGAAGCTTCGTTAACTTCGCTGACAAACTCGGCAAATTGCGGAACATTGGTAATTGGATTGCCATTTTTATCCAGTCCCCTCGCGTCCATCGATGAAATTGTTCTTGTTGCCAGACCAAGTTTCTCCCCGGTGGGGACAATTTGTTCACCCGCGCCGCGCTCTTCTTCCACTGCGTCATAGGTGGAAAAAACATCTTCCACGGCCCGTTCCAGGGCAATCTGCTCGCGAAGAGCGTCCTTGATTTCTTCGAATGGTGTGGTGTTTTCCTCCTCGATCTTGGCAACCCGCACAATTACAGGTCCGAACAGTCCTTCGATGATTTCCGTTGGCTGATTGAGTTCAGCTTCAAATGCAGCTTTTGAAATGTTTTCATCCGGCAGTTCATCACGCCTCAAAAGGCCCAAGTCGATATCAGTTACAGTCTTCCCCTGTTCGGCGACAATATGTTCAAAAGAGGTGCCTTCAGAAAGTTGCAATTTTACTTTTTCGGCTTCTTCCATACTTGGAAGAACCAGTTGCTGTATTTGCCGGCGTTCTGGTGTGCGCAGATTGGATTTGCGGGCGTTGTAGGCCTGCAAAACCTCTTCGCTGGTTACTTCTTGCGGTTTCATCACGTCAGATGGCTCGAGTTTCAGAATTGCTACTTTCCTGTACTCGGGCGCAACAAACTCAGTTTTGTTTGCCTCATAATAGGAAAGAAGGTCGCTTTCCGAGGGGGTAGGGGTATCTCCGGCTGCTTCCCGGCCAACGGTTACAAATTCAAATACCCGTTTTTCATCCTGATAAATTGCAAGAGCATCGGAATAAACTTCAGGCATACTAAGCGAAGCCGCTGTTCCGTCCAGAATTTGATTGCGTAACGACACTCTTTTACGGTTCTGAATGTAATCCGCTTCCGAAATTCCGGCCCTTGCAAGACTGCTTCGCAATGCATTTCTGGAGAATTGCCCGGAAAGATCCCTGAAGTTCGGATCTTTGGCAATTTCCTCTGCAACATTTTCATCGGAAACACCCAAGCCCATTTTACGTGCGTTCTCATCAAGTACAGCGCCGGCAACCACCTGTGTCAGGACATTTTCGCGAAGCCCTAGTGTGTCAGCCTCTTGTCGATTGATCCTGCGTCCGATCGACTGTGACAGGGCCAGTAGCTGATTTTCATAGGCAAAACGGTATTGCGCCGCGTCAATCTTGGTATCGCCGACTTGCACCACATTATATTGGCTGCCGAAGAAAAGGCTGCCGGATATGCCCCACACACCAAAGCTCACTATGAGCAGGGCAATCAAAACTTTTGCCACCCATCCTTTTGAAAACCCGCGCAATAAATCAAGCATTACAAACTTTCCGTCAAACATTTGGTTTCGTGATTTAATTCACGGTATATCGGCAAGAGAATGGCTTCTCAAGCGCTTGTGTAAGAAACCTTGTAACGATTGCGTTTTTGCCGCATCGAGTTAGAAAGGTCGGAAATTAAACGGGAGTTCTAGGAATGACGCCAGGCATCAAACCACTGGTTGCAGGCAATTGGAAGATGAATGGGTTTCGCAATTCATTGACCGAACTTTCTGTTATGGATGCAGGATATGATTTGCCGATGCGAGAACATTTGGACATGTTGGTTTGTGTCCCTTCGACGTTGATTTACACCGCCGCTCAGCAATGTGTAGGCTCTCAAATCCAGATCGGTGGTCAGGATTGCCATTTCAATCAGGTAGGCGCTCACACTGGAGACATATCTGCGGAAATGATTGCGGATTGCGGTGGTACAGCTGTTATCGTCGGTCATTCGGAACGAAGAACAGATCATGGCGAAACAAGTGAGGTTGTGAAAGCGAAAGCCGAAGCAGGGATGCGCGGATGTTTGACCGTCATCGTGTGCATTGGCGAAACCCAGGCGCAACGAGAGACAGGAGAGACTCTGGCGGTATTGAAAGACCAACTTGACGGTTCGATGCCTGATAATTCTGATTCAAAAAACGTTGTAGTCGCTTATGAACCAGTATGGGCAATTGGAACCGGCCTGATTCCGTCTGTGACAGACATTGCTGAAGCGCATGCATTTATGCGTGAAAACCTGGCAAATCGGTTTGCAAATGAGGGAACATCCATGCGCCTGCTATACGGCGGCTCGGTAAAACCGGGAAATGCCGTTGAGTTGATGGGAATTGACAACGTTGATGGTGCATTGGTTGGTGGTGCCAGTTTGAAGGCGGCAGACTTTCTTGGAATTTGTGCAGCTTATGGATCCCTTTCTTGAATGTAGCAATTTTGTTCTTACATTCCAGCAAATGGTTGCGCTTGACCATCAAACGTGTAAAAGGGCGCAATTCCCTTTGATATCTTGCTAGAATCCGGAAAATTCCATGCAGACTGTACTGATTGTAATTCATTTGATGATTGTGATGGCACTGGTCATCATTGTATTGCTTCAACGCTCAGAAGGCGGCGCGCTCGGTATGGGCGGTGGCGGTTCTGGTAATTTCATGTCAGCTCGTGGTGCCGCAAATGCATTGACCCGCACGACGGCCATTCTTGCTGCAGCATTCTTTGCTACATCAATCGGCTTGGGGATTTTGTCCGGAGTTGAAGGCGGAAGTGTCCTTGATACAATTCCAGTCCAAAATCAGCCGGGTACAGGGAATGGTATCCTTGATCAGCTACCGGGTGGCGAAGGCCTGAACTTGGGTGGTGGGGAAGGCTCTGACGAGCCCCAAGTGCCGACCAGTCAGTAATTTGATTGGTTCAAAGCAGATGCTCCGCATGGCCGGAGCATTTTTTTTGGGAAAATTGCAGATTTTACTATCCGAATCGAGTTTGGAGTATTAGTTCTTAAATCCCATGGCGCGATATGTTTTCATCACTGGCGGTGTGGTCTCCTCACTCGGAAAAGGTCTGGCTTCGGCAGCACTAGGTGCGCTTTTGCAGGCGCGCGGGTATAAGGTAAGACTACGAAAGCTCGACCCCTATCTGAATGTGGATCCAGGTACCATGTCACCCTATCAGCACGGAGAGTGTTTCGTGACGGATGATGGTGCAGAAACTGATCTGGATTTGGGGCACTACGAACGGTTTACAGGCAGGCCCGCCAATCAGGCTGATAACATAACCACGGGCCGCATCTATCAGGACATCATTGCAAAAGAGAGACGTGGAGATTACCTGGGCGCAACGGTTCAGGTCATCCCCCATGTCACCAACGCTATCAAGGAATTCGTACTGGATGGGAATGAAGAATATGATTTTGTCCTTTGTGAAATCGGCGGTACTGTCGGGGATATTGAAGCACTTCCATTCTTCGAAAGTATTAGGCAGTTGGGGAATGACCTCCCGCGGGGCGGCTGTATCTATGTTCACCTGACATTAATGCCTTGGATATGGGCATCTGGCGAACTCAAGACAAAGCCCACCCAGCATTCGGTGAAGGAACTGCGCTCCATCGGCATTCAACCTGATATTTTACTTGTCCGGGCAGATCGTGAAATTCCCGAAGAAGAGCGACGCAAACTGTCCCTGTTCTGTAATGTCCGGGAAACTGCTGTTATCCAGGCGCTGGATGCGAAATCAATTTACGATGTGCCGATGACCTATCACAAGGAAGGCCTTGATCAAGAAGTTCTCAATGCCTTTGGCATTGACCCGGCTCCTAAACCGAACATGGCCGTTTGGGAGGAAATCAGCCAGAAAATTCATAATCCTGAAGGTGAAGTCAATATTGCCATCGTCGGCAAGTACACTGTGTTGAAAGATGCCTACAAGTCACTGATAGAGGCACTTTATCACGGTGGAATAGCCAATGAAGTAAAGGTCAACCTTTCATGGGTTGAATCTGAAACATTTGAATCTGAGGATCCGACTTCGCACCTGCAGAATGTAGATGGAATTCTTGTCCCGGGAGGATTTGGCGAACGGGGTGCTGAAGGAAAAATCAAGGCGGTAACTTATGCCCGCGAGAACAAAATTCCTTATTTTGGAATATGTTTCGGAATGCAAATGGCTTGTATTGAAGCTGCCCGCAACCTGGCCGGCATCGAAAATGCAACCTCCTCGGAATTTAATGAAAATACGAAGGAACCAGTTGTCGGTTTGATGACCGAGTGGCTAAAAGGCAATCAACTTGAAAAGCGTGAAGCTGCCGGTGACCTGGGTGGTACGATGCGTCTTGGGGCATACCCCCATCCCTTGGTCGAGGGAAGCATGATTTCAGAAATTTATGGCTCCACGCATGTTTCCGAACGTCATCGGCACCGCTACGAAGTCAATATTTCCTACAAGGATCGTCTGGAGGAAGTGGGGCTAGTATTTTCTGGAATGTCTCCGGACGGTCTGCTTCCTGAAACGATTGAATATCCTCAGGACGTGCATCCCTGGTTCATTGGCGTGCAATACCATCCGGAACTGAAATCACGCCCGTTTGCACCGCATCCGCTTTTTGCCAGCTTTATCGAGGCTGCAAAAAAACAAAGCAGGCTGGTTTAACATTACTGCCCAGCCTGCTTTTAATTCAATTTGGTAGGCGCAACTACTGAGTCAGGCCTTCAAGTGCTTTGATGGTGTCGGAAACACCATTAATCGCGTTTTGAACCTCTTCAAGCTGTTTTTGTGCTTCAGATTTGGTTTCTTCGGTGACTTCTTCCGTTGTTTCTCCTGTAAGCTTGTCAACTTCAGCTTGTTTTTCAGCCAATTCTGCCTTCAGGCGTTCTAACTCAGCTTTTTCTGCCTCCAGTTTGGCAGCCGCTTCTTCCTCTGCAGTTTTGGCAGCATTTGCGGCTTCTTCCTCTGCCTTTTTGGCTGCTTCTGCAGCAGCAGCGGCCGCCTCTTCTTCCGCCTTTTTGGCCGCCGCCGCAGCTTCTTCCTCTGCCTTTTTTGCAGCCTCAGCTGCCACTGCTGCCGCTTCTTCTTCCGCTTTTTTGGCTGCCGCCGCAGCTTCTTCTTCAGCTTTCTTTGCAGCTGCCGCAGCTGCTTCTTCTGCTGTCGGTTCTGCAGTAGTTTCAGTTGCCGGGACTTCGGACTTAGGTTTTTCAGCCTCATTGCTGCAGGCAACCAGTGCAAGTGTAGCGAGGATCGGGAGCAAAATCTTTTTCATTGTATCAGCTTTCACAAGGTTAAAATCTCAATGACATATTGACGTTTAGTCAACTTATAATGATCGCAGACAACTTGATTGTGTTCAAAATATGTTTCGGTTTCTCTGAGAATTTGGCAAAAAATTACGCAACGGAATATTCTCGGTTAAAATTGCGGTGTGATATACTGGATTTATCAAACTATGGTTGTGTATTGACAGGGCGCGCGATACATCAAACAAATTCACCATCTAGGCAAAGATAGCCACCGCAATTTATTCAGCCAAACGGAAAAATACCCCATGAAAACTGCACTGTATCATTGCAACGGTCCCGCAGAGTCCGTATTGGAAATTGCAGACAAGCCGATACCTCAACCTCACGCTGGTGATGTTTTGGTTAAACTTGCTGCCTCCGGTGTGAATCCGTCCGATGTAAAGTCACGCGCTGGGCGTCCTTTCGATTTTGATTTTGTGGTGCCGCATAGCGATGGAGCGGGAGTTATCGAAGGCGTAGGCGAGGGGGGAGAATCCACCCGCATCGGAGAACGGGTCTGGATTTGGAATGGCCAGTGGCAACGCCAATTCGGAACCGCTGCCGAATATATTGCAGTTCCGGATTTCCAGGCAGTAAAACTTAACGCAGATATCGATTTTGAAACTGCAGCCTGTTTCGGGATACCCGGTTTAACTGCTGCTCATGCAGTTAATTTGCTGCAGGAAAATGATTCCGAGACCATCCTTGTTATCGGGGCTGCCTCTGCGGTCGGCCATTATGCAACTCAAATGGCCGTGCAAAACGGCAGGAAAGTAATAGGAACAGCATCCGGAAAGAAATCCGAAATTGCGCTGTCCGGAGGGGCTTTTGCCTCCATCGATTATCAAAAAGAAGATCTTGGACAACGTGTCCTGGAGCTTACCGATGGGGACGGCGTTGGCGCCGTGATCGACATGGATTTTTCATCCACGTTAAAACTGATTTCGTCGCCTGCATTAAAACCAAACGGAACGATTTACAGTTTCGGTTCCAACGACATGGGTGAGCTTGGTGTGCCGTTTCGTGATTTGTTGTTCAAATCAATAAGTTTGCAGTTTTTTCTGGTCTATATGCTCAATCGTCACGAGCGGTTGATGGCAATAAGGAGGCTTGAAGAGTTTATGATATCCGGTACAGCTTCAACCCGTATCAGTCATGTTTTGCCTTTCGACAAAATCGTGGAAGCACATCAACTGGTCGAAAGCGGCGAAGCAAATGGCAATGTAGTTTTGACGATTTGATTCTTGCCAAGTCCGGCTTATTGAGGCATCCCACCAACATGACAAAGCTCACACCCCGTAATCTTGACCATCTGGTTCTCCCTGTACCCGATCTCGAAACTGCCCGTTCCCGTTATCTCCGGTTGGGATTCACGGTTGCACCTGACGGAAGCCACAAATTTGGCACTGAAAATTCCTGTATAAAATTTGCCGACGGGACTTTTATTGAACCCCTTGCAATCAGGCACCGTGAAACTGTGGAAGCAAATGCTAAAAAGGGCAACAACTTCCTGCGCAGAGATGCTGCCTATCGGTTTCGCAATGGTGATAACGGATTTTGGGGTATCGCACTTGGCAGCGAAAATACCGCAAAAGATAGGAAAATCCTGAAGAAGGCAGGTTACAACACGGGAAAACTGGTTCAGGTTAAACGCACAGGAGTTCATGCACGTCTTGCATTTGCCCTGGATGAGCGCGCACCGGATTTCAGCATATTTCTTTGCCAGGATATGATTGATATGCCGCCTGCTGATCCCGCATTGGTAGTGCATCCGAATGGCGTAGTCGGTATCGCAGGTGTAACCCTGTATGAGCATTTGCCCGAGGATTTTCAGTATTACATACAGACCGCATCCGGTGAACGCAGGGCAAGATCGCATTCGTTCGGAATGGATGTGAAGCTTCCCAACGCTACAATTCGGATACTCAATGCCGATGGGATGAAAGCCTACTATGGAAAAACCGAAATCCCTTCGGTCCGTGGTCTTCGTGCCATGGCATTCGATTTGGCAGTTGAAAATTTGGCGGAAACTGAAGTGTTACTGAAAAAAAACCGGATTAAAACCCGCAAGACGGGAACCCGGCTGATTGTTGATCCGGCAGACGGGCAGGGTGCAATAATTGCATTTGTGGAGGCCTGAAGAGATGGACGATCAAAAACCGGTTAAAGTTGGAGATGTCACGTTTGGCAATGATCGGCCCATAGCTTTTATTTTGGGTCCCTGCCAATTGGAAAGCAGGCAGCACGCATTTGACATGGTTGGCTCCATAAAAGGAACCTGTGATCGTCTCGGTGCAAGTTTCATTTATAAGTCTAGCTATGACAAGGCAAACCGAACGAGTGTCGATGCAACACGCGGGGCAGGACTTGAAGAATCGATTCCGGTATTTAACGATTTGCGAAAAGAATTTGGTGTGCCGATCCTGACGGATGTTCACACGGAAGATCAATGCAGTGCAGTAGCTCCACATGTGGATGTACTGCAAATTCCGGCATTTCTATGTCGGCAAACCGACCTTCTTGTCGCCGCGGCAAAGACCCGAAAAGTTGTAAACGTCAAAAAGGGACAGTTTCTTGCGCCTTGGGACATGAAGAATGTTGCAAAAAAAGTATCTGACACCGGCAATGACCAAATACTTTTGACCGAACGCGGAGCGAGCTTCGGATACAATACACTGGTTTCAGATATGCGGGCTCTTCCTCAAATGGCGCAGACAGGCTATCCGGTGATTTTTGACGCAACCCATTCCGTCCAGATGCCAGGTGGTTTGGGAGGATCATCAGGCGGGGACCGTGCGATGGTTCCCCCCTTGGCAAGGGCTGCGGTCGCAGTAGGTGTTGCCGGAGTTTTCATCGAAACCCATGATGATCCCGACAATACCATTTCGTCAGACGGACCAAACATGGTGCGATTGGATGACTTGGAAGATTTGTTGTCGAATCTCATTGAAATTGACGCTTTGATAAAGCGATAATCAGAGATCACGACCCGTCAATGACTTGATCCGTTCATCGTATTTCTTTTCAAGACACTCGAAATCGACGGCGCAGGCATTACGGTCCCTCAGCCATTTGCCGTGCTCTTTCGACACTGCTTGCGAATTTCCATTGGTTGATGCCTGAATGATGGCGCTGGCAAACAAGGCAGCCAATTGCTCGTCTTTTATCAACAGGGCTTCATTGTTGCATACCGCCATTTCACTGGGAATCTGAGCATTTGCACATGAAAAAGACTGGGCGGAAGCCGGCTGAATGATGTTGAAAATTCCGGTACCTGCCAATGCAACAGCACCGGCAATTATCGTCAACCCAAAAGAATGAGCTTTTGTCATGGTTACACCTCCTGAAAAATCTTTTTTTGAAAAAACTAAACGCGAAACTTGTGCAATGCGGGACGAAAATCTGGCTTTTTTAAGAATTATTAACAAAATGCTAATGGGCGGCCTTCCGAAAAGCGTGAAGCTTGGTTACAAGCACCATAATTCTCCCGAGTGAAGGTACTTGCCAATGTCAGCCATAATCGATGTCCATGCCCGTGAAATTCTTGACAGCCGGGGAAACCCGACAGTCGAAGTTGATGTATTGTTGGAAGATGGAGCTTTCGGTCGGGCAGCGGTCCCATCCGGCGCATCCACCGGAGCCCATGAAGCTGTTGAACTCCGTGATGGTGGTGCACGCTATCTGGGGAAGGGCGTAACGAAGGCGGTTACATCGGTTAATGAAGATATCCAGGAGGCCGTCATTGGTCTTGACGCAACCAATCAACGGCTGATCGACCAAATAATGATTGATTTGGACGGCAGTGGAAACAAGGGCAAACTTGGTGCAAATGCCATTCTCGGCGTTTCACTTGCAGTGGTAAAGGCGGCAGCTGAAGCGTCTGCACTACCACTCTACAGATATGTTGGCGGACCCAATGCCAAGACCCTGCCGGTTCCCATGATGAACATTATCAACGGTGGTGAGCATGCTGATAACCCGATAGATTTTCAGGAATTCATGATCATGCCTGCCGGTGCTAATACTTTTGCTGATGCGGTTCGTATGGGCGCCGAGGTCTTTCATACCCTGAAGAAGGAATTATCAGCCCAGGGCCATAATACCAATGTTGGCGATGAGGGCGGATTTGCACCCAATATTGCAAGCGCACCGGACGCGCTTGATTTCATCATGCAATCCATTGAAAAGGCAGGATACAAACCCGGTGATGAAATTCACCTTGCGCTTGACTGCGCCTCGACAGAATTCTTCAAGGACGGAAATTATGTGCTGGAAGGTGAGGGGCGGACACTGGAACCCGAAGCGATGGCGGAATATTTAACGGAACTTGCGGGAAAATATCCGATCATATCCATCGAAGACGGTATGGCTGAAGACGACTGGGATGGTTGGAAGTCCCTTACAGACAAGGTTGGAGGGATATGCCAATTGGTAGGAGATGATTTGTTTGTAACCAATCCCGAGAGGCTTGCCAGCGGAATACAGATGGGTGTCGCGAATTCAATTCTGGTAAAAGTCAATCAGATCGGTTCACTGACTGAAACCCTTGATGCAGTCGAGATGGCGCATAAGGCAGCCTATACCGCCGTCATGTCTCACCGGTCCGGTGAAACGGAAGATGTCACCATCTCGGATCTTGCTGTTGCAACCAATTGCGGCCAGATTAAAACCGGCTCTCTTGCCCGCTCGGATCGATTGGCAAAATACAATCAGCTCCTGCGAATTGAGGAGGAACTGGGACAAACTGCGGAATATGCAGGCACCTCTGTCCTGCGTTAATTCTGTTAACCATAACACTTAAGAGTTGGCTAACTATAGCCAATATCGCTTGCTAGCATGGGACGACAGGCCTATCTTCTAACCAGATGCGGGAAAATGTCCGGTGTGCCCGGGCCTCGTCATGTTAACCGGTTGTCTGAGGAGAAGACCGGTGACCTTGGCCAAACCTTGGAGATAAACATGCCCAGATCCGTATCGCGATCAGCATCATTGTTTGTAATTGCATCCGCATTTGTTTTGACCTCACTCTTCGGGCTGCCAGCTACCGGGTTCATTTCCGATGCAGAAGCCGGTTACAAGTCAACAGTCAAGCAGGGTGTTTATAACAGAAGTTTTCATCGAAAGTATCGACACGGAAAGCGGGCACGCAATGCCGGGAAGTTCCATGGGCGCAAGTTTCGCAAGGCCGGTGTTTATCAAGGTAGTTACAACAGGACGCGGTCTTTTAATCAACGCAGGCGCGATATCGCCCGGCGTAACGAACGGGTGGTAATTGAAAACGCACTTCAGTCAGCCCGGCGCTCGGGCGTAGTCCTTGCCAACCCGGTTCCACGATTCAGTGATCAATTGGTTCTCGATCCGCGTGAAGGTGTGCTTTCCGGTGAGTTCAACGACAATGGAACTGCGGGTGCAGTAGCACGCGCAACGCAACCTTGTCCGTCAAACTACAATTGTGGATATCGTGTCTACAGCGATGGAACAGGTCCCAGGATCATCACTCCGGGCGTTGGTGCCGGAAACGGCCTGCCCCCATTTGATGGTGTGTCAGGACCATCCATCATTACACCCTACGACTGATCACAAGTCACGGGATTACAGAGTCAATTTACTGCGGCACAGGTATAGCGCCAGTACCGCGGCATTCGACACATTAAGTGACTTGATCGCGCCCGGCATGTCCAGGCGTACAAGATGCTGACAGGTTGTCCGTGTCTTTTGGCGCAATCCTTTACCTTCAGCCCCCAAAACAAGTGCAATCTTTTTCTGGCTCGGCAAATCTTCAAAAGGGATGGACTCTTCGCTATCCAGTCCAACTGTCGCAAAACCGGAAGCTTCGAGTTCAACCAGCGTATCAGCAAGATTTCTGACACTGATATGATCAATCAGGTCGAGAGCCCCGGAAGCAGATTTGGCAAGCACGCCGGTTTCAACCGGCGAATGACGGCTCGTGGTAATAATCGCACCCGCATTCATTGCAACAGCCGAACGCATGATAGCACCAACGTTATGCGGATCGGTTACCTGATCAAGGATCAGCACCAAATTATAATCGGAAAGTTCCTGTATGGATTTGTGGAGGAGGGGTGCTGCATGAAGGACTGCGCCTTGAT
>JBPCWL010000078.1:0-42109 GCA_051009575.1 Rhizobiaceae bacterium
CCTGAAAGGCGCCTAGAAAAGCCTGAATTTTTTCTTCATCGCGTCGATAAAATGTCCACTGGCCGTGACGTTCAGCAATCACAAATCCCGCTTGCTTCAAAAGGCCCATGTAGTTTGAGATTGTTGATTGTGAGAGTTGGGCCTTTTCCTGGATATAAGCCACACACACGCCTTCCAAATCTGCATGTTCGGGCAACGCAGGCGGAAAGTTGGAGCGGTCTTTGAGCCACTCCAATATTTTTCGCCGGATTGGGTTGTTTAATGCTGCAACTGATTTTTCAATGTCCATATATCGATATATCTCGATTTATTGGTTTTATGTCAAGGGATTTTTCGACAGAAGTATAAGCTGACATTGATGAGGGGCTCGGGATCGGTCGTTCTGGGCTCAGTCCTGTCATTTGACCAATTCACGAAATAGCCGCTCTTGGTATACGGCGAACACTTTAGAAGCGGTATTGTTCGATGGTAAGATGCAAACACTCGCTTTGCCGGTGCTGACTAAAGTACCGTCCCGCTTCTGAGTTATTTGTAGGTTAGTTCGATACCCAGACATCCAGCACGTAAAGATCATCCGAGATCATCTGCTCAAGCCAGGCATTGGCCGCTTCAATGCCGACATCGTTTTCCTCCGAATAGATCGTGGTAAGTGCCCTACGGACATCCGGTTCCATCCTGCTTCCATCACCACAAACATATATGTGTGCGCCGTTTTGGATAAGTTCCCAGACTGCATCCCGGTTTTCGCGGATCAAATCCTGAACGTAAATTTTCTTTTTCTCCTTGCGCGAGAAGGCAACATGCAGGTCAGCAATACCATTCTTTGCAAATCCCTCGAGTTCATCCTTGTAGAGGAAATCCTGTTCCGGATGGCGGCATCCGAAATAGAGCATTGCCGGCCCCAGCTTTTTACCAGCCGCCTTCTGTACCGAGCGTTCGTGCAGAAAGCCGCGGAAGGGTGCAATTCCGGTCCCTGGTCCAATCATGATTACCGGTGTTTCAGTATCCTCCGGCAATCTGAATCCGGCTTTGGTGGGCCGGAGGCTGCCTAATACTTTCGAACCCACCTCAACTCCGGCGAGATAATTTGAACAGATTCCCTTGAATTGGCCATTGCCGGAAATAGCCGGTTCGTTGACCACTCCGACGGTGATTGTGCAGTGGCCTTTTGTGTCGAGATGGGATGATGAAATCGAATAATAACGTTGCGACATCACCGGCATCAATTCCATGAAAACACCAAATGGCAATTCACAAGCCGGAAACTGCTCAAGCAACTCCAGCACTGTGACACGTTTCAGGAAGACTTTTTCCCGGTAGTCATTACTAGCCAGTGCTTCAAGAGCAGGTTTGGATTTCGGGCATTCGGTATGTCGTGCCAGAGCCTCAACGTCTTTTCTGCTGGCAGGTGTCTGAAGTTCCAGCAGCTCGGTAAGCAGATACCGGACCGATATTGGCGTGTCGGTTGGAAGCTGGCTATTGTCCGATGAAGCCGTGGAAATTTTTATCCTTGCCTTGCTGCTCAGCCCGAAACGCTTTTCTACCCGTTTGACGAGATCCCGGTTATTCCTAGGAACAACGCAAAAATGATCGCCCGTCCGGTATTCCATACCTGGAGCCAGTTGAAGTTCAATGTGGCGTGTGGATCGGTTTGAGGCATTTTTACCTTCTGTATTTTGCAATTCGTTGTTCACCACAACTGTTACCGGTCGGGCGCCGGATTGAACAACAAGGGGGTTTTCTTCCTTATCGGCAAGAAATTCAACGTCGAATAGTGGTTCTGCTTCTTCAGTTGCCGAAAGGTCGATATCAAGATCAAGGTGTTTTGCCACATCCGGCCAGAGGTCTGCGGACCATGTGTGGAACTGGTCCTCAATGTCATCGCGCGCATCGCCTTCCGCCCGGTTCCGGATTGGCTTTGCACCCAAAGCGGTCATCCTTTCATCAATCAACCTCGGCGTAGCCTGAAATGTGGAGGCCCAGTCACTGTGCCCGCAGCCATAAACGGCAAAATTGACTCCTGTCAGACATTCAGAATCCGCAGTTTCAAGCCAGGAAACAAATTCCGAACCATTGTCCGGTGGCGCCCCATTATAAGAGGCACAAGTGATGAGCACCGCACCTTCGGTCGGCAGCTTTCCGACATGATCATCCAGTGCACCAAATGTCACTTCAAATCCGTTGTTTTCAGCTCCCCGCGCAATTTCGCGCGCAAAGTCTTCCGTGGTTCCAAGGTTGGAGCCGTAGAGGACGAGGGCAGGAGTACCATGACTTGGCCGTTTTGCGGACTCTGCCAGACTTGTTTTTGTTTCCTCAGCAGTGACACCTCCAGCCACAAGTTTGCTGCGTTTAATTTCCGGCCGCAGTTTCACCCGCATATTGAATCCATCCGGCTTTATCGACATGGATTCCTTGATCTTGAGTTTGTATTTGTTGTGGTCAATCAATTGGAAGCGTTGCAGGATCATTCCGATCACAAGAACCGCTTCCTGCATGGCGAACTGACGCCCAATGCATGCCCGTTGTCCATTGCCGAATGGTTTGTAGGAGTTGATCGGGCGAGACGCTATTGCTTCCCTGGTGAAGTTTTCCGGATCGAACTTTTCCGGATCGTCACCCCATACCGACTTGTCCCGATGCAACATGAGGGAAAGGATGGTCGTGAATGTCTTCTCCCTAAGCTTGTATTTTCCACCAATCACCTCGTCCTGATACGGGTAGACACTGATGGCAGGTGCGGTCGGCCAAAGACGAAGAGATTCACTCAGGATTTGCTGGATATACGTGAGTTGGTTTACATCCTTGATAGTAGGTTCAACCGAAATATCCCTTCCCAAAACACGATCAACCTCCTCATAGGCTTTTTCCAGAACATCCGGATGATTGAGCAGGAAATACAGAGTGAATGACATCAAGCCGGAAGTCGTTTCGTGCCCCGCGATTAGGAAGGTATTGATCTGGTAGCGGATATTTTCATCTGACAGGCTTTCACCGGTCACCTTGTCGACGCCGGAAAGCATGTAGTTCAGAAGGTCATTTTCCTGTGCATCAGAGCCACCTTTTCGGCGTTCTTTGATGATGTCATCAACCAATGTATTCATGTACTCGACATCGGTTTGCAGGCGGTCAAGCCGATTCTTGAGGAACTGGCTTTCGAACGGCAGCCCACGCTGCATCATGCTGGTTTCAAGCGTATGAGTAAGGGCATCAATGAACGGGTGGTAATCCTGCCGGTAAAACGAATTGAAGCGGTAGTTGAACCCACAAATTCCGATGGTATCGAGTGCGACCGCAGTCATATCATGAACCACATCAATCTCGTCATCGGCATTCATGCGTTCCCATTTCAATACGAGCTGGTTTGCCACATCTAGCATCATCGGCATGTAGTTGTTCATGGCCTGACGACTGAAAGTGGGCAGCAGAATGTTATGGGCCTTGGACCAGTTTGGTTCCTGGGTGTCGCCGGTAAACAAGCCATCACCGCCAATCGCACGGACACGGCGCAGCGCACCTCTGACAGCCTTGTCGAACCGCTTCTCATCACACAGTTCTTCCACCAAATCAGGGCCAGAGACGATGACCATCGGTTTGCCCATCATGTCCATTCGAAAAATCGGGCCAAGATCCCGGGTCAAATCCATGAGGCTTTGCAAGGGCCGGTCTTTGTCGACAGACAACATATTGCCAACAAACGGCTTCTTCTCCGGCATCGGGATGCGTTCAAGGTTTGCTTTCTGGTCCATTATTACTCCGGAGATACAGGTTCATGTATTCAGAATCAGTCCAACGGAAATTGACGTAAAAGTCAAATATGGGAGGAAAAAAGGAGCGGCCGGTGTGATCCCACACGTCTAGTCTTTCAAACCTTGCAGCTTTTCCTGCATTGCTTCAATTTGCCTTTTCAGATCGGTAAGTTCATCTGCCATTGATGCAGGATCTTCTTCGTCGGTCTCTGCGGGTGGTCCTGCCTCATGTACTGTATCTTCCGATCCCTCTTTTTTGCCTTGCAGCCAGGGAGACAGCACTGCACCCATCAGTTCGTTTTGTGCATCCCGCCAGGTTTCAAAACTGTTGATTGCCTTTTGCGGGTCAAGGGGGTTGGCCATTTGCTCGCGCAACGAACCTGAAATTTCCTTGCGATGGCGCTTGAGCATCTCGAAAGATTCAGATAGGAATTTCGGAACCAGGTTTTTACTTTCACCGGTATAGGAACGGATAATATCAGTCAGAACATTGACCGGCAGAACGCTGCCGCCTTTTGATTCTTGGTCTGCAATAATCTGGATAAGTATCTGACTTGTAATGTCTTCTCCGGATTTTTTGTCAGTTACTTTTACATTGTATCCTTCACGGACAAACTCTGCGATCTCATCAACTGTTACATACTCGCTAGTCTTTGTGTTGTACAAACGCCGACTGGAATAACGGCTGATCTGTATGACATTGTTTTCGTCCGGATTGGCCACGCTATCCGCCCTTCAGTTGTTGGAGCAAATATACCTCGCTATCAGGCCGGATTTCTGCTGTCAGATCACGTGCAATAATCTTACCGTCGATCGCAACGGAAACACCGGCTTCAATGAAGGGCTCAAGACCCGGATAGGCGCGAACAAGATTATTGAGGAGTTGACCGATGTTCTCGCCCTCAACTTCAACTTTCTCATTGCCTTCGGCATAACGCCGCAAGCCTGACCAGAGATTAACTTCCACCATTGGCTTGTTGTTCCAGAGCCTCCAGTATTCTCGGAGGCGACATGGGCAACTGTTTTAGCCTTACACCTGCCGCATTCGATACAGCATTGGCAATTGCAGCGAGGGGAGGGCAAATGGACGTTTCTCCAACGCCACGAACACCGTAGGGATGTCCAGGATTGGGAACTTCAACAATGACCGTGTTAATCATCGGCAGGTCTGATGCAACCGGGATCCGGTAATCAAGAAAACCCGAGTTTTGAAGACGGCCATCTTCTCCATAGATGTATTCTTCATTGAGTGCCCATCCGATGCCCTGTGCTGCGCCGCCCTGATATTGTCCCTCGACATAAGTCGGGTGAATGGCCTTTCCGGCATCCTGAACAACCGTGTATCGTGTCACGCTTGTCTGGCCGGTTTCCTTGTCGACTTTTGCATCAACAATATGCGTTGCAAAACTTACGCCTGCACCCTCTGGAGTTGCTTCGTAGTGTCCGACAATCGGTCCACCCGTCATACCCATCTTCGCTGTAATTTTCTCAATCGGCAGCGGATCATAGTCACCGGCATTGGAACCGGCGGGTTTGGCACAACCGTCTTCCCAGTAAACGGCATCACGGTCTATGCCCCATTTTGCGGCGGCGCGGTGGCAAAGCTTGTCCACTGCATCTCTTGCGGCCTTAATGGCGGCCAGGCCGCTTGCATAGGTTACTCGTGAGCCGTGGCTGATTTCATTATAGCCGAGGGTTGCGGTATCTGCGATTGTTGTGCGCACCTTGTCGTATGGAATTCCCATTTCTTCCGCAACCATTTGGCACATGGAAGCACGACTTCCGCCGATATCCGGTGTTCCAACTGAAAGCGCTGCTGTGCCATCTTCTGAAAGCGCCAGCGAGACGGCAGTTTCACCCCCATGGTTAAACCAGAAACCGCACGAAATGCCCCGCCCTTCGCCCTCGCCGAGCGGTGCAGAAAAATGCGGGTGGGCCTTCGCTTCCTCAAGTGTTTCAACCAGGCCTATCCTGTCAAATTTAGGACCATAGGAAGCTTTTGTACCTTCCTTGGAGGCATTTTTTAATCGGACTTCGATCGGGTCGAGTCCAAGTTGGTTGCAAAGCTCGTCAATAACGGATTCAACAGCAAATGCTGCCATTGGTGAACCAGGTGCCCGGTATGCCGCTTGCTTGGGCCGGTTTGCAATTACGTCATAGCCGACCTGATGCACATTCTCCAGATTATAGGGAGCAAAGGCACACATTGCTGTAAATTCCATCGGAGCGCCTGGAAATGCACCTCCCTGGAGCCGGAAAATACCTTGGCCTGCAGTAATTCGACCATCCTTGGTCATTCCGATCTTGATATCCATGGATGTTGAAGATGTTGGTCCGGTCGCGCGGAAAACTTCCGAGCGGTTCATCACAAGTTTGATCGGACGGTTGGTTTTTTTGGAAAGGGCAAGAGCGACGGGTTCAATAAATACTGCGGTCTTGCCGCCGAAACCGCCACCTATTTCTGATGCGGTAACCCGAATCTGACTAGAATCCGTACCCACCAAAGCTGCGCAGACTTTTTGGACATTAAAATGCCCTTGCGTACAGCACCATACTTCGCCTTTTCCGTCGGATCCCAGTTGTGCAAGACAGGCGTGAGGTTCAATGTATCCTTGGTGTGTTGCTTCAGTCTGGAAGCTTTCATCGATTACCAGATCAGCTTCCGCGAATCCGGCTTCAACATCACCATGGCCGCTTTCATGGTAGCGGACTACATTTGGATGCAAACCCTCAGGAACGGATTCATCAGCAGCGCCGTTACGAATGACTGGTGCATCCGCTGCCATGGCCTTGTCCACATCTGTTACATGGGGAAGTATCTCATATTCAACTTCGATGAGTTTAGCTGCATCACGTGCTGCAAGCGCCGTTGTTGCAGCAACTGCAGCAACGGTATGACCGTCATATAGGGCTGTATCTCCCGCCATAACATTTTCAAGGATGTTCCAGTTTTCACCGGTCAGACCTTCAGCAAAGTCTGCTCTTGTTACGACTCCTTTTACTTCTGGCATCGCTTCAGCCTTGGAAATATCGATCTTGACTATCCGCGCATGAGCATGCGGTGACCGTACGCAAACTGCATGGAGCATGCCCGGTGCATAAGCATCCGCGCCAAATCGCGCACGCCCGGTTACTTTGTCAATTCCATCGGGCCGGTCTGGTCTTGTGCCGACAACCTTGAAATTCTGTTCAATATTTTGTCCTTCAATTCCCATTATGCACCCTTTCTCATTTCTGCTGCGGTATCCATGACCGCACGAATGATCTTGTCATATCCCGTACACCTGCAGAGATTTCCTGCCAGCCAGTACCGCACCTCGGTCTCTGAAGGATCAGGGTTCTTCTCAAGTAAAGCCTTTGTGGCAACCAGAATGCCTGGCGTACATATCCCGCATTGCAGCGCTGCATATTCAATGAATTTTTGCTGTAGCGGGTGAAGTTCTTCGCCATCGGCCATGCCTTCAACTGTACCGATTTCCTTTTCTTCTACTTCTGCTCCCAGCATCAGGCAGGAACAAACAAGCCTCCCATCAACTGTAACAGAACAAGCGCCACAGTCGCCGGTGCCGCATCCTTCTTTCGCACCGGTCAGGGATAGGCGGTCACGCAGCACATCCAACAGTGTTTCACGCGGATCGCAAAGAAATTCGACAGGGTCGCCGTTTACGGTCGTCGTAACGTGTATCTTGCTCATTTTGTTCCTTTCGCCCGATCATAGGCTAATTTTGCAGCACGTTTTGCAAGTACACCGGCCACGTGAGTACGGAACTTGATGGTGCCCCGCTTGTCATCAATAGGATTGCATGCCGCAGAGGCTGCGGCGGCAAGCGCATCCATCGCCTTATCGTCAAGCGTGCTGCCAATAATGGCCTTGGCGGCATCTTGAACAAGAAGGGCGGTGGGGGCAACTGCTCCAAGCGACACACGGGCTTCGCTGATTGTATCGCCATCAAGCCTGAGATTTACTCCGCATCCAACAACCGCAATGTCCATTTCGGTACGCGGGATAAACCGCAGATAAGCATCTCCACCGCCTTGTCCACGGTCAGGAAGATGCAAAGCGGAAACAATTTCACCCTTATCCAGGCTGGTTTTACCCGGGCCGGTTGGAATATCCTCTACTGCAACATTTCGTGTACCTTCCGGACCAGTCACACTAACGCTGGCACCTGCGGCAATCAGGGCCGGAACACTGTCGGCCGCAGGTGAACCATTACACAGATTGCCTACCAGTGTGGCACGACCCTGAACCTGTGTGGAGCCAATCAAATCCATCGCTTCTACAACACCAGGCCAATCTTTATTTAGATCGGGGTGTTCGGACATTTCCGCACCGGATACGGCAACGCCGATATTCCAGCCATCTGTATTTTTTGAAATTTTGCTTGTGCCGTTTATACCCTTGATATCGATCAGTACATCGGGCGTTACGATGTCTGAACGCAATTGCACAAGTACGTCTGTGCCACCAGCCAGAAACCGTATTGTTCCTTCGGCCTTGGATGCAATCGTCGATGCATCGTCGAAGCTATCGGGACGATGATATTGCATGTGCGGATTCTCCCCGTTGGTTCAAATGACATTTGTTGCGCATTCCACCAGAAAATCCAAGCTTTTTGATGAAATTTCAAATCACCTTTGGGCAATTTATATGGCGTTATCAAGGGATGCCTGTTTTTGCCGGTGGGGCAAAGTTGGAAAGCGAAGCTTGTAACTGGGATTACGACGCTTTTTTATTCGGTAACCTGTTCATAGGCCAACGCTGCCACAATATGAACTCTTCGGGTTTCCCCGCCGTTCAGGGCCGTATGATAGCCTCTAGTATCCGTGAAATAGACAGACCCGTCTGCCGGCAAATGAGTTACATGATGATTTACGATAAACAGCGAACCAGGGTTGGTTATTACCGGTATGTGCAACCTCGGCTCGGGGTCGCGATGCCAGGAGTTGCAATTATAGAGACCCTTTGAAAGAACACGCATCCTGCCAATCGGAAAGCGTTTGCTCAACTCTTCATGAACATGTTCAAAATAGGTGCCTGAGAACTTGGGACTGAATTCGGAAAAGCCGATTTCAGGAACAAGATCTTCCCTAGGTTCTTCAACATAGCGGTCATCTGCGCGAAGCCAGTATCGGCCGGACAAATCATTTGCCGTCCACTCTTTTTGACCTGGACGCTGGGTAAGGGGGAGGGCGGCAAATCCTGCATCCTGCATATCTCCCATGAATGCTTCGCGTTCCAGACATTCATCCAGTGCCGCTCGGAGTTCATCAATGTCAAAACGCATACTGAGCTTTTCTATCCCGGGACCTGAAACAAAGTTCGCTACCGAATCCGTTTCGGGTTTGCTGGACATGGCTCCGTTGACTGCTCTTGTGTCTTCATCTTCTATCTGCGGGATAAAGTTCATGGCACAACCTCTATAGATGAGTTGGAAACATGAACCTTAGCTCCGCAAAAACAAGCCGCCCATGTGGGAATGCGACACAAAATTCGTAAAAGTTGCAATTAATGAACCTGCATCATCGCGTAGCAGCTCACCAGCAAGTGTCCGGCATTAACAAGTAGGTGTGCTCAAATGCACACCATGATGTTCACGGCCGGTAACGGACCCGTCAGATTCATTGCCAATGAGCCATGCCGAGCCCACTTGATTACCATCAACGCACGGGACTGGTTTTTGAGCCCGTCAGGTCTGATTTTGGAGAATTATAATGAATACAAATATTCTTTCCTGGGCAGATTCTCGAGAGGTAGTGCCCGCTTTAAACTCCCGTACATTGATTACCTTGTTGACAGCAGGTGCCTTTGCAATCCTTGCATTTGATCTGTTCGGCCAGACCATTAGTCCGCTTCTGAAAGGGGTTGTGCCAACTTTGGGATCCAAACTCGCACCGGTTGGTCTTGCAAATCAATCACTTGGTGTCATTACGGGACTGGGAGCCAAATTTATAGGGTCTAATGGTATCGGTCATGCCATGCATTTGTTAACGGGTCTTTTGATCTATCCGTTCGGATACATGTTTGTGGCCCGGCCGTTTTCCAGAATTGCCCCGTTTCTCCCCTGGTGGGTGGTCGGAATCGCATACGGTGTCGTACTTTGGATATTTGCGCTCTACGTTATGGCGCATCTGGTAGCCGGTAATCCTGCATTCCTTGGTTGGAGCGGTATTACCTGGGTTGCCCTTTGGGGGCATATTGTATTTGCGCTGGTTATCGCTGCATTGGTGCATTGGCGTCACGAACGATAATCGGGGGTGTCTGTGCAGTGATCAACCTGCCATATGAATCAGAAAGAGTGGATGATGCCTCATCCGCTCTTTGTTTTTGCCTGGTTAGAAACTGGATGTTTATTCTGATGCCACTCTATAATCCTCATCCGGATATCCCATCGCATCCTGATCAGAGAATGCACCGTGGCAATCATGACAGAATTTCTGAGAGATTTTTCCGGTTTTGCCATTGGGTTGCACAAGAGAGTAGACCCAGTTGCCATACTCATCCGCAGTTCCGGTAGCGACTTTTTCCATGAAGAAAAGCGGGCCTTTTTTAACTGCATTTTTCTTGTTCACGTTAAAAGATTCTTTGGCGAGTACTGTACCAACCGGCATGGGTCCACGTTCTTCCGAAAACTTGTTGTATTCCGCAAGCCCGATTTCATTCACAGTGGTAAACAGGAAACGCTCGCCGTGAGTACCCGGGGCTGCAGGCTGGCTGGAAGACGCTCCCCAATTTACGTAGTCGGTTGCCCAGGAGTTTTCATTTTTTGCATAGCCGGCACGCAGTTCATCTTTGATGCAATCATAGATTTCAACAATTTGCTCATCAGTCAGGTCATCCTTGGCCACCGGTGATGTACATGCTGCATGTGCGGCACCGGAAAACATCAGCAATCCTATTGTCAGGCCTGATTTGATGAATAGCTTCTTCATAAATTTTCTCCAAAATGGTGATGCTGTCGATTTTTCTGCTTTATATTTCTACTCCTTCAATGCTGCTAATCGCAATTAAACTGGGTAAACTTATGATTACAATGTTGTGAAAACCGGCTTCAAATTTCGAATACCGGAAGCAATTTCTGCATGGTTTTTTTTGAATTTTCGGGTAACCTGAGAGTAGAAACAGGACAAAAAATGACTCGCCATGCGCTAGATACCCCGCAGTTTTATCTGACTGCTCCGGCTCCCTGCCCGTATTTGAAAGGCAAGGAGGAGCGTAAGGTTTTCACACATTTGGTCGGCGAGCGGGCAAAGCAAGTAAACGATATGCTCAGCCAGGGTGGTTTCAGGCGCTCGCAGAATATTGCATACCGTCCGGCATGTGAGGGGTGCAAAGCATGCATATCAGTACGGGTGCTGGTCAACGAATTCAAACTGCGTAAATCACACAAAAGGGTGTTACGGAGTAACGAAGCGTTGCTGGGAACCCAGCTTCCACCTGCACCTACTACCGAACAATTTTCCCTTTTCAGAAAATACCTCGATCATCGGCATTCATCCGGCGGTATGGCAGAAATGACGTCACTTGATTACGCTATGATGGTAGAGGATACACATGTAAACACCATGTTGATCGAATATCGCAAGCGCATCCCGGGGTCTTCTTTGTCAGACCGGCATCAGGGCGAGCTTGTTGCGACAGCACTGACTGATATTCTGGCGAATGGCCTGTCCATGGTTTACAGTTTTTTTGATACCGAATCCGAATTAAAGAGCCTTGGCACTTTCATGATACTGGATCATATCCGGATCGCCAGAAAAATGGGGCTTCCTTACGTCTACATGGGTTACTGGGTCGAGGGATCCAGCAAGATGGATTACAAGACCCGTTTCCGCCCACAGGAACAACTAACCATGACTGGCTGGGAGCGTAAGGAATAGTCCACTACTCCGCTGTTGGGTTGAAATTGGGGTGACAAACCATCGCCCGCTTCATTTAATGGTTGCCAAGCTCCTGTTTCCTGACCAAGAAGGAATCTTCAGGACGGGAATTATAATTTGCAACTTCAAACACGAACCGGGCTTGGTATTACACTTGCGCTTCTTGGCGGATTACTGATTTCAATCGACATACCGGTAATAAGGTTAGCTGAGGGAAACCCATGGGTCGTAATGTTTATGCGGGGCGTTGGTCTTTCATCCGTTCTGGGAATAGTTTTGGTGTTCGGAAAAAACTGGACGGATACACCCGCAAATCCTTTCAGTGACCGCTATTGGGTAGAAGTCGGCATTCTTTACGGTATCAGCAGCATCTTATTCACTTTGTCGGTATTTAACACTTCCACTGCCAATCTTGTTTTCATACTGGCATTCAATCCCATGATTGCCGCATTGCTTGCTTGGTGGCTTATCGGTGAAAAGCCAAACGTAATAACCTGGATTGCCATCATTCTCACATTTGTGGGCGTGTCGATCATTGTTGGCGATGGTCTCAAAGGCGGAACTGTCTTCGGCGACATGACATCGCTGGCAGCAGCATTTGTCCTGGCCTTGTCACTTACACGGGCCCGGCAATCCGGCAAGGATTTATCCCTTTCTGGATGTCTTGGCGGAATGATCACAGCTCTTTTTGCACTGCCTATCATGATGAAACATTTCGAGTTCCCAAACGCGCCCTGGTGGCTCGTCTTCAATGTATTTATTCTTGTTCCGGCAGCGGGATACGCGCTCTCATTGGCACCCAGGTTTATTCCCGCTCCCCAGGTTGCAATCTTTTTTGTCCTTGAGACGGTACTGGCGCCGATTTGGATTTGGTTGATATTTGCGGAAATTCCAACAAACAACACATTGATAGGGGGAGCAATTGTATTGTCGGCCATCGCCGGACACAGTATCTGGCAGTTATTGACAGATTTGAGGAGAAAGGAAAGCTTGAGCCCCTAGGCCTCATCATGTTCTACAATCCAGGGTTCGGCACGCCCGGCTTCTTCCCATTCCTGCCAAGCTGGAAGTGCTTTCATGGCACTCGTATAACGATCAACACAATCAGCATTACTCAGACAATAAATTTCCAAACGATTCACTACCGGAGCATACATGGCATCGGCATTGCAAAATTCTCCGAAAAGAAACGGTCCGCCAGAATTTTTTAGACAATCCTCCCAAAGTATTTCAATCCGGCTTACGTCACTACGAACCAGATCAGATACCTCAATCTCGCGGCGTTCCCGGCGCAGGTTCATGGGGCATTCGTTACGCAACGCGGAAAACCCGCCGTGCATTTCATGAGCAATCGCCCTGGCGCTGGCACGCGTAACAATCTCAGAAGGCCAGAAAGATTTTTCCGGAAATTTGTCGGCTACATACTCAAGAATTGCCAGGGATTCCCAGACAGTCAGTTCGCCGTCAACCAGGCATGGCACTTTACCGGTTGGAGAGAACTCCTTGAATTTCGGATTTCCAATTTCATCTTCAAATGGAACAAGAATTTCGTTAAATTCGATACCCTGCATTTTCATGCCGAGCCATGGTCTGAGAGACCAGGATGAGTAATTCTTGTTGCCGATGAAAAGTTTCATGATTTTCCCCTCGAATGTTGAGGGGAAAATACAGATTGTTCAGGTGCTGAGAAAGCAAATCTTTCTTATAACAATCATTTCGAATTCTTATGGACCAGAATCGGTCTGATTGGGACTTAAGCTCCCAGTGCGGCTGCGGCAACGCCGGTTGCAAATACCAATGTCGCAATTCCTGCAACTGATCCCAGAAGCCATTTGGCCTCATTGATGCTTTTGTCGGCAATCAGTTTGTCAGTTCCTTCAGACATTCTGTTCGGGGATATTATCGGTTCCATGATCTTATTTCCGGTTTGTTTTCGTGTTTCGCCTCTAGCAATGGGTTTATAGATAACAAGGTGAACGGCGGCTGAATGTGCAATTCAGCACACGTCAATACTGCCCGGAGGGAGAAAATTTATTGACCGGTGAATTTTCCGTTTTTGGGAAAGCCTTTGGGTGCAATTCGGCCAGCCTGGGCCCGTTCACCCGAATACTCGGAAAGCTCATTCATAGCGCGCGTATGGACACGGCCAGCTGAATCCTCCCAGGACAAACCCTCGTCTTTGAGGAAAATACGGGCATCTTTTATGCCACTGTCCTTATATTTCTGAAGTCGAACACCCTTTCCGCGTGACATCTCGGGTATCTGTGAGAGCGGGAATATCAAGAGTTTCCGGTTTTCTCCCACGACCGCCAGATAATTGCCATTGGCAGGCGTGCAAATTGCCGCTTCATCCGGCATTTTTACGTTCAGAACCTGTTTCCCTTTGCGGGTGTTGGCAATGACATCGGATTCTGAAACCACAAAGCCATTACCCAACCTGGAGGCAACCAACAATTTGCGTTCGGCATCATGCTTGAATGCGGCAATGATATCCGTGTCATTTTCCATTTCAACCATGACGCGGACCGGTTCGCCGTGGCCTCGACCGCCGGGAAGTTTGTCACCACCGAGGGTAAAAAACTTGCCTCCGGTGTTGAAAAGAATGACTTTGTCAGTGGTTTCCGCATGGAATGCGGTCAGGAGCTTGTCACCTTCCTTGAATGTGAGCGAATCGAAATCTGCCACATGGCCTTTCATCGCACGGATCCAGCCTTTTTGTGAAAGAACAACCGTGATTGGTTCTTTTTCTATCATCGCCTGTTGAACCGCCTCGAGATCATGTTCGGGCGCAGTTCCAAACCCCGTGCGGCGGCGGCCAAGGTCGGTATCCGGGCCGAATGTTTTCTTCACTTCGCCAATGTCGTGCTTGAGAACAGCCCATTGCTGGTCTTCAGAGGCCAGCAGCGCTTCAATCTGTGTTTTCTCTTCTGAGAGTTTTTCATGCTCCTTGCGAATTTCGATCTCTTCAAGTTTAGCCAAAGAACGCAGGCGCATATTAAGAATGGATTCAGCCTGCAAATCTGTCAGGTCAAACTTGGAAATCAGTTTTTGTTTGGGTTCATCTTCGAACCGGATAATGCGGATCACCTCGTCGATATTGAGGTAAGCGACCAGCAATCCATCAAGGATTTCCAGACGCCGGTCGATTTGCCCTAATCGGTAATTTGAACGTCTGATCAGAACTTCGCGGCGGTGTTCAAGCCATTCCCTCAATATGTCACGGAGCGACATCACTTTCGGTACCTTGCCTCCCGAAAGGACGTTCATGTTGAGGGATACACGGGCTTCCAGTTCCGTCAGTTTGAAAAGGGATTCCATCAGAATTTCAGGATCAACAGCCCGGGATTTGGGTTCCAGTACAATTCTGACATCTTCGGCAGACTCATCACGAATATCGCCCAACAAAGGCAGTTTTCGATTGAGCAGCAAGTCTGCAGCTTTCTCAATCAGTCGCGATTTTTGAACTTGGTAGGGAATTTCTGAAACGACTATCTGATACCCGCCGCGCCCCGTATCTTCTTTTCCCCACCGGGCACGAATCCTGAATGACCCCCGGCCGGTTTTATAGGCATCAATGATCGTTTCCTCATCATCAACTATTACACCTCCGGTTGGAAAGTCGGGTCCTTTGACAAAGCTTATCAGTTTGTCGATTCCCGCATTTGGAAATTTGATCAAATGAATGGCTGCGTCACAAAGTTCAGCAGCATTGTGCGGTGGAATGTTTGTGGCCATGCCAACTGCAATGCCCGATGAGCCGTTTGCAAGCAGATTTGGAAATGCACCCGGTAGTACTACCGGTTCTTTGTCTTCCTCGTTGTAGGTCAGTCGGAAATCAACGGCATCCTCGTCAATGCCTTCAAGCAACAGGGTAGCGACTTCGGTCATTCTCGCTTCTGTGTAACGGTAAGCCGCCGCATTATCACCGTCGATATTCCCGAAATTGCCTTGGCCGTCGATAAGCGGGTAGCGCTGAGCAAAATCCTGTGCCAAACGCACCAGGGCATCGTAGACAGCCTGATCACCGTGTGGATGGAATTTACCAATCACATCGCCTACAATCCGTGCACACTTCTTGAAACCGGTGTTCGGATCAAGCCGGAGTATGCGCATCGCATGAAGAATCCGGCGGTGGACCGGTTTCAGACCATCCCTTACATCGGGCAATGCCCGTCCCATAATAGTGGACAACGCATAGGCCAGATACCGTTCCTCAAGAGCGGATTTAAGGTCTACGGGCTCGATGCTACCATCATCACCGGAACTCTTTGGAATCACGTTTTTTCCCATAACTAGGCATTAGCGAATGCCCTGATTCGGGGCAAGGGTATGTATAGCCCCACCCAAATTGTCCACTATCAGTTTGTTTGCAGTCCGGTGATTGGTTCGCCGAAAACGTGTTTTGCTGGGTTACACCTGTTGATTATTACAAAATTTGGCACCACTCGATATCAACATGCCGCACTAAAGAACTATTGGAAAATATGCCCACTCTGATTAAGCTGGTCAGAGTTTCAATTCCTTTAGTAAGAAGATTTTAGTGAGCGAACAAAGTCGAAAAGACATACACAACTCTGACATTCCGTTGGTCTGTCAGGCCTGTGAGGCAAGACACGGAGGGGTCTGTGGGGCTCTTACGCCGGAGCAATTGGTTGAATTGGGCAAACACACCCAACGCACGGCTCATCCTAGAGATCTTACATTTAAAACATCCGATGACGGGGAGGAGATGTATTCCAACATATTGGGTGGTGTTATCAAACTGACGAAACTTCTACCGGACGGACGGCAGCAAATCGTTGGACTACAATTTGCTCCGGATTTTTTGGGGCGCCCTTATTCCAGAAATTCGGACCTCGTCGCTGAATCGGCAACCAATGTTCGATTGTGCAACTTTCCCAAATCAGTGATTGAACGATTCATGAAAGAGTCCCCGGAAATGGAGCGCAAGTTGCACGAGCAACACATGCGCGAACTGGATGAAGCGCGAGAATGGATGTTGACACTCGGTCGCAAGACCGCGATTGAAAAAGTGGCCAGTTTTTTGCTCCTGATTGTTGTTCATATTGATCCCGAAACGGAGGTAGTCGACGGTAATATGGAAATCGAATTGCCGTTGAAGCGGTCTGACATTGCCGATTTTCTTGGTCTGACAATTGAAACGGTTAGCCGGCAGTTGACCAACCTTAGAAAAAAGGGAGTGATCGACATCAATGACCGGAAATCTGTGGAGATTATCAACCCGGGCAGGCTTAAAAAAATTGCGGAAGAAGGTGTCAGCTAAGACTGCTTGAGTTGTTTATCAAAGGCAGTAGATGATCCTGTTCAAATGCAATATGTCGGCGTAAACCTTCGAAAAAACCCCTAAGCATGTAGGCTACCTTTTCAAAGTTGGTGGCGGCGGGCTCAGAAATCATCTGGCGCAACGAAATACTGATATCTTCGGCTGAGCTTTCATCTTCCCAGTGTTCAAATTTCAATCGTTCCAGACTTCGGGCAACCGCTGTCGTCTTTCTGTCATCAGCGGTTAACATCGGAAATAGCTTTTCTTCTTCAAACCGGTGAGCAGCTTTGATCATCGGATAAATTTGCCAGGAAATTGACAGGCATTCCTGTTTGTTTATCTGGCCCGGTAGACTGTCAGCCAACCGTTCCAGCCGATCACAAAGGTCAAGCTGCGTTTGGTGGTAGTCCAGCAGCAGATTGATAATTTCCTTACCGGAATTACCTCCTTGCTCACCATTTCCGATTGTCATCGCGTTCTCCCAAGAGGCTTGAACAATCCAACTGCGATTACGTTTACTCTCAATGAGATAATCACTTCTCGCGTATGCAAATTCATTGATCTGGATCAAGGTCACACGATGGTCATTGTGGGAGTCCGTCGCTGTCGCTAGTATCGAACTACTAGCGCCGATTCCATTGGGGAAATGTGATGAGAAATATTGGTGAAGTCTTGCTTGTTGGGTTGAGTGCATTTTTTGCACTTTTGGCAGCTGCATTTTCTAAAGATAGTTTGTTCCAGGCTCACATGGGAATTTTGTGTTTTGTGTTGTTTGTAAGCACTATCTTTTTGATGCGCAGGGTCGAATTCGCTACGCCCGAAGGAGCATTCAAGGAGCAAGATACATCAGGATATATGGACGATGTTGTCCGCTACGGCGCGATCGCAACCTTGTTCTGGGGTGTCGTCGGGTTTCTGGTCGGTGTATTAATTGCTGCGCAACTGGCTTGGCCGATATTGAATCTGGAGCCTTACTTCAACTTTGGAAGGTTGCGCCCGCTTCATACATCAGCAGTCATTTTCGCATTTGGCGGCAACGCATTGATTTGCACCAGTTTCTACGTAGTTCAAAGAACCTGCCGCGCCCGGTTGTTCGGTGGAAATCTGGCATGGTTTGTTTTCTGGGGATATCAGCTGTTCATCGTACTTGCGGCTACTGGCTATTTGCTCGGCATCACCCAATCCAAGGAGTATGCCGAACCGGAGTGGTATGTTGATATCTGGTTGACCGTGGTTTGGGTCGCCTATCTCGTTGTATTCATGGGTACGATTGTGAGGCGAAAGGAACCACATATTTATGTGGCCAACTGGTTTTATCTCTCGTTCATCGTGACTGTTGCCATGTTGCATCTTGTCAACAATGCAGCGGTACCTGTGTCGTTTCTAGGCGTGAAAAGCTATTCGGCATTTGCTGGAGTTCAAGATGCCCTTACCCAGTGGTGGTATGGTCACAATGCTGTCGGATTTTTCCTGACCGCAGGTTTTCTCGGCATGATGTATTATTTTGTGCCAAAACAGGCCGGACGTCCGATTTATTCTTATCGCCTGTCCATTATCCATTTCTGGGCGCTGATCTTCCTTTATATCTGGGCAGGCCCGCATCATCTTCATTACACGGCACTTCCTGATTGGGCGCAGACTCTTGGAATGGTCTTTTCGATTATGCTCTGGATGCCTTCCTGGGGTGGCATGATCAATGGCCTGATGACCCTTCAGGGGGCTTGGGACAAACTCCGCACCGACCCGGTACTGCGCATGCTTGTTATCAGTCTTGCTTTTTATGGAATGTCCACTTTTGAAGGGCCTATGATGTCCATCAAATCAATCAACTCATTGTCCCACTATACGGACTGGACCATCGGTCACGTGCACTCCGGTGCACTTGGGTGGAATGGGATGATCGTATTTGGATCTCTCTACTACCTTTTCCCAAGGTTGTGGGGCCGCAGTCAGCTTTACTCCCTCAAGCTTGTGAACTGGCACCTGTGGCTTGCGACCTTGGGAATTGTAATCTACGCCGCTGTAATGTGGGTCGCAGGCATCACGCAAGGCCTGATGTGGCGTGAATATGATAGCCAGGGCTTCCTCGTGAATTCCTTTATTGAAACCGTGTCGGCAATACACCCAGAATATGTGATGCGCATGGTTGGGGGACTGCTGTATCTCGCGGGTGCCCTGGTGATGGTCTACAACATCTGGCGCACAATCCAAGGTGCCGTTCCCGTAACTGCGCAAATTGAAACAGCCAAAGCTGTTCCGGCTGAATAAGGAGAAGAGGCATGTCAATACTAAGCCAACACGCCAAGCTGGAACGCAATCTTTCTTTGATGTTTGTATTCGCCTTGGTTGCTGTGCTGATTGGGGGGATTGTGGAGATTGCGCCGCTGTTCTACGTCAAGAACACAATCGAGAAAGTAGAGGGCATGCGCCCCTACACGCCACTGGAGCTTAAAGGGAGAAATATATACGTTCGGGAAGGTTGTTATCTTTGCCATAGTCAGATGATCCGGCCGTTCCGTGATGAGGTGGAACGTTACGGACACTATTCATTGGCTGCCGAGAGCATGTACGATCATCCGTTTCAGTGGGGTTCAAAGCGAACCGGACCGGATCTTGCCCGTGTCGGCGGCCGTTACTCCGACGAATGGCATGCACAGCATCTAATTGATCCCAAAAGCGTAGTGCAAGAATCCATTATGCCGAAATATGGATTTCTTGCGCAAACCAGCCTTCGTGAAGATGACATTGCTGGGCATCTGAAAGCCAACGCTATGGTCGGTGTTCCCTATACACCTGAAATGATCGAGAACGCTTTGGCGGATTTGAAAGCCCAAGCTGATCCGGATGCTGATACGGAAGGGCTTGAAGAGCGTTATCAGAAGATCAGCATCCGTGATTTTGATGGCAATCCGAAAGTATTAAGCGAGATGGATGCGCTGATCGCCTACCTCCAGATGCTTGGCACCCTCGTCGATCTTGAAGCCTATAAGCAGAACGAAAACCTGAGGTAGTACTATGGATTATTCTACGTTCAGAGAATTCGCTGACAGTTGGGGGCTTTTGTATCTCTTTCTTATTTTTGTGGGGGTAATCCTCTTCACTTTCCGGCCCGGTTCGAAAGAGCGGGCTGACGAAATCGCAAAAATTCCTTTCAAGGAGGATGCTGACAATGGCCAATCATGAAATAGACGAACCCAGTGGGGTCGAGACAACCGGTCATGAGTGGGACGGCATCAAGGAACTGAACAATCCGATGCCACGATGGTGGTTATGGACATTCTATGCCACGATTATATGGTCAATCGGCTATGTAATTTACTATCCGGCGATTCCCCTGATTGAGGGGGCAACTCAAGGCATATCCGGCTACACCAACCGTACACAATTGAAAGTGGAAATGGCGGCGGCCAACGAGGCCAAGGCGGCAATGGTTCAGCAGATTGTGGCCAGTGATCTTGATGCAATTCGCGGCAATGAAAATTTGGCAAGGTTTGCGGTTGCCGGTGGAGAATCGGCATTCAAGGTCTACTGTTCCCAGTGTCACGGTTCCGGAGCTCAAGGGGGGCCGGGATATCCCAATTTAAATGATGATGATTGGTTGTGGGGTGGAGATCTCGAAGCCATTTACACGTCAATCAAGCACGGCATACGAAATGAAGAGGACGACGACACCCGAGATTCCGAAATGCCGGCATTTGGTGCGGACGAAGTGCTGGAGCGTAACGAAATTGACCAGGTAACCCAATACGTCTTGAAAGTTTCGGATCAGGAGCATGATGTTGCTCTGGCAGCTGCTGGCGAGGAAATTTTCGTTGACAATTGTGCTGCATGCCACGGCGAGAATGCCGCCGGAGACAGGGAGCTAGGTGCTCCAAACCTTGCCGATGCTATTTCTCTATACGGCAACAATGAGGAACTGATCACACAACAGATAATTCGGCCAAAACACGGCGTGATGCCTGCCTGGAATAGCCGTCTTTCCGACGAAACAATTAAACAATTGGCCATTTACGTGCATAATCTTGGCGGTGGGGAATAACTACTAACCTTAAAAGGCAATGGACGTGGTTGAAACGAGCATTCAGGGCCAGGACAGCGGCGTCGAGACCTTCGACGCCGAAGCGGTAAATTCCAAGGAAAATCGTGCACTGTATGAGGCGCGCGAGAAAATTCACCCAAAAAGGGCTACGGGCCCTTTCCGCAGGTTCAAATGGATCGTGATGCTGATCACGCTTGGGATTTACTATGTAACGCCCTGGTTGCGTTGGGACCGCGGTTCTGGCTTGCCTGATCAGGCAGTACTGCTCGACATGGCAAACCGGCGATTTTACTTTTTCTTCATTGAAATTTGGCCGCACGAGTTTTTCTATGTGGCGGGCATGCTGGTCATGGCTGGCATCGGTCTGTTTCTTGTTACATCTGTTCTCGGCAGGGCCTGGTGCGGTTACACCTGTCCACAAACTGTTTGGGTAGATCTCTTCCTCGTTGTTGAACGCTATTTCGAAGGAGACCGGAATGCCCGCATAAAACTTGATGCGGCGCCCTGGAATTCTTCCAAAGTAACCAAGCGAGCAGCCAAGCATGTGGCGTGGTTACTGATTTCAGTTGCAACAGGTGGGGCGTGGATTTTCTACTTTGCAGATGCACCGACCCTGTTTGTGGAAATATTTACAGGACAAGCAGCATTTGTCGCCTATGCGACCGTTGGGGTGCTGACAGCTACCACCTATATTTTCGGGGGGTGGATGCGGGAACAGGTATGCACCTACATGTGTCCCTGGCCGAGAATTCAAGCCGCAATGCTTGATGAGAATTCGCTCACCGTAACCTATAATGACTGGCGTGGAGAACCGCGTTCTCGTCATGCGAAACGCATGCGAAGGGAGGGAAAACCAACTGGCGATTGCGTGGATTGCAACGCTTGTGTTGCCGTTTGTCCAATGGGTATTGATATCCGGGATGGCCAGCAGATGGAATGCATCACATGTGCATTGTGCATTGATGCCTGTGATGGTGTGATGCAAAAGCTGGGTCTTGAAAAGGGGCTAATTTCTTATGCCACCCTCAATGACTATGATGCCAACATGGCACTGGCTGGAGCAAGCAAGAACATCCATGAGCCCAAAATTGTTCCTGCAAACATCAGGAATAAAGACGGAAAACTGTCAAACAGGGTCGCACATTTTTCCTGGAGTAGTATTTTCCGGGTCCGCACACTAGTTTATCTCGCTATATATTGTGCAATTGGTCTGGCAATTATTTTCAGTCTGTTGATGCGGGATAGGCTGGATGTAAAAGTATTGCATGACCGGAACCCGCAATTTGTCATGTTGAGTGACGGATCAATCCGAAATGGTTATGAGCTGAAGATTCTGAACATGAAAGGTGAGGCGCAGCAATTCCTGATCACAGCAGGAGGCTTGCTGAGCCCTCTTATCAGTGAGGCTGGAGTCACTTCAGGCCAATCAGGCTGGATCGTAACCGATGTCGAGCCCAACAAGCTCAAATCGGTTCGCTTGTTTGTTACAATGCCGAAAAACAGGCTGAACCGGTCTTCAACGGATTTTACGTTTAATGTGTCTCATATGGGTGGAACTGATCGCAGCACGGTAGAAGCAAAATTTGAAGCTCCCAAGGATATTGGCGAATGATTATGGCTGAAGGAAAAAAACGGGAGTACAGGTTCACCGGCAAGCATATGTGGCTTGCAATGATCGGCTTTTTTGGAGTCATCATTTCAGTAAATCTGACTCTGGCTTATTTGGCTTCAGGAAGTTGGACCGGCCTTGTTGTCAAAAACTCATATGTTGCAAGCCAAAAGTTCAATGAACAACTTGAAAGTGCGAAAAAACAGCGTGCGTTGGGTTTGAGTTCTGAATTTTCCTATCAAGGAGGTTCCATTTCTTTCGTGCTGAAAAACAAGAACGGGCAAGTTATTACTGCAAAAAACCTGGTGGCTGAAATAGGCAGACCTGCATTCGAACAACTTGATCAAAAACTTTCCTTTCTACCGGCCAGAGACAATCGTTACGCTCTGCCTGTCAATCTGGAGCCCGGAATTTGGAGGCTCCGGATAACTGGAAATGTTGATGAATTCATTTATCGTCGCGATGTCCGGCTCTTTGTGAATGCCGAAGGACAGGGAACTCTGGAATGAGTTGTTGTCCAGCATCCACGGGTAATACTGACATGCGCGAGGAAACTGCCGTCAGAAACGATCGTCTGGAGCAGGATAGAATTGTTTTGGCCTCCGTATATTTGGAACCTGATAGATACAAGACTGAATTTGTTGTGCCTGACATGCACTGCGCTGGATGTATCGGCACGATTGAACGTGGGCTTGGAAAACTGCCCATGGTCCAACAGGTTCGCGCCAATCTGTCCCACAAAACGGTATCGGTCATCTGGGAAATTGACAAAGGCAGGATCACAGACGTGGTTGCGGAACTTTTCCGATTGGGTTTTGACAATCACTTGGGCGAATTGGGTGATAGAAACCAACAAAACGATTCAACCGGCAAATCGCTTCTTCTGGCACTTGCCGTTGCGGGCTTTGCCGCCGCAAATATCATGCTTCTGTCCGTTTCTGTTTGGTCTGGCGCTGACATTGAAACGTCCCGATTGTTTCATTTAATCTCGGGACTTATTGCTATTCCGGCAGTTGCATTTGCGGGGCAGCCATTTTTTCGTTCTGCAGTCAAGGCGCTAGCTGCAGGCAGACTGAATATGGATGTCCCGATTTCACTTGCGGTAATTCTGGCACTTTTAATGAGTTGTTATGAAACTCTTGCCGGCGGCGAGGATGCGTATTTTGATGCCAGCGTAACCCTTCTGTTTTTCTTGCTGATTGGGCGTTATCTCGATCATCTAATGCGTCAAAAAGCACGTGGTGCGGTGGATAGGTTGCATTCCCTTTCCGCAAAGGATGGTGTCCTGATTACACCGGGTGGTGAGATTTCACACATTCCGTTAGCTGAAATAAAATCCGGAATGATCTTGAGGGTTTTTCCAGGAGAGCGCTTTCCCGTCAACGGCAGCGTTGTCTCCGGTTCAAGCGACCTCGATCGCTCACATGTAACCGGTGAAAGTGAAGCGGCATATGCAAATCCAGGCGTTCTGGTTGAAGCAGGGACGCTCAATCTGACATCGCCGCTCGATATTGAAGCGGTAACAAATGCAGAAAACTCGTTTCTGGGAGAAATGCGCAGAATGATGGCTGCGGCGGAAAATGGCCGCGGAAAATACATCAGGATTGCGGACCGGATGGCGCAAATATATGCGCCTGCAGTACACTTGCTTGCACTTGTTACATTTGTCGCCTGGATGATTGCGACAGGCGACTGGCACGTTTCGCTTTACACGGCAATAGCGGTGCTGATCATTACCTGTCCTTGTGCGCTTGGTCTTGCGGTTCCAGTTGCTCATGTCATTGGGGCGAGCCGATTGATGCAAAACGGAGTGTTGATGCGAGACGGGACGGCCCTGGAACGCCTCGCCGTCATTGATACCGTGGTATTTGACAAGACAGGAACATTAACAACCGATTTACCGATTGTCTCTGCCATACACAATGCGGATGACAGTTTGCTACCTCTTGCAAAATCAATGGCCCGCAATTCAGGTCATCCGTTTGCCCGTGCTATTGGAGTTTACCTTGATGAATACGAAGTACCCCATCTTGAAGAGATCACGGAAGTACCCGGTTGTGGGGTGCAGGCTGTACATGACGGAACAATATTACGGTTGGGAAAACCGGATTGGGTTGCTGAAATCTCAACGCATGACTCATACAAAACGGACCTTTTTTCTGTTTCATTCGCTCTAAAAGGCAAACCGCCTGTCCACTTTGACATAGAAGATACGCCCAGGCAGGATGCGAAGAATACCATCAGATATCTGTCCGATATTGGTATGCAACTTGAAATCCTGTCAGGTGATCGGCACGAGAAAGTATCTCGGATAGCAGATTATCTGGAAGTGAAAAATTATTCAGCTGGCCAAACACCATCAGAAAAAATCACTCGCATCCAATCCATTCAGGAACATGGTCACAATACCCTGATGGTGGGCGATGGAATTAATGACGCACCTGCTCTTGCTGCCGGAAATGTTTCAATGGTGCCGGCTTCGGCATCTGATGTTGGCAGGCAAGCTGCTGATTTTGTATTTGTACGACCATCCCTCTCGGCAGTGGCGTTTGCCTTCGGTATTGCAAAGTTTACCGGCAGTATCGTGCGGCAGAATTTTGGATTGGCAATCGCCTACAACTGCATCGCAATCCCTCTGGCGATGGCCGGTTTCGTGACACCTCTTATTGCGGCACTCGCAATGTCCCTGTCTTCGATCGCAGTGGTGGCAAACAGTTTCCGCATAAATTTTTCCAGCAACGGGATTGGTTCACGGTTGGAGAATCCTGAGTCAATTGATACCGGGAAATACTCGGAGATTGCAATATGAGCCACTTGTTGTTTCTCATTCCGGTAGCGCTAGGCTTGGGGTTGGTTGGTCTCATCGCATTTATCTGGAGCCTGAATAACGGCCAGTATGACGATCTCGACGGTGCCGCCGAAAGAATATTGGAAGATGAAAATTCACCCATTGATTGATCTATCGCAAAGAAGAAGCTGGTTTATAGCGCAGTATGTTAGTGTGAATAATCACCGTGGAGGATTACCATGTTCAACAATATTCTGATCCCAGTCGATATGGCGCACACCGAAAAAGCTACCGATATGGTGGCGGCAGCAAAGCAGGTCGCCGCTAAAGACGCAAAGTTTGTTCTTGCTACAATTGTTCATTCGGTGCCGGCAATGGCAGAACTGTCAGTTTCCCAGGAGTATTTTGACATGGCAGCGGAAGAAGCAAGAAATGAGCTAAAGAAGATTGCCAAAGATGAAAATCTTGATGCAGTCTTGGAAATGCGTGTTGGCCAACCTGCAAACGATATTCTTGCGATCGCCGCAGATAAGAAAGTTGATCTTATCATCGTAGGATCTCACAGGCCGGGATTTCAGGATTACCTGTTGGGATCAACAGCATCCAGGGTCGTCCGTCACGCGCAATGCCCGGTGCTTGTAATGCGGTAAAAATTTTTTGGGAGGGGAAATGGAAGAGAAAACGCAGAGCCTTACGGTAAACCCTGTCACGGTGTCTGACCTCAAATATGCCCTATCCAGGGGAATTGGAGATTTTATCAAGGCTCCGCAATACGGGCTGTTTTTCGGCGCCTTCTATGCGTTGGGCGGATTAGCTCTTTTTTATGGAATTTTCTCTGCAAAAATTTTCTGGCTTGCCTATCCGCTAGTAATCGGATTTGCACTCATCGGCCCGTTTATTGCATCGGGCCTTTATGAAGTAAGCCGGCGGTTGGAAGAAGGAAAACAATTAAGTTGGTCAAGAATTTTGGGTGTGATTTGGGAACAGCATCGCCGGGAACTGGGCTGGATGGCTTTCGTGGTATTGTTCATATTCTGGATCTGGATGTACCAGGCTAGAACGCTGTTTGCAATATTTTTCGGTTCTGCGGGTTTCGCGACATTTGAAGGGTTTCTGGATGCTGTACTTAATACCGGTGATGGATTGACATTTTTGCTCATCGGGCACGTTTTGGGAGCGGTCATTTCACTGGTTTTGTTCGCCCTGACAGTTATTTCCTGCCCATTGCTGCTTGACCGCGAAACCGATTTTGTGAGTGCCATGCTGGCAAGTATCCGCACAGTCTTCAAGTCCCCCATTGTAATGATCGGATGGGGTATATTCGTAGTCGTTTCGATCATGTTGTCCGCAATCCCTGCATTTGCCGGACTATTGATTGTGCTGCCGGTTCTGGGGCATGCGACGTGGCATCTCTATCGCAGGGCGGTGACCTGATCTCGCTATTCAGCAGCGTTTCAACCAGAAAAATTATCCTCATGGTGATTAGAAAAAATGATCGAAATCATCAGAAAATAGAATTTTATCTGATTGATAAATTTTGATATTGAAATACTAACGATGATGGAGTTTCGTCTGATCTGAACAACGGCTTTGTCCCAGTCATGAAGCAGACGTTATTCGACCCTGTCATTAAAAACTTGATATTCACTAATGAACCCGGACTGCAATTGGAGCAATTTTGAGATGAATGATATGAGCCAAGGTAAATGCCCTGTAATGCATGGTGCAAGCAAGGAAACCTCAACGGGAAGCGCTGCAAACAGGCACTGGTGGCCAAACCAGCTGAACCTGAAAATTCTCAGCCAGAATTCTGATCTGACAAATCCGATGGGAGAGGGCTTCAACTACGCAGAGGAGTTCAAGAAGCTTGACCTTAATGCTCTGAAAAAGGATCTCACAGATCTGATGACCGACAGTCAGGACTGGTGGCCCGCAGATTACGGTCACTACGGAGGTCTCTTCGTCCGTATGGCATGGCACAGCGCCGGCACCTATCGCACTTACGATGGCCGGGGAGGGGCTTCCACAGGTTCGCAACGTTTTGCCCCGCTCAACTCTTGGCCTGACAACGGTAATCTTGACAAGGCGCGTCGCCTCCTTTGGCCCATCAAACAGAAATACGGAAAACAGATTTCCTGGGCTGACCTCCTGATCCTCGCTGGAAACGTTGCCATGGAATCGATGGGTTTCAAGACATTCGGTTTTGGTGGCGGCCGCGAAGACATCTGGGAGCCTGAAGAAGACATCTACTGGGGCCCTGAAACGGAATGGCTCGGTGATGAGCGCTACAGTGGTGACCGTTCGCTTGCTACCCCGCTCGGCGCTGTACAAATGGGTTTGATTTACGTGAACCCGGAAGGACCGAATGGCGAGCCCGATCCGTTGAAGTCGGCTTTTGATATCCGGGACACTTTTGGCCGCATGGCGATGGACGACTACGAAACTGTGGCACTCGTCGCTGGCGGGCACACTTTCGGGAAAGGCCATGGTGCCGGTTCTGAAGATGCTGTGGGCCGCGAACCTGAAGGTGCGCAAATGGCAGAAATGGGATTTGGCTGGATAAACAGTCATGGTACTGGCAAAGGCGACGATACAACAACCGCAGGGTTTGAAGGCGCTTGGACGCCAACTCCAAACAAATGGAACATGGAGTATTTTGAAGTTCTTCTTGGGTATGAATGGGAGCAAACAACCAGTGCTTCCGGCCATGTTCAATTTACGCCAAAGGGTGGGCAGGGCGCTCCAGAGGCACCTCAGGCACATGATCCTTCAAAAAACCAACCATTGATGATGACCACTGCTGACATGGCGCTGAAACTGGATCCCGGATTTGCAAAAATTTCGCAATATTTTCTGGATAATCCAGATGAGTTCGCAGATGCCTATGCTCGGGCCTGGTACAAGCTTACTCATCGGGATATGGGTCCCATTTCCCGTTATCTGGGCGAAGAAGTGCCGTCGGAAGAGCTGATTTGGCAAGATCCAGTGCCCGAACACGAAGGGACGTTGATAGGAGCCAAGGACGTAGCGGCTCTCAAGGACAAAATCCTTGCATCCGGCCTGTCTGTCGAGCAACTGGTTTCAACTGCTTGGGCTTCAGCGTCCACATTCCGTGGTTCGGACAAACGCGGTGGTGCCAATGGTGCACGTATCCGCCTTGCGCCGCAAAAGGACTGGGAAGTGAACAATCCAGCCGAACTGTCAAAAGTACTTTCCGTTCTGGAAGGGATCGGGAACGACTTTGACGGCAATGTATCTCTAGCTGATCTGATCGTTCTTGGTGGTTGTGCCGCAATCGAGAAGGCCGCTGGCGGTGGAATCGAAGTGCCGTTCTCGCCAGGTCGCACCGATGCTTCACAAGATCAAACCGATGTGGATTCTTTTGGCGTACTGGAACCGGCGTTTGACGGTTTCCGGAACTACAAGAATACAAAAGATCCGCGGTCAACCGAAGCATTGTTGGTTGACAAGGCTCAATTGCTGACATTGACAGCACCTGAAATGGCTGTGCTTGTTGGAGGTCTTCGGGCGCTCAATGCCAATGCCCACGGTGGGCAACACGGCGTCCTTACTGACAATCCCGGAAAGCTGACGAACGATTTCTTCGTTAACCTGCTTGATATGGGTACCGAGTGGAAATCCACGGATGACTCTGAAGAAATGTTTGAAGGTCGGGATCGTGCTACGGGCGATGTCAGGTGGACGGGCACCCGTGCTGACCTTGTGTTTGGTTCCAACTCGATCCTGCGCTCTTTGGCAGAAGTCTATGCAACGGCTGATGGGCAGCAGAAATTCATCAGTGATTTCGTTGCTGCATGGGTGAAAGTCATGAATCTGGATCGTTTTGATCTCGCCTGATTTTTGAACTCAACGTAATTGTTTCCGGCGCTTCAGGTTTTCCTGTGGCGCCGTTTTTTATTAGGGGTTTGACTCCGGGGGCTGGTTGATTTTAAAATAGAACAAAACAAGAACATAATTACCATGCAACAGCACATGAACATTATCAAAACCTTGCAGCACTCGCTTCATGCAATCGACGGCACACGGGAACGTCTTGTTGTTGGCGATCCCGGTAACCGGTTGCGCCTGGGTATTCCGGACATTGATATCCTTCTTGGCGATGGTCTTGCCTTGAATGATTTGCATGAAGTCCGCTGTTCCCTCTCACGGGACATCGGTACGGCGTGTGGTTTCATGCTTGGATTATTGTGCCGGATTGAAAAAAGCCGCCCGGTTATCTGGATTGCGGAGCCTTCCGTTACACCAGACACAGGCACATTATATCCTGACGGCTTTGAATATTTCGGGTTTGATTCTTCCCGTCTGGTTCATGTGCAGTCAATGCATTTGAAAGATGCCTTGTGGGCAGCAGGCGAGGTAACAAAAGCGGGTAGTCTTGCAGCATCTGTCTTTCAGGTTGCGGGAAATCCTGAAGCCTTTGATCTGTCTGTCAGTCGGAAACTCATGCTGCGTTCACAAAAAAGCGGCGTGCCTTTGTTCATTCTTAGGCAGGCAGGCAGGGAGGAGGCATCAAGTGCTGCCACACGTTGGCATGTAAAACCTTCACCATCTTTACAGGATGAAAACTTCAGCAGGGGATTGGGGAACATGCGGCTAACCCTAACCCTTGAAAAGAACCGCAATGGCCAGACGGGACAATGGGTCATTGCATGGAACCCACAAACAAGGTCATTTGAACATGCCGCGCAAAGTTCTTCAGCAGCGTATTCTCAGTTGCCACTTGCCACAGCTTCCCACAGACCGCATCGCCCGTCATCGGTGGGGCAGATCCTGGCGCCTGACTGGGCAAAACGGCAAGCATCGGGATAATCTACCGCTTGTAGTCATTGATACGGTCAGGAATGCCATCCGTATTGTTGCCATGGAAACTGACCGGCGACTTGACGGCATTCGGGTTGATCAGACCCTGAGTGATGCGCGCGCCATTAATCCGAACCTCGATTGTATTCATCACGACCCATATACTGACATGGCTTTGCTAAAACGCATCGCACGCTGGTGCGAACGTTATACGCCGCTGGTTGCCCTGAACGGCTCGGATGGGCTGTTTCTTGATATTACCGGGTGCACACACCTGTTTGGGGGTGAAACAAAGCTGCTTGATGATATGGCAACCCGCTTCAATGCCCAAGGTCTTGATGCCAGACTGGCCATTGCGGATACGGCCGGGGCTGCATGGGCAATCAGCCGTTATGGGGAGCGTAAAATTGCGTTGCCGAACTCACACAGGGAGTTGCTTGAACCGATGCCGCTGTCTGCCCTGCGCCTTCCAGAGTCCCAGGTCAGGGAACTCAGCAAGATTGGGTACAAAACAGTTGGTTGCTTGCTTGGTTTGCCCCGTGCGCCCATTGTTGCGCGGTTTGGCCAGGAAATATTGCAGCGGCTTGACCAGGCGATGGGTCATGAAGATGAAGTCTTGTCACCAATACAGCCTGTAGCCGAACTGGTATCCGAAAAGCGTTTTCCCGAGCCAATCTGTTATGAGGAGGATATCAAGGCTACCATCAAACTACTGGCACAGAACCTCGTACCCGGACTGGAAAAGCGGAGTTTGGGAATGCGCCAGTGCGAATTGGTTCTGTTTCGTGCGGATGGTGAAATTGTTTCCCTCACGGTCGAAGCTTCCAGCCCCTTGCGTGATGCAAGTCGGATAACTGCCCTGTTTGATGAACGCCTGGCAGCACTGCATGATGAATGGGATGCCGGTTTCGGATTTGATGTCATCCGGCTTTCTGTTTTGCGCACCGATCGCCTTGATGCAAAACAACAGGACATGGTGTGTCAGGACCTTGGATATGATGTGTTTTCGCATCTGGTCGACAGGCTGTCTGTCCGTCTTGGAACAGACCGTGTCAGGATTTACCAGATGGTTGATACTCATATTCCGGAACGGCGTTTCGGCCTTGCATCTGCCATTCACCACAAGCCTGCGAACATTTCCGTACCTGCTAAAGTGGCTGAAATCGCGGTTTGTCCTCTCCTGTTGTTCAACCGCCCCGAACCCGCCGATGTGATGGCTGAAGTACCGGAAGGCCCTCCCGTCCATTTCCGTTGGCGTAAGGCCCAGTATCAAGTTGTCCGTTCGGAAGGACCGGAAAGAATTGCCTGTGAATGGTGGAAAGATGGTCGGGCTGCCCATACACGGGATTATTTTCGGGTCGAAACACAAGATGGATATCGTCTGTGGCTGTTCCGGCACGGCCTATATATCCGCGAAACGGATATCCCCAAATGGTATGTGCACGGGATGTTTGCATGAGATATATCGAACTCTCCGCCGCAAGCAATTTCTCCTTTCTAGGGGGCGCATCCCACGCGGAAGAACTGGTGGTCAGGGCAAAACGTCTTGGTCTGGATGGACTTGCCATCACAGACTGTAACTCCGTTGCCGGATTGGTGCGTGGGCACATGGCAGCCAAGGAGGCAGACCTCACTTTTGCCCCGGGCTGTCGACTCACCTTCATGGATGGCACGCCCGACATCTTTGTCTGGCCGAAACACAGGAGGGCATGGGGTAATCTTTGTGAGCTCTTGAGTTTGGGTAAGCGCCGTGCCCCCAAGGGGGAATGTCATCTGGAAATGCAGGATTTGCTGCGACATGGGCACGGCCTGTTGATGGCTTTGCACCCCGGTAACCACAAAGCTGATGAATTGCATAGTGCCCTTGATGAATTGAAGAATGCTTTTGGTGATCATGTTTATCTTGGCTTGATCCGCTGTTACGGGAAAACCGACCACCGCCAGATGCAATTACTCGCCAGCCTTTCAAGCTTGGCGGGTATTCCGCTCGTTGCCTTGGGAGATATTCTCTATCACAAGCCGGAACGCCGCCCGCTTCAGGATGTGATCACCTGTATCCGGGAAGGTGAAACCCTTGCGACGATCGGAAAAAAGCTGGAAGCCAACGCTGAGCGACATCTGCGTTCACCAGATGAAATGACGCAACTGTTCAGGGGATTTGAAGAAGCAGTCCGGCAAACCCACGAACTTTTTGTCCGCATCCGGTTCTCGCTTGATGAATTGAGATACCAGTATCCTGACGATCCGGTATTTGAAGAACTGGGAGATAAACCTGTTGCGTCCCAGGAGGCGCTGGAAAGGCTTACGCAAATAGGCCTTGAAAAACGTTACCCGAAAGGCGCACCGCAAAAGGTTCTGCAGGCAATTACCCATGAAACAAAGCTCATCAAAAAGCTGGACTATGCCCCTTACTTCCTCACGGTTTATGACATGGTTCGCTTTGCCCGCTCCCAAAACATCCTGTGCCAGGGCAGGGGGTCAGCAGCCAATTCCGCCATTTGCTATTGTCTGGGGATTACGGAAGTCGATCCCGGCAAAGTGGATTTGTTGTTCGAACGTTTCATCTCTGAAGAACGCAATGAGCCGCCAGACATTGATGTTGATTTCGAACACGAGCGGCGCGAAGAGGTCATTCAGTACATTTATCAAAAATATGGTCGCGAAAAAGCAGGCATAGCCGCAACGGTTGTAACCTATCGCGCCCGTTCAGCCATTCGGGAAGTAGGCAAGGTGTTCGGTCTTTCCGATGATGCCATTACCGCCATTTCCGGCACCAAGTGGGGTAGCTGGTCCCGGGAGGTGGGAGCGGAGGATGTCAGGCGGGCCGGGCTCGACCCGACTGACAAGCATCTGGCGCAAATGCTCGATCTTGCACAGGAGATTATCGGTTTTCCGCGTCATCTCTCTCAGCATGTCGGCGGTTTTGTCATAACCCGAGACCGGCTTTCTTCTCTCATCCCGATTGAAAACGCGGCGATGGAAGACCGCACAATTGTGGAATGGGATAAGGACGACCTTGAAAGTCTCGGTATGCTCAAGATCGATGTATTGGCATTGGGTATGCTGACTTGCATCCGAAAGGCATTTGATTTTCTGGAACTTCAGTATGACCGCAAGGAAACGCTTTCCTCACTAAAGGACGGGGACAAGCCGACCTATGACATGATCTGCCGCGCAGACACGGTTGGGGTTTTCCAGATTGAAAGTCGGGCGCAGATGTCGATGCTGCCCCGCCTAAGGCCGCGCAATTACTATGATCTGGTGATCGAAGTGGCGATTGTCCGCCCCGGTCCCATTCAGGGCAACATGGTGCATCCTTATCTCAAACGCCGTCAGGGCAAGGAACCAGTCAAATACCCGAGCAAGGAGTTGGAAAGTGTACTTGGCAAGACGCTTGGCGTGCCGCTTTTTCAGGAGCAGGCAATGAACATCGCTATTGTTGCCGCCAAGTTTCCGCCAGGTGAGGCCGACAAACTCCGCCGCGCAATGGCAACTTTCCGGCGGGTCGGCACGATCGGTTCTTTTCATAAAAAGATGGTAGAGGGCATGGTCGCAAATGGCTATGAACGTGAATTTGCCGACCATTGTTTCAAGCAAATAGAAGGTTTCGGGGAATATGGTTTTCCCGAGAGCCATGCGGCAAGTTTTGCCCTGCTGGTTTATGTTTCCTGCTGGCTTAAATGTCACTATCCGGATGTTTTCTGTGCGGCCATTCTCAATTCTCAGCCGATGGGCTTTTATGCTCCCGCCCAGCTCATCCGCGATGCGCGGGAGCACGGCGTGGATGTACGGCCTGTTGATATCAACCATTCAGATTATGATTCAAGGCTGGAACCGGATGCTGATCCCTGTCCCTTCAATCCCCAGCACGGTGAGATGAAGGAAATCATGAAAAATACCCACGCAGTGCGGCTGGGATTGCGCCTGGTCAAAGGATTTGGCCGGAAGGATGCAGAACAACTCATGACAGCACGCGGCAAGGGCTACGACAGTGTCCGGGATTTGTGGATGCGCTCAGGTCTGCCAAGGCGGGTGATTGAAAAACTTGCCGATGCTGATTGTTTCCGCTCAATTGGCCTGGACCGTCGTGAGGCATTGTGGGCGGTCAAGGCACTCGATCCTTTATCAAGTGCGGAAAGATTGCCGTTGTTTGCCGTTACTGATCACCGGAATCTGCAGCAGGAACCTGAGGTCCACCTGCCGCCCATGCCATTGGGTGAGCATGTGATGATTGATTATCAGTCGCTTACTTTTTCCCTGAAGGCGCATCCAATCAGCTTTCTGCGCGAGCAACTCGCCCGACAAAGGTTTATTCGGAATGTCGAATTGCGGGATTTGCCCAGTGGCAGGAATGTTACGGTTTCCGGTCTTGTTCTGGTTCGCCAGCGTCCGGGATCAGCCAAGGGGGTTATTTTCCAGACTATTGAGGATGAAACCGGCGTTGCGAACATCATTATCTGGCCGAAAACCTTTGAAAAATACCGCACTCTGGTTCTGGGCAGCCGATGTGTGGGGATTCGGGGCAAGTTGCAGAATGTGGACAACGTCATCCATATCGTTGCAAACCATGTGGAGGACCTGACACCGATGCTTTCCGTACTGCATGCTGTTGATGGTGAGATTGAATGCTTGGCCAATGCAGATGAAGTTCGCCGACCGGTTGAAGAATTGCGCCAGAAAATCAAACCAGCCTCGCGGCTCGAGCAGTTATTGCGGGATGCCCCGGAAATTCGAAATGACTACCTGAAAATTGCAGCGCACCAAAATGCCAGAAAAGTTCTGCCAAAAGGACGCAATTTTCACTAAACGCATCTACCTCCATCGACTTCCATGCATACGCCGGTAATCATGCTTGCTTCATCCGAGCACATGTAACAGGCAGCATTGGCAACATCTTCCGGCGTGGAAAACCGTCCCATCGGAATTGTTGACAGAAATTTTGCCCGCATTTCAGGCGTGTCTTCACCCAGAAAACATTTCAGTAATGGCGTTTCGCCCGCAACTGGATTAAGCGCATTTACACGAATCCCGAATGATGCCAGCTCAACTGCCATGCCCTTGGTTGCTGTATTCAACCAGCCCTTTGATGCATTGTACCAGCTAAGGTTGGGTCGTGGACTTATCGCTGCTGTCGAGGCAATGTTCAGGATTACCCCCGACTTTTGTGCTTTCAGCAATGGCACAATGTATTTTGCTGCCAGAAAGATCGCCTTTGCATTCACGTTGAATACACGGTCAAAATCATCCTCGCTTATATCTTCCATGGGCGCAGGCAAGTGTGTCGTTCCCGCATTGTTGATCAAAATATCAATTTTTCCGAATGCATTCAGCGTTTCATCGGCCATCTTTTTGATATCCTTCGACGAGGTGACATCAACTTGGCACGAACTGCAGTTTTCGCCAGCCGACTTTGCCATTTGAGTAGCGGCATTCCCATTGATATCCGCGATCATCACACGGGCACCTTCATCAATGAACTTGTGAACGATCCCCGCACCAAACCCCGAGGCTCCACCCGTTACAATTGCTGATTTTCCTTCCAATCTCATCAAAATTACCTGTCAACTAGCCAAAAATGTTCCTATAATCCGCACCTTTCACAATACCATGCAAAATTTCCAGCAATTTCGCCATTTCCCTAAAAATTTCATGTGATAGTCTGTTACAGTCTGGATGACCGGAAGAGAGAGGCTGTACAGGATGAATCAGGCAACTTCTGAACAAGCCCGTCTGGTCAAAGCCGTAGAAAAGCGGCGCGATGAATTGATAGAACTAACCCAGGAACTGGTCCGAATTCCAACACTCAATCCACCGGGTGAATGCTACCTCGAAATTTGTGAATTCCTTGCCAAGCGTCTGAAATCCAGTGGGTTCGAAGTAGAATTTATCCGGGCAAAAGACGCGGCCGGTGACAGCGACCGGTATCCGCGCTGGAATATTGTAGCAAGAATTGAAGGCAAGCATAAAGGCGAGTGCATTCATTTCAACTCACACACCGATGTTGTCGAGGTTGGGCGTGACTGGACCTTCGATCCGTTTGGCGCAGAATTGAAAGACGGCAAAATTTACGGCCGGGGGACCTGTGACATGAAAGGCGGTCTTGCGGCTTCCATCATTGCTGCAGAAGCATTCCTTGAAATATTCCCGGAATTTACCGGCGCAATCGAGATTTCCGGTACAGCAGATGAAGAGTCCGGCGGCCTTGGTGGTGTCGCCTATCTGGCGGAAAAAGGATATTTTTCTCCAGAAAAGGTTCAGCATGTCATAATCCCTGAGCCGCTTAACAAGGACCGGATATGCCTGGGGCACCGTGGAGTCTGGTGGGCGGAAATTGAAACCTTTGGTGAGATAGCTCACGGGTCGATGCCCTTCTTGGGAGATTGCGCCGTCCGCCATATGGGTGCCGTGATCAAGGAAATGGAGAATTCACTTTACCCCGCGCTGGCGGAAAAACGTACCGACATGCCGATCGTGCCGGATGGTGCAAAGCAATCGACTATGAACATCAATTCATTGCATGGTGGGCAACAGGAATTGCCGCGTGATTTCACAGGGCTTCCATCCGCAACCGTGGCCGACAGTTGCAGAATGATCATAGATCGGCGTTATTTGTTGGAAGAAAATCCTGAAGACGTGAAAAAGGAAATTACAGATGTATTGGAAACCGTGCAATCAAGACGGAAAAATTTTCACTATGAATTGCGGGAAATACATGGTGTTGTGCCTACGATGACTGAAAAAGAAGCCCCCGTAGTCCAAATGGTTTCGCAGGCTATCCGGGAAATTTTGGGAGTGAACCCAGAATATGTTGTCTCGCCAGGAACGTATGATCAAAAACATATTGCCAGAATAGGAAGATTGCATAACTGTATTGCATATGGACCCGGAATTCTGGATTTGGCACATAAACCGGATGAATATATCGGAGTGGATGACATGATTGATTCAGCCAAGGTAATGGCGAACAGCATTCATCAATTGTTGTCTGGTTCTGCATCAACAACCTAGTTATTACGATTTGGAGAGAATGGAATGAAAATCGGAAAATCCGCATTTGGCCTGATTAGCGCAGCAATGTTTTCGCTTGGAACGAGTATTGGCTTTGCGGCGCAAGACGATATCACGATCGGGCTGCAACTTGAACCGCCGCATCTTGACCCGACCAGTGCTGCTGCCGGTGCAATCGATCAGATTGTATATTCCAATGTTTTCGAAGGCCTGACACGATTTGCCTCGGATGGTTCCATCATCCCTGGTCTGGCCAGAAGCTGGGAGGTTTCTGATGATGGACTGACCTATACATTCAGTCTTCACGAAGGTGTAAAGTTTCACGACGGCACGGACATGAATGCAGAGGATGTGAAATTCTCGCTCGACCGTGCCCGCGCCGAAGATTCAACCAATGCACAAAAGGCATTGTTTGCAGATATTGCCACCGTTGACGTTGTAGACCCGGCAACCGTCAGGGTTACACTATCAAAACAGAATGGTAATTTACTGTTCAACATGGCTTGGGGTGATGCAGTCATTGTCGCTCCTGAAAGCATTGCGGACATAAAGACCAAACCGGTAGGCACCGGTGCATTTACCTTCTCAAATTGGGTACAGGGGGACCGGATCGAGCTTTCAAAGAACGCAAGTTATTGGGGTAAACCGGCAATTCTGGAAAAAGCCACTTTCAAGTTCATATCTGATCCGACCGCTGCATTCGCAGCAGTAATGGCGGAAGATGTGAATGCATTCATGGCGTTTCCCGCTCCGGAAAATCTGCCACAATTTGATGCAGACCCCCGGTTCAAAGTTCTGGTAGGGTCCACTGAGGGTGAGACCATTTTGTCGACAAATAACAAACAGGCTCCGTTTGACAACATCAAGGTCCGTGAAGCACTGGCCCATGCCATTGACAGGCAAGCTATTATCGACGGAGCAATGTTTGGATACGGAACGCCGATCGGGACGCATTTCGCGCCGCACAATCCGGCTTATGTTGATCTTACAGGAAACTCAAAATTCGACCCCGAGAAAGCGAAGGCATTGCTTGCAGAAGCGGGTTATCCAGATGGCTTTACGACCACATTGAAACTTCCGCCTCCATCATATGCAAGACGCGGCGGGGAGATTATCGCGGCACAATTGAAAGCCGTTGGCATTTCAGTCGAGATCAGCAACCTGGAATGGGCCCAGTGGCTGGAACAGGTATTCCGCGGGAAAGATTACGGGCTTACAATCGTCTCACATACCGAACCGATGGATATTGGTATTTACTCCCGTGCGGACTACTATTTCCAGTACGAAAGTGCTGAATTCAACACTCTTATGGAAGAGTTGAATGCAACAACTGATGGTGAAGAACGCAAGGAAATCCTGCAGGCAGCACAGAAGAAAATATCAGAAGATTATGTCAACGGTTATCTGTTCCAGCTCGCCAACACTGGTGTTGCAAATGTCAAAATCATGGGTCTTTGGGAAAATGCGCCAACCCAGGCTACAGACCTTACCGCCGTTCACTGGACAGATTAGTATGGCCTCCGGCCTTCGGTCATTGGAGCAGCGTGTAATTCCCGTCAGGTATTCCTGTCAATGCTCAGATACGCGCTAAAACGACTTCTTTCGCTTGGCATTAGCCTGATTGTTGCAAGCGTTGTCATTTTTGTGGTCATCGAGGTCGTCCCCGGTGATCCGGCATCTTATATGCTCGGTATAAATGCCCAGCCGGAAACAGTGGCTGCACTGCGTGAAGAACTGGGCTTGAATATATCGCACCACGAGCGATACTTTACCTGGATTAGTGGCTTGCTCACGGGTGACTTTGGGACTTCCTACACTTATCGGACCCCGGTAGTCGAAATGATCAGTGACCGGATGTGGATTTCCTTGCCGTTAGCTGTTTATGCCTTGATACTTTCTACCATCATAGCATTTCCAACCGGGATCTGGGCAGCAAGCCGCAGAGGGTCAGTATCAGACGTTTCCATAATGGGAATCACTCAGCTGGGTATTGCGATACCCAATTTTTGGTTTGCAATGCTGATGGTACTGGTATTTTCCATCAATTTGCGTTGGTTCTCTGCTGGTGGGTTTCCTGGTTGGGAAAATGGATTCTTGGGAGGATTAAAGGCGCTTACGCTGCCTGCCATTGCGCTTGCCCTACCGCAGGCGTCGATTTTGGCGCGCGTGATGCGCTCTGCTTTGCTTGATACATTGCAGGAGGATTTCATCCGAACTGCAAGAGCGAAAGGATTGAGCAAACGGCAGGCATTATGGGGTCATGCACTTCGAAACGCGCTGATCCCGGTTTTGACAATCATAGGTTTGCAGTTTTCATTTCTTCTTGCTGGCGCCATTATTATTGAAAACGTGTTTTTTCTGCCCGGACTGGGACGCCTGATATTCCAGAGTATTTCACAACGTGACCTGATTGTAGTGGAAAGCGTCGTAATGCTTTTGGTTTTTGCGGTAATCATGGTGAATTTTGCGGTTGATATTGCCTATGCAGCCGTTGACCCAAGATTGCGGAGACGAAGCTGATGAGTGACCTAAGCAATCGGAATTCGAGTGAAAATGGACGGTTTGCCGGGGTTTTGCATACCCGCAATTTGATGTTTGGGTTGTTGCTGACTGCATTGTTTGTGGCTGCAGCGCTCATCTCATTCATTTGGACACCATATGATGTCGAAGTAATTGACATTGCAAATAAATTGAAAAGTCCAAGCTTCGAACACTGGTTTGGAACGGATCATTTTGGACGTGATATTTTCTCCATGATCATGGTCGGTGCCAGAACCTCTATTGCAGTTGCCCTTATTGCTGTTGGCGTAGGAATCGTCATCGGCGTTCCCCTGGGGCTGGCAGCGGCAGTAGCACACGGCAGTTTGATGGATGAGTTCATCATGCGAACCAATGATTTGGTTTTTGCATTTCCTGCACTTCTCATTGCGATCATGATCACCGCCGTATTTGGCGCAGGAGCGATAAATGCAATAATCGCTATCGGAATTTTCAACATTCCGGTATTCGCCCGGCTCACCCGCGGAGCTGCACTCAGTTTGTGGACGCGTGACTATATTCTAGCTGCACAGGTTGCCGGTAAAAACGCATTCAGGATTTCAATCGAACATATCCTGCCGAATGTTTATAACCTGCTGATCGTTCAGGGAACAATACAGTTCTCACTTGGGATTCTCGCTGAGGCTGGATTAAGCTACGTAGGACTGGGCACTCAACCACCTCTGCCAAGCTGGGGTAGAATGCTTGCAGACAGCCAGACCATGATCAGTTTTGCGCCCCATTTGGCTCTGTTCCCGGGATTGGCGATTTTATTGACAGTCTTGGGCCTCAATCTTTTTGGCGACGGTTTGCGGGATTTGCTCGATCCCAGATTGCGGCGTGATACTCGATGACGCTTCTGACCGTAGATAAGCTTGATTTGAATATTAACGGCACGCCCATCTTGCGCGATGTGTCATTTTCTATTGAACAAGGAAAGATACTTGGTGTCATCGGAGAATCCGGTTCCGGGAAGTCGATGACTGCCTACAGTATCATGAAGCTGTTGCCCGATGGATCAAGTCCATCCGGCGATATCCATCTGGACGGTTTTAACGTTTCAGACGCATCGGAAGAGGAAATGTGCTCCCTCAGGGGAAATGATCTCGGAATGGTTTTCCAGGAACCGATGACTGCATTGAACCCTGTAAAAACCATTGGGGAGCAGGTAGCTGAAACGGCGGTCATACATGGCAAGGCGGACAGAAAGGAAGCAATGACAATTGCCAGAACAACTCTTGATCGTGTTGAACTTCCAGAAGCCCGGTTTCCCCTTTCCAGGTACCCTCATGAACTTTCGGGTGGGCAAAGGCAAAGGGTTGTGATTGCAATGGCAATCGCCCTGCGCCCAAAATTGCTGATTGCAGATGAGCCCACGACCGCCCTTGATGTAACAACACAGGCGGAAATTCTCGCACTGCTCAAGCGATTGGTGCTTGAGGATAATGTGGGCTTAATGATGATTACCCACGATTTGGCAGTGATTTCGAATTTGGCCGATGACATTGTAATTATGAAGTCAGGCGAAATTGTTGAAAGAGGATCTACCAGAAACGTTTTCCAGGAGATGAAACATCCCTACACCAAGAAACTTTTTGAAGCTTCGAGCCATGTGCCAAACAAGGATGATCATGAACGTAATCCGGACAAGCCGTTGCTCGTCGTGAAGGACGTCATTCGCGACTACCCCATGCCTCGCATCAGCATTTTCGACAGGCCAGGAAGCTTTCGGGCTGTAGACAGTGTTAGTTTTAATTTGCAGCGAGGCGAAAACTTGGGTCTGGTCGGAGAGAGCGGTTGCGGTAAATCAACACTTACGCGCGCAATTCTTGGGCTGGATACGATTCAGGGTGGAAGCATTCACATAGATGGAGATCTCGTCATTGCCGGGCGCCATATCAATCGGTCGGTACGCAGAAAAATGCAGGTTGTATTTCAGGATCCGTACGGCTCTTTTAATCCTCGACACAAGATATCCCGCCTTGTCGCGGAACCCATGTACCTTCTGGATGAAATGCCAAACAAGGTCGAAAAATCTGAACAGGTTGCCGAGATGCTCGAAAGAGTTGGATTGGCGGCAGACGACAAAGACAAGTACATCCACGAGTTTTCTGGAGGTCAACGTCAGCGCATCGCAATTGCCCGTGCATTAATTATCAATCCCGAACTGATAATTCTCGATGAAGCGGTATCAGCGCTTGATGTTTCAATTCGTGCACAAATCCTGGATTTGCTTGCAGAACTATCTTCTACATTAGGTCTTTCCTACCTTTTCATCTCCCATGACCTCTCCGTGGTTCGGTCCATCACCGACCGGGTTTTGGTAATGAAAGACGGGAAAATTGTTGAACAAGGAGAAACGGCGCAGATTTTTGATAATCCGGCTGTTGAATAC
>JBPCWL010000079.1:0-3277 GCA_051009575.1 Rhizobiaceae bacterium
TCCGCGCGAGCTGCTGATCAACCGGGGAACCGGAATTGGCCGGCGACAGCCGGAACAAACATCTACCCGATGTTGGCGATCCACCCCACCTTGACTAGCGTAATTTGCAGTCTCTGCGGCAGACATCTAACTGGGTCTATAGTCTGTCTCTAGTTCCATACAGCTGAGAATAAACGACGTATCGGATCAATCAAAGATTCTGAGGCAAAGACGATCGCGACCATTACAACAATGAAGAGCGGTAATAAGACGATCTGCAGTGTTTTAACGCCCGCATTGGCGCGCCAATAATCCCGGGTGACCAGTTGAACGCGGACTACGGAACATGCGAGCATCAGGGTGATGGCCACATAGGTGATAACGAAAATCTGGTCGGATATGGTTGCATGTTCGAAATTGAGTTTCTGGATAGACAGGTAGAGCGCGATTGAGGACAACAGCGCAGTGACCTGGATGGCGACAACAGATTCGAGCCTATTCGCGGGAATGAAGACTGATAGATAGGTCGTGATCAGGATGACGATCAACGGCACCAGAACCCGCAGGTAGTAATCTGTGGTAATGCGGGTCATGGTCCACGTGAAGTTAAACTTGTAGAGCGGAATTATGTTCTGCTCGGAGACGTGGTCACCGAGGACGGCGATAATGTCCTGATCAGAGCCAACATATTGAGTATCGGGACGCCATCCATCAATTTCGAAGCTCTGATTGGCGAGCGTTATTGGTGGTGGCTGGATGATAAAAGGTCTGGCGGCATTCGATGGCTGGAAGGAAATCGAGAACCGCTGTTTATCGAAGGGATAACGGCTAAGATCCGGATCAAACATAAATTTACCCGATATCTTATAAAGATTGAGATCGGCAGGTAAAAATCTGGCTCCATCACGCGCGTGGATTTGACGAATGTTAATCAGAGTTTCCTTGCTAAACTGAGCACGAAGGGCGTTGGTAAACTCGATGTCGTTGATGTCGATATCGCCATTGCTTCTGAAAGAAAGGTAGAATTCAGTCTGAAAACTGTTTTCATTGCTGTTGACGGCGAAAAGTCGGATCATGTCGATGGAGATATAGACAACGGGTACCTGTTCAAGTCCCAGCGGCGTCAATTGATATTGGGTCGGTGCCAATTCCATTTCGCCAACCCGGGGATCGAGGCGCACAATAAAGGAATTTTCGGCGACAGCCCGATGACGGGTGAAAGCCCAGTCATGCCACCAGCCACGAAATATTTTCCGACCCTGGCGGAGATCATGCAGTCCGTTTTTAATCCGCTTGCGGATTGAAACCACCTCCTGTGCCTCACCTGGAGCGTTCGCAGTCTCTGCTATCAGGCTGAGCATATCGCGATAACGCACGCCGAAATTAATGGCTCTATGGTTGCGCGAGTCGTTCACATCCGTGATTGGCTTGGGTTTCTCTCTTTCTTTACAAGTACTCTTGTTTTCCGACGCACGCATGGACTGGAATATCCAGTTTTGAGCAACGGCTTTCCAGATGCGCTGGCTCAGTCGCTCGTTCAGCACGAACGGTGCGTTACCGCGGGTGCGGATGTACATGTCGGACGGATAAGGATCGTCCTTCATTAATTGCTGCATGCGACCCAGATTTCCAAGCAGGATGAATACAGGCATGCTGATATCGCGTTGACGCAGTCGTTTGAGGAATTCAACACCCGGTGTGCTGTGAATAGCGAGAAAGAGAAAGTCAGCCTTCTGGGAAATGAGATCATCGATGATGCGATCTGCGTCGTTGATATTCGCGATGCTATAGTCCGAAGTGTCGATACTCAGCCAGTGGGTTTGGTCAACAGGCTTGGCACCGGCACGATCAGCGAGTGCCTGATTTATACTCTCGATATAAAGGTTTCCCTTCTGACCGATAAAAGCCGGCGCAGCGAAATTGCTGTTTTCAACAAATTTCCTGACCACATCAAGTTCGTCTTCAACGGCCGATGTGAGAGCAAAAATATTGTCATAGGGTGCGAAGAGGTCGTTGCGGGATATTTCCGAAATCAGGGGAATTCCACTCTGACCGATGCGTTCAACAACCTGAACACCGCGGGTTGAGCTGTTTAAGCCGACCATCGCGATCATGGAAGGATCGCTGATGGCCTGTTCAACGAGGCGTTTGATATTGTCGACATCGTCAAACTCATCCATGAATTCGAGCCGCAATTTGCGTCCATTGACGCCGCCAGCCGCATTAATTTCGATCATTCGTTTGGTGGTAAATTGGCGGATTGCACGGACATCACCAGGAATGAAGCAGCCGTCATTTTCGGAGCTTATGAAGACGCCGACTTTGTAGAAAGGTTCTGGCGCTTGAGAGCCCGTTGTCTGAGCGCGGGCAGATAAAGCCGGCAACAGAAAAAGCGCAGCGAGGCAGCAGACCAGGGAGAAAACAGAAGCTGAGGACAGGCCTATATGGCCATAACGGAGCCGACGTTTTAACAATCTTGCAGCGCAATAGACCATCGGCAATTCCCCCCAGATTTGCGTTTATTTCGCACACGCAGTGTCAGCGTATTATGGTCTATTTCCAGCTGATTGACATGAAAAATTTTGCGGTGATCCAAACAATTAACCCCAAGGGGAGGAATTGGGATGTCTGGAATGGGGCCTGCTGAATTTTGAAATGACAGAAGCGGCAGATGATCCTTCAGAGCGGCTACAGACAGGCACATTTCTCTGGTTGATCCAAAAATTCACGCGACACAAAAAATTTTCACGAACTCAAGGAAGACAGTCGGTGTGAAACCAAAATCATCTCTCGCCTATCCTGGTCTGACTAGCGTCTTGACGAACGAACGGATGCCGTGCGTCTCCGACATGGGATAACCCGCCAGACCTTCTGGTTGCCTCTCGTTGGTGAAGCAGAGAACCAGCTCTTTCCTAATCTCATCGATTGCCCCGATCGCACACCGCGACGAAAACCTTTGATCATAAATGCAGGACCGCCCGCAACGCGGCCCGGATCAGTTTATGCCTTACAAGAAACACTGGTTCTCAGAGCTCTCACGGAACATCAGAAAAGCTGCTGGCCTGAAGGATGATGAGACATTTATATCCTTCTATATCCTTCCAAAATGGGGGGCTTACGGTGCTTGGAGACGCCCGAAATGAGGATCAGGGATGGATGGCATTGTCGGCTCTCAAGACGCGCTCTATGCTTTTTATTTACGCGAAACGGACAGAAGATCAGCGCGTTCAGGTCGCCCGAAACAGGCTCGAATACAAAACAAAAAGAGAGCAAATGTCCAAAAGAGCGTGTCCAAAAG
>JBPCWL010000080.1:0-2636 GCA_051009575.1 Rhizobiaceae bacterium
CATCATGGGCAAGCAGTACGGCCTGAACATCTCGCTCTTTCAGGAAGCTTTCGATCTTGTCAAATGTAGCGCGCATGACATTGGGATCCTCGTAGAGATAGAGAACCGGATTAAATGTCGGAAGCAGAGGGTCGGCGATTATAAGAGTTTTCGTCGATCGTTCAAAAAAACCGACTTCCGCCATGGAGTGTCCAAGGACTTCGACGACTTCAAGTTCAATGCCGTTCCCAAGATCGATAACATCTCCATCTCGGATAAATTCGTCGATCGGCCCTTCGGTGGGGCCCATCCAATCGAGATATTCCTCGTTCAGATCAAAATTTTCACCCTCCGGAAAAGCATGAACAATGGCCTTGGCATTCAGCATATTGTCGGCAACACGATCCGCCCGGGCACTGTGACCGAGGATTTTGCAACCCGTTTGCTCCTTGAGCCAGCCATTGTTGCCCACATGATCCATATGTTCATGAGTCAGCAGCAGGAAGTCCAGATCTTTTTGTTCAACGCCCAACTCTTCGAATGCCTGTTTAAGTGAAGGAAGACCGCCATAGAGACCACTGTCAATGAGAGCTGTTTTATCGCCGCCACGCACAAAAAACACCCGCGTCGCTGTCTTGCCTTCGTGATCCCCTGGCAGTCCCATCGAAACCGTTGCCAGTGGACCTGAATTATAGCTGATGACTGAGTCACTCACGTATCATTCTCCTCAGCGTCCCTTAAATTCAGAATCGCGTTTTTCAATGAAGGCTGCAATACCTTCTTTTCCGTCTTCTGTGGCGTATAAAGCGCCGAGCACACGTTGTTCCATGGTGAGCCCTGCAGAAAGAGCTGTATCCAGGCCGTCATCCACGACTCGCTTACTTTCAAGAAGGGCTATGGGAGCCTGGCTTGCCAGGGTCTCGGCAAATTCCAGTGCGCGAGGCATGAGTTCATCGGGAGCATGGGCTTCCAGAGCGATACCATACTGAACGGCTTCTTCTGCTGTTATCATACGCCCTGTCGCAAGCATCTCCTTGGCCCGCATGGGTCCCACAAGTCGAGGAAGTCGCTGCGTACCGCCACCGCCCGGAAGAAGCCCAAGTTTAATTTCCGGTAATCCAAGCTTCGTCTTTTCATTGACCAGAATAAAATCACAACATAGCGCCAGTTCCAGTCCGCCGCCAAGAGCATAGCCGTTGACCGCACAAATCGTCAGCTGCGGCAGACTGGCAATCGCATCGAATGTTGTCCTGGAGCGCCGCTGGAAATTATCGAAAACTGTTTGCCCAACCTTGTGATATCCGACAATGTCCGCACCGGCAACAAAACCACGTCCTGTCCCCGTGATAATAAGCACGCGCACGTCCTCTTTGCGCTGGTTGAGATCCTGAATGTAGCTTCCCAGTGCTTCCATGATCTCAAAGTTCAGGGCGCCCAGTGAATCTTCCCGATCGACGCGCAGAATTTCTATCGCCCCCTTACATTCGAGAACAAGATTGGGATGGAGCCGTTCTTCCATAATTACAATGCTCCGGAATTGCGCAACTGTTGCAATCGATCAGTTCCGAGAATTTCGCCGATCACCTCGTCGGTATGCTCGCCGACCTGCGGCGGGACACGACGCAAGGAAACCGGCGTTTCGCTCATTGATATCGGATTGGCAATCGCCTTGATTGGTCCGGCTTTCGGGTGCTCCATCTCGACCAGTCTTTGAGGTTCCCGTTCAAGTGCATCCTCAAGGGCCTCCCTTGAATTTCGAATGGGTGCCGCCCAGACATCGGCTTCTTCAAATATTGCCATTAATTCTTTTGTGGTTTTCTTTTGTGTACCCTCGTCAATCCGCAGTTTTGTCTCATCACGCTGGTTCCAGGGATCCATTTCGACCAGTCCCGGATCATCTAAAAGGTCCCCTAGTTTATCCAGCGGACACATGGCAATGGCCACCCAGCCATCCGCTGTTGGATGCGGTCCGTAGGGCGCGTCATTCCAGCAGGACGCAACGCCCGCCTCCGACCGTTCCAGTGATATGTCCTGATTGAGAACGGCAAAATTCTCCTGCCCCATCAAATTCAGAGTTGCCGAATAGAGATTTGTTTCGACCTTTTGGCCGATCCCCTGTCGGTCGCGCGCGATCAATGCCCCCAATATGGCAATTGCAAGTGATTGGCTTGCTGCAAAATCCGCTACGGGTGTTCCACAGGCCGTCGGTGGGTCTCCGGCACGTCCCGTATTGAACATCACACCAGACATGGCCTGAATCAAGAGATCTTGTCCCGGCATTCCTTTTTCTGCCATGACGCTGTTCGAGCCCCAGCCCGAACCTGAAGCATAAATGATTTTTGGATTTACGGCCTTGAAGTCGTCGTATCCGAACCCGAGCCTATCCATCACACCGGTTCTGAAATTTTCGACCACGACATCGCATTCTTTGGACATATCAAGCAGCGCCTGTCGCCCCTCCGGATTTTTCAAATCAACCGATATCGATCGTTTGTTGCGGTTGAAAGAAAGAAATGCGGCGCTGTCGCCGCCGACGAATTCACCGATCATCGGCATAGACCGCATCCACTCGCCTTTTCCGGGCCGCTCCACTTTCAGGACGTCGGCTCCCATGTCGGCAAGGGTCTGCGTACATAGCGGGCCAAGCATCATCTGTG
>JBPCWL010000081.1:0-4135 GCA_051009575.1 Rhizobiaceae bacterium
TGTTACGCGTTGCAAATAAACAAGAATCTTGAATACTCCAAGTCACTAAGTCCGCATAGCTGCCGTTTAACAAACTATCCAACAATGGGTATAAGTCCGGTCTAATAGTAGTTACCACCGGTAAGACCAAAGCCTTATGTTGAGGAGGCGTTCTTGAGTCAGGCCGTGCCGTCAGATGGAGTGTTACAGCAAACAATTGTCTTCAGTTGTTTGAATTTTCGCTTTCTTTTCTCGCGTTCAACACTGCCTGGATATCTGCTTGAGTAACTCTGTTTTTCGCGGAAACCAACAATTCCTTGCTCGCAAGTTCGCCGCTTGGGCCAGCAGCGCCATCAATCCACAGCTTGACATTCTTCTTGTAAAATCTTTGCTCAATCTTGGACAGTTTAATGCCCGTCCAAGGATCGAAGTTCATCTTGCACCCCAGTGTCATTGACATAATTACGGGCCCATATGCGGAAAAACTACCTTTTCGGTAGCAATTTGGAACAACGAGCATCAATTCTTCAGCGGTCACACCCGCTTCGGCATATCCTAGACTATAAGACTCTTTGAGTTTCTCAAGATTGGCGACAACATAAGTCGGCAGGCGCTGACCGTTCTCAGGGTGAAATCGCAATTTCTCTACACGCAAGAGCAGGCAAACTTTTTCTTCGGAAAAGCCACGTTTTTTGAAGTCTGCCATTACGCTTTTCTTCATTGAGAGAGAGTAACCTCCATCACCATAATAGTAACACTGATATGGTAATGTGATTTCTTTCCGTCCATCTCTTTCATAACCGTACAATGCAAATCCAAACTTGGTGAGGCCGGCGGCGCCATCAAATACTATCGGATATTTATCTGTTCCCACGTTCTCATTGCAATCGAGACCGGGTCCGAACACCCACCCCCATTTGCGCCACTTTCCTTTGTATTCACCTTCAGCCAGGCGCCAGATTCTGCCTTTGCCATCCCAATTACGGTCCGTCAGGAACACTTTGCGGCCATTGAGTAGCCGATTTACAATTTTCCCGTTCGGAGCATCCCGCACATTCAGCGAAGTGTCGCTTTTGTCTGATATCAAACACATTTCAGCACGAGCCGAGTTCGTCTGAATTACGATTACGAAAGAAACGCAAACCACAAACATCGCTGCATGGAACAGTTTGTTTTTCAACTTGGATTTGATCATCAATTTCACCAATACTGATTATTGCGGTTTGCTCAAGCTTTCAGTCTCGACCAATCTCGCTGATGCCAGGCATTCTGGCAATGACAAAGATGGCTCGGCGGATGCCGCATGGCATTTACTGTCCATATTCGTTTAGCATCTGTCGAATAAGCGATACTTCCTCAATCTGAATATTTGCGGATTGAAACGCATCCAAATCCGAGTAGATCAGGTCCAGCCACTTCGTGCTGCCTCTGACCGTTTTTCCAATGTGCTTAAGATAAATACCTTTGGCTTCTTCCTTGCGTCCCAGGAAAAGCAGAGCATGCGCAAGGTTAGGTTGGAGCACCAAATTCTCTTGGTCAAAGCTGGTCGCAACTTTTGAATGTTCCAGCGCCCTGGAAAAATCACCATTGAGCAGCGCGAACCAAGCTGCATTGTTGTGATGGTTCGTTTGTAGCGATTGTGTGCCGTCAATTTTCTGCAGAAAGGTTACTGCTTCTTCCGCCTTGGCGACTGCCGCTTCCCAGCTGTCAGTTTTCTCCTTGATGAGTGTCAGTGATTGTAGAAGCTTTGAAATGTTCTCTACCAGCTTTGGAGTTGCGCTTTGCTGCTCAAGCAATATTCTGGAGTGCGTGATTGATGTTTCAAAAGCCTCTTCGGCCTTGGCAAAATTTTTGAGCAAGTAGTTCACATTCCCCAAGCGCTCACTGCTTACAACAACAGAATACCGCCAATCATTCCAGTTCGGATCGGATTGATGAAGTGATTGAGAAATACTGAAGTCTGCTTCAAAATGGTCCAGAGCTTGTTCCGCCTGGTCTGTTTGCATCATTGCGTTGCCAATCTTGTGGTTGGCAACTGAAAGATCCCGTAGCCAATTGGTATTCGATGGATCGCGCTCCGAAATTCGTTTCGTAAGGCGGAGGCTTTCAGAGTATGCTTCCAATGCCGATTCATTGTTGCCCAGTGCCATTTGAGTGTCTCCGATTTTCTCAAAGCTTACGGCAATCTCCCGTTCCAACTCCTCACCTTCATTGGCATCGGACTGCTGCAACTCCTGACGTCTAGCCAACGCGTATTCGAATTCTATGAGGGCATCATCATATTGCTCCTCCAAAATCAAAATATCTCCGATGTTTTCCGATGCTATGGCCACCAGGCTTTCCTTCCCTGGAGAGCTCGGGAGTGATGTGACTACTCTACGCATTTCATCGTAATTTTCTTTGGCGACCTTTGGTTGACCAAGGTCCATGTAGATGTCGCCCATCCGATCATGTCCAAGGGCAACACCACTTAACCAGGCAGCATTGTTTGAATCCAACTGGGTCAGTTGTTTGAAAATTTTTGTTGTCGATTGCGCGGACTTTAGTGCCAGATCAAACTCACCTTGACTTCTAAGCGCGTCCGAAAGTTCGGCCATGGCCAATCCGCCATTGCGAAGAAGCTCCGGTCTGGATTCACCAATCTCCTGAAGCCCCTCAACAAGACTTTTTGCCTGCTGCAGAATGTCCATAATAATTGCGCGAGGAATTCCCCGTTTGGCAACATATTTATCTGCAACATTTACCACCAGCTCTTTCGTGGCCTTTGTGGTTCGCTCGAGTATGTTTTCAATGCGGGTGCGCTGGGTTACCGCTTCACGCCTGTTGATTTCAGACCAAATTGAAAGCCCAACAGCCATAATTGCGACAGCCAGACTGCCTGTTATCCACCATTGCTGACGACGGGATGCTGCTCGCCGGCTTGCGGTAACATACTCCAGCTGTGTTTCTGTAGGTGAGGGAGCATCACGCGGTCTGCTCGAGAGCCAGGTCTCGGCCTCCTCTAATTCAATGCCGCGAAGCAACAATGAGCCATTGCTTGCTGCGTTGCTCCAGCGCAATGCCTGTTCGCCCAGCCGAGTGTGTTCACGAACCCAATCTATGTCCACGTTAATTGCGTCACCAATCAAACGCTGACCACTCTCGATTTCGCTGTCATTGGTGCAAAAGATGTAGTTCAGTTTGGAAATCGCAGGAGGTACGTTTCCCTCAACCTCTTTCACCACAACTGGAATTATTTTTTTGTTCAGGCTTTCCGCCAGTTTCAGTTCCCATTCGCACACTTCTGACAGCAATGAGTGGGGACTAAGCGCAAAAAGGATAACATCGGATTTTCGTATCAGATTTTCAATTCTCGGTTGCCATTCCTCAGATGGCATAATGTCGTCTACATCACGAAATACTTGAAGCCCATCATCTCCTTCAAGTTTGTTTTTCAGTTCTTCAATCTGAGTCCGGTCTTTTCGGGAGTAGGAAAGGAACAACTTTGTTTTCATGCAATTCGACCTTACAACAACTCACCGATCAAGCTTTTCACCTGGGCTCGATCATAGTCTTTGATTTCTTCAGTCAACTGCGAATATGGAACCAAGTTGGGATGATGTTTTCTGTTGTTGTCCCGTTCACCGGCAAAGTGCCATCCATCTAATTCTCGATCAATCCACCAGGCATCATGTTCCAATGCAGCCAAGGCTTCCATTTTTTCTTCCCCACTTGCTATTTTCAAATGATCATTCGAGAAAGCCAGCATTGAGAAATGATCGGCTGCGATGCGGTTAGCATTCTTGTAGGTTTCAGATAAAAGATGCCATGGCTGGTTTGCCTGACTTCTTTCGAACTCCTGATCGCCGTCCGCCATCCTTTTCTCTAAATAATTTTCGTGGAGTTGCTTGGCCAACAATTCCCGTTCTGTATCCTGATTGCTCCAGTTGCATACCTCGTCAGAACGGCCAAATGGTTCCAGGATTTCATTTTGCGAAGATGCTGGGGAGATCTTTTTCAACCATTTGGTTGGTGCTGTGCCACCCCGTTCCATTCGTCGCATAAACTGATCAAGCGCACTTTTTCTCTCAGAAAATACAAATGTTGGCACAGAGAGCTTTTCCAATCTCTGCGAAGCTTTTTTAAGTTCCAACGCCAGTTCAATATTCGTTATCTC
>JBPCWL010000082.1:0-2846 GCA_051009575.1 Rhizobiaceae bacterium
CTGATCAGCTTCTGCCAATCCCCGTTGAGAGTGGAGTTAGAGTATGTCAAATGTAAATCCAGATCGTGAGCGATTCAGGAAATTTCGGGAAATCGATCGCGATGGCCCAATTCATATGCTCAATCTGGTGCGTCTTCGGGAAACGGCAGTTTATCCTGACGGAACCATGGTCTCCGGTATAGAAGCCTACGCTGCATACGGACGTGAAAGCAGTCCAATTTTTAAACGGGTAGGAGGACGTATTGTTTGGTCTGGTGGATTTGAACTCGGCTTGATTGGACCGGAAAATGAAACATGGGATGTTGCGTTCATTGCGGAGTATCCAAGAGGTGAGGCGTTTGTGGAGATGGTCAAAGACCCTGATTATCAGTTGGCTGTTGTTCACCGGACTGTTGCTGTACTCGATTCCAGGCTTGTCCGCATGGAACCGAAAAAAAGTGGTGAAAGTTTCGGTTAATTATCGGCCACGAAAATTGAAATTAGTCCCAGGGAACGATTTTAACGTCGCTTACTCTTACTGGTGAGAATCCGAGCCTTTGATAAAGCGGCAGGGCGGCAGGATGATCAAGCGTATTTGTCTCAACAATGACTTTTTCAGGTTTGTGCAACCAGGCAGCGGAAATAGCCGCTGATAAAAACCATTTTCCAAGTCCTAAACCCTGGTATTCCGTAGCCAGTCCGAAATACCGAATTTCAATTGAATCAGGTGCTTTTGATTTATTCAGTTCAAAAAACCCTGCAGGGCATCCTTCTGCATAAAGGACATGGATTTCGCAGCTTTCATCGTTGATTACTGCGTATAGTTCCGCAGGTGACATGTTTCGTCGGTCTTCCCAATGATAGGCTTTACCAACGATTTCATACATAAAGCTGTAAAATTCGGCAGGAATATTCTTGGCACGCATTAACGCGATGACGGGGCGGGTGGGAATTGGAAGATTCCTCAATGGAGGATGAGTCATTTCAAGATGGGTCACGTGTGCCGAGAGTTTTCTCGTCCGCTTGGTTTCACCGTTTCCTGTCTTTTCCTTCTTAACTGTCATCTGTCTCGATTTCCGGCCCGTCTGGTAATCCCCAATCCGCCCAGGAACCATCATACAGACGGACATTCTCCCGGCCAGTCTCGTTGAGCGCCAACGCCAGTACTGCTGCGGTTACTCCGGACCCGCAGGAAGTTACAACTGGCCGGTCCTTTCCTATACCCATAGCGGAAAACAGCTGATCGAGTTCTTCTGGGGATTTGAGTTGGTTTCCATTCATAACCTGATCAAATGGCAAGCTTTTTGATCCAGGAATATGACCACTTCTAAGGCCCGGTCGCGGTTCAGCAGCGGCTCCCCTGAAGCGTGGGTTGGGTCTTGCATCAAGAATTACTGTTTTTGGATTATTTTGCGCCTGGATAACCTCTTGCCGGGAAACAACTTCTTCAGGTCGAAAATCTGCATGATAAATTCGAGCGAGAGGCGGATTTGGATTTCCGGTTTCAATCGGCAAATCATTTGATTTCCAACTGTCAAAACCCTCCGATAGAATTCGGACGTCACTTGCTCCCATTACCTTGAAAGTCCACCATACTCTTGGAGCGGAAAATAGCCCCGGGCCATCGTACACAACAATAAGGTGATCACTGCTGATGCCGAGCACGCTTGCATGCTGCTCAAAGATTTCAGGCGATGGAAGCATATGCGGCAATTCTGTTTCCGGGTCCGCAATCTTGTCAATGTCAAAGAAAACAGCACCGGGAATTCTCATTTTGAGATATTCCGCGTGCCCATCCCGGCCCTGAGCGGGGAGATACCAAGACGCATCGACAAAAGAAACATCATTGAGCCCTAACAGCTCATGTGCATCACTTTGCGATATGAAATTGGCTTTGGTCACATCAGTTCCTATCCACGAGTAGGTGAATCTGATTCGTTAGTTGCATTGTGCATTCAAACACCACGGTTTGTGAACACCCTCCATGTTTTGTGATTGGGTGTTAGAAACATGACGGCAATTGTTTGTATTCAGTTCAGTGGCATTCCAAATCGAATCCGGAACCTTCGATTTTCCTTGCCCTTTTTTTCAATCTTGCCGATGTGAATGTCCCCGATTTCGCCAGTCTCGGTAACGTGCGTTCCTCCGCATGGTTGGCTATCAATGCTCGAATCTTCGCCGATACAGACAAGACGAACCTTTCCGACACCCCGTGGCGGTTTGACATTTTTTGACCGGATGATTGAAGGATCTGCGTTGAGTTCTTCTTCTGTTATCCAGCGTGTGTAGACCGGATAGTTGCCGTTCACGAGTTCCATCAACTTTTCGGTAACTTCATCTTTTGTAACGCTGGCATCGGGCAGATCAAAATCGACACGGCTATCATTTACATTCACACCGGCACTGGTGATCGGATAAGGACATACAACGCTCAACAAATGGCAAGCGGTATGCATTTGCATTAATTTGTAACGGCGGTCCCAATCAATATGACCGACCAACAATTCGCCCGGTTCAGGTATTTTCTGGCCTTCTGCGGGTACCAAAATAATTTCTTTCTTTGAATCTCCGGTAACGGTGGTGGCAATTTCGATTACTGATCCGTCTGTGCGTTCCAATTGGCCACTATCGCCGGGTTGGCCGCCACTGGTGGCATAAAAGTTGGTTTGATCCAGAATTATTCCACCGTGATCATTGATCCCTACTACTTTGCACTCGCAGGCACTTAGATAAGCATCATCAATGAACAGGGGCGTTGTTACATTTGCCATTAACAATCCTGTGTTACTCGAACGGAATATCCAGTTTGGTATTGTCTTCAAGCCAGGCTGGAACCGGCAAATCCTTTGCCCGCAAGAATGCTGGAT
>JBPCWL010000083.1:0-3338 GCA_051009575.1 Rhizobiaceae bacterium
GTCTAAGGTTGCTGACAAAATGGCCTTTGCACAAGCCCCATACAAAGCAACCAAAAAAGGTGCAAATTGGCTTTGGGCCTGGGCTCTCGCTATTCCAGCAGGTACCAAACAGGCAGGCGATGCGAAAAAATTCATCGAATGGGCAACTTCAAAAAAATATATTGAACTTGTTGCATCGAAGAACGGCTGGGGCAGTGTCCCTACAGGAACACGAAAGTCAACTTATGCGAATCCGATGTTCCAAAAAGCAGCAACATTTGATGAAGCAGAGCTGAAAGCCATTCTGTCCGCCAATCCCGGTGATTCGACTATGAACAAATCACCTTATGTTGGCGTTCAGTTTGCGGCCATTCCAGAGTTCCAGGCCATCGGTATTGTGGTGGGTCAACAAATGACAGCCGCTCTTGCTGGGAATGTATCCGTTGAGCAAGCACTCGCAAATTCACAGGCGGCCGCCGATCGTGAAATGCGAAAAGCGGGATACTACTAAAAACGCTAAATAGTCTCAGACTATTCTTCAGGGCTTCGATATTGACATTTATATCGAAGTCCTGTTTGACCGGAGCGTATTATGAGTCCCACTCTCACCAGATGGCTACAAGCACCGAGCGTCATTGTCCTATTGCTCTGGATGATTGTGCCGCTGTCGATGACGATTTATTTTTCCACGATCCGGTATCAGTTACTCTATCCTCAACGATCCGGATTTGTTGGATTTTCCAACTATGAATTCATTTACACCGATCCGGCCTTCTGGCCAGCAATTCTCAATACGTTGATACTTGTCGGCTCCGTACTCATTATTTCCGTCATTTTGGGAATAGCAATTGCAATTCTTATAGATCGACCTTTTGCTGGCCAAGGAATCGTTCGGGTCATGCTCATCTCGCCGTTCTTTATCATGCCGACCGTAAATGCTCTGTTATGGAAGAACATGATGATGAATCCGATATTTGGCCTGTTCGCCGTGATATCGAAGGCACTGAATAGTGAACCCATTAACTGGCTTTCTGAATATCCGCTTTTATCGATTATTATAATTGTGAGTTGGCAATGGACGCCTTTTGCCATTTTGATCTTCATGACGTCTCTGCAAAGTCTGGATCAGGAACAAAAGGAAGCGGCACTCCTGGATGGAGCCGGATTCTGGGCCCAGTTCTGGAACCTGACACTTCCCCATTTGGCCCGGCCGATAGCGATTGTATTGATGATCCAGATGATTTTTCATTTATCAATATTTGCTGAAATTTTCGTAACGACCAGTGGTGGCCCCGGCAACGCCTCCACGAATTTGGCCTTTCTTATTTTTGCCCAGGCCTTGCAAGGTTTTGATGTCGGAGTTGCTTCTGCCGGTGGTGTTATCGCAATCATTTTGGCAAACATCGTCGCAATATTTCTTGTTCGGCTGATCGGTAAGAACCTGGCTGTGTGAACTTATGACAGACCGAGAAAAACAAAAACTGATAAATCAGGTGGCCGTTTTGGGTGCGTGGATCGTTGCCGGATTGTTTTTCTTTCCCATATTCTGGCTGTTTTTAACAAGTTTCAAAACCGAGTTGCAGGCCATCTCAGATCCGCCCAAACTGTTTTTTGTGCCGACTTTGGAAAACTATTTTCTGATTGAAGAGCGAACAGACTATTTTCGATTCGCCTGGTCTTCTATTGTTACAAGTTTTGGAGGCACGGCTTTAGCAATGCTGATTGCCATTCCTTCGGCATACTCTATGGCGTTCAATCCCAGTCGACGAACGAAAGACGTATTGCTGTGGATGTTGTCCACCAAAATGCTTCCGGCGGTCGGCGTGTTGATGCCCATCTATCTTATCTGCCAGAAACTCGGTTTGTTGGATACGAAAATTGCACTTGTTGTTATATACGCGCTCATTAACTTACCGATCATTATCATCATTCTGTTCAACTATTTCCGGGAAATTCCGAGAGAAATTCTTGAAGCCAGTCGTATGGATGGGGCCTCAACATTCGGGGAAATTGTCCAGATTGTTTTACCTCTTGCCTGGGGCGGGATCGCATCAACCGCATTGCTTTCAATTGTACTTCTCTGGAATGAAGCATTTTGGTCGATTAATCTGACCTCATCAGATGCAGGTACGCTTGTTTCTCTGGTCGCTTCTTTTTCAAGTCCCGAAGGATTATTTTGGGCCAAACTCTCTGCCGTCTCAACCCTTGCCTGTGCACCAATCATGGTATTCGGTTGGCTCACGCAAAAGCAGCTTGTGCGCGGACTCACATTTGGAGCCGTCAAATGACAATTGATCCGGCACCCATTGATCTGTCGAACAAGAGCTGCCTGGTTACCGGTGCCTGCGGTGGTATCGGCATGGCGACTGCCGAGCATTTTTCTGCACTTGGTGCCAGGGTTTATACGACCGATCTTGTGGATCTGTTTTCTGGGCCCTGTCAAACGACACACAAAGCGTTTGATTTGCTTAAACCTGATGGTTTGGCAGACTGTCTGGATTGGATTGCAGAAATCAAACCGGATGTATTGTTCAACAATGCGGCCCTGTTCGATATGGGATCTGTCCTCGAAGCGGATCTTTATCAATTTGATAAATTATTTGGTTTGAATGTTCGTTCCATGTATGCGGTTATGCAAGCCACAGCAAAATCCATGGTTGCGGAAAATAAATCGGGGACAATCATCAACATGGCGAGTCAGGCCGGACACCGCGGTGAAGCGCTTGTTGCGCATTATTGTGCAACTAAGGCTGCGGTCATCAGTTATACCCAATCAGCCGCACTGGCTCTTGCTCCACATGATATTCGTGTCAATGCCATTTCTCCAGGCGTCATTGACACACCTATGTGGACTCAGGTTGACGCTCTGTTTGCAAAATTTGAAAACAAAGAAGTCGGTCAGAAAAAAGTGGAGGTCGGCAAAGCTGTACCGCTCGGTTACATGGGGCATCCTGATGAAGTTGCTCGTGTTGCGGTTTTTTTGGCCAGCGCCCAATCACAATATATTACGGCCCAAACCATTAGTGTCGATGGTGGGTCGGTGTTGAGATAAGTTAATTCATGTCAATTATTTTACCAGAATTCGAATATGTGGATCGAGCTAACGACACGATTCGTTATCTTGAACATGGTTGGCCAACGGAGCTCGCTCGTTGGCACAGTCACCCTGAATATGAACTGCATTTGATTGTCGCAACAAATGGAAAGGCTTTTGTTGGGGACTATATTGGAGAATTTCGCCCCGGCACACTTTATCTCACCGGTCCCAACCTTCCCCACAACTGGATAACGGATGATTGGGATGGCTCACTGCGTGTCGATAGGCGAGACATGCTGGTTCAATTCAGTCACGATACAAT
>JBPCWL010000084.1:0-3045 GCA_051009575.1 Rhizobiaceae bacterium
AGAGGTATGCCCCCACTTCGCAAGGTGACTTTGTCCTGCGGTCCACAGTGGAGCATGACCGTTTCGCCTATTTTCAGATTCATCAGTTGCTCAAGAGGCAGCTTTAATTCATCGAGAACGACATCGATATCGATTTTAGTCGACCAGATTTCAGTGGACAGGTGACTTTCCCAGATATTGTCGCGGCCGAATTTTTCCCCCATGAACCCCTGCAGTAGGAGTTCCCGAATAGGCTCAAGCGTACTGTAGGGAAGAAGCACCTCGATCTTGCCCCCGCGATCTTCCATATCAATTCGCAACCGGATGAGAATTGCGGCATTGGCCGGGCGGGAAATCGCTGCAAACCGGGGATTTGTTTCCAGTCTTTCGAGTTCAAATTTTACCGGCGACAGGGGCGAAAAGGCGGTGACCATGTCGTCGAGAATAACTTCCATCATACGCTTCACGAGGTTCGACTCGATCGTTGTATATGGACGCCCTTCAGTACGTTTGGCTGCAGCCCCCCGCCCCCCCAGCAAAACATCCACAATCGAATAGATGAGATTGGAACCGACGGTCATGAGGCCGAAATTGTCCCATTCCACAGCCTTGAATACCGAGATCATTGCCGGCAAAGGAATTGAATTCAGATAATCTCCGAACCGGATCGTGGATAAGTTGTCGAGGCTGACCTCAACATTGTCGGAGGTAAAATTGCGCAGAGACGTGGTCATAAGCCGAACAAGGCGGTCGGATACGATCTCGAGCATCGGCAGGCGTTCGTACGAAACCAGGGCGGAATTAATTAGTGCCTGTATCCCGGTCGCTTCACCGATCTCCTGCTCATCGAGATTAAAACCGAGGAGATTATCGATTTCGCTTTGGTTTAGAAGACGTTCAGCGCCGTTTAAGGTATTCGGATCTTCAGTTGCGGTATCGCCGATCATCGCCGCCCACTGGGCCGCGACATCATCGTCTAGTTCACCATTATCCGCTGATTTTTCGCCGCCTTCATCCCCAATTTCCGCCTCCCCTACCGCGGTCATTTCATCCTGATCGATTTCGTCGGCTGCCATTGTCCCGTCCCTTTTACTGAACTATGATTTCTTTAAACAACACCCGGTCCACTTGTTTCGGATAAATTGCAATGTTTACCCGCCGCAGGAGTTCTTCCTTCAGTTTGAATATGCCGGCTGAGCCGTCGAGATCTGATGTCCTGAGCTCTCTTAAATAGGTCTGGAACATATCCATGACCCTCGGCATGACAGGATCGAGGGCCGCCAAGGTTTCCTGTTCCTTGGCTTCGAGGGATACTTTGAGTTTAAGAAATTGAGCACGCCGGTCCGTTGAGCTCAAGTTCACCACCATATCGGGCAAATCGTAATAAATCGCAGGTTTGGCTATCTCATCCTCGGTGGATTCAGAACCGAATCCCAAGAACCCCATAGCAAAGTATCCGCCGCCGCCGACCAGCAGAATTGCAGGTATGGCGATCATCAATATCTTTTTCAGACCAAACCCGGACTTTTTCTTCTTACCTTCTTCTTCCCCACTTTCTTCAGATGCTTCGGTTTCGTCTTCCTCGACGGCCGCTTCTTCTTCACTCATTTCAGCAATGCTCCCATTAAATCCTGATGCCGTATTCCTTCCGCACCCATCAACTGTCCACGCGTCTCTCGGTGCAGGCCTCTGACATCCTTGCGTCTCCTATGTAGAAGAATTTCGGTTAATGAATTGTTGCGATTTCCGGGTTTCGGCAGAATTTACCGGGAAAAAATTTCCCCCCGGCAGCCTATTGATCAGTGCCATTTCTCCTAACCCACTGTTATTCAGTAACATTCCATCTGGCACAGCGCATGCAGATTCAACGACAAATGCGTAATCCGGCAGAATTTGCCGTACGTCTCAGAACTCAACGTTCACCACTCTGGACGGGGAAGAAAATGGAAAACGCTCTGCTCATCGGCCTATCAAGACAAATGGCCCTCAAGAATAGAATGGATGTCATCGCCAACAATATGGCGAATGTGAACACAGCCGGCTACAAGAGCGATCAGCTCGTATTTGAAGAATATCTGATGCCTGTGGCGGATATAACCGACGCCCCGGGTGCAGACGGTCAGCTTTCGTATGTATATGACGCCGGTGTTGTCAGAAGTTTCACCGCGGGCTCCATAGAAAAGTCCGGCAATGAGCTCGATGTGGCAATTTCCGGTGATGGATGGCTGTCCCTCGACAGTTCCGATGGCCCGCGCTACACCCGCAATGGCCAGCTTAAAATCGACAATCAGGGAACCCTCGTCACTTCCGAGGGAGTTCCGGTCCTCGGTGAGGGGGGCCCCATAACTTTTGAACCCGGCAACTCAAACATCGTCATTGCCGACGACGGAACCATCTCCACAAACCAGGGCGTCAAAGGCAAACTTGCCATCGTTCGATTTGAAAACCCATCCAGTCTTTCCAAGGAAGGGCATTCCCTCTATTCATCCAATGACATACCTGAAACCGATTTTGATTCCCGCGTCCTGCAGGGATTTGTGGAAAAATCAAACGTACAGCCGGTGCTGGAGCTCACGCGCCTGATCGAAACGGTGCGTGCCTATACGTCTACCTCCCAGACCCTGCAGAAAACCAGCGAACTTCGAAGCGAAGCCATCAACCAGTTAGGTGGACAGGACTCCGCCTAACTTCATGAACAGATTGACGAATTTTGAAAGATAACTTTTGAAATAGACTTTGAATTCAAGATTGGGGAACCGAAAGAATGAACTCGTTAAGAATTGCCGCAACAGGAATGCAAGCCCAGCAGCTCAATGTTGAGACGATTTCAAACAATATCGCCAACATGCGCACCACTGGCTATAAGAAACTGCGCGCGGAATTTCAGGACCTTCTCTATCAGGACCTGCGGGCAGCCGGATCGTCTTCCTCCCAGAGCGGAACCGAAGTACCGACAGGGCTTCAAATTGGCTATGGGGTAAAAACAGGCGCCACATCGCGGGTGATGACCCAGGGGTCGATGACCCAGACCGACAAGGAACTGGATGTGGGCATCAATGGAGATGG
>JBPCWL010000085.1:0-11301 GCA_051009575.1 Rhizobiaceae bacterium
TCAACGTCCGTGTTGGACTGGCCAGCTTCAAGACGATAGATCGCACGAAGTGTGCCCCAATCAGTCTCGTTACGGGTATCCACGTTCAAACGAGCGCGTTGACCCCAGAGGGTGAAGTTGCGGTCTATGTCAACCTGAATTGGAGCGGCTGCTCCACGAACTGTTGTACCGTCAAACTCGATTTTGTCGTATGAAGTACGGACAAAACCTGAGAAGCGGATGCAGGTCTCAGTGCCTGGAATGTAGAAGAAGCCAGAACCGTAAGCGTCACAGACACGTACGTATTCCACTGGCTCCGGCTCGACGACAACAGCGTCAGCTGCCTGTGCGCCAGAAACAGCCACCATGGCAGCTGCCGATCCCAGAAGAAGGGACTTGATTGTCATGATGTTTCCCCCTGCGAAAACAATTTTGAAATATAATCCTGGTGCTTAAATGCCCCGCACCTTGTTGATCAATTAAATTGAATTCACGTGAAGAGTCGATACATCAATTTGCCAAAATGGCCCGAAAATATTGATTTTGCTTGGAAAACTGCCTGATTGTTCAAGTTTGTTGCAGAATAGCAACTGTTTGACTGCGATCCCAAGAGTGAATTGTCGATCAACTTCTGGGAGTTACAATCGAACACTGTGTCCGTCTTAGGTGAGAGGCTGCATTATGAGAAAATTGCGACCTATTCGTCTGTCATTTGTAACTGAAAACGCGCCCAGAGGCGCGTTTCATTCCGAGTCAAAACTCTTTGAATTGAGGATCAACTACACCCGCTCGTAGCTCCGCAGGTGTCACACTTTTCACAGGTGCCGTTGCGCACCATGGTGAAATTGCCGCAATCGTCGCAACTGTTGCCGGTGTAACCCTGCATCAACGCCTTGGCCCGTTGTTCGTCGGCATTAATGGTAATGACGGTTTCTTCAATCACCTCGGTTACGACCTCAACCTCTTTCACCACCTCCGCTGAAGGGGCGGTTTCCGGATCAATATCCCGGGCAAAGGCGTTGGGTTCCTCGTTGAGGTTTGCCGCAATCGCTGCAGCACGACCCGCGAGTGACCCAGTTGCCATTGCGGTCACCGGCTTGGTTGAAGCAGGTGTTGGGGAGGATGCCGAACCTTTGGGTTCGGGGGTTCCAGGACGCATCACAGAGACATTGTGGCCGCGGGTCAGGCCTTTCGAGACGACCTGCGTCTTGCCCTGTTCCACACCTTTGCCAAGGGCGGTAGCAGAGAAGTCTGATTGGTCCACATGGGCAAGTTCATGACGCCCAAGATAGGAGATGCCAAGCTCGCGGAAGATGTAATCTAGAATGGAAGTTGCATTCTTGATCGCATCATTACCCTGCACCATGCCGGCAGGTTCGAACTTGGTGAAGGTGAACGCATCGACATATTCATCGAGTGGCACACCATATTGCAGGCCGAGTGAAATGGAGATCGCGAAATTGTTCATCATCGCACGGAAGGCTGCACCCTCTTTGTGCATGTCGATGAAGATCTCGCCGAGGCGCCCGTCGTCATATTCACCGGTTCTGAGGAAGATCGTATGACCGCCCACTTTCGCCTTTTGGGTGTAACCCTTGCGGCGCCCGGGCAGTTTTTCCTGTTCGCGGACAACTTTCTCCACCACCCGCTCAACAATCTTCTCGGTAATTGTGGCCGCGGCGGCGGCCTTGGGTGCCTCCAGCAATTCTTCCAGCGCATCCTCGTCTTCTTCATCCTCGATGAGGGAAGCGTTGAGCGGTTGGGAAAGCTTGGAGCCGTCGCGGTAAAGCGCATTTGCCTTAAGCGCCAGCTTCCAGGACAACATGTAGGCGTCTTTGCAATCCTCGACAGATGCATCATTCGGCATGTTAATCGTCTTGGAAATAGCACCGGAGATGAACGGTTGGGCCGCGGCCATCATGCGGATGTGGCTTTCAACGGACAGTGACCGCTTGCCGATCTTGCCGCACGGATTGGCACAGTCAAAGACCGAAAGATGCTCTTCTTTCAGGTGCGGCGCGCCTTCCAGTGTCATCGCTCCGCAGCAATGGATGTTGGCCGCTTCGATGTCCTCTTTCGAAAACCCGAGTGCGGCCAGCATGTCGAAGTTGAAATCGGCCAGTTGTTGATCTTCAAAACCCAGTGTTTCCTTGCAGAATTTCTCACCGAGCGAGAACTTGTTGAAGGCAAACTTGATATCAAATGCGGAAGCAAGACCTTCGTTTATTGCTTCGACCTTCTCATCCGTAAAGCCCTTGGCTTTCAGCGAACCCGGATTGATCGCCGGAGCCTGGTTGAGATTGCCATGACCAACAGCATATGCCTCGATCTCGCCGATCTGCGCTTCGGAATAGCCGAGTGTGCGCAGGGCTTCCGGCACGGCACGGTTGATGATTTTGAAGTATCCGCCTCCGGCCAGCTTCTTGAACTTGACCAATGCGAAATCCGGCTCAATACCGGTCGTATCACAATCCATGACCAGGCCGATCGTGCCGGTCGGTGCAATCACGGTTGATTGCGCATTGCGGTAGCCATGCTTCTCGCCCAGTTCAACCGCCCGGTCCCAGGCCGCGGTGGCGTGTTCCACCAGATTAGCTTGAGAGCAGGATTTTTGGTCGAGCGGCACAGGATTGACAGCGAGGGCTTCGTAGCCTTCGGCCTCTCCATGTGCCGCGCGTTTGTGGTTGCGCATCACACGCAACATGTTTTCCGCGTTCGGCTCATGACCCGGGAAAGCGCCTAGCTCTCCGGCCATTTGCGCCGAGGTTTCGTAACAGATACCGGTCATGATTGCTGTTATCGCGCCGCAGATCGCGCGGCCTTCATCTGAATCGTAAGAGATGCCTGAAGTCATCAGCAGGCCGCCGATATTGGCAAATCCAAGACCTGTAGTGCGGTATTCATAAGATAGTTTGGCGATCTGCTTTGACGGAAACTGGGCCATCAAAACCGAGATTTCCAGTACGATCATCCACAATCGTGTGGCATGTTCAAAGCTCTCCACATCAAAGGCGAGGGGATTTTCAGCCGTCGCTGCCTTCTTGTCGCGGAACTGAAGCAGGTTGAGCGATGCAAGATTGCATGCCGTGTCATCCAGGAACATATATTCCGAACAGGGGTTGGATGCCCGGATCGGACCTGCTGCAGGGCAGGTGTGCCAGTCATTCATGGTCGTGTTGTAATGAAGTCCCGGATCGGCTGACTGCCATGCGGCGGTGCCGATTTTTTCCCAAAGGTCACGTGCCCTCACAGTTTTCACAGGCTTGCCGGAAATTCTTCCGATCAGATCCCAGTCGCCATCCTGTTCAACGGCCCGCAGGAATCCGTCTTTCAGGGAGACCGAATTGTTGGAATTTTGGCCGGAAACAGTCAGGTAGGCATCGGAATCCCAGTCGGTATTGTAAACCGGGAATTCAATATCTGTGTAACCTTGTTTGGCAAGCTGGATCACGCGCTTGATGTAATTCTCTGGAACTGCCGATTTCTTGGCCGCACGTACTTCCCGCTTGAGGGCAGGGTTGAGTTTTGGATCAAAGCAGGTGTCACCTTCGCCTTCGCAATTGATGCAGGCCTTCATGATTGCCTTCATGTGTTTTGAGACGGTCTTCGAGCCGGTCACGATAGCAGCGACTTTCTGCTCTTCCTTCACCTTCCACTCGATGTATTCCTCAATGTCGGGATGGTCGATATCAACCACCACCATTTTGGCCGCGCGCCGTGTGGTGCCGCCGGACTTGATTGCTCCAGCTGCCCGGTCGCCAATTTTAAGGAATGACATCAGGCCGGACGATTTTCCACCACCGGAAAGTGATTCACCTTCACCACGCAGATAGGAAAAGTTCGAGCCTGTGCCGGAACCATACTTGAAGAGCCGGGCCTCACGCACCCACAGGTCCATGATACCGCCTTCATTCACCAGATCATCATTCACCGATTGAATGAAGCATGCATGCGGCTGCGGATGTTCATAGGAAGATTTTGATTTGACCAGCTTGCCGGTTTCGAAATCCACATAGTGGTGACCTTGTGCCGGCCCATCAATGCCATATGCCCAGTTCAGGCCGGTATTGAACCATTGGGGCGAATTCGGCGCCACCATTTGGCTGCAAAGCATATAGCGGAGTTCGTCATAAAAGGCTCGGGCATCTTCTTCACCGTCGAAATAGCCACCTTTCCAGCCCCAATAGGTCCATGTGCCGGCCAGACGGTCAAAAACCTGGCGCGCATCCATTTCTGATCCGTAACGCTCGGATTTTGGGAGTTTCGCAAGCGCCTCCTTATCAGCCTCTGATTTCCACAACCAGGAAGGAACGGAATTTTCTTCTACCTTTTTCAGGATTTTCGGAACGCCCGCTTTGCGGAAATATTTCTGCGCAATGATGTCGCTTGCAACCTGTGACCATGAAGCGGGCACATCGATGTTTTCCAGCTTGAAGACAATCGAACCATCCGGATTGCGGATTTCACTGGTTGCCTGACGAAATTTAATACCCTCATAAGCGGACTGGTTTTGCTTTGTATACCGCCGTTCTATTCGCATACTTTTTAATTCCCTTTATCTTCCGGCCTGTCTGTCGCTTCCGGGCATTCCCACCGCTTGCGTCCAGGCACATTTCCTCTATTGACCAGCCTCAAGCCCGCCAACCCACAATTTTTCCAGTTTTAACGCCTGTTGTGCCTTCAGCCCTGATTCGGGTTCAAAAAAAGTCCCGAAAACTTGTGCAACAACCCCAACTCATGCTCTCTTTGCCCATTCGGGCTGAAAATCTATATCTTGTTGTTATGGTGCCTTCAAACACTAAATATAGTATTAACAGCATTTTTTTGCAACAAGTACGCATCACAAAATTGAGCGGAAAACCATCCCAAAATCAGGCGAAAAATCACCGACTTCAGCACATATACTGAAGGTCTGTTACGCAAGATTTTGAAAAGAACCGGAACCTTTGAATGTTGAAGCCTTGGCTTCTCCCCCGTACGCGTTCCAGTTCAACGCCACTCTGGAACGGAGTTAGTCAGACTCGGAATTCGCCGTCAAGATATTGTCATGCATTTTCTGAAAAAAACTACATCTAGTGGGTTTCATGTGGATTGCGTGGAAAACTCTTGAAAAAAAGAATCCAAGTAGATTCAACAATTTGACCCTGATCATGGCGGTCAGGCGACATTTTCGGTATTGAATTCTTAACAAATCCGCGACTCATGATTCTCTTGCCTTGAAAAAATCTTCATGAGCGAATCAGATGAGGAGGGTGCCGCGCAATCCATATTTTGCACAGAGAAGGAATGCAGCTACCTGGTTTACGGAACTTACGATACCCTATTGCTGTCCATACACCGGCTATGCACGCGAAACGAACAGTCAACGGCTGTCTACAAAGGTTCCCGAGGGGGATGGTTATCTTGCAGCGCTGACCAACTTCCGCTTCGTGGCCAATGCAGTATGGTCCACTGAAGAAACCATTCAAAATATCAAAGCTGCATCTTAAACACGTTTAAGCAGGCGTGTTGGCGAAAGCCTTTGCGCCTGCTCCTTTATGTCTTCACGGGACATTGCCAAGATCAGGCGCCTGGATGAGTATTTCAAGGTACATTTCATTAGTGGCGCTGATGCTTTCGTCGTGAATGCATTGGGATATGAAGATTTTGCTGATGCAATCAGATTAAAATTGTTGCGTGAATTTGCCCATTTACACAACAGCTAGACTATTCATTTGGGCTGAAGCTCGAAGTTTTGTTTTGGGCCAAGAGCGAGCATTCAACGGGATTGCTGTTACGACTGCTACGAGCCCTTGGCTGTCGTTGGGTGACCAGATAAGAATGGTAGCAATGTGCCAGAAGTGGATATTGGTTGGATTGATCAAATGGCGGCTTCGAGCCCTTTGTTGATGACGGTTTGTGCCTATTTGGTCGTCAGGCCAATTGTTTCAACCAAACGAACTGCTTTCCGTTTGTTTCCAAAACTAACTGAAAGTCCCTCGATTTTTTCCAATAAGTCCAGATCAGGGTTTCTTGACTATAATAAACACTCAATACTCTCCAGAGATAGTCAAACTAACTGGCCTGATCGAAGGGCGGAGTGAATAGCTTCGTATTTTCTCTCAATGCAGATGAAAATCCGTATTCTATCATGATTGTTTCAATCCGAATCATCTCATCAATTTCGAAATAAGCCAATTCAAGAAAATAGCGCACAGTCTCCCATTCTGGTTTGCCGTGGATATCGTTTAACAGCCGAAAAACGCGAGATTTAATATACACCAAATCCAAACTTTTTCCAGCCTCAGTCATTTGCTCCTACCCAGCAGATTTCTCAATTTGTTCTTGCAAAACCACGTCGGTATCGCCGCGAAACTCTCGAAGTCGAACGAGTGTACGTTCATCGAATTTCGCAACGACTGCAATGGTATCGTTTCCGGCAATACTGTGAGGAATTCCAAGGGGGATTGCTCGAAAATGCAATGTCGGAAGCATCAACATCCAGAGCGGATTCATTTCAATGACTATTTGGTTCACTCTATTTTCCAATCCCCACTCGACAATGCCAGACAAAAGGATATTTCCTGCGTAACTTAGTTTGCGAACTCCCTTTCTGTATTCAGGCAGGACGGCAAACCTGGTCCATTCCCATGTATCAGCCGCTCTTGGAACATCGACTTCGCATAAATGCGGATAAATTTCTGACAGCAAGTATGGTTTCGTTGTTGGGAGCAATCTCTGATAACCAATCAATTTATCTTCCGCGTGAAGAAACATATGAATGGCTTCGTCTGTATCAAATTGATCATTTTCCAGACTGTCGTCACTTTGGAGTTCCTCCCATCCCATTTCGTCAACAAATATTTTATGCCGAAGGCGATACGCGGATTCCATTAATTTTGAGTTCTGGTTGGCTTCAGAGCCATTCAAGTGGGAAAATTTTAAGTTCATGAGTTAAGTCCTCCTGCTAGGCCTTAAAACATAATCTTTTCTCACAGCGGTGATAAATGGGTAGATTTACTACTTGTCAGCTCAACAATCCCAGTCTTAAAGCGTTAGCAACTAATTGAATGCGATTGCAAGAGTTCGTTTTGTGCATGGAACTGGCGACATGCTTCTCCACTGTTCTTTGAGAAATTCCCTCGATTACGCCTATTTCCCAACTGGTTTTTCCTTCGCAAAGCCATCTAAGGCATTTAAATTCTGCGGGTGTAATCTGTTTTGCAATTTCTTTGTGAAAATTCTCCTTGCGTGTGATTTCCAGTGCGCGTGCAACTGCAGATGAGGCTATAACCAGATACGACATTTTTGCCTCGGGGCATTTGGAAATTTTTTCACCTGCAAAACTCATACCGACTTTGATGCCGTCTACACTCAACATGGGAATAGTGAAACCTTCATTTAATTTAAACTCTCTCGCCTCTTCCATGACAACATTGTTTTGGTGAGAGAGATTTTCCCAACGGATTCCCTTCTGACTAAATCTGGTGTGACTGATTGTCGGGTCTAGCTCAAGGTATCCATTGGCAAAGTATCGCTTACTCCATTCTTCTGGCCACTCCCCCAGCAGTACATTTGAAATTTGAATTTCCATAGTGGAGTTTTGGGGAGGCATTGTGCCAGCTAAAAAATAGTCTATGCCCCATGCTGCCGTAAGCGCAAATATTAGCCTTTGCAGTTCTTGTAATGTGTTACATTCATTGATACGCTCGTTTACAGCAAGCATATCATCCATTTGACGATTTGGCATGCCCCAGCCTTTTTATCTGTCAATGTATGACTTTATCTATCAAATTTGATTTTTAATTCTTTATTTATCTGAGGTTGTTTTCAATTCTATTCCCTTGAATATTGGTCTCATCAATTGCAGATTTAGCTATATTACTCTTAATTAGTCAAGTTTACCAAATGGTAACAAAACTCTTAATTCTTACTGGAGAAAGCCAAATAGTATGGCCTAATTACAAGAAGGAAGGACAGGTCATTAAAACTACTGTTTAGCATTGCAGACTGGATGATTGCTTCGATTCTCGGAGTGGACTTTGACTAATTCTTTGGTAAGTGCGAGATTCCAACCTATAGTCCATTCCCGAACCGCTTCTCATAGGCTTTGAGAAACTTGCTGAAACGCTGATACGCGTAAGGAATAAACCGGATCTTCTGGATCGGTTCAACGGCCAGGGGAAGGGCAGCCATGGCGTATTTGTAATCTGACAACAAGAGTAGGGATTTTGTGTCTGCAAGCAGTTTCTGGAATTCGCACTCTCTTTCATGGGAGTTTACAAAATCAGAATTGTCGAGATAGGAATTGATCAATATGCCGATTTCACGGTCACCATATTCAGGTTCTGCAATCCTGAAATAGGGGTAGTCCGGTTGTTGGTGTTTCATCACTGTTTCTGCAAACAGGTTTGAAAAATCATAGGTCTTGTGGTTGAGGCAGGAAAATTCGAAATCGAGAAGCTTTATATCCCCGTTATCGAGTTTCATAATGTTGCCGTGATAGGTGTCATTGTGACAGAAGGTCAGGTCTCCGTCCGGGATACAGCGTTTCACCTTTGCAGCCGTCGCAGGACTGTAAATCTCCCGCAACGCCTCGCACATTTTTTGCTCGTCGGCCGGGAAAACATCAATCTTGTCGACAAGAACAGACCTTGCAATTTGCCCCCATTTATCATGCAGCAATGTGAAGAAATCATCCGGCGGTAAAGCAGGGGGCTTCAACTGATGGAAGCGGAAAAGTTCGTTCGCGATTTTGCGCAAGGTTTCCGCGTCAAACAGATCTTCAGCGGTTATGGTCCGGCCCTGATAAAAAGCCTCGATACGGCAGGTTTCATCATAGTGATGGCAATGCGCTGCAATTTTGTTTGCGCCTAGTGTGAGAAACACCTCCTTTTCCATATCAAAATCCAGGATTGCATTGTCCTTGCCTTCAAGACGGCGATACAGAACAGCCGGAGGATTGGCCGGTACTTTGCAACGGATTCCCATTGTAAAAGAGGAAAACCCCTTCGGGTCATCCAGGTCGAAATCTGAAATTGAAAGTTTGGCCCACTCCGGAAAAAGGTTCTGGCATTGTTCAAATATCGCTTTTTTCATCAGGGTGGTTCCGTCCGGTGGGGCTCTGTGTGTGGAAAGTGTCAACGTGCATCTTCCGCAAATCAGGATGCATCACTGACAGCTTCCAGCTCAAGCCGCAAATTTCTTGCGCTATCAGGGAAAAATTCCTCAAGCAGGTCTAGTTTCAAAATTTTGTCCACACGGAAATGCCGGAAGTCTTCGCGCAATTCGCACCATCCACCCAACACAGCGTATTCGACATGATACGTAAGCACGAGAGGTAGAATGGTTCGCACGGTGTTTATTTCATCCTTGGAAAAGTATTCTATTTTCAGCTTTTGAGAACTTCGGACTGAATCCCTGATCGTTTGAAAAACGGGACCTTCAGGCTGCTCAATTCCCCAATCAGAGACTTGCAGGGCAAGCGGTTCTGACCATGTATCCCCAATCTTGTTGAACACCCTGTCGGCTGCGGTCTGCAGTTTATGGTCACCGGTACGCTTCAGCATGCAGAGGCCGACCATGATTGCCTCGCGTTCCTCAATGTCAAAGTTGAGAGGAGGTAGGTCATATCCCGGCCGCATAATATAACCTACGCCTGCTTCTCCCTCGATAGGAATTCGCATTGATTGTAATGTTGCCATGTGTCGGTAAACGGTCCGGGGTGTAACTTCAAGCCGATTGGCGATGTCGCGTGCTGTTAGCGGTTTTGAAGCGGCGCGCAACATACTGATGATTTCAAACAGGCGGTCGGTTCGTTGCAATCGATCTTCCTTTTTTACCGCTTGATACCGGATCACTACTGACACAGTGCTGTCAGTATATCCTCTGTTATAGTAATTTTTCAATCATATGTTGAGGGACCTCATGGCAGAAACAGAGCGGAAAACGGGTATAATATTGTTGCTCGTTTCAACCTTGGTTTTTTCGACCGCAGGATTGTTTACCAAGGGCGTGGAAGCGGGTGCCTGGGAAGTAATTTTTTGGAGAGGCCTGTTCGCAGCGCTGTTTACAGTGGCTTTCATATATCGACGGGGTTCGATACAGCATGATTTCGTTGGGATGGGGAAATGGGGCTGGATTGTCGCGATTGTCGGGGCCTCTGGAACTGCAGCATTCATTCCAGCCTTCAAGCTTACCAGTATCGCCAATGTATCTCTTATCTACGCTGCTGCACCGTTGCTTGCAGGCCTGTTTGCATGGGTTTGGATAAAGGAAAAGCCAGGATTGCCTGTAATGTGGGGGTTCGTCGCAGCCTTTGCCGGCGTCATGGTGATTGTCAGTGGTTCTCTGGATAGCATCAATTTGACGGGGGATTTACTGGCGTTATGGATGACTATTGTTCTTGCGATCCTGATGGTTGTTTACCGGAAGTACCCTGAAACACCTTCCGCCGGTCCTTCAGTGATGATGTCCGTGTTCCTAATGGTTCCAAGCCTTTGGTTTTCTAACCCTTTTGCCATTCCTGCACACGAGATTATTATTCTGGCAGCCTTTGGGTTGGTATTTGCTGTGGGTTCTGTCACGCTGGTCGAGGGAGCCAAGCGTCTACCATCAGGTGAGACTGCATTGCTAAGTTCGCTGGAAGCACCATTCGCCGTATTGTTGGCATGGTTGATTTTGTTTGAAATCCCGTCGGCGCTGACGATGCTGGGCGGGGTGATGATTATGTCAGGCGTTGTAGGTAGCCAGACCGTGAAACCGAAACAAAAAGGAGAGAGCGTATGTCTGGAACAAACAGATTGAACAAGACCGTTCGTGACTTTATCGAACGGCAGCCGATGTTTTTTGTGGCAACTGCAGCAAGCGATGGCAGGGTCAACGTTTCTCCGAAAGGGCTTGATTCATTACGAATTCTGGACGACAGGACAATCCTTTGGCTCAGCCTTACCGGAAGCGGCAATGAAACGGCAGCCCATGTTCTGGAATTGCCGCGCATGACTTTGATGTTTTGCGAGTTTTCGGGCGATGCTCGCATCATCCGTACCTACGGACAGGCTTCCGTGATCCACCCGCATGATGACGCGTGGCATGAGGCCATTGCACATTTTCCGGGTTACGCCGGATCAAGACAAATATTCAGGCTGAATATCGACCTGGTGATGATGTCTTGTGGATCCGGTGTGCCCAAAATGAGTTTGGACCATCAAAGAGGGCCTGAAGAACTTGTTCCCTTCTATCAGGAGATGGGAGAGGAGGGGGTTCGTAAATACTGGCGGAGAAAAAATCTCCGCAGTATCGATGACAAACCCACCGGTCTTGAAGGTCCGGATGGTGCTTGAG
>JBPCWL010000086.1:0-22730 GCA_051009575.1 Rhizobiaceae bacterium
CATGTTGTCAAATGGAAGAACGGCTATAGAAGGTTTGTCTGGTACTGCAAATACATCGCCATCAACCTTTTGTACTTCCTGCTCATTGGCATGGGCATTTATTTGATACACCCGTACCAAATCTTCAACATTCTTGAGCTGCTGCAGGCCCATATCATGAAATTTTGACTCAACTTTTCCTTTTACCTGCCGATAAATATCATCGGACACACATATACATCGAGGATCAGCTATGGCTTCAAGTCTCGCGGCAACATTGACACCATTGCCGAAAATATCACCATCCTGAATGATGATATCACCCAAGTTGATACCGATGCGGAACTGGATATTCCGACCAATCTCATCAATTTTCTCTTGCCACAAAATAGCGCATCCCACTGCATCCAATGCACTACCGAATTCTGCCAGAATCCCATCGCCCATGAGTTTCACGATGCGTCCGTTGTTTTTCACCACCAACGGTTCAACCAATTTTGTGATGATACCCGAGACAGCTGCCAGCGTGCCAGCTTCGTCTTCCGCCATCAGTTTGGAATAGCCCACCACATCGGCGGCCAGAATGGCTGCAAGCCTGCGTTCCAACAAGAATCCTCCCGAGGTTAGACCTTAACTAAACATGATAATCAAATCCATGCACTTGTTAACCTACATATCGGCCTGCTTCCGGCTTAAAGCGGAAATGGCGATCCTGTCGCTGGGTGACAATTCGATTTTATTAGTTGGTGAGACTAAGTCCGCACACCTGCCATTCAGATTGATTGTAAGTCCTCATTGACCACCAGCAGCCGTTTGTCCTCTACAAACGAACCGTCCGCTTCATCCGCCATGCGAACGTAGCTAAACCACTACCTAACCAATTAATGGATCTTGAGCTTAGTCAAACGACTTGACGATGTCCTCGGTCATCTTCTTGGCATCACCCAGAAGCATCATTGTGCCATCCTGGTAGAAAAGCGTGTTGTCGATCCCGGCGTAACCGGAACCAAGGGATCTCTTGACGAAAAGACAGGTCTTGGCCTTGTCCACATCAAGGATAGGCATTCCGAAGATCGGCGATGACGGATCATCACGCGCTGCCGGATTGGTCACGTCATTTGCACCAATCACATAAGCCACATCGGCTTGGGCAAATTCGCTGTTGATATCTTCTAGCTCAAATACTTCATCATAAGGAACGTTCGCTTCGGCAAGCAGAACATTCATATGGCCCGGCATTCGACCCGCAACCGGATGTATGGCATATTTTACTTCCACACCTTCCGCTTTCAGTTTGTCAGCCAACTCCCGGAGAGAATGCTGAGCCTGCGCCACAGCCATTCCGTAGCCCGGCACGATGATGACCTTGCTGGCATTTTTCATCAGGAAGGCCGCATCATCGGCGGACCCCTGTTTTACCGTTCGCTCAATGCCGTCGTCGGAAGCTGCAGCCGCAGTTTCCCCGCCAAATCCTCCGAGGATAACCGATATGAAGGAACGGTTCATGCCTTTGCACATGATGTAGGAGAGGATTGCGCCTGAAGAGCCTACAAGTGCACCGGTAATGATCAATGCCAGATTTCCAAGGGTGAATCCGATTCCTGCCGCAGCCCAGCCGGAATAGGAGTTCAGCATCGAGACAACCACCGGCATGTCCGCACCACCAATCGGAATGATCAACAGCACCCCGATCAGGAATGACAGAAACGTAATGACCCAGAAGAGAAAGGTACTCTCCGTATTCACAAACATGATCGTCAGGATGACAAGAAGCAACGCCAGTCCGAGATTGATGGCATGCCTGCCCGGCAACAAAATGGGAGCACCGGACATACGGCCGTCAAGTTTTGCAAAGGCAATGATTGAACCTGTAAATGTCACAGCACCGATAGCAACGCCCAAAACCATCTCGATGAGGCTTGCAGTCTTGATGTGATCACCTTTCAATATGCCGAATGCTTCCGGCGCATAGAGAGCCGCAGCTGCTACCATAACGGCAGCAAGGCCCACCAGCGAATGGAAGGCAGCAACCAGTTGAGGCATGGCTGTCATCGGAATGCGATTTGCTATATAGGCACCAACAGCACCGCCAAGCCCAAGGCCGACCAGGATCAAAAACCATCCACCGAATGAAGGGCCGGCAAGAAATAATGTCGTAACGACAGCAATCGCCATACCGACCATGCCGAGTTTATTGCCACGGCGTGAAGTTTCAGGATGTGAAAGGCCACGGAGGGCCATGATGAAAAGAACACCTGAGACGAGATAGAGAAGAGCGGAAAAGTTTTGCATTGCCGTCTCTCCTAGCGTTCTTTTTTCTTGTACATAGCCAGCATTCGCTGGGTCACAAGAAAGCCGCCAAAAATATTAACTGAAGCAAGTACCAACGCAATAAAACCGAATGCAGTTGCGGTGGTGCCCGCGATCTGGATACCCACTGCCAGCAACGCACCGACGACAATCACTGAGGAAATTGCGTTTGTCACCGCCATCAATGGCGTGTGGAGGGCCGGTGTAACCGACCAGACAACGTAATAGCCAACAAATATTGCCATCACAAAAATGGCAAACTGAAAAATAAACGGATCAATGGCGCCGCCGGTCGCTGCACTTGCAGCCGCTCCCGCAGCATCTGAAAGCTGTGACGGATCAGTCTGGGCTGCAGCGGCTTCCTTTGCCTCATTGGCCAATTGACTCGCTGCTTCTGCAGCTTGCCGCGCCTGCTCAGCCAACTCACTCGCTTTTTCCGCAAGGGATGCGGCTGCTTCCGTTCCCTGTTTCACAGGTTCGCTCATTTCTTGCCTCCGGTCGGTTTAGCCACAGTTTTTCTTGGCGCGGGCTTTTTAGCGGCAGATTTCCTTGGCGCTGGTTTCTTCGGTGCTGACTCCACAAATTGTGGATGAACTATCTTCCCGCCCCGGGTTAACAGGGTTGCCTGCACCAGTTCATCGTCCCAATCCACGGCAAGCTTTTCGGCATCCTTGTCGATCATCGTCTCAAGAAATGCCAACAAGTTCTTGGCATACAAAAGGGAAGCCGAAGCAGCAATCCGACCCGGCATGTTTAGATAACCCACCACCGAAACATCATCGATCTTCGCGACCTGACCAGGCTTGGAACCCTCAACATTGCCCCCGCGCTCTACTGCAAGGTCTACAATGACAGAGCCTGGTGCCATCGACTTGATCATGGCTTTAGATATGAGTTTCGGCGCCGGTCTGCCGGGTATCAATGCTGTTGTGATGACAATGTCTTGCTTGGCAATATGGGAAGCGACCAGCTCGGCCTGTTTAGCCTGATACTCCTTGGACATTTCCTTTGCATATCCACCGGCAGTTTCAGCCTGCTTGAACTCCTCGTCCTCAACTGCAACGAATTTGGCCCCTAGTGATTCAACCTGCTCCTTCGCCGCAGGGCGAACGTCAGTTGCTGTAACCACGGCCCCCAGGCGGCGTGCGGTTGCAATTGCCTGCAATCCGGCAACACCAGCACCCATGACAAAACATTTTGCAGCTGCAACGGTGCCAGCGGCGGTCATCATCATTGGCAATGCGCGATCATATTCCGCAGCCCCTTCAATGACGGCTTGATAACCGGACAAATTGGCCTGCGATGACAGAACATCCATGACTTGCGCCCGGGTAATTCGCGGCATGAATTCCATTGCGAATGCATTCAGGCCAGCTGTTGCCATCGCCTTGATTTCGTTTTCATTTCCAAACGGATCCATGGAGGCAAGGACAATCGCATCCTTTTTGTATTTCTTGGCCTCCGCAGGAGTTGGGCGCAATACTTTCAAAACAACATCTGCTGTACCGGCGGATTTGGCGGTTGCAATTGATGCTCCCGCTGTCTTGAAGCTTTCATCGGGAATTCTGGACGCAGTTCCTGCACCCTTTTCCACATGCACCACAAAGCCCATTGAGACCAATTTTTTAACAGTATCAGGAGATGCAGCGACACGGGTTTCGCCGCTTCGGCTTTCCTTGGGAACGAAAACAATCATGACATGCCTTCAACAGTGACTGACCTATACAACTATCGTATGAACCTGTTGGTTTTAAACACCAACCGGTGCATTTGCAAATACGGAATATCTTTGAAAAGGCCGGGCACAAAAACCGGCCAGAAAAAAATCAGAGTGCAAATGAAGCGGCAATCATCAGCACGATGAACAGAAGGGTTCCGCCAATAAGCCCGCCACCACCATAGAATCCGAACACCATGGCAATCAACAAGATGACGCAAGCAACAGTTCCCCAAATGCTAAACTTCAAAAACAGCTCGTAAGTGCGATCATGTTCCGCATAGTCCATAGCATTTTCTGGTGCTTTTCCCTTGGATTTCTTGGCCATATCTCAACTCCAGTATTCGGGCATTTTTAGTTCGATAAATCATGCAGACAAAATCGTCACCGTGACAGAATGTCCTTTACACCGTTAAACAACATCAATTGGTGCGGCGCAACGAAAACTTGTTTCCGTTAAGATCCACACAATCAAGTTGATTTGCATCCGGTTTGATGCATTCAGCCTGGTTAGATCGGCCTGACACCAAGCCACTCCACTTGATTTGAATACGGTCCTCTGCAAGCGCGATATACTCACCTTCCGAGATCAACCCCCCGGTGTCATTGGCTGTAGCGCGGAAGCTCCCGTTCAGGAATTGAGCAGTATATACACCATCGCTGGAGGCCCAGTTTCCATTAAGGATTGGCGGCCCAGCCACTTCCTTATTCGGATTACACGCAGACAATCCCAATGCAGCAGCAAACAGCACCATTGCGTATCCCGTCTTCGATAATTTTCCCTGTGTCATACCGCTATCCCTCCAACCTCACAGAGTAACTTTTAGAAAATCAAATGCCTGTCGGTCAAGATTATGCTTCCAGACTTTCCAATTCGTCGATGAAACCCGCAATCATGGAAAGTCCCTGACGCCAAAATCCCGCATCACTTGCATCAAGACCAAACGGTTTAAGCACCTCGCTGTAATGCTTGGAGCCGCCCGCTTTCAGGAGATCAAAATACTTTTCCTGAAACCCCTCTTCTGCATTCTGATACACCGCATAAAGAGAGTTTACCAGACAATCGCCGAATGCATAAGAATAAACATAAAATGGCGAATGGACAAAATGCGGGATATAGGCCCAGTAAGGACGGTAATCATCTCCGAATCGGAAGGCCGGGCCCAGGCTTTCTCCCTGAACAGAAAGCCACAGATCTCCGATATCATCTGATGTCAACTCGCCTCCCTGACGTGCCTCGTGAACCTTGCGTTCAAACATGTAAAAGGCAATCTGGCGAACAACTGTGTTAAGCATGTCTTCGACCTTCTGCGCAAGCATGACTTTGCGCTCAGCCGGCGTTTCACACTTCGAAAGAAGTGACTGGAAGGTCAACATTTCACCGAACACGCTAGCGGTCTCCGCAAGAGTCAGTGGAGTTTGTGCCATCAGGGCTCCCTGCTCTCCTGCCAGCACCTGGTGCACACCATGGCCCAATTCGTGTGCAAGGGTCATGACATCCCGTGGTTTGCCGAGATAATTTAGCAATACGTAGGGGTGAGCTGATGGAACAGTAGGATGTGAAAATGCACCAGGAGACTTGCCCTTGCGAACTGGGGCATCAATCCAGTTGTTGTCAAAGAATTTTTCAGCGATCTCTGCCATTTTCGGCGCAAATCCTGAATATGCCTCGAGAATTGTTCGGCGTGCCTGCTCCCAGTTTATAACCCGGTTTTCCTGCATTGGTAATGGCGCATTCCGGTCCCAGTGCTCCATAATATCCAGGTCAAGCCAACCAGCCTTCATCTTGTAGTAACGGTGGGAAAGCTCGGGAAAAGACGCTTTTACAGCCTCAACAAGAGCATCAACTACTTCCCGCTCCACACGGTTAGCAAGATGACGAGAATCAGCGATGTCTTCGAACCCGCGCCAGCGGTCAGAAATTTCCTTGTCCTTGGCGAGCGTATTGGTGATTAATGTGAAGGTTCGGGTGTTTTCATTCAACACCCTTGAAATCTCTTGAGCAGCAGCCCGTCTTGTATCTCGTTGATCATCCTGCAGCAAATTGAGCGCCCGTTCCACTGCCATGGTTTCTCCGCCAACCGTAAACTCAAGTGAAGACATCGTTTCATCAAAAAGGCGGTTCCATGCGGCACTGCCAGTTACTGATTTTTCATGGAAAAGCTGCTCCAGATTGTCATCCAGTTGATAGGGTTTGTCCTTCCTCAAATCTGAAAGCCACGGCGCATAATATTCCAGAGATACATCTTTTCCGATAGCACGTTTGAGTTCCGCGTCATCCAGCCGATTTAGTTCAAGAGTGAAAAACAGCATGTGTGAACCCGCCGCCGTCATGTGATCGCGGGCATCGCCGTAAAATTTGGCATATTCCGAACTACCTGTATCTGTCGCATACAACAATCCGGCATAGGACATGATCCGGCCCATTCTTTCTTCAAGCATCTCATATTCCGCAATAATCAGGGAAAGATCCCGCGGGTTTCGCTTCAAAATTTCTTCGAGTTTCCCCGAATGGGACTCTTCAAATCTCTTTGCATTCTTCTTGCAGAACAGGACGTCATCCGCGAATTCTTGGCTCTCGGGTCCCGGATAAAGATCATTCAGGTTCCATACCGGCAGGTCTCCGAAAGTGTCACCTTTTTCAGCAGTAATTGTTCGTGAAAATACTTTTGTCGGAAATTGCTGGTCAATCATGAAATCTTCCTTGGGATTCGTATCTGTAATCAGCTCGGCCGGTGAACTTTGAATACACCCTGACATCGGGCATTTTTTAGGCTTCCGCAAGTTACAATCCGGTAAAGTTTTATGCATGTTTACAATGAAGCCTTAACCCTCTTTCTTAAACGGACATTCAGCCAACCCCGCTAAACTCGCCCCACTATGGGACGGTTGATGGCATTCCATTTTGCAAATCAGCCAAGTTGGAAGGTTGAAAAATGCCGGGTAAAATTCTTGTTGTAGACGATGAACCTGTCCAGCGACGGCTGCTCGAAGCAATTCTGGAAAAGCTCGGGTTTCACCCGTTATGCGTCAGCAGTGGTGCCGAAGCTTTGGAGGTCCTGGCCGCAAAGGAGGGCCAGAGGATCAAGGCAGTCATATTGGACCTGGTAATGCCCGAAATGGACGGTCTGGCAGTCCTTGAAGCAATGACAACGCAAAAACTGACACAGCCTGTGGTTGTTCAGACTGCTCAGGGTGGAGTTGAAACTGCGGTCACCGCTATGCGTGCAGGCGCTGTTGACTTCGTTGTCAAACCCGCCGCACCACAACGCCTCAAGACATCCATAGAAAATGCCATGCGAATGGATGCGCTTCAGGGTGAAATCAAACGCATCACACGTTCTGCCAAAGGCAGCCTTACGATTGATGAAATCGTTTCTTCAAGTGCCAACATGGCAATGGTCAAAACAATCGCATCCAAAGCAGCCCAATCAAACATTCCAGTTCTGATTGAAGGAGAATCGGGTGTGGGTAAGGAACTGATCGCTCGCGCTGTCCAAGGAATGAGTGAGCGGGCATCAAAAAGCTTTGTGACCGTAAACTGCGGAGCCTTACCCGAAAATCTTGCTGAAAGCATTCTCTTTGGCCATGAAAAAGGAGCTTTCACCGGTGCCAACAACAAACATCTTGGCAAATTTCAAGAAGCTAATGGCGGAACATTGTTTCTTGACGAGATTGGAGAGCTCCCGGCAGATATTCAGGTAAAATTACTGCGTGCACTTCAGGAAGGTGAGATCGATCCGGTAGGATCATCAAAACCAGTCAAAGTCGACTTCCGGCTTATTTCAGCTACAAACCGCGATCTGATGAAGGAAGTGAAAACCGGAAATTTCCGGGAAGATCTGTATTACAGGTTGAATGTCTTGCCGATCACTGTACCGCCATTACGCGAAAGAAGTGAGGATATCCCCGAACTTCTGAACCATTTCATCGTTCGCATCGCAACAGAGGAAGGCCGGAAAAATGTAAAATCCATAGAATCTGATGCCGTCGACATGCTGTGTGCCTACGATTGGCCGGGAAATATCCGCCAACTTGAAAATGCGGTTTTCAGAGCAGTTGTCCTTTGCGATGGTAATCAATTGACAATCGATGAATTCCCACAAATCGCTGTGGAACAGGGAATTGAGCTGAATCCGGCCGACCCCCACCCCGTTCCGGCAATGACAACGCCGGTCGCCAACAAGAATACCGTATCCTTGCAGGATCCTGCAGAATTGTTGGCCCACGAAGGCCTTCCCCTGCTCAATACTGATGGTGACATAATCATGCTTGAAGAAGCAGAAAAAAGGATCATCGAATTTGCGATCGGAAAGTACAACGGCCAGATGTCAAAAATATCCAGAAAACTCGGAATTGGCCGGTCCACCCTATACCGTAAGCTTCGTGAATACGGTTTGGAGCCAACCGAAGACGAACTCACAAAATAGCTCAACAATATCAATCATTAACGATTTGTTAACTATGTGATCGCTTGATCGCAGGTTTTGCCTTTCTTACACCTTAATTCGCATTATGTTGCATTTCTGGAATGTTACAGATTTATATGATTTGTTAAGGTCTATTAACCATAAATGAAACTGGTATACATTCCAGGGTTAAATACCTTTAATTGGGGACATTCAGTCGGGCTAGAGCGCATTGGCGAACTTCAACAATTTCCAGCTTCTTCCAAACAGACGGTCTTGGGGTTTGAATCTGACCCTGGCAATGTTGGTAGTTGTGTTCACGACGCTTGCGGCAGGTGAAGGATTTGCGGAAACCCGAAAGCTGAAACTCTACTTCCTGCATACTGGTGAACGCGCCGAAATCACATTCAAGAAAAACGGTAGATACATTGACAGCGGCTTAAGGAAGATCAACCGGTTTCTCAGGGACTGGCGCCGCAATGAACCCACCAAGATGGATCCGAGACTTCTGGATTTGATTTGGGAGATCTATGATGAAACCGGTTCCAGCAAATATATCCACGTTGTATCAGGTTATCGCTCTCCAGCGACTAACAATCTTCTGCGCAAACGTGGCCGCGGAGTAGCCAGAAAAAGTCAACATACGCTTGGAAAGGCGATGGACTTTTTCATTCCCGGCGTGAACCTGCGCAAGCTTCGCAATATCGGATTGAAAAAAGGTCTCGGTGGTGTTGGTTATTACCCGAAATCAGGATCCCCTTTTGTTCATATGGATACAGGCCGCGTGCGCCATTGGCCACGTATGAGCAGAAAAGAACTTGTTAGAGTTTTCCCGAGAGGAAAGACCCTTCATGTGCCTACCGACGGCAAACCTCTGGCAAAGTACAACCAGGCGAAGGCAGAGTATGAACGCAAGATCAAAGGCAAGGGAAAAATTATTGTTGCCAAGGCTGAGGAGATTGAAAAGCGGCCAAGCTTCTTCGCAAAACTACTGGGACGTGGTGAAGACGAAGAAGGGGCAATTGGAGCAGTTTCCGCGCCGAAACCTGTTGCAACAACCAAACAACCGGCTGTTGCCAATACGGCAGCGCCAGCGCCGGCCGTTGAAACGCCCGAACCACAGCCGGTTTTACCTGAACCGGTAACGCCGCCACAAACACCGGAAACTGTTCTCGCCGCTTTACCGGTAACCTTGGTGCCGGTACCTGTTCTCGCTCCACGCGCAGTCCCACAGGTTCAAACGACACAAATCGCGGAACTTTCGAGCTCTCCTGAAATTCCGGCAAGAGAACCCGCCCCGGAAGATACGGGACCAAAACCCACACTTGGTCTTAATCCGGAAATAAGAGAGCCCGAAGCGCCTCAAACAGAACTGGCACTTGCAGCACCGGTCCCCGCCCAAAGGCCTGTTTTGAACCTCACACCACCAGCAACCGCAAATCCGATTGACAATTCGATAGAACAACGTACCAGCAATAAAAACATCAAGGTTGCGGCCCTATCACCAACTGAGATTGAGGATTTGCGCAAGGAAGTTTACACCGTTTTAAATAGTGACCAGAAAACCGTGCGGCCCGTGGTTAATGTCAGTAACTCAACCTTCCTTGCGATCAATTCAGATCGGTTGTATGGCACCTCATCAAATAACCGATTGAGTCTCGTTCCAAGGCCCAATCCTAAACGCCTGGCTGAGTTGATTATTGACCAGCAAGTTGCAGATGTGGAACCGATAGAACCCGGCACAAAATCTTCCGAGAAGATTGGTATTCCTGAATCAAATCCGCGTTCCGCACCGGAACCTGAAATAATAACTGCCTCCCTCCAGCCATTGGAACCCGGAGCCCGGACAACTGGTGAACTTGCGTTTCCGGAACCAAGCCCAGCTGCTCCGGTAAAAACAGCGGAGATTCCTGAACCAGTCAGCGAGTCAGAAAATCCTAACATCCCAATACCAGTACCCGCTCACCGTCCAATCCTGGTAGCTGCTGTAGACCAGGACATCTATGCCGGAAATGCGGCGGCCAGAAAACTTGAAAGCCTGCAGACAATCAGCCTCGAAGAGCGAATTCTGGGCAAATGGGCATTGGCGTCAGATTCATCAATTGCCGACATTGCTGAAATCAGACCACCGGCCTATGCCCGTAACGTTATTCGTGAACTGCCCAGCACAGTTCTGTCACGCGGATTTGTACGCGAGCAGGGAAACCGCACGACAAGCAGTTTTTCAGGTAGTTCAATTGAATTCCTGGATTTTACCAAGTTCAAGAAATAGCATTATTCGGAAGGATCGACGGCGGCCGGTTCAAATTCCGGCAACATTCCAAGCGCCTGAAGATATAGATCACGAACTGCATCCTGTTCCTGACGCTCGGTTAAATCCTGCTTCCTGAGGCGCACGACCTGCCTTAAGACCTTTGTGTCAAAACCATTTGCCTTGGCTTCAGCGTAAACATCCCGAATATCTTCGGTAATTGCTTTTTTTTCTTCTTCAAGGCGCTCGACGCGCTCAACAATCGACCGCAGTTGTTCGCGCGCCACCATTGCATCAGCCATGCAGATTTCTCCATAGATTTGTGTTGTTGGTCAGTGTTTGTGACTGGCTTCAAAAGCAGCTTTTTGCACTTCTGTTGCTTCCGTCTGGTATTTTTCTTTCCATTCAGGATAAGGCATTCCGTAAATCACTTCCCGGGCAACCGTTTTTTCAATATCAATGTTGTTGTCCGCTGCAGCTTCTTTGTACCAGTCAGAAAGACAATTTCGGCAAAAGCCTGCCATGTTCATCAAATCAATATTCTGCACATCAGAACGGTTTCGCAAATGTGACACCAGCCTGCGAAATGCGGCCGCTTCCAGTTCTGTTTTAGTTTGTTTATCCATGATCATGGCTCCGCATATTTTTGAAATTACGTTACACCGCTTAAAACAAATTCCCAAAGGGGAAACGCTTTATCCTCCATATATTTTTGCTGCACCGGAATTTCAAACGTGCCAAACAGAATATTCAATTTTTTAACGAAATCCGGACGGATTTTTTCCTATGCCTTTTATGGGAGCAATTTTGGCCCTTATTATTGGTGGCCTGATTATGGGATTTTCTCCCGTATTCGTCAGAGAGGCAGAAGTAGGAGCTTTTGCCAGTGCATTTTGGCGGGTCTTGTTCGCTCTGCCAGTATTATACACTTGGGCAAGGCTGGAACGAAAACCGGCGACCAAATCTTCTCCCATTTCATTGGCGGCGCTTCTCGCCGGAGTTTTCTTTGCAGGTGATCTCGTCTTCTGGCATCTTTCGATCTTGCACACGACAATGGCTAATGCCACTTTCATGGTATGCCTCTCTCCCGTTTGGGTCGCTGTGCTGTCACCTTATATTCTCGGGGAAAAAACAAACCCGAAAGCACTGTTCGGTCTTATAATTTGTGTGATTGGACTTGTACTGCTGATCAGTTCGAGTTTTCAGATTGATCGCTCGCGCCTTCTTGGAGACTTTTATGGGGTGATAACCTCATTTTTTCTGGGGGCCTATTTCGTCGCAATCCGATTTGCACGCAAAACTGCTTCCAGCGGGCAATTATTCTGGAGTTCCACGCTCGTTACAACGGGCTTGTTATTTGCTGTTGCTTTGATCGCGGGTGGCTCATTGTGGCCGCACTCATCCAGCGGCTGGCTGTCTCTCATTTCGCTTGGAGTAGTCACCCATGCTGGAGGTCAGGGACTGGTAACAATCGCAATGGGTCTGCTCACCGCAGTCTTTTCTTCCTTGGTAATCTTCATCGAAGCGGTTGCGGCCGCTTTTTTTGGTTGGCTGATTTTTGAAGAGACCATGAGCCCATTGCAATGGGCCGGAGCCGCATTAATCCTTTTCGGCGTCTGGATTTCCCGCCCCGAACAAATTGAGAATACACCTAAATATTGACACGAATCTGCTGTTAAGCGAATAAGTGGCATGGATTCGATGGGCTGATATGGACCGTTTTACACCAATGAAAACAGGTTCCCTTTACAAAAAAATTATTGCCATGTGTGCAATTTTGGCAAACTTGACCGTTTTTGGCAGTTTGACAGCACCAACTCTTGCGCGTGCAGATTTTCGAATATGCAATGATACCAAAAGCCTCGTGGGTGCAGCACTTGGATACCGAAACGATGGAACCTGGATTTCAGAAGGTTGGTTCCAGATCCCTGCGGAAACCTGCAATGCCCTGATTGAGGGGGACTTGTCATCACGCTTTTACTACATCTATGCCGAAGATGCAGACAAGGGCGGCCAGTGGCAGGGGGAAGTTTTCATGTGTACCAATGACCGTGAATTCAAAATCAAGGGTGTAGAGGATTGCTTCAAACGTGGTCATGTGAAAACCGGATTTTTCGAGATCGACACTGGCAATCGAAATAGCTGGATGGTACGACTTACAGAACAGTCTCAATCAGCTCCGGTTCAATGATTCACCGCACCCGTCGAACAAAAATCCTGGCAACCCTGGGTCCTGCCAGCAATACCCGTGACATGATCATCAAGCTTCACGATGCAGGGGCTGACCTGTTCCGAATAAACATGAGCCATGCGTCTCACGATATGCTGAGGGAACTTGTCTCGACCATTCGCAGTGTCGAAAAAGAGGTGGGAAGGCCCATCGGAGTACTCGCAGATCTCCAGGGGCCCAAACTGCGTTTGGGTGATTTTGCTGATGAGGAAATCAACGTCGACCCTGGTACAAGGATCACCCTTGATCTGGATGATACTCCCGGAAGTAAAGATCGAATTTCCCTCCCTCATCCCGAAATTCTTGACGCGCTGGAAATTGGCCACCGCATACTTGTTGACGACGGCAAGGTGCAACTGAAAGTGGTTGAGGAAACACCGACTTCGGCTGTTGCTGAAGTCGTAAGTGGTTCAAAAATTTCCAGCCGGAAGGGTGTAAGCCTTCCCGATACCGAACTCGGAGTCAGCTCACTCACAGACAAGGACTACAAGGATCTGGAAGTTGCCCTTGAAGCGGATGTTGACTGGATAGCGATTTCCTTTGTTCAGCGTCCGCAAGATGTCGCTGAGGTGCGCAAAATCGCCAGAGGCAAGGCTGGAGTTCTGGCCAAAATCGAGAAACCACAGGCTGTCAAACACCTTGATGACATCATCGAACTGTCGGATGCGGTCATGGTGGCCCGCGGCGACCTGGGAGTGGAACTTCCTGTTGAAAGGGTACCTGGCATTCAAAAACAGATTACCCGTGCCTGCAGGCGGGCCGGAAAGCCGGTGGTTATTGCAACACAAATGCTTGAATCCATGATTGCAGCACCCTTCCCTACGCGTGCTGAAGTATCGGATGTCGGCACAGCAGTTTTCGAAGGCGCTGACGCGATCATGCTGTCCGCTGAATCTGCAGCAGGAGAATATCCTATCGAAGCTGTATCCATGATGAACAAAATTGCCGGGGAGATAGAGCGGGATCCCACTTACCCGGGCATCATAAATGCCCAACGACCTGAACCTGAGCAAACTGGCGCTGATGCAATTTCACTTGCAGCCCGTCAAATTGCTGAAACTCTTAATCTGTCAGCGATCATCTGTTACACAGCTTCAGGTACAACCGGCCTTCGCGCAGCACGTGAACGTCCAAACATTCCTGTTATTGCACTTTCCCCAGTCGTAAAGACCGCTAGAAGGCTTTCAATTGTCTGGGGGATACATTGCGTTGTCACCGATGATGCGCGCGATCTTGACGACATGGTGGATCGTGCCTGCACGATTGCCGCTGAAGAAAAATTTGCAAAGCCTGGTGACCGGGTAATTATTTCTGCCGGTGTACCGTTAAGAACTCCGGGAGCAACAAACATGCTAAGAATTGCCTTCGTCGGAAGTGATGGTCAGTCCGGCATCTGATATTCCCGCCATTCCCAGAATATCCTTTGCTACCTGGTCTGCAGCAACGTGATCGGGCTTGTGGCCAACTCCCTTTAGAATGACTAATTTGGCACCCTTGATATCTTTTGAAAGACCATTCACCGAGTGAATTTTGTGATTGACGATGTCATCCTCGTCCCCATGATAGATCACGGTTGGCGCCGAAATTTCTCTGTAGCGGCGGTTAAATTCAACCACATGATCATAAACCCTTGCCACGTCACGGGCATTCTCCAAGAAATTCCACGGCCTTAGTACCAAACGTGTGCCTGAGGTTTCTTTATAGTCCCCGGGCATCTTGTCAGGTGTGAAAACACCTTTGACTGCTTTCGGATAAATCAGGCTGCCGACCGGAGTAACCAGTAGGTTGGAAAACAACCAACCGATAACCGGCATATTACCCACGTCATAGTGCCAATCGACACCTGTCGGCCACGGATGGGAAACTGGGGCAAGAAAAACCACTCCCGCGGTCTTTTCCGGATGAAGAACACCAAAAGCTGCCGTCACAACGCCACCGAAAGAATGACCGACAACAATTGCCCTTTCGATTCCAAGATCATCCAACAGGTCAGCAATTACTCCCGCCTGTTGCTTTGGATCGTTTGATCCAGGAAAGGGGTCGGAGTAGCCATGGCCCGGCCGGTCTACAAAAATCATGCGCAACCGGTTTTTCAGTCGGGATTTGTAGATATGCTGCGCATCCCGGAGGTTGCCGCTTGCACCGTGAATGAATACAACCGGAGGTTTGGCGACTTCATCCCCCGGACCGGTATCAACGAAATGTATTCTTGCCCCGTCTATTGTTTTGAAATCTCCCAACGGTGGGAATTCCCGTTCTATATCACTGACAATGATCCGTGTTGTGATCCACAGACCTGCGACAACAGTCACAAGTAAGAAACCGGCAAGTTTGAAAACTACCATTAAGCTCTCTCCTATTGGAGAAACGTGGAAAAAATCAATTCAGGTTCGGCTACCCGATAATTTTTCTTCTAACGTGATTACAGATTGTTGAGCTTGTGGATTTGCAGGATAAATTTCCAGCACCCGATACCAGGCCTTCAATGCTGCTTTGTCATTACCTACACGCTGCATGATGACCGCCAGACCAGACAAGGCACCAAAATGACGGGGTTCCAGCGCAAGTGTTGTTTCAATATCCGCTATCGACCGGCTGAAATCATCAATCGTGTAATACAGCGTCGCCCGGCGATTCCACCCTTCCGCATATTCCGGAGCAAGCACCACAACCTGGTCCAGCAAATCTTGCGCTTTTGCATACTCCTGACGTCCCATGGCTACGATCGCCCAGTTCATTAAAAGGTCGATACTCTTGGAACCTGAAAGAGCCCATTCCCGCCATATTTTACGCGCGGTTGCACCTGCAGAGCTTGCTTTCGGATCTTTGCGGAGATTTTCAAACAGCAGATCCAATGTCTCATTGCTTTCGACCACAGATTTTTCATCTTCAGGTGGCAAAATAGGTTGTACACTGTCTTCCTCGACAAGTGGAAGATCACTCTCTTGAGCCCACACAGTATTGGGGGCAGCCAAGAGAACAAATGAAGCAAAAAGAAGTAGCGGCAATTTTTTCATACAGTGAAGGTATCGCAGGAAACAAAAACGTCAAATACGATTTTTTGTTACCGCAAAAGAAAATGGCCGCAAAAGCGGCCACCAATACCTTTTACTCCCTTTTCCGTCAGCCTTGACGAGCTTTGAAACGGGGGTTTTGTTTGTTGATTACGTAAACGCGGCCACGACGGCGGACGACGCGGTTTGCGCGATGACGGCCCTTGAGGGACTTGAGTGAATTTCTGATTTTCATGGTACTATTTCCGTACAATCTGGGGGTTACGGGTCCTTATTTAGCTGGCCCTTCCAATAATTAACGCGCCAGCTGGAAAGCGGACGCGCTTTGATGTGGACGGTTGATAGTGTGAATTGCTGAAAATGTCAAATACCAGTTGATACAAATCCGCCGTCGCGATTGGTATCGCTGCCGTCGCAAAAAGTCGCAACCAAAAAACACAAACAGAATTTATTGCAGACGAATAATGCGTTATGAAGTTTACCGCATTCTTATTTCATCAGGACCAGAATTATGCGCAAGTTTTCTGCCTTCGCAGTCGCAAGAGAGGCCATGCGTTCCCACAAGGGTTGGGAAAAGCAATGGCAAAATCCGGAACCGAAGTCATCTTATGATGTTGTAATCGTAGGTGCAGGCGGGCATGGCCTTGCCACTGCCTACTATTTAGCCTCGGTTCATGGAATTACCAATGTCGCTGTTCTGGAAAAGGGCTGGCTGGGTGGTGGTAATACCGGCCGCAATACAACCATCATCCGTTCCAATTATCTCTATGATGAATCGGCCGGCATGTATAACCATGCCGTGAAGCTTTGGGAGGGGTTGTCCCAGGAATTGAATTACAATGTCATGTTCTCCCAACGCGGCGTCATGATGATGGCGCATAACGTTCATGACGTTCAGGTCTCGCAACGCCATGTCCATGCAAACCGCCTTAACGGCGTAGACAATCAATGGATTACGCCCGAAGAGGCCAAAGCCTACTGTCCTCCATTGAGCATTTCAAAATCAGCGCGTTATCCCGTTATGGGAGCGGCCCTTCAACGCAAGGGTGGTGTCGCACGTCACGATGCTGTCGCATGGGGTTATGCACGCAAGGCGGCTGCTATGGGGGTGCATATAATCCAGCAATGCGAGGTTACCGGCATCAATCGTGATAAATCGGGTTCAGTAACCGGGGTAAATACCAGCCGTGGCACCATCAACGCAAAAAAGGTTGGCGTTGTAGCCGCCGGCCACACTTCGGTCTTGATGGATATGGCTGGCATCCGCATGCCGCTTGAGAGTTTCCCGTTGCAGGCGCTCGTGTCTGAACCAGTAAAACCGATATTCCCGTGCGTAGTCATGTCGAACACGGTACACGCTTACATTTCCCAATCCGACAAGGGGGAGCTGGTGATTGGTGCAGGCACAGACCAATACACTTCCTATTCACAAACTGGTGGGCTGCATATTGCGACTCATACGCTCGAAGCGATCTGCGAAATGTTTCCGATTTTTGGGCGCATGAAAATGTTGCGTTCCTGGGGTGGCATCGTCGATGTTACTCCCGACCGATCGCCAATCCTTGCAAAGACACCGGTCAAAGGCATTTATGTCAATTGCGGTTGGGGCACCGGCGGATTTAAGGCAACTCCTGGTTCCGGGCACGTATTTGCGCATACAATTGCCAAGGATGAACCACACAAGATTAATGCAGGTTTGCACCTGGAGCGTTTCCGCACCGGGCGACTTGTCGATGAGGCAGCAGCCGCAGCCGTGGCGCATTAGGGGACACGATCATGTTAAAAATCCATTGCCCATACTGCGAAGAAGACCGCCCGGAGCTTGAATTCCATGGTGAAGGCGAAGCGCATATTGCCCGTCCACCGAATATGGCGGATATTTCGGATGAGGAATTTGAAAAATTCTTTTTCATTCGCGAAAACCAGAAAGGCATTGTTTTTGAACGCTGGCGTCATCTGCATGGATGCGGGCGCTTTTTCAATGCCATTCGTCATTCCGTTTCCGACAAATTCATCAGGACCTATAAGGCTGGCGAGAAAAAACCGCGACTGACCAAAAAAGAAATCGAGGCAGTATTGCCACCTGCCAAATCAACACCGGCGAATGAACCGGTCTGGACAGCAAACCAGGAAGGAAGCCAAAAATGAGCTCTTCTTCTGTAAATACCGGCGCAAACCGGATTTCGGGCAAAGGCCGACTATCTCCGGCAAAAACTGTATCATTCACATTTGACGGCAAAACCTACAACGCAATGGAAGGTGACACGCTTGCCTCTGCTTTGCTGGCCAATGGTATTCATCTTGTCGGACGTTCCTTCAAATACCATCGTCCACGCGGCATATTGGGGAGCGGCCCGGAAGAACCTAATGCGCTAATGGATATTTCCCGGGACAGCACCCGCAGGCAACCTAACGTTCGGGCAACCTGTCAGGAAGTTTTTGATGGGATGACAGCGAAAAGCCAAAACCGTTTTCCGTCCCTCGAATTCGATGTTGGTGCTATCAATGACGGACTTGGCCGGTTTTTCCCGGCAGGCTTTTACTACAAGACATTTATGTGGCCGCAAAAAGCCTGGGACAAACTGTATGAACCTGTAATTCGTCGGGCTGCTGGCCTCGGTGAATCTCCCACAGAAGCTGATCCTGACCATTATGCCAACCGTTTTGCCCATTGCGAGCTCCTCATTGTTGGAGGCGGTGCAGCAGGTCTTCTGGCTGCCAAAACCGCTGCAAAATCAGGAAAGCGGGTAATCATTGCAGACGAAAACGCCTTGATGGGCGGAAGTCTTCTTTCAGACAGCAAGGTAATCATCAGTGGCCAAACAGGTCTTGAATGGGCTGCATCTACAGTTGCCGAATTGAGAGGCATGGATAATGTAACCGTCCTCAATCGCACGACTGCATTCGGTTATTACAACCACAATATGGTGACACTGGCTGAACAGATTACAGATCACCTGTCCCAACCAGACCCGGATTTGCCGCGCGAACGCATTTGGCAGGTTCGCGCCCAAAAAGTCATTCTTGCGACCGGTGCCATCGAGCGCCACCTTGTCTTTCCGGACAATGACCGTCCAGGTATCATGATGGCTTCAGCAGCGGGAGACTTCCTAAACCAGTACGGTGTGGCAGTTGGCTCACATGTTGGTGTATTCACCAGTTGCGATTCTGCCTGGGCCGTCGCTTTTGATTTGAAACAGGCCGGTGTAAACATTCCCGCAATCGTTGAAACCAGGCAAGATATTGATGAAACACTTCTGACAACAGCCGCTGAGCTTGGTATCCGTGTTTTGAAGGGTCATACGGTTACCGGCACAAGTGGCCGCCTCCGCGTGAAATCAATGGATGTCGAGCCGGTACATGGCATATCCAATGAAACTATCGCGATCGACTGTCTTTTGATGTCAGGGGGTTGGACCCCTTCAATCCATCTGTTTTCGCAATCCCGTGGCAGGGTCAGATTTGATGGGGATACAGGAGCATTCCTGCCGGATATCTACACGGAAGACTGTGTTTCCGTCGGTTCCTGCAACGGAACCAACAATCTTGAATCCGCATTGGAGGAAGCTCAAAATGCAGCACGCAACGCTGTGGGTGGACGGGCTGCAAAACTCCCAAATATCAAAAACCCGCCGTCAATGAACGGCTATAAAATTGGCTCTTCGAAGGGCGCCGGGCCGGATGACTTCACCAAAGCTTTTGTGGACTTCCAAAATGATGTGACAGCCAAAGATATCCGCCTTGCGGTGCGCGAGGGCTTTCAGTCCATTGAACATGTGAAACGTTACACGACAACCGGCATGGCATCGGACCAGGGCAAGATGTCCAACATGCACGGTTTGGCAATTGCAGCTGAAATGCTTGACAAACCCATTCCGGAAGTGGGTCTGACTACATTCCGTTCGCCCTATACACCAGTTACATTCGGGGCACTTGTGGGGCATAACAAGGGTGAATTGTTCGATGTCACCAGGCGTACGCCCATGCATGAATGGCATGTATCCCAGGGTGCAATGTTTGAAGATGTCGGCAATTGGAAACGGGCATGGTATTATCCGCAATCCGGTGAGGATATGAATGCGGCTGTTAACCGTGAATGCAGGGTTACTCGTGAAGTAGCAGGCATTTTCGACGCCTCCACGCTTGGCAAGATCGAGGTCGTCGGACCGGATGCGGTTAAATTCATGAACATGATGTACACAAACCCTTGGGACAAGTTGGCTGTCGGCCGCCTGCGCTATGGCATCATGTGCCGTGAAGACGGTTTCGTCTATGATGATGGCGTTGTGGCTCGCCTTGCAGAGGACCGTTTCCATGTCACAACTACGACGGGCGGCGCACCACGCGTCCTCAATATGATGGAAGATTACCTGCAGACCGAATTTCCTGAGTGGAAGGTCTGGCTTACATCAACTTCGGAGCAATGGGCAGTGATCGCGGTGCAGGGGCCAAAAGCGCGAGAAATTATCAAACCTCTGGTTGATGGTATTGACCTTACCAACGAGAAATTACCGCACATGAGTGTTTCTCACGGCAAAATCTGCGGAGTCCCGACCCGGTTGATGCGAATGTCATTTACCGGCGAAACCGGATTCGAGATCAACGTACCGGCTGACCATGGACAATCAGTCTGGGAAGCAATCTGGGAACGCGGCAAGCCTTTGGGGATGACCCCTTACGGAACCGAAGCCATGCATGTAATGCGCGCTGAAAAAGGTTACATCATTGTTGGCCAGGACACAGATGGCACTGTCACACCTTATGACGCGAATGTTGGCTGGGCGATCGGCAAGAAAAAGACGGATTTTGTCGGCATCAAAGGCTTGCGACGTCCGGACCTTGTAGCAGAGGGCCGCAGACAATTGATAGGATTGAAAACCGTCGATCCGAAAATCACCCTGGAGGAAGGTGCGCAAATAGTAGACGATCCAAATCATCCAATTCCAATGCCAATGACAGGCTTCGTGACCTCTTCCTACTGGTCAGAATGTCTTGGAAAATCAATTGCAATGGCGCTGGTTGAAAACGGTCACAACCGAATGGGAGAAATCGTTTACATCCCGATGCCCGATGAAATAATCAAGGCCGAGATTTGTTCTCCGGTATTCTACGATTCTGAAGGAGGCAGGGTAAATGGTTGAAGCTGCCCAACGCAAACAGCCGCTGGCTGGCCGTATTTACGGCAATAATGGTGTATCACTGGTCCCCGTTGATGCCTGCGAGCGAATTTCGCTGCGCGCGGAAAACAAAGCCTTGGCAGGTCTTGGAAAGGCAATGGGTCTTTCGCTTCCACGCAAACCGGGAACGACTGCCAATAAAGGTGAGGTTTCAGTACTTTGGATAGGGCCGGACGAATGGTTCATTACAGCACCTTACGGAAAACAGCTGGAAAAGAAACTGAATGATGTAAAAAGCGGCCTGTACTCTGTCGTTTCGATTGACCACCGCAATACAGCATTTACCGTTTCAGGGATCAATGCGGCACATGCAATCAACAGCGGTTGCCCCCGCGATTTGTCACTTGATGCTTTCCCGGTTGGACATTGTTCCCGCACAATGCTGGGCAAGGCCGAGGTTATTTTGTGGCGGACAAAGGAAGAAGAATTCAGGATCGAATGCTGGCGTTCGTTTTCAGATTATGTCTGGAAATTCCTGGCTGATGCGGCCCGTTCTGCCTGATCCGATTCCGCAACGCAAATCCTGACAACGCAGACCGCTCATGGTAAGGGGTGGGCAACAAAGGCTCATGTGATTCCATATGCCCCATATCAACCGCTTGATACTCAATTTTCCCGGTTTTGAAACCACCACTTCAGTTCATCAGATCGAACGCCTGACAGCGGGCGGCATGAAGACGGCCAACTTATGGGGATTTGAACTCGATGCGGGCAAGATTGATGAAAACAAACAGTCCAACAAGACGGTAACAAACTTCAAATCGTCAGGAAACGGGTGGACAGCACAAACCCGGTATGTCCACTTTTCCTGGGCAGACATCATCGGCAAGTACGAGAATACGCCCTATCCGCAAAACCTGTTATTCAATTTCCCGAAATACCTATCCTTCTTTTTCGACGGATCGGTACGAAAATATGCAAAGGCAAGTCGCCGTTATTGGGGTTTCACCATATACCCGCTTTTATTGATGCTCTTGTTTTCCATCATTTCGGGCGGATTAATGTATTGGCTGACTTCGGGCTCCGGCGTGCACTGGATCTTTACGTTGATCCCCGCCATCCTGCTCTTTCTGGTTCTTTGCAAATATCCCGGGGATAATTTTTACGTCAACCTTTCAATCAATGACTGGGCATTTGCCCGCGATATGTGCAACGGTTCCAACAAAGATATCAATGACAGGTTTGTTCAGTTTGCAGATCACCTGGTTAAAGAAATTGCCCGAAGCAAACCGGATGAAATAATCATTGTCGGTCACAGTTTTGGTTCGGTATGGGCTGCCGCTGCTCTGGCAATCGCCCTGGAAAAAAGGCCTAAATTGTTTGCTGGCAAGCGCGTTACATTTCTCGCACTTGGCTCAAGCCTTTTGAAGATTGGTCTGGTTCGCGCCGCGAAATTTTTCCAGTCAGCCGTGATACAGGTACTTTCGCAAAAAGACCTTGTCTGGCATGAAATTCAAACCAAGACAGATTTTATTTCATTTTATAAATCTGATCCGTTTGAACCGATGAAAATCAAGCAAACAGCGTGTGAAGTCATTGTTCATCGGGTCAATTTCAAGAAAGCACTCTCAAAATCCCGGCATACAAAAATGTTGAAATCAATGTATCTGGCGCACCGTCAGTATATCCTGTATTGCGACAAG
>JBPCWL010000087.1:0-3017 GCA_051009575.1 Rhizobiaceae bacterium
CAGATCGAGCAGCCAACCTCCGGGAAACCCGACAATGCAAAACACTTCACCATATCGCGTCCAACCCTCTTCGAAAGTGGTTCGAACTTCATTGCGGGGCTGAACCAGGCACTGGCTCAGCGTCAAAAGGCCGATCGTACCGTGCTTGTCTTCGTGCATGGATACAACACAAATTTCACTGCCGCTGTTTTGCGGATGGCGCAGTTCGTCCATGACAGCGGTTTTAAGGGTGTGCCAGTTCTATTTACTTGGGCATCTCGGGGCCGCGCTATTGATTACGCCTATGATTCAAACAGCGCATTGCAAGCCCGGGCCTATCTCGTCGAACTCGCCAGACATCTCGCCAAAACCAATGCTAAGGATTTTAGCATTGTCGCCCATTCAATGGGCAATCTGGTGACCCTCGAAGCGATGACGGCGGTTGCAAAACTTAACATTTCGCCAAGGGCTCCATTAAACAGTGTTGTACTCGCATCGCCGGACGTCGATATCGACCTTTTCAGGGAACATATCAAAGAGCTCGGATCACTGAACAGGAAGATTTTTGTTTTGATTTCAAAAGACGATAAGGCACTGAACCTGTCTAGGACGATAGCGGGTGGTATAGACAGAGTTGGAGACGCGGAACCCGATAAACTGGCGGCGCTTGGTGTCAGGGTCGTCGACCTCAGTGAAATCAATGATCCAAGCAGCGCCAATCACAGCAAATTTGCCGACTCACCGGCCATTGTTCAACTAATTGGCGATCGGATTAACGCCGGCGGCACGCTTGAGACAAGCACCTCTGAGCCAACACAGGCCGCAATTGGATCCGTTTTTCGTGGGTTTAGGAAAGCCGCGACTGGTGCGGGCGGGACTGTTGTATTGGCAAATTGATCGGCAGCTCATCGCCGGTTGCCGATTGGTATGATTCTGGAAGAGCAGCAAGCGTAAGCGGTACAGGATCGTGTTCAACTTTGACAATAGCACATGCTGCTAGGATCGTGCACAGCAAGATCCCCACTGTTGCCCGGACCAATTTACGCCTGTACTGGAATTCCCTCAACATCTGCAACGAGACTCCCAAAACACCCTGACGTCATTTTTGAAGAGTCGAATAATGGCTTACTGATCGTGAAAGTCGATCAAACACCCATCAATATCCCACGATACATCCTGTATTTGTGTGGTTCAAAGGCACGCTTGATTCCATGGATAGTTCACCAAACATGCTCGTGTTGATCATGCGTGGTCAACACAATTTTGGTTCACACAAGACAAGCGGAAGCCAGTGAGAAGGTATGTTTTCCAGACGACTCGCCCGATTCCGACAGATCGTGCCAGTCAGCATTCAGCAACCGCCAACGGACATTGCCGGACATCCGCGTATCAAGTTTTGCACAACATTTGGAATAATTGGGTTCACTGTGAAAACCACTTCCCATTCCCCACCGAATGTGTCGCTTGATTCCAAACTGTAACGTGCATCCAGTCCAAATTTGATGGGAAGCTTTTTACCGTCACCCAAGTCAAACACCTGCGTTTTCGTGAAACCAAGTGCAATGGGAAGGTCCCACTGACCGGTATTGAAATCATAAACCCAACGCGGGGCACCACCAACCTGCCAGCCATCATCCAGGTTGACGTAATAGAACGGCTGAATGAAAGCTTTATCGTATTCAACATCGTCGCCGCCATTAGCGTCAGCGAAATCGAATTGGGTCTGAACCAATCCGCCCAAAATCCCATTTTTGCCAATATATGAAAGCACACCAGCAGGGCCCGCTGCCCAGGCCTTGTTTGAGAGATCGGTCGATCCAACCGGAATGTTTAGGCTGACGCCGGCGGCTGCCACAAAATCACCCGGGCCCAGTAAGTCATTTTGGGAAGGCAACGAGACACCCAGAAGGGAGAAATGGCTGATGTCGCCAAATCCGCTAAAATTGTCGAACGTTGCAGTCGGACCTTGCGGGCCAGTTGTTATGCTGGTCGGAAGATCGGCATCGTAGATCATTGAAAACGTAGGCCGGTTGACCATAATCCAGTTCTCACCAATTACTTCTTCCATCGATAGCGGGATGACCGGTTGGAAGATATGTGAGATCACCGCCCTGTCTTTAGTTGTGATCGTGCCATTGAAATTGGCATAGTGCCATTCGTTGATCAGCACCATGAAGTCACCACCAAGAGGGTTTGATGTCTTACGCGCGATTTCTGAAACATCATCTCCGCCAACAGCATCTTGAGCAAGCACAGAAATATTTCCGATCGATACGCCTGCTAGCGCGACAATTATGGCTATTCCAGACTTCACAATCTTTCTGATTTTATTCATTTTCCTGCATATCCTACGTGAATGAGTTTGCCATGTTCGTCCGAGCGGACTCGCCATTTGCCGACACACTACAGGCGGTCCCCGTCATACTTAATTGTGCTTCATACCATACTTTTCGGTATGTTCAAGTGTATTGAATCTGCCAAATTGGTTTTGTTTCGGTTGTTCTGAAAGTCCGGAATGAGCACAACGAAAACGTCAACCGAAAGGAGCATGTGAACCAGTTTTCTGGACACCGTGAACCGCGATGGTGCTGCGGTGTTTTCTTCAACCCTACCGACACCTGAAGCCATCAAGTTTATTCAATCAGGCCGAATATAGCTTCTTTGGGCTTGCTATAATGGTGCCCGCAATTGTGCTGATTCCGTCCGGCGTCACCGTTCCGGTAATGGTGGAGGCGTGTAGCCTTCCCACTTGCCGTCGTTGATAAAATTGGAATAACTAGCCTGGCCGCTGCGTTTGGCCTTCTTGTATCCTGTCGTTGTCGGAGGTGCCTCGACGCGCTCCGCACTCACCACTTCGCGCTGGGTAATCCGTTCCTTACTTATGTTCCACGCCATCAAGTCATCTGCAATAACCAAGGGCCCGCCGTAGACCTTGCGGACCTCTTCGAGCATCATCTGGTCCAGTTCGGGCTGTCGAATCGTGTGATAACCCACTGCCAGTCGCGGTTTTACCTGAGCCATGATCTTGCCGAAACCGC
>JBPCWL010000088.1:0-48737 GCA_051009575.1 Rhizobiaceae bacterium
GCCATGTACAGCATGTCACCCATTCCCAGCAATTGCTCAGCACCCTGTTCCCCGAGAATCGTACGGCTATCAATTTTTGAAGTAACCTGGAATGAAATCCTTGTCGGGAAATTGGCCTTGATGGTGCCGGTAATGACATCAACCGATGGACGCTGAGTTGCCATGATGACGTGAATACCGGCAGCCCGTGCCATTTGTGCAAGGCGCTGGATGGCTCCTTCAATGTCCTTGCCGGCCACCATCATCAGGTCTGCCATTTCATCAATGACCACCACAATGTATGGCATTGGTTCAAGCTCAAGCTCTTCGGTTTCGTAAACCGCCTCTCCGGTATCGCGGTCAAAGCCGGTCTGTATTGTACGGGTAATGTGCTCACCCTTTTTCTTGGCCTGAGCTATCCGGTTGTTAAATCCGTCAATGTTGCGAACGCCGACCTTGGACATTTTCTTGTAGCGTTCTTCCATTTCCCGAACGGTCCATTTCAATGCCACGACCGCTTTCTTCGGATCTGTGACGACCGGGGTTAACAGGTGCGGGATGCCATCATAAATGGAAAGTTCCAGCATTTTGGGATCAATCATGATCATTTTGACCTGTTCGGGGCTAAGCCGGTACAGGATGGAGAGGATCATGGTATTGATTGCAACCGATTTACCTGAACCTGTGGTGCCCGCTACCAGCAGGTGGGGCATTTTTGCAAGATCAGCGATGGTCGCTTCGCCGCCAATGGTTTTTCCCAGAATGATTGGCAGTTTGGCTTTTGAACCTTCGTAGGTCTGGCTTGCCAGAATTTCCCTCAGATAGACGGTCTCCCGTTTAAGGTTTGGCAGTTCTATGCCGATTGCATTGCGACCGGGAACAACCGCGACCCTGGCAGCTATTGCTGACATGGAGCGGGCAATGTCATCCGCCAGGCCAATTACCCGTGAGGATTTGATGCCAGGCGCTGGTTCCAATTCGTACAAGGTTACAACCGGACCCGGTCTGACATTGATGATTTCACCTTTTACGCCGAAATCCTGAAGCACCCCTTCCAGAAGGCGGGCGTTTTGCTCCAGTGCATTTGCCGAAAGCTGGACTTTTTTGCTGGTCGATGGAACTTCCTGGAGGAAATGCAGGGAGGGTAATTCGAATTCCGTGTTGATCAAGGAGGGCTGTGCCTCACGTGTGATACGGGAAGACTGGCGAGGCGGTGGCGCCATTGATTTTACCCGTCCTTGGGCAGAATTGGTTTCCGCACCCATAGCCGGTTGTGCGCTTACCGGCGGTTCAACCGGCGCCCATTCGTCTTTCAATGCATCGTCAAACTCGTGATCGAGGTAGTTGTTTTCGCCATATTCTGGACCTTCCTGTTCGAGCCCGTTTGCCTGATAGTAATCGGCGCTGCCATTGAAATCCGGGTCCCTGGAGTTACGACCAATGGCTTCCAATCCGTCATCTTCAGGCTTTGTGAGTTCACGGAAGAACATTTTGAGCTGAGAGAAAAACCCAACCTTTGGTAAAGGCGCCAACTCATCATTGCCCGTTTGTTTCCTTGCAGATGAGCGGAATTTGTAGGTGTAGTAGTAATGGCTGATTGCGCCGAGAAGCCAGCTGGGCTTATCTTCACTATTTGCAAGCTCTTCCAGTTCAGCATATGAAGCTGCGGTGATTTCCTTGGGTTGCCAGATCACCCCACCGGCTGCAAGCAAAGCCCATCCTCCAATCAGCGTTGCGGGGATTGCGAAAACAAATGCGACTAATCCCTGCGGCGAAACCCCAAATGAAGCCGGGAGACGTAAAACCAGATCTCCGGCGACACCTCCAAGTCCGAGAGGAAGTGGCCAATGAGCCGGAATTGGAAGACATGACAAAGCAATCGCAAGGAAAATGACCGCAAGCGGCCACAAAAGAAACCTTCTTCTAAATCCTGTAATTTTTTGTTGAAGTAGTTTTGTCCATCCCCACAAGGCAGGAGGAATTAGTGCAAGTGCAGAAGAAAGGCCGAAAAATTGCACTGCAAAGTCCGAGAATACCGCGCCGGGGAAGCCCAGAGTGTTCCTGATTTCACCGTTGTTTGAGACTGACAGGCTGGGATCCGTAACTGTCCACGATGCAAGGCTGGTGAATGCCAGTCCGACAAGACCCAGAATTGTCAGTCCGGTTAGAACCGAAGCCTGCCGGTTCAATCCATCCTTAACCGTTTGGCCGCGATGTGAAGGGTCAATTTCTGAAACCTGCATTCAATACTCCAAGCGCTGAAACACTTTGGTTTCAGCTGAACAATGACTTTTGGTGAAATCCTAGGGGTTGAAGGTTAATCGCCTGTTAACCATCGGGTTGATCACGGCTGAATGGCGAACTTTTTCATTCGAGTTGGGAAATGAAAGTTACGGGGGATATCCGGTGAAAGCCGTATCATGTTGTCAGAACATGTTGGCGGTGAGGGTTATCCGCCTGAAACTGGTGTTTTCCCCTTGTTTGGTAAGCGTTCGCGGATCAGCCCCTCCTGTGCAACGGAAGCAACTAGCCGCCCTTCCCTGTCGTAAATACTGCCACGGGTGAATCCCCTTGCTCCAGAAGAATTTGGACTGTCCTGGCTGTAAAGATGCCATTCTTCCATATTCATGGGTCGATGAAACCACATGGAGTGATCAAGGCTTGCGACTTGAAGGTTTTGATCAAACACAGCCCGTCCGTGGGCAAAAAGGGATGTGTCGAGAAGTGTCATGTCCGAAGCGTAGGCGAGTACTGCCTGTTGAATTGCGGGATCTTTGGGCAATGGGCCAGTTGCGCGGAACCAGATATCCTGTCTGGGGTCAAGTTTCTTGTTGGAAATGTAGTGATCCAGGTTAATCGGACGCAATTCGATTGGTCGTTTACGCTGCCAATATTTGCGCACACCCTCGGGAGCATGGTCAATAAACTGGTCCGCCAACTGTTTTTCACTTGGCAACGATTCCGGGTTTGGCACCTCCGGCATAGGCAAGAAATGCTCAAGTCCTGGCTCAATAATTTGAAAAGAAGCCGACATCGAAAAAATTGCTTTCCCATGTTGGATCGCAACCACCAGGCGGGTTGTGAAGCTTTTTCCATCCCTTATCCGGTTAACCTCATAAACAATCGGAACAGACGGGTCTCCCGGTCGCATGAAGTAACCATGTAAAGAATGAACTACCCGCCCTTCTTCAACCGTTCTTTGCGCTGCAACCAGGGCCTGACCTATTACCTGACCACCGAATACACGTTGCCAACCGACATTCGGGCTTTCTCCGCGGTACAGATTTTGTTCGATCCGCTCAAGATCCAGTATTTTGATCAAAGTTTCGACCGCTTCGGACATAATTTAACTTTCCGTTTTTCGTGCAAATTAGCGATAATTTGACGTGAGACAACATGGACATTGAAGTTTTATGCATATAACGCCACTTTGACGTAGTCAGGATCATTCAAAATGGCAAAACGCATCAAAAAATATCCGGATACAACCGATATCTTGGTTGCAGGTGGTGGCTATGTCGGGCTGTGTTGCGCTGTTTCCATCAAGGATGCCGCGCCGCATCTGGACGTAACCGTAGTTGATCCGGTGCCGGAGCATCTGAACGATAAAGATGAGCGGGCATCAGCAATCGCCGCTGATGCAATCCGCATGCTTGAACAACTCGGTCTTTGGCAAACCCTGTTAAAGGGTGCCCAGCCCATCAACGACATGATCGTTACGGATAGCAGACCAAGTGACATTGTCCGGCCCGTTTTCCTGACTTTTGCAAATGAAAAAGAAAAAGATCAGCCATTTGCCTACATGGTTGAGAACCGTGAATTGGTAAAAGCACTGCGCGGGAAAGCCGATCGCGACGGCGTTAACCGGATTTCCCAATCGGGCGTGGAGTCATTTGAAATGCAAGGTGCTTCCATGATGGTAAAACTGTCTAATGGCGAATCGCGATCGACAAAACTTCTTGTGGCATGCGATGGTGTCAGATCGAAGTTAAGAGGCCAGGCTGGAATTCAGACAGTTCACTGGCCTTATGATCAAAAGGGTATTGTTTGCACAGTTGAACATGAGCGCCCCCACAATGGCAGGGCCGAAGAGCATTTCATGCCTGCTGGACCATTTGCAATTTTACCATTGAAGGGCAATCGCTCGTCGCTGGTTTGGACTGAAAGTTCCCGATCTGCGGACAAATTGCTTGAACAGGATTCGTTGGTATTTGAATCAGAGCTTGAGCAACGGTTTGGACACAAGCTTGGATCAATATCTGTTGCAAGCAAGGTGCAGGCATTTCCATTGGGATTACGCCTGGCAAGGGAGTTTGTCCGCGAGCGGTTTGTGCTTGCGGGGGATGCCGCGCATGGAATTCACCCGATCGCAGGGCAAGGGCTGAATCTCGGCTTCAAGGATGCCGCTGCTTTGGCTGAAACCATCGTGGACGCAGACCGTTTGGGGCTGGATATCGGTGCCTTGGATGTTCTCGAACGTTACCAGATGTGGCGGCGTTTCGACACCGTTCAAATGGGCATCGTTACCGATGTTCTCAACCGCATGTTTTCCAATGACAATGATATCATCCGCGGCATTCGCGACGTGGGGCTTGGTGTCGTTGATCGCCTGCCTGGGTTGAAAAAATATTTTATCAATCAGGCTGCAGGCGAGGATCAATCTGCCCCGAAACTTCTTCGCGGCGAAGCGATTTAGTCAGTCAATTTCCAATTCGCGCGCTTCTGAAGCGATCATGACGGGAATGCCGTCTCTAATTGGATAGGCAAGGCCCGCAGCTTTTGAAATCAACTCCTGATTCTTCCGGTCGTATTCAAGTGTGGTTTTTGTAAGCGGACAGACCAGCAACTCAAGGAGTTTGGCATCAGGTTCCGTTTCATGATCCATGTTGTCTCCCCAGTTTCAGCCAAGCTATTGAAGCCTGCTGCCATCGTCGGAATTATGTCTTGCCAAATGAATTTCCGAAATGGCAATCAGTGTTTCGGTTCTTGTTCTCAGATCTGATGCTTCAAGAAGTGCCTGCTTTTCTGCCGGATCATAGGGACACATCATGCACAAAGCGGTAACGAGCGTTTCATTGTCCGTCTTGTCCACCGTATCCCAGTCGACATCCATGCAATTGGCATCGAGGAAATTTCTGAAAGCATCGAGCAGTTTTTCCCGTTCATCCTGGCTGATACCTTGCTGGCATTCATGCAGGTCACCGTCAAAAATTTTGACATTGCATTGGCGGTAACTGGTATTGACCTGAACCTCTTCGATGATTTGGTACCTGCAAATTCCGGATAGACTGATCAGGTAGCGGCCGTCACCGGTTTCCTGTAGAGCAGATATTCTTCCTAGGCATCCGACGTTACAAAGCGGAACAATAACCTGGCCTTCACGACTGGTCTTAAGGCAGGGTTGAACCATGCCAATAACCTTTGAACCACTCATCGCATCGTCAATCATTTCCAGATACCGGGGTTCAAAAATATTCAGTGGCATTTGTCCACCGGGCAGTAAAAGGGCACCTGTCAGGGGAAATACCGGAACTGTTTCCGGTAACTCCCCACCGCTTCTGTAAGTTTTATTACCTGCTTTTACCACTGCGCATTCCGATTTGCTGTACTCGAACTAAACGTGTATCAGTTTTCAAAAAACTCAAGAGGATTCCATAACTTCCTTTTGTTGCCAACTCATGAAAACAAAAGTGATGATAGCTTCCGTCTTGCAGAAACGGTGACTTCATCGGTCATTCCCCAGGCTTCAAAAAACTGCAACAATTGTGTTCTGGCGGCATCCTCGTTCCAACCTGGTTTACGACGCATGATTTCTAGAAGCTGATCAGCTGCTTCCTCGCGCTTTCCTGCTGCATTCATCGCGATCGCCAAATCCAAACGTCGTTGATGGTCGTCCGGTTTCGAATCTACCTCGGATTGCAATTTTGCGTAATCTCCCAACTGTTCCGCCTGCTCGGCCAATTCAATGGCGGTCATCAGTGACGCGATTTCTGGGGTATCTTTTTGCTCGCCATCAAGATTGGAGATTACGCCCCGCGCACCCTCAAGGTTTTTTTCACTGACATACAAATGTCCGACCCCCGACAGTGCTTTCAGATTTTGGGGTTCGATCGTCAGAATTTGCCCATAGATGTTTCCAGCATCACCAACTGCACCCTGTGCGGCCAGTTCTTCCGCTTTTTCCAGCATCAGTTCAATCTGGTTTTCCTGCTCGTCAGGGCCGGCGACTTTTGCGATGAATTCGCGAATCTCTCCTTCGGTCTTGGCGCCCATGAACATGTCCGCCGGGCGTCCATCGACAAATGCAACCACTGTTGGGAGTGACTGTATGCCCATTTGTCCGGCAACCTCCGGATGTTTATCGATGTCCATCTTGACCAGTTTAACCTTGCCACGCGTCGCAGCGACTGCAGCTTCCAATGCCGGAGCAAGCTGTTTGCAAGGTCCGCACCATGTCGCCCAAAAATCGACGAGGACCGGTAGTTGAGCCGATGCCTCGATGACTTCGCTCATGAATTCCTGGGTAGAAATGTCCTTTACAGGTGTCATTCCGGATGGTTGTGCAGATTGTTCCTCACCAAGAGTCACAGTCGTATTCCCGCCGGAACCGTATTCGTTGCCAAAACCGTATTCGTTACTGCTCATTTTCAACCTCTTCAAGTGAAAGCGCGATGATTTCCGGTGCGTGATTTACGTGCTCCAGAAATTTCAACAAATCTGGTTTTGAGATGGTGGTTGTCATCTCGTTCGTCAATGGATGGCAGTTAATCAAATCATAGCGCAAAAGCGATGCATCAATAATGACCTTTACGCGGTTATCATGATCATTCACCGGAGCGAATGCCGTTACGGAGCCCGGTTTTACGCCGAGCATATCCATCAGGGCTTCAGCATTACCGAAAGAAACCCGTCCTCTGGCACCGATGAGGCCATGAATCGAGTTCAACTTGATTTGAGCGGTACCTTCAGCAACGATCAGGAAGAAATTCCCCTTTTTGTCTTTCAAAAACAGATTTTTGGTATGGCCGCCTGGAATGTCCTGCTTGATCTTGGCCGACTCTTCTACCGTAAACACTGCCTCATGCTCGTAGGTTTTCGTTTCAATGCCGAGTTCATCAAGCAAATTCAACAATTCTTGCGGTGTGGCAGCCATTGGATTTCCGTAATGCGTCTGGATCATTTATCATTGCTTTAGAGTGATGGTCCAGAATTATCAATAGGTTAGACCAACAGATTAAGGCGGGCGAAATAAATCTGTTGCATTTCGGTTTTGGTTACGCCATAGAACGGCTTCGGAGCGTTTCGCTTATCATGCGGGCGTAGCTCAGGGGTAGAGCACAACCTTGCCAAGGTTGGGGTCGTGAGTTCGAATCTCATCGCCCGCTCCATTTTTCAGCAGTGTGGTAACGGTTTATCGCCCAGGATTGGTGGCTGGCAAAAGTCTTGTGGCTTGACTGGGAAAAGTTAATTGCATTATTTGCCCTGAATTAGAGAAACCGGTACCTGAAACCTTTCATGAAACCCTTTTTGATATTGCAGCTTCGCCCTGAAACCGAAGCTTCAGATGATGAATATGAAGCGATCCTGGATAAAGGCGGCCTGAGTCCGGCCGAAACCTTCCGGGTGCGTCTTGATCAGGAAGCTGTACCGGATCATTTCAAGTTGGACGATTTTGCCGGGGTGATCGTGGGTGGAGGTCCAGGTTGTGTCAGCGATGCGGAAAACAAGAAGTCCGCAACAGACAAACAGATAGAGGATGCCGTATTTGCCCTCATGCCGGAGATCACACAAACGGATTTTCCGTTCCTGGGTTGTTGTTACGGTATCGGGATACTCGCCCATCATCTTGGAGCCAATGTCAACAAGGAGCAATTCGGCGAGGAAGTTGGCGCTGTAGAATGCCAGATGACCGGGGACGGATCACATGATCCGTTGCTGGCGGGCCTACCGGAGAAGTTCACAGCTTTTGTGGGGCACAAGGAAGCGGTGCAGGAGTTGCCAGCTGGTTGTTCCCATCTGCTTTCTTCTGTTCCATGTCCTTTCCAGATGATTAGATACAAGTCCAATGTCTACGCGACCCAGTTTCATCCGGAGGCAGATGGGAAGGTGTTCGAAACTCGCATCAGATTGTACAAGAATTACGGATATTTCCCGCCTTCGAGTGCCGATCGGCTGATTGAATTCTGCCATCAACAGGATGCCAATGTTCCTGGGCAAATCCTCAAAAACTTCGTTGATACCTATCGTCAGCCATAGTGATCCGGCATGTCAAAAAAATTAAAGGCACATGTCGTTTCACGCGAGTGTTTCGGTCATTAGCATGTCGACGACAGCCTTCAGCGCCTCATGCTTTTCTGCTCCCGAATTGATTGCGTCGTAGTATAATTTGCGCTGGCGATCTGCGCTGCTTCCATTTTTTATAATTTCCCGGATGTGCTCGACTTCTGCCACGCAGTCGAGCGCTTCGGCATCTTCTCGTACCAGTTCTATGAGCTCTTCGGCCAGGTTTGAATAGGGGACAATACTGCTAACGCCAAAATCAATGAGCCCCTTTTCAAGGCTGTACCGCTGTGCCCGCCACCGGTTTTCGGCTATCAGGAAACTGGAGTAATGCCGCCAGCGTTGATTTTTGCGACGTAACCGATAGAGCATCCTGGCAATGCAAACATAAAGCGCAGCGATGCACACGGTATCTTCAAGGCGCGTAGGGACATCGCAAATTCGCATTTCGAGTGTTGGAAATTTCGCAGAGGGGCGCAAATCCCACCAGATTTTCGAGGCGTCTTCGATCATTCCTGCCTGAACAAGAATATTGGCGGTACGTTCATATTCTCCAAATGAGCTAAATGCCGGAGGCAGGCCGGTTCTTGGCAGCGCATCAAAAACGACCAGGCGGTAACTGTTAAGTTGCGTGTCGCGACCTTCCCAGAAAGGGGAAGACGTGGAAAGTGCCAGCAAGTGCGGAAGGAAGTAGGACAATTGGTTGTGAATATCGATCCGCAAGTCCTCATCTTCAATGCACACATGCACGTGCATGCCGCAAATCAGCAAACGCCGGACAACGCCACCCAGATCTTTCGCCAGGTTGTCATACCGCTCCTTGTGGGTGTGATGCTGATCCGCCCAATTGGCAAACGGATGGGTTGAAGCTGCAATCGGAGCCAGCCCGAATTCACCGGCGAGTTCGGCAATTTTTGCGCGCAGGTGTTTAAGTTCCTGACGTGTCTCAGTAACGTTTTTACATACCCTTGTACCGATCTCGATCTGGCACTGAAGAAACTCGGGGCTGACCTGTGTGGCCAATTCGGCGGAACATGCCTCCATCAAACCATCCGGCGCTTCCTGGACAAGATCCCGGCTTTCCTTGTCGACGAGGAGGTATTCTTCCTCAACGCCCATTGTGAATGACGGCTCGCTATACGACATGGCAAAGAACCCCTCCTCGGTCACGCGTTTGAGGATAATATTGTCCTAGTTGCGAAATCTAAGCAAGCTTCCATCACTCGCAAGAGAAAAGACTGCTTCTAAGGAATTCAAAAAATTGCAGCGTGTTTGCAATGGTTCAAGAGCGTCCTTCATTTCCGCCATCAATTGGGGGAAAACGTGTTTTTGCAGCGGCAACTGTCCAGTCCATGTGGTTGCGGACATATTCCTGCGAAGCATCGCGCGGCGGATTGTAATCCCAGTCCACCCTTTGCCCCGCCTGCATTGCAGCATGGACAGCCCTGCGCTGTTTTTGCGTGGCAATCACCTGCTTGCGGATTTCCTCCGAATCCCAACGCCTGGCAATTTCTGCCGCAAATTCCGCTGCCACATCAGCGTGGGTAGGGTCATCAATCAAATCGTTCAGTTCTTCAGGGTCACTTTCAAGGTTGAACAGAAGCGGTGTATCCACGTCGCAATGGATGTATTTGAATTTGCCCCGCCTAATCATGAAGACCGGATGGGAAGTCATCTCCGCACAATATTCTCCAATTGCCTCATCAACAGGGTCTTCCAGTCCCTTGGCAAGCGGAAGCAGTGACCGCCCGTCAACTGGATGACCGTGTTCCGGCCTCTCGCAGCCGCCAATGGCAGCTAGATCGATCATTGTTGGCAGGATATCCACCAAAGAGCAGGCGTTGGATGCGTTGCCATGGGCTATTCCGGGACCGGCCATGATCAATGGAACACGGGCGGAGTGCTCGAAAAAGTTCATTTTGTACCACAGCCCCCTTTCACCCAGCATGTCACCGTGATCTGCGGTGACAATGACAACTGTGCTTTCCAGCAGCTCCGCTTCTTCCAGGGTTTTGACCAATTCCCCCACTTTGCTGTCAAAGTAGGATGTGTTTGCGTAATAGGCGTGACGCGAGTCACGGATTTCATCTTCAGTAACCGCAACGGTATTTGCCTCGATCCCGTCCATCAGCCGTTTTGAGAACCCATCCTGCTGGTCTGGCGGGAAAACATGTTTCGGCATGTCGATTTCATCCGGCTTATAAAGGTTCCACCATTCAGGCCTTGCGACATAGGGGTCGTGAGGATGAATGAAGGAGGCAACCAGACAGAAGGGTTCCTCCTGAAGCCGGGCGAAATCAAAAATCCTGCGTTTTGCTGCAAAAGCGACTTCCTCATCATAGTCCAACTGGAATGTTGCCTGACCTACGCCAGCTTCGCGAACTGAATCCATGTTGTGATACCATTTGTCGATGCGTTCATCCGGTAATTCCCAGTCCGGGGTCCACGCATAATCGGACGGATAAACATCAGTAGTGATCCGTTCATCAAATCCGTGCAGTTGGTCAGGGCCTACGAAATGCATCTTGCCGGAAAGGCATGTGCGGTATCCCATCATTCGCAGATAGTGGGCAAATGTCGGGACAGAGGCGGGAAATTCGCTGGCATTGTCATAGGCTGCAATGCGAGTCACCAATTGACCGGACATGAATGAGAAGCGGGACGGTGCGCAAAGCGGCGCATTGCAGTAAGCTGCGTCAAATCGCATGCCCCGGTCCGCAAGGGCTTCCATGTGCGGTGTCTTGACCAGGGGATGATCATAGGCGCCAGTGAATTGCGGGGCGAGCTGGTCGGCCATTATCAAAACGATGTTAGGTTGCTTGCGCATTGCGTTACCTCCTGAATGTCCCGGAATACTAATGACAGACCGGCTGTTAATCTATGCATTTTCCGACATCCAATCTTGTGTTTTGACCAATTTGTAGGTATCTCCGACAGGTTAAATCCAGGGATGAAAAATGGAAAAATTCGAGAAACTGACTGCAGCAGCAGCGCCCATGCCGATCATCAATATCGATACTGATATGATCATTCCAAAAGACTATCTGAAAACCATCAAGCGGACGGGTCTGGGCAAAGGACTTTTTGCGGAGATGCGTTATACAGATGATGGATCTGACAATCCCGAGTTTGTTCTCAACAAGCCGTCATATTCGAATGCACAGATCCTGGTTGCCGGCGACAATTTCGGATGCGGCTCTTCCCGTGAGCACGCACCCTGGGCGCTGCTGGATTATGGAATTCGTTGCGTGATTTCGACAAGCTTCGCTGATATCTTTTACAATAACTGCTTCAAGAACGGGATATTGCCGATCACGGTTTCACCCGAAGAGTTGGAAAAGCTCATGGATGATGCAGAACGCGGAGCCAACGCCACCCTGACGATCGATCTTGAAACCCAAATGATATCCGGTCCTGATGGCGGAAACATCAGCTTTGAGATTGATCCTGACCGCAAACATCGTTTGCTGGAGGGAATTGATGACATCGGTGAGACCCTTGCGAAGACTGATGACATTCAGGCTTTTGAGAATAAGAACGCCGAATCCCGCCCCTGGGCCTAACACTTAAATTTGCAATTTCAGAAAGCTCCCACTGTCATGACTACTCGTAATATATTTTTGTTGCCCGGAGACGGTATCGGCCCCGAGGCGACGGCAGAAGTTTCCAAACTGATAGAATGGATGAATTCAAATCTGGGTAGCGGATTTGAAATCGAGGAAGGTCTTGTTGGAGGTGCCGCCTATGATGCACATGGTGAATCCATATCTGACGCGGATATGGAAAAGGCACTTGCAGCAGATGCAGTGCTTTTCGGAGCAGTTGGCGGTCCGAAATGGGACAATGTTGCCTATGAGGCAAGACCGGAAGCTGGGTTGTTACGGTTGCGAAAGGAAATGGAGCTTTTTGCCAATTTGAGGCCTGCTATTTGCTATCCGGCGCTGGCGGATTCTTCTTCACTTCGCAAGGAGGTTGTCGAAGGGCTTGATATCCTGATTGTTCGCGAACTTACTGGTGGTGTGTATTTTGGCGAACCGAAAGAGATCACTGATCTTGGTAACGGGCAAAAGCGTGCGGTTGATACCCAGATATATGACACTTTTGAAATTGAGCGGATTTCCGGAGTGGCATTCGAGTTGGCGCGGACGCGGTCTAACAAGGTCTGCTCCATGGAAAAACGTAACGTAATGAAGTCGGGCGTATTGTGGAATGAAGTAGTATCCGCCATCCACAAGGCGCGTTATCCCGATGTGGAATTGAGCCATATGCTGGCTGATGCGGGTGGTATGCAGCTTGTGCGCTGGCCAAAACAATTTGATGTTATTGTCACCGATAACCTGTTTGGGGACATGCTTTCCGATGTCGCAGCCATGCTCACGGGATCCTTGGGGATGCTTCCTTCGGCGTCGCTTGGTGCGCCGGATCCAATATCTAGCAAACGTAAAGCCATGTATGAGCCGGTTCATGGTTCTGCACCCGATATTGCAGGCCAGGGTATTGCCAATCCGATTGCCATGATTGCTTCTTTTGCCATGATGTTGCGGTATTCGTTCGAAATGGTCGAAGCTGCGGACCAGGTGGAACAAGCGATCGCCAATGTTCTTGACCGAGGCCTGCGCACAGGAGACATTTGGGTGGAAGGCACTGAGAGGCTCACCACTTCCCAGATGGGAGATGCCATTTTGGCGGAACTGCAGAAACTGGCTGGATAGATGGATACATTCGCTGATTTTTTTAACACACTGATCGGCGAATGGTCATTGTCGAGGGCCATTTCCACGGGCGAACAAATGGAAGGCTCGCTTGTTTTTTCCCGTATGGACTCCAGCAATCTGCAGGCCAATGAAGTCGGTGACATGCGTATGGCAAGTGGCAATGTAATTTCTGCAACAAGGCAATGGATTTGGAGAATTGGGGATGCCGGATTGCAGATTTATTTTGATGAAGATCCACCCAGATTATATCATCAAGTGAAACCGGTTGCTCGGGCCGGGGCTTGGCACGGTGAAGGGCATCATGATTGTCAACCGGATACTTATGTTGGTGATTATTTGTTTTCAGACAACAAAATCATAATCAAGCAAGATGTGTTGGGGCCCAACAAGGATTACCAGATCATCTCCGAGTACCAGCGGATGAAGCCTACTGGTGCGAAATAACAGGATCGCCGGAATATTTTCCCCGCTTGCCGTGGAAGTCAGGTCCGTCCTGAAAACACTTGAATCCAGGTGCGATCGTATCAGCAATTTTGCGCGCCAATTCATTTGAGTTCGAGTTTGCACGTGCATCTACGTAACCAACAACGCATGACGCGGGACTGTCATGGTCAGCCACTTTTGAAATCACCAGTACCTGGCCTTCCAGTGCTTTTGAGTATTCACCGTTGGAATTGCTGTTTTCGATAAACCATCGCAATATTGCGGCATATGGTTTCCCGTCATTCAGACGCCATTCAATCTTGTTGTTGATCCGATTGAATTGTCCGAAACTCTCCCATTGCCCTTTCAATACTTTGAGATGCCCAAAACGAACCATCTGGCGCAGATCGCCTTCATCGAAGTGAACGGGATATCCCTTGTATCCGGAACAGTAGGCACTTGCGCCCTGTTCGTATTCACTGTGAAATACGCAATCTTCGTTCAGGTCAAGATCAGTGTATTTGCTTTCTGCCGCATATAATGTTGCGGCAAAGAGTTGCATTACGAGGCTTGTCGATATGACTGAAATCAGCCTCATCTTTATTCCTATATAAATGCCGGAATTACAGATGTAATGATCAGCCGCTGCAAGAAGAAAATTATGATAAGTACGATGATAGGAGTGATGTCTATCCCGCCAAGATCAGGCACAAACCTTCTTATGGGACGGTAGACGGGTTCAGTGGCTCGATAAAGGAAGCCTGCGACCTGATTGACGAAGGCATTTGAGGAGTTGATGACATTGAAGGCATAGAGCCAGGAAAATACCGCTGACGCAATTATGATCCATGTGTAAATGTTCAGGATCAGCAAAATGGTGTCAAATATTGCGATCATTCAAATCTCCTTCTTTCAACAACCCATGTGGCCCTTATATCAACACAAATCAAGCACGTTTGTTGGCGGGGCCGATCCAAATATCCAGAAAATCACAAAGCCATTGCCTGATTGCCGGATCGTGATGAGGGCGGGCGGCGAATTGTTGCTCACGATTCTGGGCGCCCGGAAGTACAAAACGATGTGCTGCGGCCGTCGTCCAACGGTTCATCATCCATGTGGTCACCTCGGAATGAAACTGCACTCCGTATGAATTATCGCCATACCTGAACGCCTGGTTCGGGTATTCTTCGCCAGATGCAAGAAGTGTTGCGTCCTGCGGCAGCGAAAAACCTTCGCGGTGCCAATGGTAGACATGGCTTGGCCAGTCCATGAGTGCCTGCCCCTCATTGGTGGAGCGGATAGGATAGTAACCAATCTCCGCATACTCGTCCTCGCGCCCAACAACATGACCACCCAGGTATTTGGATAGCATCTGTGCGCCCAGGCAAATTCCAAAAAACGGCTTGTTTTCCTTCAGCGGAATTTCCATCCAGTCTATTTCCCGTTTTATGAAATCATCCGGGTCATTGGCACTCATAGGTCCGCCGAAAACCACTGCTCCGGCATAGTCCTCCAAAGTGTCCGGCAGTTTGTCTCCCAAAACCGGTTTGCATGCGATTAACCGGTAACCCATGTCCTCAAGTATCATTCCGCACCGGCCTGGGGTAGAGCCTTCCTGGTGCATAATCATGAGGACCTTCGGTCTCTTTGAATAGGAAGTGATGGACATTAGTTTCTACCCGTCTCTTCAGATCTGCGTTTCCATACTTTCTGTTTCAAAACCATCCGTTCCCGTGAATCGACACCCAGCAATTCCGCTACCCGCCACACGACATTGTCTTCAAGTTCATGAACAACGCCATCTGCAAATACCATTTCCCAGAGATGTTCAATGATAAGATTGCGCTCCTCAATGGTGAGGGTGTGTTTCAGAATGCTTGTGAACTTGTACAGATCAATGGCCTCATTCTCAGCATTCCTCGCGTCCCGGGTCAGATTGCCAGTTTCTGTTTCATCCAGATCAAAATGACGGGCAAGTACTTCGGCCATCCGCTTCTTTTCATCAGCTTTGACCACACCATCAACTGCTATGACATGATACATCAAAGCGGCTTCTGCGAGTTGCAGGTCAGAATGGATAAAATCGTCCTGATCGTCGGCTGAATTGAGTTCTGTGACAAACTTTTTGATGGTGGAAAGCATGGAAGGACGGAGCTGCTTGATCAAGAGTTGGTTCTGGTAAATGTGACTTTATATATGAAGTGGCTTTCCATGGGTTGCCAGTGCTGCCTCGCGAACTGTTTCCGACAAGGTTGGATGGGCATGACAGGTTTTTCCGAGATCTTCAGATGACCCGCCAAACTCCATCAAGACGGCAGCTTCGTGGATCATTTCGCCAGCGCCAAAACCGACAATATGCACCCCGAGCACGCGATCGGTTTTCTTGTCCGCGAGAAATTTCACAAAACCATCCATGTGGTTCATCGCCCTGGCCCTTCCGTTGGCAGCGAATGGAAACTTGCCTGAAACATACTCCACTTCGTCAGCTTTGAGTTCTTCCTCGGTTTTTCCGACACTGGCAACTTCCGGCATCGTATAGACCACGCCAGGAATAACGTTGTAGTTCACGTGGCCGGACTGCCCGGCAATTGTCTCGGCAACGGCCACACCCTCATCTTCTGCCTTGTGTGCCAGCATTGGGCCTTCCGTTACATCACCTATTGCCCATATGCCGGGAACGTTGGTCTGCCAATGATCATACGTTTTGACTTTCCCACGTTCCGTTTCAACTCCGGCAGCTTCAAGACCCAGACTTTCTGTGTACGGGCTTCGGCCGGTTGAGATCAAAACAATGTCCGCTGCAAGGGTTTGCGGATCACCACCTTTGACTGGTTCAAAAGTTACAGTTCCGCCCTTGCCCTTTTTTCCGACAGCTGTGACTTTCGAAGAGAGGTGGAATTTTATACCCTGTTTGGCAAGCATTCTTTGAAACTGTTTAGAAACATCCTTGTCCATGCCACCGAGAATGGTATCGAGAAATTCTACAACAGTAACTTCGGCACCAAGACGGTTCCAGACAGAGCCAAGTTCAAGGCCGATTACTCCGCCGCCCACCACCAGCATTTTCTTGGGTACCGAAGACAGTTCCAGCGCACCGGTTGAAGAAACGATGACCTTTTCATCGATATCGACATCAAGGCCGGGAATTCCTGCAACATCCGAGCCCGTGGCAATTACGATGTTCTTGGTATCAAGCTGTTTTGTCTCACCCTTGTCATCAGTCACAGTTACTTTGCCGGATGCTGCAATGCTTCCAGTTCCGAAGTGAACATCAACCTTGTTTTTTTTCATCAGGAAGGCAACACCGTCTACATTCGCTTTGACCACTCCTTCCTTGTGACCCATCATGGCCTTGAGATCGAGCTTTGGCTTGTTTACCTTGATGCCCAAACTCGCAAATCCATGCCCGGCTTCTTCAAACATTTCGGAAGCGTGCAACAAAGCTTTTGAAGGGATGCATCCGATATTGAGACAGGTGCCACCCAGGGTTGGATTCTTTTCCACAATTGCGGTTTTCAACCCCAGTTGAGATGCCTTGATGGCACACACATAGCCACCAGGACCAGAGCCAATTATCACTACGTCATAAAGGTCAGTCATCCAATCTCTCCATTTATCTACCGCCGGTCACATTAAGACAATCACCGGTAATGTAAGAAGCTTCGTCACTCATCAGGAAAAGTACAGCTTTCGCGATCTCGTCCGGACTACCACCGCGCTTCATAGGAACCATGTGTTCCAGTTTTTCAACTCTCCCTGGTTCCCCGCCAGATGCGTGAAGGTCAGTGTAAATCAGTCCCGGTCGAACTGCATTAACACGAATTCCTTCGTCGGCAACCTCCAGGGAGAGGCCTTTGGTAAATGTGTCAATTGCCGCTTTTGAGGAAGCATAATCAACATATTGGTTGGGGGAGCCAAGATAGGCGGCAGCGGATCCTATATTGACGATTGAGCCGCCCTGTCCTCCGTGGTTTGTGGACATTCGCCTCACCGCCTCACGAGCGCAAAGAATGCTACCTATTACATTCACGGAAAATATTCTTTGAAGTCTTTCAGCTGAATAGTTTTCAACCCGTTCTGTCTGGTCCACCATGCCGGCATTGTTAACAAGTGATTTTAAGGTTCCCATTTCATCTGCAGCTTTAAAAAGGGTGAGAATATCGGCCTCATCAGCGACATCGGCCCGGACGGCTTTAGCTGTTCCACCGCTGGCTATAATTTCCGCCGCTATCTCATCAGCAGCAGCCTCATTGGATATATATGAAAAGCAGATTGCATAACCGGCATTTGCGGCCTGCCTGGCGCAAGCTGCTCCTATTCCGCGGCTGCCGCCGGTAACAATACAGACATCTGTCATAATTTTACTCAAACCACCTGCTGCAGGAGGGGCCAGGCAAGCATTAGGATGCCGATCATGGAAACCAGCCAGACCAGTGTTCTGACGAATGGAATTCCGATTACATAAACCGGAATGTAAACAACTCGGGCCCAGAAGTAGATTTGAACAGCAAGCGCACTTGTAGAAGTCCAGCTTTCCGTGAGTTGGATTGCCAGAACAAGAGCAGCAAAAACCGGAAAAGTTTCCAGCATGTTGTAATAGGCCCGCTCGAAACGGCCGCCAACTCCTGATGCAAGGACTTCGTCATCCCGCGACCCAGCTAGACCCATGAGTCCGTTGGCCGCGAACCCTGCCCCTACCTGTAAAATCATCTGGATCACAACCAGGAAGACGGCGAAAATCAGATATTGCAATTCAATGGACATGAAAATTCTCCTGAAAGATTATCCTAATTTAGCCTATCATATTAAAGGTCCAACACCAGACGCTCAGGATCTTCAAGGCTCTCTTTGACGCGAACCAGAAACGTAACCGCTTCCTTGCCGTCAACGATGCGGTGATCATAGGAAAGCGCCAGATACATCATGGGCCGTACAACAATTTCCCCGTCTATTACTACAGGTCGCTGGTCAATCTTGTGCATACCGAGAATGCCGGATTGCGGCGCGTTCAAAATAGGAGTCGACATCAGAGAACCGTAAACCCCGCCGTTCGAGATGGTGAATGTGCCGCCCTGCATGTCCGCCATGGATAATTCGCCATCGCGAGCTTTCAATCCGAGACGGCCGATTTCCTTTTCAACTTCAGCAATCGACATCTGATCAGCACCACGGACAACCGGTACCACCAGCCCCTTGTCAGTACCAACTGCTACACCAATGTGGCAAAAGTGCTTGTAGATAATGTCAGTTCCATCAATCTCCGCATTAACCGCTGGAATTTCCTCAAGAGCGTGACAAACTGCCTTGCTGAAGAATCCCATGAAGCCGAGTTTCACACCGTGCTTTTTCTCGAAGAGTTCCTTGTATCGTTTGCGCAGATCCATGACTGCTGACATGTCAACTTCGTTGAAGGTAGTCAGCATTGCGGCAGAATTCTGGGCATCTTTCAAGCGGCGTGCAATGGTTTGGCGAAGTCTCGTCATTCGTACCCGTTCTTCGCGGGGTGCTTCTTCGTGTGATGTCGAAGCCCCGACTTCCGCCGGTGCAGGTGCCGATGTGGATGTGGATGCGGGCGCGCTAGCCGCTTTTATTACATCCTCTTTCAGGATCTGCCCCCGTTTTCCGGTACCTTGAACGGATGAAGGGTCGATGCCCTTCTCAGTCATCATTTTTTGTGCAGATGGTGCTGCAGGCATGGTTGTTGATGCGGGTTGACTTGTCCCCGGTGAGGAGGCCGCGGCCGGCGCGCCGGCTGCTCCTTCTTCGATTTTGGCAAGAATTGCTCCGACTTCCACCGTATCTCCGGTTTGCGCAACGATCTCCACGAGTTTCCCGGCTACGGGCGACATAACTTCCTGTGCAGCCTTGTCGGTTTCCAGTTCGACCAGTGCTTCGTCGAGTGCAACCGGTTCCCCCACTTTCTTGAGCCATTCACCTACACCAGCTTCTGTCACGGATTCTCCTCCGCTGGGAACCGGTATCTCAACGATTTTCCCCTTTGCACCATCGTTTTTTGCAGGTGCAGGATCTGCCTTCTTTGGTGCCGGAGAAGCAGCAGCTCCTGCTGCATCTATCATACCGAGCAAGGCTCCGACCTCCACCGTTTCACCCTCCTGAACCAAAATGTCAGCCATGACGCCTGCAGATGGCGCCGGAACTTCAACAGAAACCTTGTCGGTCTCCAATTCAACAACTGGTTCATCGGCAGCGACTGCTTCGCCGGATTTTTTCAACCATTGTCCGACCGTAGCCTCTGTTACGGATTCGCCCAGAGTGGGTACTCGGATTTCACTAGCCATATCTCAGATCTCTTCTTTTGTTGTTTGAGAATTATAGTCTTCCTGCATTGGTGGATTAATCTCCAAGGGCATCTTCAAGGAATGATTCCAATTCTGCCAGGTGCTTGGACATCAGGCCTGTTGCCGGCGATGCAGATGCAGGTCTGCCTGCATATCTGGCCCTGGAATGTTTTGCATTGATATGCGCGAATACCCATTCGAGGTAAGGTTCCATGAATGCCCATGACCCCATGTTTTTGGGTTCTTCCTGACACCATACCCATTCTGCCGATTTGAAACGTGACAGTTCCGTGATCAGTGCCTTTGCGGGGAACGGATAGAGTTGCTCTACGCGTAGCAGGTAAACGTCATCTATCCCTCGCTTTTCACGTTCTTCCAGCAAATCGAAATATACCTTGCCGGTACACATGACAACGCGTCGGATCTTGTTGTCCTTTACAAGCTTGATACCATTGTGAGTATCAAAATCAGCATCATCCCAAAGGAGTCGATGGAAAGACGATTCGATTGTAAATTCATCCAGCCTGGAAACAGCCCGTTTGTGGCGAAGAAGCGATTTTGGGGTCATCAGCACAAGCGGTTTGCGGAATTCACGCCTGATCTGCCGGCGCATGATGTGGAAATAATTAGCCGGGGTTGTACAATTTGCGATCTGCATGTTGTCTTCCGCACACAATTGTAGGAAGCGTTCGAGCCTTGCAGAAGAGTGTTCTGGTCCCTGGCCCTCATAACCGTGCGGCAATAACATGACCAGGCCACTCATGCGTAGCCACTTGCGTTCACCAGATGATATGAACTGGTCAATCACCACTTGGGCACCATTGACGAAGTCACCGAATTGCCCTTCCCAGATTGTAACGGCATTTGGTCTCGTCAGGGAGTATCCGTATTCGTAACCAAGCACGGCTTCCTCGGACAACATTGAATTGATGACGTCGTATTCTTCCTGGTTTTCCGAAATGTTGTTCAAGGGCGTGTATCGGGCTTCGGTTTCCTGATCATAAAGTACCGAATGTCTTTGGGAGAACGTTCCTCTCTCACAGTCCTGACCGGACAAACGGACGAAATGTCCTTCGTTTACAAGAGATCCGAAAGCAAGCGCTTCCCCCATCCCCCAGTCAATGCCCTCACCCGTATCTATCATCTTTCGACGATTAGCCATCAGACGATTGATGGTTTTATGAATATTAAAATCCTTGGGAACTTCGGTAATCTTCTTGCCGATTTCCACGAGTGTTTGCTTGTCAACGCCGGTTTTTCCGCGCCGGGTTTCGTCTTCATTGTCGGGAACTGACAGTCCGGACCAAGCCCCGTCCAGCCAGTCTGCCTTGTTGGGTTTGTAGCTTTGCCCCGCTTCGAATTCATTTTCCAGATAGTTCCGCCATTCTTCCCGCAGATTCTTGTATTCTTCCTCTGTGATGAGGCCATCTTTGATCAGTTTTTCCGCATAGATGTTTGCAGTTGTCGGGTGAGCCCTGATATTCTTGTACATCAGCGGTTGGGTGAAGGCCGGTTCGTCGCCCTCGTTGTGGCCGAACCGTCGATAGCAGAACATGTCGATGATGACCGGTTTGTGAAACAGTTGACGGAATTCTGTTGCTACCTTGGCAACAAATGTCACAGCTTCGGGATCATCTCCATTTACGTGAAAGATCGGAGCTTCAATCATCTTGGCTGCATCCGATGGATAGGGCGAGGACCGGGAGAACCTTGGATTTGTAGTAAACCCGATCTGGTTGTTGATAATAAAATGGATGGAGCCGCCCGTGCGATGTCCTTTCAGGCCGGAAAGTCCGAAGCATTCTGTCACTACACCCTGGCCGGCGAAAGCGGCGTCTCCATGCAAAAGCAGAGGCATTATGGTATCGCGAGGACGTGAGCCGCGCTCATTTTTTGGTTCAAACTTGTCTTGCTTTGCTCTTACCTTGCCGAGAACAACCGGATTGACAATTTCCAGATGTGAAGGATTGGCAGTCAGGGAAAGATGGACCGCATTGCCGTCAAATTCTCTGTCTGATGAAGCGCCAAGGTGGTATTTCACATCCCCGGACCCCTCAACGTCATCGGGTTTGAATGAACCTCCCTTGAATTCGTTGAAAATGGCGCGGTGAGGTTTGCCCATCACGTTGGCGAGAACGTTCAAGCGACCCCGGTGTGCCATTCCAAAGATGACTTCCTTAAGTCCCATCTGGCCGCCGCGCTTAATGATCTGCTCTAGGGCAGGAACCATGGATTCACCACCGTCGAGGCCAAAGCGCTTTGTGCCTTTGTACTTGATGTCAATGAACTGTTCGAAACCCTCTGCCTCAATCAGCTTGCGCAAAATCGCCTTTTTACCTTCAATGGTAAACGCAATTCCCTTGTCCGGGCCTTCGATGCGTTCCTGAAGCCAACCCTTTTCCTGGGGGTTGGAAATATGCATGAATTCAATACCGATGGTCGAACAGTAGGTTCGCTGAAGGATCTCCAACATTTCGGGAATGGTGGCAAATTCAAGGCCCAGCATTCCATCGATGAAAATCTTGCGATCATAATCTGCCTCGGTAAATCCGTAGGCGGATGGATGGAGTTCATTATAGGCTTCTTTTTTGCCTGCAATCTTGAGAGGATCGAGATCAGCGTGCAAGTGTCCGCGCATACGATAGGCGCGGATCATCATGATTGCAGAAACTGAATCCCGCGTTGTGCGCTGCACTTGCGTGCCGCTCAAATCAATGCCGCTTGCCGCCGCTTTCGATTTTATTTTGTCGCCTACATGTTTTTCAACCTCTGACCAATCTCCATCGAGGGCTGAAACAAGTTCGCCGTTTTCCGGAATCGGCCAATGATCCTTCTTCCACGATGCGCCTTCCGCGTTCTTGGCTATATCCTGGGCGTCGTCATTGAGGTCAGAGAAATATCTCTGCCAATCCTCGGTAACGGATGACGGATCGGTCTTGTAGCGGGCGTACATTTCCTCGATGTAACCGGCATTGCCGCCATATAGGAAAGATGTATTGGCAAACGCTTCGTTCTGGCTTTCACGTGACATGTGTTGCAACGGAAATATCCGTCTCCTGTTCCTTTAAGCTTGGGATTTCTCCCAAAAGAAAACGGCGGCTGATGCCGCCGAGATCAAGTTCATTTCAGGTTCGGCGCGATGCCCATGCAGGCTTCGCACAGTTCGGACACGGAATTCACCGACTTGTCGAACATTTTTTGTTCGGATTTGTTGAGGTCGATCTCAATAATCCGCTCGACACCGTTTGCGCCAATAATGGTGGGTACACCCACATACATATCCTTTACACCATACTCACCTTTAAGCGCAGCTGCGCACGGCAATACCCGCTTCTTGTCTCTCAAATAGCTTTCGGCCATCACGATTGCAGAAGCAGCCGGCGCGTAGTATGCAGACCCGGTCTTCAACAGGGCAACAATTTCGCCACCGCCTTTGCGGGTACGGTCAACAATTTGACTGAGACGTTCCTTGGTCAACCAGCCCATCTTTACCAGATCGGTCAGCGGGATACCGGCGACAGTCGAGTAGCGGGTGAGCGGAACCATGGAATCGCCATGGCCTCCAAGAACGAAAGCCGTCACATCTTCGACTGAAACGTCAAACTCTTCAGCCAGGAAATACCTGAATCTGGAGGAATCCAGAACACCTGCCATTCCAACAACCTTGTTTTTCGGCAGTCCGGAAAACTTCTGAAGTGCCCAAACCATCGCATCCAACGGATTGGTGATACAGATTACAAAGGCGTTTGGTGCATATTTCTTGATGCCTGCGCCTACCTGTTCCATCACTTTGAGATTGATGCCAAGCAAATCGTCACGGCTCATTCCGGGTTTTCTGGGAACACCGGCGGTAATGATGCAAACATCTGCGCCCTTGATTGCTTCATAGGTCTGTGTGCCGCTAAGCTTGCAATCATAACCATCGACTGGTGAAGATTCCGCGATATCCAGGCCCTTGCCTTCCGGAATGCCTTCAGCGATGTCGAACAATACAACATCTCCCAGTTCTTTCATTGCAGCCAAGTGGGCCAGGGTGCCGCCAATCATGCCGGAACCAATCAAGGCGATTTTCTTTCGCGCCATTATAATTTCCCTTTACGTAAAAGTAATAATTCTTGTTAAGATTGAAACTTTTCAATCCAGTCAAATCTGTTCTAGTTCAGAATATGAAACTTGCAAGGTCTTTAAAAAACCCAATAAAAACAACAATATAAAAAAATAACGTTTACGTAAATGTAAGATATTAAGCGATTGCGGAGCCAAGATATTCTCGTGACTGCATCTCATTCAACCTTGAAACAGTCCTCTTGAACTCAAAAGCTTCAGTTCCGGCTTTGGCATTATACAAATCTTCAGGAGGCTTCGCCGCGGAAATGATCGTGCGGACATGATTGTCATAGAGGGTGTCAATCAGAAGGATGAAGCGCTTGGCGAGATTTCGGTTTTCGCCGTTTATGACGGGTACACCTGTGATTAAAACAGTGTGCGCCTGTCTTGCAAGCGCGAGATAATCTTCAGCGCTTCTTGGTTCTTCGCAAATTGCCTTGAATGTTATCCGGGCAATTCCGCGGGTGAACTCCGGCAAGTCAAAGCTCCTGCCTTTCAGCGGTATTGAAAGAGATTGGCCTTTTTCGATACCGGTCATTCTTTCCCAAATCTCCTGCATCGCAGATTCGGTTTTCCGGTTAAGCGGGTAGTTGTAAACCGGTGCCTTGTCCAGCTTTTCAAGACGGAAATCGGTTCTAGCACCAAGGTAGAAAATGTTCACATTCTCCTGGAGCAATTTGATGAACGGCAAAAAGATTTTCCGGTTCAAACCATCCCTGTAAAGGTTTTCAGGTTCAACATTGGATGTAGCTAATACAACAACACCTTCCTCAAACAGGATTGAAAACAATCTCCCAAGGATCATGGCGTCTGCAATATCTGTGACTGTGAATTCGTCAAAACAAAGTACTCTGGCTTCTTCTGCCAAAGCCTTGCCGATAACGGGAATCGGATCTTTCCTTTTTTCCTTGCCGAGTTTAAAATTTTCCCGATGAGCATGAATGCGCTCTTGTGCATCCTGCATGAAATCATTGAAATGAGCCCGCCGTTTGCGTTTGTGTGGAACAGCATCAAAAAACATGTCCATCAGCATGGATTTGCCACGCCCAACATCTCCCCAAATGTAAAGTCCTTTGGTAGTTTTTGATATGTTTGTGCTTTTGCTGAACAGCCAACCCAGCGAACTTGACTTGCTCGACAGACGTTTTTCACTAATTGCTGTCAACAACTCATCAAGCAGGGCAGCAAGTTCGATCTGGGCAGGGTCTGATTCTATCTTCCCGCTTGAAACCAGTCTTGCGTAATTCGATTGAAGTTTTCCAACACTGGATTGATCGATACTCATGACCCATAATCATACAGAAGGAATCAAATACCGATAGCGGTTATCTTGTAAATGATATGGGTTTTCCACTTGCAGTTTGGCCTGCATACTTCTCAGCTCCGGTAGAGCCGAGACTGGCAACTTGTGCGCCGTTTCCATCAACAAGAATTACGCGCGAACCTTTCACGTCCCAGGCTGATACACTTGAAAGTTCACCGTTCAGACAACGGCGGGTTCCAGCCCGGTATCCCCCTGACCATTGGGTGAAGGAAAGAAACACGCGGCAATCCGGATTGTCCGTTGCTACATTCCAGGCACCAGCGAGACTTTCATGGGTTAAAGGTTCGCCGGTATCTGTAGTTGTTGAAGGATCAAGGGAGGCAACTTCGGTACCGCCGACCGTTGGTGCCTCCTGCTGAATTGGCTGGCCGTTTGCATCAAAACCCGTTTGCAATTGGGCATCGCTGGAAATGGGGTCTAGCTGTTGACCTTCCACGGTTCCGGCCGGTGCTGCAGGCAAGGGCTGCGGCGGAGCTTGCGTATTAATGCTGAGTGCATTCGTTGAACGGGTACATCCCGTTGCAGCCAAAGCAGCAATCAGTAATGCAAAGGTTATGAATTTGCCCATGAAATCGCCCTTATTGTCATGTTCGGCACGCTTACCATCTGCTTTGGTCACAATTATGGCACAGGTTACACGAAGTATGGTAAACCAATTCCTAATTAATTACGTAACGTCAAGCAATTTTTTATATCCGACGCCAGGGAATTCAGTGCATTCGTAACCCAGATTGGCAAAATGTTGCCGAAACACAGCCTGTTTTGCATTTGCCGTCTTATTCCGGTTTAATATTAATAGAAATTAATAGAATGCTTTGGAGGAGAAAATTATGAAAGCATTGAAATCGATAGCTATGGCCGCGACATTTGTTGTGGCAACAACAGCAGGCGCCTATGCAGCGTGCGATTCAGGTGAGGTTGTAATCAAATTCAGTCATGTGACGAACACGGACAAGCACCCCAAGGGAATTGCAGCAAGCTTGCTTGAGAAACGCGTGAATGAAGAAATGAACGGTAAAGCCTGTATGGAGGTATTTCCGAATTCTACGCTTTATGATGATAACAAAGTACTTGAAGCAATTTTGAACGGTGATGTTCAATTGGCTGCCCCTTCACTTTCGAAATTCGAGAAATTTACGAAAAAGTTCCGGATTTTTGACCTACCTTTCATGTTCGCGAATATTGAGGCGGTTGATGCGTTTCAGAATTCAGATTCCGGACAAGCGCTGAAGGATTCCATGGTGAAGCGCGGTCTCAAAGGCCTTGCTTTTTGGCATAACGGCATGAAACAGATGTCGGCATCGCGCCCTTTAGTCAATCCGGAGGACGCAAAAGGACTGAAATTCCGTGTTCAGGCTTCCGACGTATTGGTTGCGCAATTTGAGCAGCTTGGTGCATCTCCACAAAAGATGTCTTTCAAGGAAGTATATGGCGGTCTTCAAACCAAGGTTATTGATGGTCAGGAAAATACCTGGTCCAACATTTACGGCAAGAAATTTTTCGAAGTTCAGGATGGCGTGACCGAAACCAATCACGGGATCATCGACTATCTGGTCGTTACGTCAGACGAATGGTGGGGTAGCCTTGATGCGGATGTCCGTGATCAATTGGCCACCATTATCGCGGAAGTTACTGAAACAAGAAACAAGGAAGCATTTGCCGTAAATCAGGCGAATAAGGCAAAGATTGTTGAATCAGGTGGTGTTGTACGAGCCCTTACTCCGGAACAGCGCCAGGCCTGGGTAGATGCACTCAAGCCGGTCTGGGGCAAGTTTGAAGGCGATATCGGTGTTGACCTGATCAACGCGGCACAAGCAACCAACTAGTCAACAAAAATACATTGCCCGCACCGATAATGCGGGCAATGCAGCCAAGGGGCAGGTTGATGAAATCCGACACACCATCAATTATTGATACGATCGAAGAAAGCTTCATCGCCATCACTCTTGGTCTGATGACACTCATAACTTTCGCCAATGTGGTCGCGCGTTACGTTTTCAATTCCAACATTCTTTGGGGATTGGAAGTCACCGTGTTCCTGTTTGCATGGCTGGTGTTGATCGGCTGTTCATACGGGATCAAAAAAGGTTTCCATATTGGCGTGGATGTTCTCGTCAATACCATGTCCCCTGGTCCCCGGAAGATTTTGACTTTGATTGCATGTGCTGCTTGCATCCTGTTTGCGGTACTTCTTCTTAAGGGAGCATGGGATTACTGGTCGCCATTCGTAGGAAAACGGTCGTTTTACGAGACCGAAGACATTCCAGTTCCATTCTTTCTTACCTGGCTCAAGGATGCGTTTAACGATGGCGAAGCTTACGAGAAGCTGCCGCGGTTCATCCCCTATTTTGCTTTGCCTTTAGGCATGGCGCTTTTGCTCTTCAGAGTGCTGCAGGCAACATGGCGGATTGTGAAAGGCGAACAGGACTTGCTGATTGCGGGCCATGAAGCTGAAGAGATGATGGAAGAGGCATTTGCCAAGTCCGAGGATAAAGACTGATGGCCATTGTTCTTCTATTTACCCTGGTAATCGGCCTTATGTTAATCGGCGTGCCGATTGCAGTCTCGCTTGGTCTTTCAAGTATGATCTTTCTTTTGGTTTATTCTGACGGATCGCTTGCCTCGATAGCGCAAACTCTGTTTTCTGCGTTTGACGGGCACTACACACTTCTTGCAATTCCATTTTTCATCCTTGCTTCCAGTTTCATGTCAACCGGTGGTGTAGCTCGCAGGATCATCCGTTTTGCAATCGCGTGCGTTGGACACTTCTCCGGAGGACTTGCGATCGCATCGGTTTTTGCCTGCATGATGTTTGCCGCTCTTTCAGGGTCATCACCTGCAACCGTCGTTGCGATCGGAACAATCGTTATCGCGGGTATGCGCGAGGTCGGGTATACCAAGGAATTTGCAGCTGGCATAATCTGTAATGCCGGTACGCTTGGTATCTTGATTCCGCCTTCCATCGTCATGGTTGTTTATGCGGCCGCGACGGACGTTTCGGTAGGCAGAATGTTCCTTGCCGGCGTATTTCCCGGGCTTCTTGCAGGATTGATGCTGATGGTGGGCATATACATCTATGCAAAAGTGAAGGGATTACCTTCTCAACCGTTTGCGGGGCTCCGAGAGATATTTGCGGCGGGTAAGGAAGCTTTTTGGGGATTGTTCCTGATCATCATTATACTGGGTGGGATTTACGGAGGCGTGTTCACTCCGACAGAAGCTGCTGCAGTCGCTGCAATGTACGCATTTTTGATTTCAAATTTTGTATATCGTGACATGGGTCCGCTCAAAACCGGAGAAGGTGACCGTAACCTTACCGTGTTTCAGAAGCCGCTTTCTATTGTGACAGCCTGGTTTCACAAAGACACCAAGGACACGCTGTTTGAAGCCGGCAAACTTACAATCATGCTTCTTTTTATCATCGCAAATGCGTTGATACTCAAACATGTACTGACTGAAGAGCGCATTCCGCAGGTCATTACAGAAGCCATGCTTGCTGCCGGGTTCGGGCCGATCATGTTCCTGGTTGTCGTCAATATCATTCTGTTGATCGGTGGGCAGTTTATGGAGCCGTCCGGCCTCCTTATTATCGTTGCGCCATTGGTATTCCCGATTGCAATTGAGCTGGGCATAGATCCCATTCATCTTGGTATCATCATGGTGGTCAATATGGAGATCGGCATGATTACCCCGCCTGTGGGGCTGAATCTATTCGTAACGGCGGGCGTTGCGCGAATGTCGGTCACAGATGTTGTCAAGGCAGCATTGCCTTGGGTCAGTATCATGTTTGTGTTCTTAATCCTGGTGACCTACATACCGATCATTTCCACCTGGTTGCCGACCCAATTGATGGGACCTGAAATCATTACCCGATAGCCATTTGGTTGGAGAAGCAGTTTGAGAGGTTTGTTTTTCCTGTCACCTATTCGATTGTCGCAGTAGCAATAATCCAATCGACAAAGGCTTTCACTTCCGTTCGTTGTTGCATCGGAGGCACTGTTACGAGGTCATAACCAATGTCGGTTTTTACCCTTTCCTTGAACGGGCAAACAAGGAGACCAGACTCGATTGGCTCCCTCAGAATTGGCCAGCTTGCCAGTATCACTCCCTGTCCGGCAATTGCTGCCTGAACGGCAAGGCCATAGTCACTGAAATACAGCCCCCCATCCGTTCTGAGCTTCTTGACCCCGATGTGAGAAAGCCATTTATCCCACATGAACCACTTTTTCGTTGCCCGCGCCCACTCAATCTGAGACATGTCCCAATGAATTAATGGCACCTGGTTCAAATCGTCAAGGTTTTCAATTTTCGGTGGCCCGTTTGCCATTGCAGGACTGCATGCTGGAAAAATTTCATCATCAAACAGCCGGTGAACGAAATAATCGCCCCCTGTATTTACACCGTAGCGAATCGCGATATCCGCTTGCCCCTTTGCGAGGTCAGCTATCTGCTGATTTGAGTCAATCAATACACTGATCTGAGGATACTTTACACGAAAGCGATCAAGTTTTGGCACAAGCCATGCGGTCGCAAATGATGTTTCAACAGTCACAATCAGCTGATGCTGACTTTCAGTACGACGCATGGTTTCAACGGATGATGAGAGCCTTGCCATTGCTACTGTGAGATCCTCGCAACTGGCTTTTCCCCTGGGTGTCAGCGCAAGACCCTGCCCCTTGCGCTCAAGCAGTTTGGTGCCGACGGATTCCTCAAGTTTGCTGACGAGCTGTTTCACCGCGGCGGGCGTTACGTTCAACTCGGTAGCCGCTGAATGGTAATTCAGGTGCCTCGATACAACTTCGAAGGCGCGAAGGGAATTAAGTGAGGGAAGCCAATTGGTCATACTGATATTAAGTAAAACTAAATAAGCAACTTAGATCAAGTGAATTTTAATTTCCGGATTAATGGCTACTATCGTGTTTCAAGATGTTGGAGAGGATAATCTCTAATTTTCATTTAGAACATCTTAATGAATAATTGTTCGGAGAATAACCGGCAAGGAGATCATATTATGCGTTCAAGTGATGGCAAGACAAGAGATCTTGTAACCACAATGCCTGGAGCGGGTTGGGACTACTCGAAGACCCGTCACCCCTATTTTGAAATTGAACGTCCGAAAGGTCCGCACTATTGCATATACAACCGACGGCATATGGTCTGTTGTTTTGATGATCATTCGACGGAAGATGGTTATTGGCAGTTAAGGCAACAGGCTGCGGTTTTGAATACCGGCGAGTTTCCGATCCAGTTTGAAGGGCCGGATGCAGAACGGCTTTTGGAGTTGCTATTTACCAAGGACATGACGAAGGCAAAGGTTATGCGCTGTGCATATGGCCTCGCCTGTTACGAAGATGGCGGCCTAATTGTTGACGGCATCCTTTTGAGGCTAGAGCAGGAAAAATTTTGGTATGCTCAGGCGGATGGAGATTTTTACAGCTGGGCCAAAGCTCATGCAAAAGGTATCGATGTCACAATTTCTGATCCTGATGTTTTTGTATCCCAGGTTCAGGGACCTAATGCGATGAAAATACTGGAAGCTGCCAGTGACACGGGCATGCCGGAACCTTTCAGCTATTTCGCGGTTGCCCGGGTTTCATTTGGCGGCCAGGAGGTGGTCATTACACGGACCGGATACACCAATGAACTTGGGTGGGAGTTTTACACTGAACCCGATCACGATGCTGAAGCTTTGTGGGCTCACCTCGAAGCGGCTGGAAAGCCTTTTGGCATGGAAATTTTTGGTCTTGATGCCATGAATATCCGCAGAATTGAGGCAGGAATTCTAAATGCCGGTTCGGATTTCAACGAGTTTACGACGCCTTATGATGTTGGACTTGGAAGGTTCGTGGATGAAGACAAAGGCGATTTCATCGGAAAATCTGCGCTGAAGAAGGCTTCCCGGGATAGTCGGCATTTTGGAATCAAATGTATGAATGGTGAGCCATTGATCTCCGGTATGGTTGAAGTGGACGGCAAGCTGGCCGGTATTGTGACTGCAGGCGCGACTTCGCCATATCTCGGGCATGGAATTGGGTATGCACTGATGGATACCGCGCAGCATGGACCCGGCACAAACATTGTTGTTGGTTGTAGGGACGGTTCCATGCAGGAAGCGGAACTTGTAGAACTTCCTCTTTATGATCAGCAAGCCGAAATACCTCGCGGCAAGCTGGTAGATATTCCCGAGCGCTCTTAAAAATTGCAGGCAAAGGCAATTGCGTATTTGCGAAACTGTCGTGTTCGCAAATGCGGCTAACAATGACGTCTGATTCAACTAATATGGCTTCCTACGCATTTGTCGGAGGAAACCATGTATCAGTTGAAAGGAAAGAGGGCGCTGGTGACCGGCGCATCTGGTGGCATCGGAAAGGCGATAGTAACGCGTTTTCGCAATGAAGGTGTTATAGTTGCAGGAAGCGACACAGGTCCATGCGAAGCTGACAGCAGCATTGTCGGTGATCTCACAAACCCGGAGTTTTGCGACAAGCTGCCTAAAAAAGCTGCTGAAACATTGGGCGGGCTAGATATTCTTGTGAACAATGCTGGCATCATCACCCGGGGAGATATCACACGGGCAAGTGATCAGGATTTTGAACGTACTATGGCAATCAATGTGGAGGCACCATTCCGGCTGTGCCGCGCGGCTATTCCGATTATGGCCGGTGCGGGAGGAGGGGCCATCGTGAATACATCCTCCTGCTGGGGAGTCCACCCCGGTCCAAATCACCCGGTTTATGTGATGTCAAAAGCAGCAATCGCCTCCTTGACGCAATGCCTTGGCATGGATCATGCCGGGCAGAATATTCGCGTAAATGCGGTTTGTCCCAATGAAGTCAATACGCCAATGATCCGAAGCGGTTTTGAAATGCGGGGACTTGATCCGGATCAAGCCATCGCGGAACTGAATGCCTCCGTACCGTTGGGTAGAATTGCCGAGCCGGAAGACATTGCGGATGTTGTACTCTTTCTTGCTTCGGAGCAATCCAGATACATGTGTGGCGCACTTGTTGAGGTCAACGGAGGAAAACCGGTTCAATGATGATATTTGAAGACAAGGTTGTTCTGATTACCGGCGGGCGCAGTGGGATCGGGCGGGCCTGCGCCCAGGCGTTTTCAACGGCCGGCGCCAAAGTGATGACGGCCCAGCGAAATGCTGATGAAAAATTCGAACATGTCGAAGCAGATTTTCATAACCCTGAAGCGCCGCGCTGTGTTGTCGAGAAGGTTGTTAAAAGGTTCGGGCGTCTTGATATCCTGATTAATAATTCAGGAGTGATGCGCGAAGGAACGGTGCTGGAATCATCTGAACAGGACTGGGCGGAAACTCTTCAGATAAACCTGACTGCGCCATTTCTTTTGATCAAGTATGCCATGCCCCATCTCATCAGTAGTGGCGGTGCCATCGTGAATATCGGATCAATTGAGGGGTTGGGGTCGAACCCGCGCCACCCTGCCTATTGCGCATCAAAGGCCGGACTGCACGGGCTGACTAGAGCAGTTGCGGTTGATCACGGTAAAGATGGAGTGAGATGCAATGCTGTCGCGCCGGGTTGGATTGATACTGAACTCAACATTGATTTCATTGAAAGTCTCGGCGATCCCGAAGAATTCAGGCGCGAGATTGGCGGAATCCACCCCGTAGGACGGACCGGAAGCCCGGAAGAGGTGGCGTCGCTCGTCAAATGGTTGGCATCGGATGAAGCAGGCTTCGTAACCGGTCAGGTTTGGACGGTTGACGGAGGTAGAATGAGCAAGCTCAGCTTGCCCTGATCATTCTGCTGCTGCACCGTCCGTAAATTTTTTCAATGCCCCAGTCATTCCCTCGAAAGCCTGATCTGCACCTTCAATTGAGTATCGGGCTTTCATCGTCTGAGGATCAAGATAACCGATTTTGGTCTGACCGTTGTCATCCCAGATCAATACACGAATGGGAAGGTCCAAACCTGCCATTATATTTTGTTGCATAATGGGTGTGCCGATCGCAGGTGCGCCAAACATGACCATGGTTGCTGCCGGCAGCTCCAGGCCTGCGTCGGCGGCACCGGCAGCATGATCCACCCTGGCGAAAAGGGTAGGCGGTGCTCGGTCAATGATTGCCACCAACTTGTCGGCGGTGTCCTGCACCGAATGATTGCTGTCTTTGATGATCCAGCCTTCCTGGGCGTTTGCTGTAGCCATGAACAAAAATCCTGTGATGATAAGCGTCAGTTGATAAATACGCATGAAAGCTGTTCTCCCCAAATCAACAATATGAGAAATCTAGCGTCCAAGTGTGGCAATGGAAAGGTAGAAGAGGCTTTAAACTCTTCTCTCAACCATCATTTTCTTGATTTCCGCGATGGCCTTTGCCGGGTTCAGATCTTTCGGGCATGCCTGGGCACAGTTCATGATTGTATGGCAGCGGTAGAGACGGAACGGATCTTCGAGATCGTCAAGCCGTTCGCCGGTCGCTTCATCCCGGCTGTCAATTAGCCAGCGATAAGCCTGAAGCAGAACCGCTGGCCCGAGATAGCGATCACCGTTCCACCAGTAGGATGGGCATGAGGTAGAGCAGCAAGCACAGAGAATACACTCATAAAGGCCGTCCAGTTTCTCGCGGTCTGCTTCCGACTGCAGCCATTCATCGCGGGGCTGATTGGATACCGTTTTAAGCCAAGGCTGTATTGAACGGTGCTGGGCATAAAAATTGTTCATATCCGGCACCAGATCTTTTACGACCTTCATGTGCGGCAATGGATACACTTTCACTGTGCCCGAGATTTCATCCACTCCTTTTGTGCAGGCAAGGGTGTTGGTGCCATCGATGTTCATGGCACATGATCCGCAAATTCCTTCTCGGCATGACCGGCGCAGCGTTAAAGTGGCATCAATGTTGTTTTTAATCCACAACAGGCCGTCCAATACCATCGGTCCGCAATCGTCCATGTCTACATAGTATGTATCGAGGTGCGGGTTGTTTCCATCATCCGGTGACCAACGGTAAATCCGATACTCGCGCAAGTTTGCCGCGCCCTCCGGTTTCGGCCAGGTCTTGCCTTCGGTTATTGTGGAATTTTTTGGTAGTGCGAGTTCAACCATTTCAATACACCCTTACTTTTGGTGCCAGTTTTTTCGGATCAATACCGCCATCACTGTAGCTCTGCAGCGTTTCGGTATGTACAGGGCGATAGGTCAGCTTCACCTTTCCCTTCGCATCAATGGTAGAAAGGGTGTGCTTGCGCCATTTCTTGTCATCGCGGTCAGCAAAATCCTCATGGGCATGGGCACCTCGACTTTCCTTGCGTGCTTCAGCGCCAAATACGGTAGGAAGAGCCGAAAGCAACAAATTGTCGAGTTCAAGGGTTTCGACAAGATCTGAATTCCAGATCATTGAGTGATCGGAAACCTTGATGTTTGGGTAATTTGAGTAAACATCACTCATCCGTTTGCACCCCTGCTTCAGTGTCTCGACTGTCCGGAACACAGCGGCATCTTCCTGCATGGTAGTCTGCATGGTGTGGCGCAATTCTGCAGTAGCGATATCCCCGTTTGCATGGCGAATTTTGTCGAAGCGATCCATGATCTTTTCGCTCGATATTGCGTTTGGCGACGGGATCGGTCCATCCTTGTCCACGGTTTTGCCTGCCCTGATTGCAGCAGCACGGCCAAATACGACGAGATCAATTAACGAGTTTGAACCCAATCGGTTTGCACCATGCACGGATGCACAGGCCGCTTCACCGACTGCCATCAACCCTGGCGTAACCCGGTCTGGATCCTTGGCCGTTGGGCTTAAAACCTCACCCCAATAATTGGTTGGAATGCCACCCATGTTGTAATGAACAGTTGGCAATACTGGAATAGGCTCCCGTGTAACATCAACTCCGGCAAAAATCCGCGCGGATTCAGAGATTCCCGGCAATCGCTGGTGTAGTGTCTCTGGCGGGAGGTGATTGAGATGAAGGTGAATATGGTCTCCCTTTGCCCCAACCCCACGGCCTTCGCGGATTTCAAGGGTCATGCAACGTGAAACCACATCCCGGGATGCAAGGTCTTTGTATGTTGGCGCATAGCGCTCCATGAAGCGCTCGCCTTCGGAATTTGTCAGATACCCACCTTCCCCGCGAGCGCCTTCGGTGATCAAAGTGCCCGCCCCGTAAATGCCGGTCGGGTGGAACTGTACAAACTCCATGTCCTGAAGCGGCAGTCCTGCTCGGACTACCATGCCGTTGCCATCACCGGTGCAGGTGTGTGCGGACGTTGCCGAGAAATAGGCGCGCCCATAACCACCGGTCGCAAGAACAACCATTTTTGCATTGAACCGATGGATAGTGCCATCATCGAGGTTCCAAGCCATGATTCCGGTACACACCCCATCCTTTGACATGATCAGGTCAATTGCGAAATATTCGATGTAGAATTCGGCATTCTGGCGCAGTGACTGACCGTATAGGGTGTGCAGAATTGCATGACCGGTCCGGTCTGCAGCCGCGCAAGTGCGTTGTACCGGGGGACCTTCACCAAACTCGGTAGTATGTCCGCCGAATGGGCGCTGATAAATCTTGCCCTCTTCCGTACGCGAAAAAGGCACTCCGTAATGTTCCAGTTCATAAACAGCTTCAGGGGCTTCCTTGACGAGATATTCCATCGCATCGACATCGCCAAGCCAGTCGGAACCCTTAATGGTATCGTAAAGATGCCATTTCCAGTTATCGGGCCCCATATTTCCGAGTGAAGCAGCAATTCCGCCTTGTGCTGCAACTGTATGTGAGCGGGTGGGGAAAACCTTGGTCACGCAGGCTGTTGAAAGCCCCTGCTCAGCCATGCCTAGCGTTGCCCGGAGACCGGAACCGCCCGCGCCCACAACCACCACATCATGATAGTGGTCGACAAATTCATATGCCTTGCCGTTGGCATTACTTGCGGCAGCAGCCATTTATTAGCCTCCAAAGCCGAGTTTCAGAACGGCAAAGGCGCATACAAGGCCAATACCTGTGCAAAAGAATGTGTTGAGAATGATCAAGGCCACCTTTGTGCCCTCTGCGTGGACATAATCTTCAATAACAACCTGCATACCCAGTTTCATGTGCAGGCAGACAGAAAATATGACGGCCAGCATTAACAGTGAAACGATCGGGTTGGAAAGGGTTGCAACAACTTCTGCATGGGAGGCGCCGTTGAGCGAAACAATCATCCATACAAAAAACAGCACTAGCGGAACATTTGCGAGCGCGGTCAAGCGCTGTTTCCAAAAATGATCCGTGCCTTCCTTGGCAGAGCCAAGTCCGCGTACCTTTCCAAGAGGAGTGCGCATATCCGCCATTTTTCGTTACCTCACTGAATAGCCGATGATCCAGATCAGGACCGTGGCGGTTATTGAAAAGAGAAGTGATGCCCATGCAAGTTTGGTAGAGAAGTGCTTGTCAAATCCGCGACCGGTGTCCCACAGAAAATGCCGCAAACCGCCTGCCAGATGATGCATCAGCGCCCATGTATAGGCAAAAAGTACAAGTCTGCCCAAAAACGATCCGAATAGACCATTGACCCACTCAAAATAAACTTCAGATGTTGCTGCTGCGAACAGCCACCAGGCAACCAGAACAGTTCCAGCGTAAAGTCCCACGCCGGTAATGCGGTGGACAATTGACATCACCATGGTGGGGATTGGTTTGTAAACTGAGAGGTGTGGCGACAGCGGACGCTTGTCGTGTAAATCCACATTGGACATGGGAATTTCCTCCGTTGTTTCCGACCGATGCCAGAAAATCATATCGATGTTCTAGTGCCAATAGAGCGGAAGGTCAAAACCTACGAAAGGATAATTTGATCAAAGGTTTTCAATTTGTTGCCAACTTGGTTTCCGGTACTCTATTCAATGGAATAAAGAGATAATGATCAAGCGGGAATATCCCGCGAAAATGGCACTGGTCGTGGGATCGCATGCTTGGTAAATCCACAATCCGTGATAAACATTACAAGTTCAACGGGCACGATTTCTTTGCTTTCAGTTTTTATCACCATTCTGCCGGTCTTCCTTATCCTGGGAGCCGGATATCTGGTGGGAAAGTTTAGATACCTTCCCGATCCGGTTGCTGACGGACTGAATGCCTATGCTTTGAAAATCGGTGCACCGGTCCTGCTGTTCATGGGCATGTACAAGCTTGATTTTTCAAGTGCGTTCAATCTGGAAATGCTGTTCAGTTTTTATGTAGGAGCATTCACCTGCTTTTATTCCGGCCTGTTTTTGTCGCGAATGTTTTGGGGCAGAAGGCCGGGCGCTTCAGTCGCCGTAGGATTTTGTGCGGTATTCTCAAACACGCTGTTGATTGGTTATCCGATTGCGCAACTTGTTTTTGGCGAGAAAATCCTGACCCCGGTTTTCGGAATTATCGCGTTACATGCTTCATTGCTCTATGCGGTCGGAATGACAACCATGGAGTTTGCCCGACAGGATGGCAGGGGGGTATTGGATACCCTTAAGACAGCATTTTCCTCTGTGATTGCAAATCCATTGATGATCGGGATTCTGATAGGGTTGATCTGCAATTTTGCCGGCGTCACCTTGCTTGGGCCAGTCGAGCAGGCACTGGATATGATAAGATTGACAGCGATCCCTGTATCACTTGTAGGGATAGGCATCGCGCTTAACCGTTACTCCATAAGTTCAGAATTCACCGAGACTCTGATGGTTTGCTTTCTGGCGCTTTGTATCCATCCTGCGATTACGTATGTGCTCTCCCATCATGTTTTCGGGATGGATGCCCTGTTCGTGCAGGCAGCTGTTGTTCTGGCAGCAATGCCTCCGGGAATGAATGTTTACATTTTCGCGCTGTTGTATAATCGGGCTCTCAATTTGTCGGCTTCTGTCCTTATCATCGGAAATGTCTTGGCAGTATTCACGATCCCCTTGTGGCTGCTGCTGATCAAGAGCCTTTGAATAGGCAGCTAGAGCGGTAATTTGGCCTTCCCATAGCCGCCAATTAGACTTCACATTTTATCAACTAGTAGCGAGATGCGGAAGACTTCATGCATCAGCGCTCCAGATAACCGGGGTGGGCGGGTTGAAAGGAGTTATGATATGAAGCATTTCCAAATATTGGCGGCAGGTGCCCTGATTTTTGCAGTTGAACCGCCAGCCTATTCCCATGCCCAGGGGTCTCCCGGTTTTCAACCTGTCTATACGGTTCCTATCATCCGGCTCGATAACAACGGTTATAATTTGTCAGCCGGTTCCCGGGCATTTGACCGATATCGCAGTTCCCGCCACCGGAAGGTTGAAAACCGTCGCAAATTTCTCAAACGAAAGTCCAAAAAATTCTGATACGGAAAACAACATGAATCGTACAATCCACAGCGGCAGAGAGACCGGTTTCGAGTTGGAGTTTGACGGGCATATTGGGGGTCTTTAGCCTTTGGTGTCAGGCAGGTGATTAAGTGGTCCAATCACGCGATTGTTCCGCAAGGCAGACCAGTTTCACTGCCAATCCCGAATATCCACAAAATGACCCGCAATTGCCGCAGCTCCTGCCATTGCAGGAGACACGAGATGGGTTCTGCCTTTGAAACCCTGGCGACCCTCAAAATTGCGGTTTGAAGTTGAGGCACAGCGTTCTTCCGGTTTCAAGCGGTCATCATTCATTGCAAGGCACATGGAACAGCCAGGCTCTCGCCAGTCGAAGCCGGATTCGATGAAAATCCGGTCTAGGCCTTCTGCCTCTGCCTGTTCTTTTACAAGCCCCGAGCCCGGGACAATCATAGCGTCGACATGGCCAGCTACCTTCTTGCCCTCCACGACCTGTGCGACTGCGCGAAGATCTTCGATCCTTCCATTTGTGCAGGAGCCGATGAAGACCCGATCCAGTTTGATGTCCGTAATATTTGTTCCCGGCGCCAATCCCATGTAGTCGAGTGCCCGTTGCTTTGACGCCCGTTTGGTCTCGTCTTCCAGCTCGGCCGGATCTGGCACAACACCATTCACTGAGACAACATCTTCAGGAGATGAGCCCCAGGATACGATCGGTGGCAGGTTCGCCGCATCCAGTTCGACAACTTTGTCAAAATGCGCTCCCTCATCAGATTTAAGGGTTTTCCAGTACTCCATTGCCATGTCAAAAGCAGCACCAGAAGGAGCCTTCGGCTTACCCTTGATATATACGAAAGTCTTTTCGTCGGGGGCAATCAGGCCAGCTCGGGCTCCGCCCTCAATGGTCATGTTGCAAACGGTCATGCGACCTTCCATAGACAAGGCTTCGATGGCCTCGCCAGCGAACTCGATAACATGCCCGGTTCCGCCGGCTGTGCCGATCTCGCCGATGATTGCAAGGATGATGTCCTTGGCGGTCACGCCCTCCGGAAGCGCTCCGTTTACCTTCACCAGCATGTTTTTGGCTTTTTTCTGGATCAGGGTCTGAGTCGCCAGGACATGTTCAACTTCGGATGTCCCGATACCATGGGCAAGAGCCCCGAATGCGCCATGAGTGGAGGTGTGGCTGTCGCCGCAAACAATGGTCATTCCAGGCAGTGTAAATCCCTGTTCCGGCCCGATGATGTGAACAATTCCCTGGCGCTTGTCGTGTTCGGAATAATACTCAATTCCGAAATCGGCCGCATTTTTGGCAAGAGCCTCAACCTGAATCCGGCTTTCCTCGTTCTCAATGCCGTTTACGCGATCAGGTGATGTCGGTACATTATGATCTACAACAGCGAGGGTTTTTTTTGGTTGACGCACCTTGCGTCCGTTAAGGCGAAGTCCTTCAAATGCCTGCGGGCTCGTCACTTCATGAACGAGATGCCGGTCGATATACAAAAGTGAAGTTCCATCGACTTCAGTTGAAACAAGGTGATCATCCCAGATTTTGTCGTAAAGCGTTTTCGCCATTTTCATTGTCCGTATTTTCAGGAAATTCTGAGGGTTTCATATGCACCGCAGGAACGGGTGCGTCAAGAATTCTTGAACGTATATAGCTATAGTTCAGCCACGGGCCCTCTTCAGGGCTTTTGCGATAATTTTGTCTCTCCCGTAAACATCGCGCCGGAAATGGATGGATCCGTCCTTGTTCACCCATGCTGTCATGTAGGCGATATGCACAGGGATTTTCTTCTTCAGTTTCACAACGGTCCGCTTTTTTGAAGCCACAACAGCATCAATTCTTGCGCGATCCCAACCCTGTTCACCCAGAATAACCTCTGCCATTTTCAACGGGTCCTTCAACCGCAGGCATCCATGACTAAAGAACCGCGACGCCTTTTCAAATTTGCTCTTGGAAGGCGTATCATGAATGTAAACATTGAAATTGTTGGGGAACATGAATTTTATTCGACCAAGTGCGTTCTTGGTGCCAGGCCGTTGACGCAAGCGAACGGGAAAGTTGGCTTTTGAGTAATTTCTCCACGGCACTGCCGATGCCGGGATAATCGTGCCTCCGCTCAAGACTTCAAAATTCTGGGTTCCCAATGCATTTGCGTTTTTGTGCAGTTTCGGCAGCAATTCGTTTACCGCGATCGATTTTGGAACATTCCAGTAAGGATTGATCTCAATATACTCCATTTCGTCGGAAAATACGGGGGTGCGGTGATAAGGAAGTCCCACCTGTATCAGTTCTGCATGCAGGGTCTTTTCATCCTTCACAAATTTCAGAACCTGATCAGCAAGGTTGGCAAAGACATAGTATCGTCCATAGTCGTCCTGCATCCAGCGGCGGCGTTCGAGATTGTATTCCATCATTGCAACACGCTCTTCGACAGAGAAATTCAATTCGGTCAAGGTGTTTCGTCCGATGACCCCATCCACCTCAAGGCCGTGACGCTGTTGGAAAGTCATGACCGCATCGACAATGTCACCATCATAAACGGTGGAGGGATTGGATGTATCTCCAATATAGTCGCTGGTTACCGCCAGTCTTTTGCGCAAAGCGGGGACGCGAGGGTCTTCCATGCCCGGTTTCAAAACTTCGCCATCAGGGATGGTTCCCCAGCCTCCATCGGATGCCAACCTGCGATACGCGGTAAGCGCTAGCCGCAATCGTTCATAGCGTGGTGTGCGAGGGGCGAGCAAACGCAGGTATGCAGCCGAATTGATAGTGGTGCTGGCCTGTTGGAGAATTTTCTGGGGCGAAATTGCTTCAGGATAAATAACATTTTCCCGACTTACGGTTTTCGGGCTAAGTCTGCCTGCGTTCAGATGTTGCGCAAAAGCAACCAGCGACCGGGAAAAGCGAATGTCGTATTTTGCCACGGCTTCCGGGTTTGCCGGGTCCGGTGCCGCATTTAATTCCGAAATTCTGTAATCAGCCGGATCAAGCGCGTGTTCACCCGCATTGCTGATAGTGGAAACAATCGAATCTCCGCGTTTGGTGATTCCATTGCTATCGCTCCATACGGGCTTGTAGTCATTTTGATCATAATAATCCAGGATTGCGGAGAGGCGCTGTCGCGTCGTTTTTGTGGTCGCTATGTTCAGTTGGTCTTCCAACTCTGATTGTACTGCAAGTTGCTGGTGTGACAGAACTGGCTGCTCAACCGTTTCGCTGTTCTGTGAGGATTGCGGATATGCGTTGACAGTCAGGATCGCAAAACAAGCGAAAACCGCCAGAATACGTTTTATCATCTTTGCCCTCCAAACAGAATTCGTATCCGACAACATTACAGGATTCTTCAAATCAATAAAGATACAGGCGGACACACCTGTGCGATCAGGCGCTGCTAGTTGCAGCTCAATAAAAAAGGCGGCCAAAGGCCGCCTCGTGAAATCAAGCTTCTGACGGTTCTACCCTTTGTTTTCTTCTGCTGGCGCCTCGTCAGCTTCTGCTTCTGCAGCTGCTTTGGCTTCAGCTGCCGCTTTTGCGTCTGCCTCGGCCGCTGCTGCATCCTCTGCCGCTTTTTCACGGGCAAGCTCTTCGGCCGCCGCGACCTTTTCGGCTTCAATGCGCGCCTTTTCATCAAGCATTGCCTGACGCTCTGCATCGTTCAGTTTTTTCGCGCGGGTACCGGTGTTCTCGGAGATACGGGCAGATTTACCGCGTCTGTTGCGCAGGTAATAAAGCTTGGCGCGGCGGACTTTACCGCGGCGAACTACTTCCACCCCTTCAACCAGAGGTGAGAATACCGGGAATACCCGTTCAACACCTTCACCATAGGAGATCTTGCGGACTGTAAAGCTTTCGTTCAGGCCGCCACCGGACCGTGCAATGCAAACGCCTTCATAAGCCTGCACACGAGTTCGTTGACCCTCTGAAACGCGGACAAGCACACGAACGGTATCGCCAGGCTCAAAGTCAGGCAGTTCACGGGTTTCGGAAATACGGGCGGATTCTTCAGCTTCGAGCTGTTCGATGATATTCATTATATCCAACTTTCGGGTTTCAGATCAGACCAGGGGCACGCTTGGGGTGTCTTTGCCGGATGCATTTTTCTTGTTTCAAAAAGCCAGAGCGGCATCGAATTAGTGACTTGAAAGCGGCAACCCGCATTTACTAACCCGACCGGACCGAAATCCATGCCGATATGCATTTTTCCGCATTGTTCGGAAATTTGGAGGGTCTATAGGGCAAAACGAAAGGTTTGTCGAGAGGGAATTGGTGCCATTGTGATGCTATCGCCACTTGATGGAACATCCCATACTTGGCGTTTGATCCTGTGGTCCATGGCCGCTTTCGGCGATTTGGCGCATGGCATCAACAAGCTCACGTTTGCGGCCGGTTGGTTCACCGATGCGGGCATCATCGAGGCAGCCGCGATATTGTAACTCGCCCTTGCTGTTAAGCCCGAAGAAGTCCGGCGTGCAAACCGCGCGATAGGCTTTTCCGACTTTCTGGGTTTCATCGACCAGATAGGGAAACTTAAAGGCGTGTTGTTCTGAAAACCGTTTCATGTTTTCCGGATTGTCATCGGGCACATAAGTGTAATCGTTTGACATGACAGCGAGCACATTAATGTCTTCTTCCATCAGTTCGGAAGTGTCGCTGGCAAGACGATCAGCAATCCGTTGCACATAAGGACAGTGATTGCAGATAAAGGCAATCAGCAGACCTTTCTCACCCAGATGATCAGACATCGTGTAAGTATTGCCATCCGGATCTTTGAGGGTGAATTCGGGTGCTTTCCATCCAAAGTCACAGATAGGAGTGTCGAGAAGCATGCCTTTATTTTTCCTTTTTCAAAAAGTCAGGTCGCCGTTCGGCTGTCAGTTTTCTGGCCTGATCCTGTTGCCATTCGGCGATATTTGCGTGATTGCCTGACGTCAATACTTCGGGAATGCCCAACCCTTCCCATTCCTGTGGCCGGGTATAATGGGGATGTTCGAGCAGACCGTTTTCGAAGCTTTCATGCGCCCCGCTTGTTTCGTTTCCCATGACACCGGGGAGCAGACGGATAACAGCATCGAGCATCACCATTGCTGCCGGTTCACCGCCTGAAAGAATGTAATCGCCGACTGAAACCTCTTCCAGATCCCGGGCATCAATGACGCGCTGGTCCACCCCTTCAAAACGACCGCAAACAATCACGGCCCCGTTGCTTTTGGCGAGTTCCCTGATGCGGGTCTGGGTGAGCGGTTTGCCGCGTGGTGACATCAAAAATCTGGGGCGGGTGTCTTTGTCGATACTGTCGATCGCATTTGCCAGCACATCGGGCTTCAGCACCATGCCCGCGCCGCCTCCGGCTGGAGTATCATCTACCCGCTTGTGTTTGCCCTCACCAAATTCGCGCAAAGGAATGGTTTCAAGTTCCCATTTGCGTTGTTCAAGCGCATTACCTGCCAGGGAAACGCCAAGCGGCCCTGGAAACATTTCAGGATATAGCGTGATGATAGAGGCTTTGAAGGTCATTTTTGCTTCCCCTCCTGAGCTTTGCTCAGTCGCGCCTCTTGTTGTTCATCCCGTTCGCTCACTTCCAAGGGTGGTACAACAACCAGCGTGTGGTTTTCACAATCAATCTTCGGCACGACGGCTTCCGTGAAGGGAAGATAGTAGGTTGTGCCGCTACCTTGAGGTTCAATTTCCAGCATGTCGCCAGCACCAAAATTCGGGACATCCTTGACAGTGCCGAACACTTCACCACCTTCATTGATTGCCTGCATTCCGATCAAGTCGGAAACATAAAACTCGTCTTCATCCGGTTCCGGAAGTTTGGCCCGGTCGACGAACAGATCAGTGTCTTTCAGTGCTTCGGCTTCATTGCGTGAATTCACGCCCTCAAATTTCACTATCAATATCGACTTCTGGGCGCGCATCCGGGTGATCCTGAGTTTGCGGCCATCGCCGGTTTCAAGCTTGCCGTATTGGTCGAGCAGGTCTGCTTCACCAAATGGTTTGACGCGCACCTCTCCCTTGATGCCTCGGGCAGCACCGATGCGGGCAAGAAGGATTTTTTGTTTGGCCATTCACACTCCAACGCAAAACGGGCGACACCAGCCGCCCGTTTCTAGCATAGAAATTCACAAGTGAATTACTCGGGTTTTGTTTCTTCTTCTGCAGCAGCCTCTTCCGCTGGAGCCTCTTCTGCAGGGGTTTCCTCGGCAGGAGCTTCTTCGGCTGGGGCTTCTTCTTCTGCTGGTGCTTCTTCAGCAGGAGCCTCGGCAGCGGCTTTGGCCTCTTCCTTAGCTGCCTTTGCAGCTTCAGCGGCTTCCTCTTCCTTGGCCTTTTTCTCGTCAATGCGCTCCTGGGCTTTTTTGCCAGGCAATGCTTTTTTCGGGTTGTTGCGTGCTTCGCGTTTCAGAATACCCATTTCGTCGAGAAAGCGAAGCACCTTGTCAGTCGGCTTTGCGCCATGACCAAGCCAGTGCTGCGCACGCTCCGTGTCAAGTACAACGCGGGCTTCACTATCTTTCGGCAGCAATGGGTTGAATGTGCCAATCTTTTCAATGAAGCGGCCGTCACGCGGGGAACGCACGTCAGCAACGACGATTGAATAGAACGGACGCTTTTTTGACCCGCCACGGGCCAGTCTCAGTTTAAGTGCCATTGTTATTACTCCTTGGAATCTGCTTGATGGCGTTAGGACCCGTTGCGGGCCTGTTTGTGATGCTGGATGACTTCGGAAATGATAAAATTCAGAAGTTTCTCCGCAAAATCGGGGTCAAGGTTTGAGCTTTCTGCGAGTTCGCGCAAACGCGTGACCTGTTCTTTTTCCCGTTCTGGATCGGAGGGAGGTAAATCGTGTTTGGCTTTGAGTTCGCCCACTGCCTTGGTGACACGGAACCGCTCTGCCATTATGTGAATGAGTGCTGCATCAAGATTGTCGATGGAGCCGCGATGCTGATCGAGCTTGTCCTTTGGGTTCATCATTTTTTCCCTCCGAACGGGCCTTTTCCACCAGGAACCTTGATGCCCATTTCATTGGCCATTTTCTGAATTTCCTGCGGGCTCATCTTTGAAATGTCCGGCATGGCGCCTCCTCCTGGCATCCCGCCTGGTAGTCCGGGCATTCCGCCACCGCCGCCGAGCATTTTGCCCATGCCGCCGCCCATCAAGCCGCCGAGGCCGCCCATAAGGCCTTTCTTGCCGCCCATTTTGCTCATTTTGCGCATCATGTCGCCCATCTGGCGGTGCATCTTGAGAAGCTGGTTTATTTCTTGAACAGAAGAGCCGGAGCCGGCAGCGATCCGTTTCTTGCGGCTGGCATTCAATACTTTCGGGGCTTTACGCTCCTTGCGGGTCATCGACGAAATAATCGCCTGTTGCCGCTTGAAGATGGAATCATCCATGCCGGAGGCTTCAATCTGCTTTTTCATTTTGCCGATGCCGGGAAGCATGCTCATGATCCCGCCCATGCCGCCAAGTTTCTGCATTTGCGTAAGCTGGTCAGAAAGGTCATTCAGATCGAACTCGCCTTTCTGCATGCGTTTGGCCATCGCCTCGGCTTTTTCCTGGTCGATGGTTTCAGCTGCCTTTTCAACCAGGGAAACGACGTCGCCCATGCCAAGAATCCGGTCGGCAATCCTTCCGGGATGAAAATCCTCCAGCGCATCAATCTTTTCACCCGTACCGATCAGCTTGATAGGTTTGCCGGTCACAGCACGCATTGAAAGTGCAGCGCCGCCACGACCATCACCGTCAATCCGGGTAAGTACAAGCCCGGTGATACCGACGCGTTCGTCAAAATTCTGTGCGAGATTGACCGCATCCTGACCAGTCAGGGAATCAACAACAAGCAGGATTTCATGGGGATTGCCTGCGGATTTGATGTCCGCCATCTCGACCATAAGTGGTTCGTCGATGTGTGTGCGGCCTGCAGTATCAAGAATGACGACGTCATAACCGCCAAGTTTTGCAGCCTGTTCGGAACGGGCGGCAATTTCAACCGGTGTCTGGCCCTCGATGACGGGAAGCGTGTCGACGCTTGTCTGCTCTCCCAGTTGGCGCAATTGCTCCTGTGCAGCAGGACGTTTCACGTCCAGCGATGCCATCAAAACCTTTTTCTTTTGCTTTTCGGTAAGCCGCTTTGCGATCTTGGCGGTTGTTGTTGTCTTACCGGAACCTTGCAGGCCAACCATCATGATGGTGACCGGCGGTGTTGCGGCGAGCGAGATTGTTTCGGCATCGGAGCCGAGCATTTCCACGAGTTCATCATGGACGATCTTGACGACCATCTGGCCGGGCGTCACGGATTTGACGACTTCCGCACCGACCGCTTTTTCACGAACTTTTTCTGTGAAATCGCGGACGACTTCGAGCGCCACATCCGCTTCAATCAAGGCACGGCGTATCTCGCGCAGGGCAGCAGCCACGTCTTTTTCGGAGAGCGCACCGCGTTTGGTGAGCCCTTCAAAAATGCCGCTTAAGCGATCCGACAGCGATTCAAACATATACCGTTCCTTTGCATTCCCGTTTTCGCAAATATGGGAACCAGTTCATCACAATCAAAAGGCCAAAGCAAAAAAGCACCTGAGGGCGCATCGCGCTGTCAGGTGTTTGCCGTGGGGATCTCTTTATACCTTTTCGGGTCCCGTAAGGCGGTTCTACAAGGGTCTCTTGTTCGAGATGAAGGGCTTAAACAGGGTATTGGGAAGATTGTCAAGCAAAACGCGATGAGCACGACCTCTCATGATTGCAGGTTCTGGTTTGGTGTTGAGCTGGGGCGGGGGAAAAACTCAGTTATGCTAACGGCAGCTATGCGGACAAAGCTGTCATTTGTGGCGCTCCTCGGAGTCTATTACTGGCTTACTGCTCATGTTATTGATTTCAGATGGGCAGCAACGGCAACATACCTGACACTAATAAAGTAAACTTCACACGATCGGGTGATGTTTGGATTGCCTATCAAGTCATTGGTGATGGCCCCATTGATGTCATTTTCTCCATTGGTTGGTTGACCTCTTTTAGATCACTGCTAAACAGTACATTGAGCGCAGCATTCTTCGAGAAACTGTCCAGGAAGTGCCGGCTTATACTCTTTGACAAACGTGGTACCGGTATGTCGGATCGCGACGTTGGTATAGCCACACTTGAAGATCGAGCTGACGACATCCGAGCGGTTCTTGACGCAGCTGGTTCAGACAATTGTACGGTGATCGGGTTTAGCGAAGGCGCTAATATTTCCGCAATGTTTGCTGCTACATACCCCGAACGTACACGATCGTTGATTTTGTTGTCCTGCAGTCCTTGTGTGGCGTGGAAGCCAGATTGGCAAGACGGATTTCGGAGAGCAGAATTTGAGCAATACAAATCTGATTTGATTTCGAACTGGGGAACCCCAGTAGATTTGGAAAGACTGGCACCAAGCGTTGCGAGCGACCCTAACGAACAAGAATCTTGGACCAATATGCTGTTGGATGCCGCCAATCCGGCAAGTGCGCAGCGGATGGCACAGATGTGGTACCAGATGGATATTCGGCAAATATTACCGACAATTCATCTCCCTTCCCTGGTCTTACATCGGCGTGATGAAACAGCAGTTCCGATCGCACACGGACGGATCGTAGCCGAGCTGCTTCCTCAGGGTAAGCTTGTTGAACTAGACGGGATCGATCACGTGCCTTGGTACGGAGATGCCGAGAGTATTGTGGAAGAAATTCATCGTTTTTTGCCGTTAGAAACAACCGAACCGAAATCCCAAGAACGAAAACTACTTTCTATACTGGTGACGGACATTGTTGGATCATCACTATTCGCACGCGAATTAGGCGACAGCGAATGGTCCAATTGGACCGCAACTCATTTCGAGAATTGCCGTAAACTCGCAGCAGATTTCGGTGGAAATCTTGTAAAGACAATGGGTGATGGTACGCTTATTTCATTTTCCGGACCAAGCGCCGCCATTGAGTGTGCTCTTCAGATCAAAAATTCCATTGATAGTGACGCCGCCAAAATTCGTATGGGCATCCATACAGGTGAGTGCATTCAGCAGGCTGACGATCTTTCAGGTATTGCGATTAACTTGGCGGTGCGGATTATGGACAAGGCCGCACCTAGTCAATTGTTAGCCTCATCTACCGTAAAAGATCTTGCATTCGGTTCAAACTTCGAGTTCTTGCCGCATGGTCCGTACAAATTAAAAGGTTTCGATGGAGATTGGAATCTTTTTGAAGTGAGTTGACCTGTCTGCTTTGGGCTCAAAGCAGTCGTTCAGGCCAATCAGAAAAGTGCTTGCTCCTAGCTCCTGAGCTGACGCCCCGCAGGAAATTCTATCCATCCG
>JBPCWL010000089.1:0-6726 GCA_051009575.1 Rhizobiaceae bacterium
TGTTCGCCGTAATCATTACACCGCGATGGCCAAATTCCCGGACAGCTCGGTCAAGTTGCCGGGCTGCTAGTTCCGGATGTTGAAGTGCCACGACTCCAAGTGCAACAAACCTGTCAGGATGAGCGTCACAAATTTCAGCAAGTTTCTGGTTGTGCTTTTCGACCAGAACTTCCGCGAGTTCCTGCTCCGCCCAGTTGAAATGCTGAAATACTGTAATGCTCAGGGCCTGCATATCCAGACCCATCTCGTCCATCTGCGCCAACCGCTCAGGTATATTCTCCACATGTTTGCGATCCGTGTCATCATACGGATTTTTACCACCAAGTTCCGTTCGTCCCTCGACCAGAGGCCAGATTTCGGATAATTGACAATGCGCATGAATATCGATCGTAAGCATACGCTTGCCATTTACATTCAGCGGTCTTTGAACCTGACTGCGTAATGTTGTTGGATTAGATTCAAATGCCGGTTTTTCGGGTGAATACACCAAATCGCAACCGACAAATTCCAGGGAATCCGATTTCGACTCTGTCAACTCAATCTCCCAATCGATAACTAAGATAGTTTTACGGCAGAACCGGTACGCACTGCCTCTTCTATGGCGATGGTAATCTCAAGGGTCTTACGCCCTTCCTGAACAGTTGTATGAGGGCAGGCCATTCCTGTTACCAGATGGTCAATCCAAGACCGTGTCTCATTGGCGATGGGTCCCCAAAAATCACCGAGTGCCCAGTCTCCGGAAGAATTCGTCTGCATAAACAGCATGTTCACACTATGATCGGGGACATAGGCATGGGGAACTCCATTGTCGGTAAAAAGGAGACTGTCCTTGTTATCTCCATCCAGCAGGATGACCCCCTGGTCTCCGAGAATTTCATAGCGTGGGCTCTGGCCGTAGGTCGGATATGTCGCTGGCAACGCATAAAATATTCCCAGATTTGCAATGGCACCATTTTCAAATGTAATGATGGTCCAGGTGACGTCATCAGCAGCGTGTCCGAGTTCTTTGAAGACTTTGCCATTTGAACGCGCGACCACTTCGACTGGCCTAATTCCTTCCAGAAACCAGCAGGTCATGTCGACATAGTAGGTAAGGACATCAAGCACAGGAGTCGCTTCCGGTGAACGTTTCAATATCTCCATCATCTGGGCGCGGGAGTTATAGACACGCGACTGAATCCCCAGCACTTCGCCGACACGACCCTGTACGATCTGTTCCTTGGTCATCATCCAACGCCTATCGTGGCGGCGGGAATATCCGATATGGACGTCAATTCCGGTGCGCTCCACGGCGTCTATAATTTTATCCGCATCATCGAGGGTCAAAGCTAGCGGCTTTTCGAGGAATACCGGTTTGCCACTTTCTAGAGCCTGTACCACAGGTTCAACATGTTCATGTTCCGGTGTTGAAACAAATACGGCCTGGACATTGGGGTGAGAAATGGCCTCAAAGTTGTCATCGGTTGATAAATTGGCTCCTGTTTTTTGCGTGAGAATATCGGCGCGACTCTTTTCCAGATCAGCTACGGCAAGAAATCCCACAGAAGGATGTCTCGCCGCCATTTGTGCGCGCAGAGACCCAATACGTCCCGATCCGACAACAGCAATTCCCAGTTTGCCATCATTCATAAATGTCACCATTTGTCGTTAAAGAAAAAAAGTTTCTTTTCCTACATGCTATAATACAATACCGGTGACAATACTTATCTGCACTTGGCAGCAAATTCAAAACCGCAAGCAGTTCGGGATTTCAAAGGGAGGGATTTTCTATGACTGTATCCCAGAAAATTGGTGAAGCATTGAGCCATATCAAGTTCGACCGCCTATCTGATGAAGCAAAACTATCAGCAAAAATGCATATTTTAGACGGGTTGGGTGTTGGTCTGAATGGAACTCTTCTTAAACCGCTTTTTGATCCGGTCATCGATCTCTATTCGAATCGGGAGTCGGGAGGAAAATCAACCGTCTATAACCGAAGCGAGAAGTTACCTGCCCGCTATGCGGCAAGTATTAATTGTCTCACAACCCTGTCGTGTCCCTATCAGGAAACGCATCGTGCCTCTCTTGGACATCCCATCAATGTCATTCTGACGCCGGCGTTGGCGATTGGCGAAGAAAGACAGGCGGATGGCAAACAACTCATAGAAGCAGTCGTTGCGGGTTATGAATCTTTTGTTAGAGTTGCGACCTCGGTAAATCCTTCAATGCTGGATAGGGGAATTCAGACAACAGGTGCCATTGCGCCGTTCGGCGCGTCAATTGCAGCCGCGCGCATGTTTGGTCTGGATGATGAACAAACCCGACATGCCCTGAATCATGCGGCGAACCTCGCAGGAAGTTCCCTTGTCGAAGCCCATGGCGCTAAACCTTATTTTGGCTATCAAGCCGGCGTTAATGTCGAAAAAGGTATTTTCGCGGCTGAACTGGCTGCGGCCGGGGTTGTCGGATGTGATACGATATTTGAAGGCGGCTCGACCTGTGACAAAGGATTTCTGCAAGCTTTCTCAGACAATTACAATACCAATGTGCTGGAAAATGGCATCCCTGGTCGACTAGGCGTTGAAGATGTCGGATTCAGCTTTCACTACGTTGCGAGTTTTTCCCGAACCCCAATTGATGCTCTTTTGTGGCTTGTAAGGGAATATGATTTGACGCCAGCTAAAATTGAGAAAGTTCGCGTCAATCTGACTCATGTACTGCACAATTTTGTTAATCAGAAAATCGAGTCAACGGAGGGAAGAGCCGCTCACTATTATATTCCACTACATATGGCTCTGACACTTGTGCATGGCGGCGTTTCCGACGACACATTGACGGAAGAAAGTTTTATCAATCCTGAGATTAAAGCGATTATGGAACGCGTCGAAGTCGGTGAAGACCGTCAACTTGATGCAGATTATGAAAAATCAAAATCGGTCACATCTGTAATAGTAGAAGTCGTCACGACCGACGGACAGAAATACTCCAAACGTTTGGATGCCTGGAAGGGAGATCCGGAAAACCCGGCCTCACTATCAGAAATCGAAGACAAATTCTGTCGTATTACGGCAAAAATATTATCCAACGAAAGGCAACAGAGGTTGATTGATGTTGTAGCAAATCTCGAAACTCTGAATGATATTAGAGAGATAGGTAAACTTGTTTGCAAGTAAGCATGGTTCCGACGGAGAGAACTTCACGATCTTGCAAGTAATCCCAATTTCGTTTTTTGAACCGATGTTTCGAAAATTATTTTCGTATGATGAAAATTTTGTGTATAATAAAAAAATAATTGATATGGCTTCAGTTGATAATCTGAGAGCCACGGGAGGAGATACTATGATACAAGCGAAACTGTCATTACGATTATTTGCCACCGCAACTATCGCTGTTTCAGCATTTGCGACCGCGAGCCTGGTACAACCGGCTCTTGCGCAATTTCCGGAAAAACCTATTGAACTCGTCATCAAAGCCGGACCGGGTTCGGGTATGAGTCAGCTTGCTCATACGGCTGCCAAGCTGGGGCCCAAAATCTTTGGTCAACCCATGGCCGCCCTCTACAAGAAAGGTGGTTCAGGTGCGGTGGCACAGGCTTATGTGCAAAAAAGGGCTGCAGACGGCTACAACATTTTTATGGACACGACAACAACCGCGATTGTTCTTTCCCGCGGTAAAGTGCCATTCACCGAAGATGACTGGATCGGTGTCATTCGCATGCAGGTCGACCCTCAAGGTATCGCCGTAAGAGCGGATTCGCCATGGAAATCATTTGGCGACCTGGTTGCACACATCAAAAAGAATCCAGGGACCGTTCGTTGGACAGGTGCACATTCTGTCGGAATGGATCCCTATACCGTAGACCTCTTGCTCGCATCAGCTGGTTTAAAACAGACCGACATAAAGTATGTTCCAGAGCGCGGTGCCTCGAATATGCGGGGTCTGTTGCTTGGCAAGCATGTTGAAGTCGCAACATTAAATCCAGGCGAAGCGCGCGAAGAAGTTGAAGCCGGTAATATTAGGGTACTCGGTATTGCACACAAAGAACGTATCCAGGCACATCCAGACTGGCCAACATTCAAGGAACAGGGTTTTGATGTGGAAGCCGCAATTTGGCGAGGTGTGCTGGTCAAAAAAGGAACACCTGCGTCCGTTATCAAGACAATTCATGATAAATTTAACGAACTCAGATCAGACTCTGAATTTCAAAAATTTATGAAGGCCAAGGGCGCTCTTGATGGCTATATGGGTGGCACGAAAAATTTTGATGCTTACTTTAAAAATCAGGTTAAGGATTTGAGAAAGCACTTCGCTAGCAACTAGGTACTTACTGGGAGTATCGAGTATGGCGGAGCCTGGTTCCCGATCAACGAATCTCACCATGCGGGGCGGCGAAATCATCGTCGCCCTGATTCTCCTTGCCTTTTGTGTGGCCGCATGGATTATTTCCGACTCATTCAAACCCGAAACCGCGATGGTCCGGACGCTGAGCCCCGCCTTTTTTCCAAGAGTCCTTATTGTAGGCATTTCTCTTTGCGCAATCTTTTTGTTAGCGAAAAATCTGATCAATCCCGTATCGTCGCAAATGAATTGGGGGTTGTGGTACAAGATTCCCATTGTCACCGTGGTGATGTTCCTGCAGGTATTCTTGTTCGAACTTATTGGTGCGCTTCCCTCCGCATGGATTTGTCTTGTTTTGCTTCTCTTGATTACCGGCGTTCGATTGACCACGAGTTTGATCGTCGCCTGCGGTTTTCTGATCTTTGTATACATCTTTTTCATTTTGATCCTTCGCGTCCCGCTTCCCATGGAACTTTTTCCAACTCTGAGAAGCTGACCTAACTTGGTGAGTCATTTCCGGACACTGCAATGTTTGAAAACTGGTTAATCGGTCTTAGTCAACTGGCGCAATGGCAAGTTCTGCTAGCCATCGTCTTAGGTGTTGCCCTTGGAATTGTCGTCGGTGCAATGCCCGGACTCAGCGGTCCCACGGGTCTGGCTTTGATGATCCCGTTCACCTATGCGCTATCGCCTGTTGTCAGTGTCATATTGCTGGTTTCGATCTATCTCGCCGCCGAGTATGGGGGATCGATTACGGCGATTACAATCAATACACCGGGAACACCGTCCGCGGCTGTTACTGGCCAGGACGGGTATCCCATGACCCAGCAGGGTAAAACCGGCCGGGCCTTGAGCCTATCCATAATGTCTTCGGTTTGCGGCGGTCTGTTCAGCACGGTGATGCTGATTTTGTTTTCGATCCCGCTGGCTAAATTTGCGATTGCCTTTGGGCCAGTCCAATATTTTGCTCTGGGAGTGTTTGGGCTCGCAATAATCGCCAGCCTGGTCAGTGGAAACTGGATCAAAGGATTAATCGCCGCATTCATAGGATTGTTCTTGTCTACCATTGGGGCCGATCCGATGACCGGTGCCTTCCGCTACACGTTTGGACAACCCACGCTTTGGGAAGGTATAGGATTTGTTCCGGCCATGCTCGGGCTTTTCGCAATATCGGAAGTCTTCGTAATTGTTGAATCCGGTATAAAAAACCGGCTGGTGAATAGTGCACAATTTTCTACGGAGCGTATGCCGTTCACCCAATTTCGGAAACTCTGGAAGTGCTTATGGAGTTCGAGTGTCCTGGGAACAATCGTCGGGGTCGTTCCTGGAGCCGGGGCGGCAATAGGAAGTATTATTGCCTACAATGAAGCAAGACGGTGGTCTAAGACACCTGAGAAATTCGGCCAGGGTATTGACGAAGGAGTCTGTGCGTCTGAAACCGCGAACAATGCGACGGTCGGTGGTGCCCTTGTTCCCATGCTGACTCTGGGTATACCCGGTTCCGGTAGCACCGCCATCCTCATGGGTGCACTGATGCTGCACAACGTAGCCCCTGGTCCCTTACTGTTTCAGAAAAATCCGGACATTGTCTATGGCATCTTCACGTCACTACTGCTGGCGAACATTGTCATGCTCTATCTCGGTTTATACGGTGTACGTGTTTGGCTGAAAGTGGTTCAGATCCCTCCCTCTATACTGGCCCCCATGATTTTCGGTGTTGCTTTCCTGGGCGCTTACAGCAATGGCGGAAGTCTTGGCGATATCATCGTTATGCTGGTGATTGGCATCATGGGCTATATCCTGCGCAAACTGAGAATCCCGCTACTGCCGGTGGTGATCGGTCTTGTGCTTGGCGACATCGTCGAAATTTCACTGCGGCGTGCACTCATCGTCTCCGACAGCGGTTTCCTCATCTTCTTTACGGATCCGATAAGTCTGGTGCTAATGATTCTGTCGATTGCTTCGATCGCCTATGCAATTCTAAGGGATATCCGTAAACCCCAGGACACGAGCCAACAGGCGATCTAGTCTCCTTGTCCTGCACCTGGCTCTGTAACTCATCAATCGACAATGCTTAGCTAGAGATTGGTTTCATGGAATTTTGTCTTGCATAACCTATCCCCGACATTTCTGATTGTTGATATTTTTTATTCTGGAAGACGGTCTTGAATGCGACGAAGCACATATTTCTAATGAGAGTCCCTCGCTCAAACTACGCAACTTAACTCTAATACAGGAGAAACATGTTCATGGATTACCAGGATATCTTATACGAAGTTCGAAAACCACATGTCGCTTGGATTACACTGAACAGACCAGAAATCGACAATGCCACGACATGCGACACATTCGTGGAACTGGCCCACGCCTTTAGAACGGCTGATACTGACACAAAAATCGGTGTCGTGG
>JBPCWL010000090.1:0-11823 GCA_051009575.1 Rhizobiaceae bacterium
GAACGTTATGTATCACTTGAAAAAAATAGCATAACAATCGAAATATTAAAAGGAAATGAAATTTCTGAACGAGTATGGGATCGGTTTTTCTCTTTCTATATGGATACCGGCTCCCGCAAATGGGGAACGCCCTATCTCACACGCGAATTCTTTACGATGATCGGCAATACCCTATCAGACCGCACACTTCTGATTATGGCGAGGCATAATGAAGAATTCGTCGCGGGTGCGCTCAATTTTATCGGAGATGATTGTCTTTACGGACGTCACTGGGGGTGTCTTGAAGATCATCCCTTCCTGCATTTCGAAATCTGCTATTATCAGGCAATTGAATATGCTATCCGGCACGGCCTCAAGCGGGTTGAAGCAGGCGCCCAGGGCTCTCACAAACTGGCCCGGGGCTATATTCCGGTAACAACTTATTCAGCCCATTGGATAACCCACCCCGGATTGCGTGATGCTGTAAGCGATTATCTAGTGCATGAACGTCGGGAAGTTGATAAACACAACAAGATGCTCAAGGAACATGCGCCTTTCAAAAAGGGAAACGGAAAGAAATGACTAGCGCGAAATACGATGACAACAACATCTTTGCAAAAATCCTGCGCGGGGAAATGCCAGCATTCAAAATCTATGAAGATGAGAAAACCTATGTTTTCATGGATATCATGCCGCGTGGTGAGGGCCATTGTCTGGTTATTCACAAAACACCTTTCCGCAATATCCTGGACGGCCCCCCGGAAGCCATCGCAGATGTTCAAAAGACGGTCCAAATGATTGCCAAAACTGCAATGAATGTGTTTAAGGCCGACGGCATGACTATTCAGCAATTCAATGAGGATGCAGGTGGACAGGAGGTTTACCATTATCATGTGCATGTCATCCCGCGAAAATCTGGCGTACGAATGGGGCCTCCCGGCGTAATGGGTGACATGGATCGGATTGGGGAAAACGGCGAAAAACTAGCTGCTGCACTGAGGTGAAGCGGTTATTTCAGCGGCGCGTAGCGGAGAGATTTTGATTTGTTGAGAGTACTGAAAACCAACGCAGCACGACTAACCGGGATTTTGTCGCTTTTCCTTCTCGTGGCCTGTGTGACACCACGAATTAGCCTGCCTGAAGAAGTACAAAAGCAAGCCAGGGTTGCCAATTTTGAAAAAACCCTGATCAGAATTTGGGGTGATGCGACTGATGAAGAAGTTGATCAGGAGCGAATTCGTACCGCACCACCACTCAAGATAGTCGTGGACAAGAAAACCGGCATCAAACGCCAGGACTTTCTGGTTCTGTCCGGCGGCGGTGCCAAGGGGGCTTATGGAGCCGGTCTCCTCAATGGTTGGACAGAATCCGGTAATAGACCAGAGTTTTCCATCGTTACTGGTGTCAGCACCGGCGCGATCATCGCCCCATTTGCCTTTATGGGTCCAAAGTATGACCGGTTTCTAACCGAGTTTTACACGACATACTCAACGAAGGACCTGGTTCGCCCGATAGGTTTGGGCAGTATACTTGGGGGGGTGCTGGGCGGTTCATCGGTCGCAGATCCGAAACCCTTAACAAAACTTATTGCACGATATATTACTCCTCAGTTCCTACGTGAAATTGCAGCGGAACATGCAAGCGGGCGATACCTACTCATCGGAACAACAAATCTGGACGCCCAGCGTCCGGTAATATGGAATATGGGTGAAATTGCCAAACGTGGCGATGACAAAGCACTTGCACTGTTTAGAAGCATTATCCTTGCATCAACCTCTATTCCGGGTGCATTTCCACCTGTTTTAATAGATGTTGCAGCTGCCGGAGAGGTCGGTCAGGAACTTCATGTCGATGGCGGCACAACTGACAACGCAATTTTGGTCCCAATTCATTTGAAACTCAAAGACACTGAAAATGAACGCAATCAAAAAATAGCTCGCAGGCTGTTTGTCGTTGTCAACTCAAACCTGGCACCCAAACGAAAAGTGATCAAGGCAAGCACAATAAGCATTGCCACTCGCTCGATTGACACATTGATCAAACAACAAACGGCAGGTGACGTTCTTCGGCTCTACGGTTATTCTAAGGTCAATAAAATCGAATTTAATTACACGGAAATCCCAGATAGTTTTGATAAGAAACCAACAGAGTTGTTCGATAAGGAATATATGCGGGCATTGTATAATATCGGAGAATTGGCCGGTAAAAATGACGTGATCTGGCGGTCGGTTCCTAGAGGTTTGTAAACATCTTTCTTTTAGTGTGAGTGTGAATCCAACACCAATCCGGTGCGATGGGTTGGCTGCTTGTTAAAAGAAAGGTGGGCGAAAAACGCCTTGGATGTATATTTTCAACTCCTGAATCCGCTTGTATTCCTGATATTTTCAATCGGGTTTTTTGCTATTCATCTTACCAAATCCAGCAAGGCAGCTTTGCTTATCGCGGTTTCCTATCTCTATGCAGTTTCAGCATTCCTGTTCGATATGATTCACGATAGCCTGCCGCTAATTTGGGGGGATATCTGGGTAGCAGGAATTTATGCGGCCGGTACGGCAATTCTGGCAGCGGGAATTCAAAGCCACTACACCGGCAAAACACGTGGAAGCATTCTCGCATTGGCTGTCACAATCCATATGGCTGTTTATGCCTATTTCATCATTGTACAGGACCAATGGATGGCATCGTTCAGTGCGAATGCAGGAACTGCAATCATATTCGCGATTGGTTTGTACGGAGTTCAAAAACACCTATCAACGCTGCTGGACCGGATACTTATTGCAATATGCCTGCTCACCATCGCGCAAAATATTGCCAGACCTTTGATTATTGCCTACATGGCAGGCGGCCCCCTGACGGGTGAAAACTACAGCAAGGACCTGTTTCTGGTTACCTTGCACTTGAGTGTTGCAGTGTGTGCGGTATCGATTGCCATGACCCTTCTAATGATTTTTGGCCGGGAAATGTTCCACGATATGCGCCTTACATCGGTCACCGACGTATTGACCGGGATCAGAAACAGAAGAGGATTTGAAACTGACGCGGCAATTTATTTCGACGCAGAATTTGATAAGTCGGTTTGCATCATTTTGGCGGATATTGATCATTTCAAGACGATAAATGATACCTATGGCCATGCATTCGGTGATGGTGTGATTGTGGAATTTGCCCGCTTGTTCGAAAGTCACTCCGCAGACAGCAGCATTTGTGCCCGGGTCGGCGGTGAAGAGTTTGCAATGGTTGTGCCTGATACTTCGCTGCACGACGCAATCAGACTTGCCGTGTTGATCCGTACCGAAACTGCAAAACTCACAATCGAAGACGGCGAAGCAATGGTTCAGTTTACCGCGAGTTTTGGTGTGGCGCAGCGAAATGGTACAGAAGGGCTAATTTCAGTGCTTTCGCGGGCTGATGAGGCACTTTATTCGTCGAAAATGAATGGCCGGGACAAAGTCACGAGCGAAATGTCACTAAATGCCAATTTGTTGATCAACAAGGATGACAATATGAAACGACGCAATAATCGTGATCGTTTCGAAACGGCATTCGGCAAAGCCGGATGATTGATTTGTGCAATTCTGCCGGGAACCGTCAGATTTCTTTCCCTTTTTTCAACAAATCATCAATCAGTTTTCGGTGCAGATTCCGACTGTCACCGCCACCGAAAGTCATCGCTCCCGACGTATAGGCTGTTCCGTATGTGAGAACCAGGTTTGCTACCTGTCCAAGTCCTTCGATAAACTGGTTTTTTTCCAATTCAGCCAAGGGGTGAATAAATGTGCTGACCAAATATCCTTTGGCAATGGCGTATCGGGCATCCAAGGCGCTGTCGAAATTTGCCTGCATCATTCTGTACAGAGTTTGTCCATCCACCCCGTCAAGGGTTTTGAACGGCGTGAACGCCCGCATCCGGTTTGCTTTGGAATCAGTAATTATTGTTATCGGAATGTCCTGAACTTTCAGTTGCATCGATCTTGCCTTAACTTGTGCATCTGGATCAATTGTCAGAACGATTTCAACCAACTTTTTAAAGGTCATACTGCTGTCAGTCACAACAAGTGCATCCGCTGGTTTTTGGTCATTTCCGGTGAACTCGTCCAGATCATCGGGAATTATGCCCCGCTCACGCGAAGGTGGCTTGAGTATTTCAGGATTGACCAGCGGAATTTCAGAGGCGGGTTGAGCGGTCGCGCTAAACGTGAGGAGAATTGAAAGGAATGCGGCAAGCAATTTGGGATACATCTATCTCTCCAAGCGTTGCTGCATAATAAGCCCGGCGGGAAACAAATCCCATACACGGTTCGGTGAAAGCACTGTCAGCAGTAATTTCCCTTGAAAATGAACGGAAAATACACAATTTTTTATCCATGAGCGCAAAAAATCCGAAAGTCCCTGCTAAACCGACAGAAAACAGTCCGGCCACATCATCAAGTGCCGACATTCAAGACTTTTTGAATGTTGCGCGCCAATCAACCGCCAATCCCGGAGGCCGCCTGATCTTCGCGCTGGATGCGACCATGAGCCGGCAACCAACCTGGGACCGGGCCTGTCAAATACAGGCATCGATGTTTGAAACCGCAGGAAATACTGCCGGACTTGCCGTTCAACTGGTGTATTTCCGCGGCATGGGAGAATGCAGGGCTTCCAAATGGGTGACCAATACATCGGCATTAGCCAACATGATGACAAAAATTGACTGTCGTGGTGGTATTACCCAGATTTCAAAGGTACTTTCCCACGCTGACAAGGAAACCCGGAAAAACCGCGTTGCCGCACTGGTGTTTATTGGTGATGCAATGGAAGAATCTGTCGATCAATTGTGCAATCTTGCGGGTAAACTGGGGGTTCAGGGAGTAAAAGCATTTATGTTTCAAGAAGGCGCTGAGCGCGAAACAGAATTTGCCTTTCGTGAAATCGCCCGGCTTACTAAAGGAGCCTACATGCAATTGGGTAGTAATTCTGCACATCAACTCGAAGAACTTCTAAGGGCAGTCGCCGCTTTTGCATCTGGCGGCCGCAGAGCACTTGAAAAACATGGCGGAAAAAACGCTCAAGCTCTGTTGGAACAGTTGAAACCCTGACAATCGAACTTATTGTGTAGGTATGGGATATTTAATTACCAGTCTGGCGATGATCGCCGTCGTCTTTTTGTTTGCATTCACCTTCGTCAGCGCGTCGCCAGCTGCGATTGCGAGATCCGTACGCACAATAGGCCCACTACTAATTTTTTTGGTTGGCTTGGGGCTGATCGCAATCGGTCGCGGCGGAATTGGTGTCCCGATTATGATGATGGGCGGCATATGGTGGGCAAAAAACCGCAAAGTTGGAAAGATCCCTTCGCCGGGAGGTAACCAAACTTCAACTGTCAGGTCCGCATGGCTTGAAATGCAGCTAGACCACGAAACCGGCGATCTGGACGGAATGGTCCTGACCGGATCGAAAGAAGGCGAAATTTTATCTGAGATGTCGGAAGAAGTTCTGCTCGACCTTTATGAAACGCTCTCAGAGGACAGCGAAAGTGCAGCCTTAATGGAAGCGTATCTTGACCGCCGCATTGCCGGTTGGCGTGAAAACACGGATACGGGCCGAAGTTCTGGGCAGGGAAGCGCGTCTGGCTCTGGCCCCATGACCAAGGAGGAGGCTTATCAAATCCTTGGTCTTGGACCGGGAGCGAGCGCGCAGGAAATCAGCACTGCCCACCGGAGGCTTATGAAAGCCGTTCATCCCGATAGCGGAGGATCCACTTTTCTTGCTGCCCGTATCAATCAGGCCAAGGATACGCTTCTCGATTGAAGCTTTCAGTATATTCTTGTTCATGTCCGATTTCCTAACGCAATACAAACAGACCAGACGTTTCCTAACCTAAATCATGTACTCAGTGCCAAGCAGGCAATTTTCTTCCGCTTAAGCGCCTTGCATGCCTTTCGTGCATCCGATTTCCCAACAAACCCGACGAAACGTGCCCGGTGCAATACCGTGCTGCCCTTTTCAATGGTCTCGGTATAAGTGCTCTTGTTCTTTAGAATACCCGGTGCCTTGTTCCGTGCTTTTTCCAAGAGGCCGAGAGCACCGGACCTGCTGTCTGTTGCACCAATCTGGATTACCCATCCGTCCGGCTTTATACTGGGCCGGTTACTGGCAGTGGTTACCGGATCAATATAGGCCACTTCAGCATCTGGACGGATTTGAGGTGTTGGAGTTTGAGCAAGGCGCCCGGCAACTGCCTGTTGGTCAAATTCCTTTTTCGCTTTTGCTGCTAGCGATGCAACGGTGACCGGCTGCGCAGTTACTACCGGTTTCTGAGCAACGACGGTGTTTCGAAACACCGGAAGGGGCCCGCGTTTCGGCAGACGAATGTTGGCAGCCGCAACTGCAAATGAGGTTACCGGTTTTCTTGATGCAATAATTTGCTTTTTCGATCCTCGCGAAGCCTTACGCAAATACTGGGAAATCAACTTGCGCATTTGGGCATTGCGACTTTTGCCTGATCTGCCACCCAAAACGACGGCAACAATTGATCTGCGATTGGCCTGAACAGAAGAAACAAGATTGAATCCGGATGCCCGTGTGTATCCGGTCTTGATGCCATCTACTCCCTTTACGCGACCTAGCAGTTTGTTGTGATTGCCGTATTTGGCTTTTCCGTATTTGAAAACCCGCTTTGAAAAATAATGATAATGTTGAGGAAAATGCTCACGAAGGGCGAGTCCGAGGCGTGCCATGTCACGTGCGGTTGTTAACTGCCCTTTCGAAGTCAAGCCTGATGCATTCTTGAACGTTGTGCGGCTCATGCCAAGTTGACGCGCCTTGCGAGTCATCATTTTGGCAAAATTGGCTTCGGATCCACCGAGATGTTCAGCTACCGCTGCAGCAACGTCATTTGCAGACTTGGTTGCCAATGCAAGAATGGCATGTTCTGCGGCAATCGAGCGCCCAGGCTTGATACCCAGTTTCGAAGGCGGTTTGGATGCAGCATACTTCGACATGCGAATGCGCGTCTTCTTTGAGAGCTTTCCGCTCTCAAGCGCCTCAAAAATCATGTACATCGTCATCATTTTTGTGAGCGACGCCGGGTACCGGATTGAATCCGCCCTATACGCATAGAGCGTCTTGCCGGTTTTTGCATCTACGACGATGCCCGCATATTTGGAGTTTGCATTTGCCTTGCTTGCCTCTCCGGAGACAAGAGTTGCAGACAATATGATAATAAGCGCAGCCAAAACGCGACTGGCGCAGAAAGCAGATAGGGTACGCAATACCTTTTCCCCGTCTTTGTCCCCCGGATTGAAGGGGGTATGCTGTTCAACTTTGGGGCCCAACTAACACCAGCCCGATAGCAACGAAAATTACCTTGGCTTGGTTACCAAACGGTTTATGCCAAATCATTCATTGAATTTTTCTTTAAAATTGTCTGGATCTCGAACCCCATCAGGCGCAAATACTTTTATTTTCACAGCTATTGAACCTATTGCAGCGCGGTTTTCATGCATTATATAATTCACCTGATTCAACCGTCTCCCGAACTGCGGGAACGATTTTGGAAACCGGTTTCGCGAACAGGCCCCTGATATAATATGAATGAAATTCAATTAATTTGGATGCAGGATGATGAAGACAATCCGGACGAGAGCGATCCGGGTACCGGCCTTGCTACCAAAACACGGGCCAAAACAAAAAAACCCAGTCTTTATCGCGTATTGTTGTTGAATGATGACTTTACACCGATGGAATTTGTTGTTCATGTACTGGAACGGTTTTTCTCAAAAACCCAGGAACAAGCAACGCAGATTATGCTACATGTTCACAATAATGGCGTCGGGGAATGCGGGGTCTTTACATACGAAGTAGCCGAGACCAAAGTTACTCAGGTTATGGACTTCGCGCAGAAACACCAACATCCATTGCAATGTGTGATGGAAAAAAAATAGAACGGACAAAAATTTGCCCTCGTTTACTAACAGCCTAGAAAAAGCTCTGCACAAGGCGTTGACGTTTGCCAACGAACGCAGTCAGGAATATGCCACACTCGAACACTTGTTGTTGGCGCTGGTTGATGACGAAGATGCCGCGGCAGTGATGAAGGCGTGTAACGTAAACCTCGAATTGCTTCGGGAAAACCTGACAGATTACATTGATACGGAACTGGCCAATCTCGTCACGGGCTATAATGAAGATTCAAAACCCACTGCGGGATTCCAACGGGTAATCCAGCGCGCTGTCATTCATGTTCAATCATCTGGCCGAGAAGAAGTTACCGGTGCCAACGTTCTGGTTGCCATATTTGCAGAACGTGAAAGTCATGCTGCCTATTTTCTGCAGGAACAGGATATGACCCGGTATGATGCTGTGAACTTTATTTCCCACGGGATTGCCAAACGTGCCAGCGCCTCAGAAATGCGGACGGTGCGTGGGATAGATGATGATCAAGCAGCTTTAAGCGATGAAGAGACATCCAAACAGGCCGATGCCCTGTCGAGCTATTGTATCAATCTTAATGAAAAAGCACAGGCAGGTCGGGTCGACCCACTTATTGGCCGCGAAGCTGAAGTAAACCGGACTATCCAGATACTTTGCCGGCGCTCCAAAAATAATCCGCTTTATGTAGGTGACCCTGGCGTGGGTAAAACTGCCATCGCCGAAGGTCTTGCCAAGCGTATTGTGGAGAAAGACGTACCGGAGGTACTCCTGGAGAGCACAATATATTCTCTGGATATGGGTACACTGCTCGCAGGCACCCGTTATCGCGGCGATTTTGAAGAACGCTTGAAGCAAGTTGTTAAAGAAATAGAGGAAATGCCGGGTGCCATCATGTTTATCGATGAAATCCACACGGTGATTGGTGCAGGTGCCACTTCTGGTGGGGCAATGGATGCGTCCAATCTTCTCAAACCTGCACTTTCCTCGGGTAATATACGGTGTATCGGCTCCACTACTTACAAAGAGTACCGTCAATTCTTCGAAAAAGACCGGGCACTGGTCCGCAGATTTCAGAAAATCGATATCAAGGAGCCCTCAATTGAGGATTCGATTGAGATCATGAAGGGTCTGAAACCCTATTTCGAAGAATTCCATTCTCTCAAGTATTCCGACGACTCGATGAAAGCGGCGGTCGAACTTTCAGCCCGCTATATCAACGACCGGAAACTGCCGGACAAAGCTATCGATGTGGTAGATGAAACCGGCGCATCGCAAATGCTTTTACCCGCGGGAAAACGGAAAAAGACGATCGGTGTCGAAGATATTGAAGTAACCATCGCTACAATGGCACGCATCCCACCCAAGACGGTTTCGAAAGATGATGCCATCGTGCTCTCAAACCTGGATGAACAGCTCAAGCGGGTTGTCTATGGACAGGATACAGCAATCGAAGCACTCTCCGCCGCGATCAAGCTTTCTCGTGCGGGTTTGCGTGAGCCTGATAAACCAATTGGTGCATATCTGTTTTCCGGGCCCACCGGCGTCGGTAAAACCGAGGTTGCCCGCCAGTTGGCGAGCGCTTTAGGTGTTGAGTTGCAGCGTTTTGACATGTCCGAATACATGGAACGCCATACTGTTTCGCGTCTAATCGGTGCGCCTCCAGGTTACGTCGGCTTTGATCAGGGCGGATTGCTGACCGATGGTGTGGATCAGCATCCACATAGTGTCATTTTGCTCGATGAAATCGAAAAGGCTCATCCGGATCTGTTCAATATACTTTTGCAGGTGATGGACCATGGCAAGCTCACCGACAATAATGGCAAGCAGGTCGATTTTCGCAACACGATCATAATCATGACCACCAACGCTGGCGCCGCAGATATGCAAAAAGCTGCCATCGGATTTGGCTCCACCAAACGCACCGGTGATGACGAAGAGGCAATCAACCGGCTCTTTGCGCCGGAATTCCGCAATCGGCTTGACGCGATTGTCCCGTTCAACACTCTGCCTACCCCTGTTGTGCACAAGGTTGTCGAAAAATTCATCATGCAGCTTGAGGCGCAACTTGCTGAGCGCAATGTAACCTTTGAACTTTCCGAAGAGGCCGTCAGTTGGCTGGCCAAAAAGGGATTTGACGACAAAATGGGCGCCCGTCCACTTGGCCGGGTAATCCAAGAGTACATCAAGAAGCCACTGGCAGATGAGGTTTTGTTTGGCAAGTTAAAGCTCGGCGGCACGGTGAAGGTTACCTTGGTGACCGACAAAGACGGAATTGAAAGCCTGAAACTGGATGCGATTGAAGACAAGCCGGTCAAGCCGAAACGCGCGGCTGCGAAATCGAAGTCCAAAGCCGCTGCGGCCAAGACAAAAGCCAAACCAAAGCCTCGTGGCAAGGGCAGCGGTGGGCGTGGCGGTTCCGTTCCAAAAGTTCCGCTCAAAACCTGATACCCAGTCTGCCCAAAGGTTTGAGGTTTTCTTAACGCCTGAATGCTAACCAGTTTCCGGATAATCGTTCGGGGACAAAAATGCATTTGCAACAAATGTTGTGCGAGAAACTTCGCCTTAGACCTGCTGAGTTTATGATGTTGACTGTAGGTATGGCTGCAGGTTTGGTTGATCTTGCGCTGATTGCCTACAAAGGTTCGCAGATAGATATTCCTGCATATGGTGGGCTTTTTGCACTCATCCTTTTCGTTATCCCGCTCGGCATGTTTTACCGGCTGAAAGGTCGGAGCGAACGTATTGCATCGGCACTGATATGCTCCGGGTCCTTCATATTCTTCTCCGCCTGTCTTTCGCTTTTTAACTATCTGCTTTTGCCGATTGTTCGGCCATTGATAGATGTACCAATTGCACAGATTGACGCCCTGTTTGGATTTTACTGGCCAGATGTGATGGCGTTTGCTGCCGCAAATCCCGTGCCAACTCTAATTTTGAAACTTGCTTATATTACCACCATTCCGCAATTCGCCATGCTCGTGGTTATTCTCGGATTATCGGGGCGGATGCGGGATCTGCATGTAATGATCACATCCGTCACCATCACCGCGACATTGACGATCTGTTTTTGGGGATTGTTTCCAACGCTTGGTGCAAAATCCATGTACATTTTGCCTCCCGAAATCTGGGCAGCAATCAACCCCGTCGTAAATGAAGAATACGCAAATGATTTATTGCATATCGGCGCGAATGGGCCGGGTTTGATTTCACCTAAGGAAATTCGCGGGCTGATTGCATTCCCCTCCTATCACGCTGTTCTCGCCTTCACAGCAATATACTCAGCGCGAAACGTTCCATTTGTTGCCCAGGCTTTCTTTGTACTGAACCTGCTTATCCTGCCTGGAATATTCATTCACGGAGGACACCACTTGTTGGACCTTCCCTCCGGATTTGTGATGTTCGCATTCGGGACCTGGCTTGCAAGACGTGCGGTCTATCGAGATTATGAATATCGCGGTGCCCCTGCCCTTGTTGCAGACTGAAACCAAACGTTACCGGTTTTTTGACAGTCTAATTGCGCATTCTTTAAATCGCCCGATTGAAGCCTGACTGCTGTCTCAATTGAAAGCAAAACTTCCCGGATAAAAATAAACCGGGAGGAACAATCAATGGAACCAATCAAACAACTCAAGACCCTTCGTGATGAAGCACTTCACCGTTTGCAGGGCAATCCAGATTACAAATTGCTAACTTCACTTGACGACCTGATCATCGATCTGGAAGGTGTCACAAAGACCAACCGCCCTAAATTCATGATTATTGACGAGGTGGATGAAACAGAGGATGAACCAACTCTGGATTCAAAAGAGGCAGATAGCGTCGACGAAGCATTCGAAAAAATTTCAGCCGAACTCGATGATGAGGATGAGGCCGAAAATACCGATGAACCCCCGGCCATTGTCTCATTCAGTTGACTGAACGCTCAAGCAC
>JBPCWL010000091.1:0-8589 GCA_051009575.1 Rhizobiaceae bacterium
AAATTACGATAATCTTTGCCGGGGTATTTCGGGGATAATTGTCAGATGTTGACAGGTTACAAAAATATCGGAAATGGATTTTCCCGCGAAGCGATAAAGAAAGCTATCGCCAAGGAAAAAATTTCGCCTAAACGCGAAGTGGAACTGAATGAACTCGCCGAGCAAGTTGCCGAGCAGTTCACTACCAAATCCGTATCTCCATTCATTGTCAGCGGATTTGTCCGTTTGTTTGATTTTCTTGCACTCGCCACGCTAGGGATTACCGTACTGGTGCTGCAGCATCTTCCGGATGCCAGTCTTTTGAGTTGGCAAGCAGGCGGTGCGATGGCAGGGGCATTGTTTATTGTCGGTTTCCTTCAAGGGATCGATGGATATCTGATCACTTCTTTGCGCGGTTTTGCTTATCCGTTTTCCAAAGCCATAACCGCTTTGACAATGGCACTCATCGTCATGCTGCTGTTTGTATTTGTTATTAATGGCATCGATAACGTACCAATAAACGGGCTTGCACGCTGGTTCAGCGCCAGCGCGATATTCCTCATGGCATCAAGGTTTGTGGTCGGCCGCATAGTAAACCAGCTTATGGAAGATGGCCGTCTCGAAAGGCGAGCGGTAATCGTCGGAGGCGGGCAACCTGCCGCAGAACTTATCTATTCAATTGAAGCAAGTGCCACGTCCGATATCCGCATTTGCGGCATATTTGATGACCGAACCGATGAACGATCTCCAGAAATTGTTGCCGGATACCCCAAACTCGGAAATGTAGCTGAACTTGTGGAATTCGCACGGAAAGCACGGATTACCATGCTCATAGTCGCGATTCCGGTCAACGCGGAAAAACGCGTTCTGCAATTACTGAAACGTCTATGGGTCCTTCCAGTGGATATTCGCCTGTCGGCCCATGCAAACAAAATGTTCTTCCGGCCTCGTTCATACAGCTACGAAGGTTCAGTCCCGATGCTGGATGTTTATGAACGCCCGATTGCCGACTGGGATTCAGTGACCAAGCGTTTCTTTGACATCTTCGTCGCTGCCACAGCGATCGTTGTATTGAGCCCGGTCATGTTGCTGACAGCAATTGCAGTCAAGCTGGAAAGCAAAGGTCCGGTCATCTTCCGGCAGAAGCGTGAGGGCTTCAACAACGAAGAGATCGAGATCTTCAAATTCCGCTCACTCTACACTGATCAAGGTGACAAGAGCGGCATTGATGTGGTTACGAAAGACGATTGTCGTGTCACCCGCGTCGGGCGCTTCATCCGAAAGACGTCAATTGATGAACTGCCGCAACTGTTCAACGTTCTCCTTGGAACGCTCTCTCTGGTCGGGCCCCGCCCCCACGTCGCGAATGCACAAACTGACAATAAATTGTGGGCGGAAGTCGTGGACAGTTATATTGCTCGCCACCGGGTAAAACCTGGCGTGACCGGTTGGGCACAGATCAATGGCTGGCGAGGTGAGATTGACAACGAAGAAAAACTTCAGGGCCGTATCGAGCATGACCTTTACTACATCGAGAACTGGTCACTGCTCTTTGATATGTACATTCTTGCGATAACGCCGTTGAAGCTTCTGAACACGGAAAACGCGTACTAGCGCCTTGGTCATGGGATCAACAGCTACCCTTTCAGGATATCAAAGTTCGCAGCCGATCGCGGTGAATACGGCGCGACTTTCAAACATGTTAATTGGCCTCGCAGTATTTTCAGGCGGTTTCGTGTTGTTCGAGCCTGCTCCCTATGAATTGATGCTGGCTGCATTGCTGTTCGTGTTTTTCCTGTTTGGCCTGCGATTACCTCTGGCAATTTTCCCGCTGCTCATTCCGGTCACGACCTTTGCCATCGGTGGCACCATTTCCTCATTCATGATTGATGATTACAACCGGGGATTGATCTATAACGCCATAACTTTTTTCCTGGGACTGACAAGTGTATTTTTTGCAATTGTCATTGCCCGGGACATGGGCCGACTCCGTTTGATCTTCAGAGTCTATGTTCTTGCCGCAGCAGTCACATCCGCTTTGGGCATTATCGGATATTTCGGGATGCCCGGGTTCGAAATTTTTACCCGCTACAGTCGCGCGCAAGGGGCTTTTGCGGATCCCAACGTATTTGCACCCTTTCTCGTCCCGGCTGCCCTTTATCTTGTTTATGGTGTCATGAACCGTTCCGTGACGCTCCTTCCCTTCCGTTCGGCTTTCCTTGCAGTAATTCTTTTGGGTATTTTTCTGGCCTTTTCCCGAGCTGCATGGGGACTTACGGTTTTGACAGGCGGCCTGTTCTATTTTCTTCTTCTGGTAAACGCACCAACTTCCCGGATCAGGGCGAAATATATTCTAATGGGAGTAGCAGGCCTCGTTGCCCTCATCATGGCACTTTTGGCGGCACTCCAGGTTGAAGCCATTGCCGATCTTTTTTCAGAGAGAGCACAGGTAGTGCAAAACTATGACGGTGCGAGGCTTGGCCGGTTCGCCCGTCATGCAATCGGTTTCGAACTTGCACTCAGCAAACCTTTCGGAATTGGCAATCTGGAGTTTGGATTTCTATACGAAGAAGACGAGCACAATGTCTATCTGCGTGCGCTCCTGAGTTATGGATGGCTTGGGTTTTTCTCCTGGATGGCCCTGATATTGTGGCCAACCATCGTCGGTTTCAAAATGCTGTTTCAGAATCGTCCATGGCAGATCTACTTCCAAATCGCATATGTTGTCTTTTTTGGACATCTGGTTGTCAGCTACGTGATCGATATTGATCACTGGCGACATTTTTACCTCCTGCTCGGAATAATTTGGGGCTGTATTTTGCTGGAACGCCAACATCAGGCAGATCTTTCATGCAATTCATTCCGGCAATCAAAAGCCAAGGCTATTTAGGAAAATTGGTCGGAGCGATAGGATTTGAACCTACGACCCCTAAGCCCCCAGCTTAGTGCGCTACCAGGCTGCGCCACGCTCCGACAGCTTTTCTATAAACACCGCGAATTGGTAATTCAATCCTAATTCGCAAGCGATCAGATTTTACGCCTGCCTCGTTTGATCCAACAACCGTTTACATTCCAGCAGTTCATGGAGTGTGTTCTTGAGCACCTCAATATCCCCCGAGCTGAGCTCAATATTTTCATCCGAGCCTCCAGCCAATCCGGACTTTGAGGCAATCCGGCTGAAAAACCCGCTTGAGCTTCCTGATCCGGCATTGTTCTTTTCAAATTCAGCTACATCTACTGCCGATTGGGATGCTGCAATACTGCCCTTTTCAAGATCGCCAGGCTGTGGTGGATCATTCAAATTCAGATTTCCGCTCATGCCGAAATCAATCGCAATCCGGTTGCCATGTTCCTTGAGCAGGCGCTGAACACCCCGGATAGTATAACCTTCATCATAAAGGAGACCCTTTATGCCACGTAAAAGATCTACATCATCCGGCCTGTAGTAGCGACGACCACCGCCGCGTTTCATGGGCTTTATCTGCTTGAAACGGGTTTCCCAAAACCGCAATACATGCTGCGGAAGATCGAGGTCTTCCGCTACTTCACTAATTGTACGAAAGGCATCAGGACTTTTGTCCATGCGAACCTCCTGTGACGACTCAGTATGAATTAACTGAGACTACCGCAACAGCTGGATAAACACCACGTGGTGAATTACTTATGCCCGTCCAATACGGCTTTTTTCAGGATGTTAGAAGGTTTGAAAACCATGACGCGGCGCGGCGTGATGGGTACTTCTTCCCCGGTCTTCGGGTTACGGCCAATCCGTTCATTCTTGCTTCTTACCAGGAATGAACCAAAGGATGAGAGTTTTACGGATTCCCCTTCCACAACACGATCACTGATCGTGTCCAGAACCATTTCAACCAATTCAGCGGATTCAACCCGCGAAAGTCCCAATTTTTGATATACTGCCTCACTCAAATCTGTTCTGGTTACTGTCTTTGAACCCATAGAAACACCGCCAAATATCAAAAATATACAAACTGGATGCCGAATATACTTCCGCATGAATGCGTAGCGCTCAAGGCACTCCGTGGGAGTTTAGGTCAAAATCCATTTTACAACAAGAGCTTGATGAAGAATTGCTGGCTAGATTTGGTACAAATAAGTTCAATTCACCAGCGAAGTAAAACCGAACCCCAGGTAAATCCACCTCCCATTGCCTCGAGAAGGACCAAATCACCCTTCTTGACCATACCTTCCTTTACCGCATGATCCAGTGCCAAAGGAATGGACGCAGCAGAGGTATTGCCATGTTTGTCGACCGTAATGACGACCTTTTCGGGGGCAATTTTCAGTTTTTTGGCAGACGCATCGATAATTCGCTTGTTGGCTTGGTGAGGCACAAACCAGTCCAGATCATCTGAGCCTAGTCCGGTGGCATTGTAGGCATCCTCAATTACATCGGTGATCATTCCAACTGCGTGCCGGAACACTTCCTTACCCTCCATGCGCAGACAGCCAACAGTTTTTGTCGAAGAAGGCCCTCCATCGACATATAATTTGTCTTTGTGAGTACCATCTGAACGCAAATGACAACTGAGAATTCCGCGGTCATCGGAATCCCCATTCCCTTCGGCAGCGCGAACAACCACTGCTCCAGCTCCATCACCGAACAGCACGCAGGTTGTGCGATCGGTCCAATCGAGAATTCTCGAAAACGTTTCTGCACCAATTACAAGAATTGTTTTGGCTTGGCCTGTCCGGATAAACTGATCTGCAGTTGTCAATGCGAACACAAAACCCGAGCATACCGCCTGGGTATCAAACGCCGCACCGTGATGCATGCCAAGCCTGTGCTGAACTTCGACAGCGGTTGCCGGAAACGTGTTGTTTGGTGTGGATGTTGCCAGTATGATGAGATCAAGTTCATCCACGCTTACTCCAGCCGAGTCCAAAGCAGCGCGCGCTGCATGTTCCGCAAGATCCGCAGTAGTTTCATCTTTTGCGGCTATATACCGCTGTCGTATGCCGGTGCGCTGGACAATCCATTCATCAGAAGTCTCGAGAAAATCCTCAAACTCCGAGTTTTTCATCGCATGTTCTGGAACGTAGGAGCCGCAACCGGCGATCACTGATCTTATCATTTTTTTTCCCAGCCGAAGCGGCATTTTACTCTGCAATTTTTTCCAGTTGAATTCGAATTTCCGCGAAGTCTTCCAAATCATTTTCAATTTTGGTGAGCAAGCCGTTGACGGCCATGTCATGGCCTATATCGATTGCAGATGCAAACCCTTCCGCATCGGTTCCACCATGACTCTTGATCACAATGCCATTAAGACCCAAAAGCACTGCGCCATTTGCCTTCCGCGGGTCCATTTTTTCCCTTAATTGCTGGAAAGCACTCTTTGCAAACAAGTATCCAATTCTCGCCAGCCATGTTCTGGCCATCGCCGCACGCAGATACTCGGCAATTTGCCGCGCAGTACCTTCAGCGGTCTTGAGAGCGATGTTTCCAGCAAACCCTTCTGTTACTACGACATCAACTGTACCTTTGCCGAGGTCTGTTCCTTCAACAAATCCGTGATATCGCATGGTCTTCAAGTTTGCATCCCGAAGTAACGTGCCAGCTTCGCGGACGGCTTCCACGCCTTTGACTTCTTCAACTCCAACATTCAGCAAACCGACACTGGGCTGGTCAAGATCGAACAATGCCCGTGACATCGCGCTACCCATTACTGAAAACTCGATCAATTGGTCCACATCCGCACCGACATTGGCGCCCACATCCAAAACCACACTTTCGCCTACAAGCGTCGGCCAAAGTGCAGCCATTGCCGGTCTTGTGATACCCGGCTGTGTCCGCAGACAAAACTTGGCCATTGCCATTAGAGCGCCGGTATTTCCTGCAGAAATGCAGACAGCCGCATTGCCAGTTTTCACCGCTTCTATTGAACGCCACATTCCGGAAACATAGCGGCCGCGCCTAAGTGCCTTGCTTGGCTTGTCATCCATCGCAATTGATACTTCGCAATCATGGAAATTACATACATCCCTGACCCTTGGATACTGGTCAAGAATCGGCAAGACCACATTTTTCTCCCCGAAAATCTCGAATCGCAGATACGGTTTGCGAAGAAGTGCAATATCAGCGCCTGCTATAACTATCGCGGGACCGTCATCTCCCCCCATGGCGTCTAGCGATATTGTCAATTCTTGTGTCATCTTGATTTGCGATTTCACCTTTAAACGGAAACGGATGCCATGAAGCTAATCTATATCCGGTTTTTTCTTACTTCCGTGATTTTTTTTCAGTTATTAACGCCTTGAGCCCGGCAAAGGGTTTACGTGTCCCGGGCTGAGATTCTTTTTCACTACTTTTTACATTGTCCAGTTTTTCGAGCTTCGGGAACGGATCAATGTGCAAATTCATTTCTTCAATCAATACCGCCCAGATATCAATTGACGAATCTTCCAGGTGGTCCGGCAAATCGTCCGCCTCGGGATCCACCATAAGCTCACCTTCCTGGTAAAGTTGGTTACTAAAAACCGGATCATTATCCGGTAAAAAATACCGGCTAACTGTGAATTCCAACCAGTTTTCCATTTCCTCAAGTGATACAACACAGGTTTGACGAATCTGGGTCCGAATTTTGCCAGTAACCGATGCGCCGTTCGCATTCCACGGCTTTACAAGCAAATTAGCCTCAAAATCCAAAACTTCATCAGCATCAGTAATATTTGCGATTGCTTCAAGAATTGCGTTGTCCGCTTTCAGGTCCACAACTTTACCGGAGTTCGGCAAACCGTAAAGCTTCACTTTTTTGGTCAAAAGATGGTTATTCATACTACTGATTCTTTTTTAAAGTCCGGCCAACTGAAGTTTGCAGTAGTAAATCTGTCTATTTCCAATTCACCAAGACCCCAAGCCGTGTCCAGCATATACTGCGCAAGACTTTTACTAACGGCTTCGCGGCCGGTTTTGTTATCAAAAAAGCGTGTACAAACTGCAGCTGAAAGTACGCTCATATCCTCGGCGTCGAGCGGGTTATCAAAATCGTCAATCTGTCCATAAAAACTTCGGACCATTTTCTTTTTACGCTTTGGCACCACTGTATCGCCAACACCTAGTTCCCTCAAAGCACGTTCGACATCTGAAACAAACAAATCAAAGACATCCTGGCTGAGGCCCAAGGATATTTGATTATCTTCCTGTTTCATTCGACGACAAAACAGAAACACGTGCATAGCGAGAACATCAAATCTTCCCATTACCGTGTCCGGCATGGAAAACTCCGTAAAAAATCGGGTATCGCGGGCCCTTGCCACAACCACGCCATAAATCTGTTCTGGAACATTCGTCGGATTATTCCGGTTGGACAAAAATGCGAACATTGAATTCTCAATCTAGGTTAGCGGGATCAGGGCTTCTAGCCCAAAATGTATGCAATACGCAATTGGTTGAAAATCGCATTGGTTTGATATAGTCACACGAAATCAACTTTCGAGATAATTCGAAACAAAGTATCGGCGCACATGTCTAAAAGAACAAACTTTCCAGGAATTAGGATTTTGGCCGCATCGGTTATTGCAATTCCGCTGCTGTCAGGATGTGTAGAGCAACGAGTATTCAACAACGGTCCGTTGATAACTCAGGACCAACTTGACCTCGTGCCGGTCGGGTCCAGTCAGGAGCAGGTTCTTCTGGCGCTCGGATCACCATCAACAACAGGGCAATTCGGCAGCGAGGTTTACTATTACATCTCTCAAAAACGCGCGAAAACTTATGAGTTTCAGAAATTGAAGCTCGTCGATCAAAAAGTTCTTTCAGTCTATTTTGATGAAGAAAAAACCGTGAGCCGAATTGCCAATTATGGCCTACAGGACGGCCGTGTATTCGATTTTATTTCGCGCACTACCCCGACAACGGGAGAGGATTTTACGTTCCTCAAACAAGTTCTGACCGGACGCGCAAGTCCTTCAACAATTCTCAAGGGAACTTCACGGGAACAAGGGCCTCCCGGGCTCTAACCCGACGCGTAAAGGATTCATTTTGCTGACAAAAAAACCCCGCAGAGAATACTGCGGGGTTTTTCATTCTTGAGTGAGGATCATTTAGTGGGCGAGAACCGCCAACAGCAGTAATGCAACGATATTAGTGATCTTGATCATTGGGTTTACCGCAGGACCGGCAGTATCCTTGTAAGGATCGCCAACAGTATCACCGGTAACCGAAGCTTTGTGTGCTTCCCCACCTTTTTCGTGCTTTACTCCATCCTTGTCTACAAAACCGTCTTCAAAGGACTTTTTGGCATTATCCCAGGCACCACCACCAGCAGTCATTGAAACCGCGACGAAGAAACCTGTGACAATCACACCCAACAGCATTGCACCCAATGCAGAAAAGCCCTGGGCCTTGTCACCGGTGATCCAGTAAATTGCATAAAAACAGAAGATCGGAGACAGGACGGGCAGCAATGATGGAATGATCATTTCCTTGATTGCAGCTTTGGTCAGCATGTCCACTGCCCTGCCATAATCAGGTTTTGAAGTTCCCTTCATGATGCCTTCATCTGCCTTGAACTGACGGCGAACCTCTTCCACTACAGCACTACCGGCACGGCCGACCGCGGTCATGGATATCCCGCCAAACAGGTAAGGCAG
>JBPCWL010000092.1:0-138901 GCA_051009575.1 Rhizobiaceae bacterium
CAAATACGCCAGGGGATTGGCGAAAGCGTGCATTCGCTCAGGAGTAACCGTTTATCGGGACAGCCCGTCGCTAAGTGTGGAGCGTGAGAATGAAAAATGGTTGGTTAGAACAAACGATGGGTCCATCAAAGCTGAAAGCGTGATTGTCTGTACCAATGGCTATACCGGAAAAATGTTACCGGGACTCTCGGATTCGATTGTCCCGGTTTTGACCGGTGTGATCGCAACTGACCCTTTGAGCGACAATCAGAAAAACAGAATATTGCCGGAGCGCCAGGGAGTTGCTGACACCCGTCGACTCCTTTCCTGGTTTGGCGTTGACGCTCAAGACCGGCTGGTTTTTGGAAGCCGGATCAACAGTCAGAAAGAATTGATCGACGAGAAGAACTTTACATTCGGGATTCGCCGGTTTCACGAAATTTTCCCGGAATTTGGTTCTCTCAAACTCCAGCACATGTGGACTGGCCGGGTCGCTCTTACTCTCGATCACGTTCCGCACATCCACAAGATTGCAGACGGGTTATACAGCGGACTGGGGTTCAACGGGCGCGGGGTCGCAATGGCAACCATGTTTGGAAAAATACTTGCTAACCATTGTATTGGTAAAGAGGACAAAGATGATTTCCTGCCCGTAACTCCAGTGCCAAAAGTTCCTTTCAGCCGTTTTCGTGGTCAGGGAATTGCCATTGCCCTAACCTGGAAACGCATGATGGATACACTTCAACCATGACGGTTCAACTGCTCCTGGCAATAAACCGTTTCGAGCTACGACACTGAGAAACAAGAGGACTGCGATATGAGAAATATTGAAATTCCAGAAGAATGGGACCGTCGCGGGCTTCCGGGTTGGAGTTATCACAGCCCAGCGATGCTTGAACTGGAGAAGGAAGAGCTCTTCAAAACGCATTGGCAGATTGCCTGCCATGTATCCGATGTGCCTAACAAGGGTGATTATCACACTTTTGACCTGTGTGGAGAACGGGCAATCATCGTCCGTGATCAGGAGGACCATGTGAGAGTGTTTCACAACATCTGCCGCCACCGGGGATCGCGCGTAGTAGCAGATGAAAAAGGTCACTGCCGTAATGCGCTTGTTTGTCCGTTCCACGGTTGGGTCTACAATCTTGATGGTACGTTGAGAGGGGCAGCACGGCCAGATTCGTTTCCGCCTTTGGACAAGCATGAATTTGGATTGCGTCCAATTGAAAGCGAAATCTGGAACGGTTTTGTTTTTCTGCGGTTCAAAAACGGACCACAACCTTCGGTTAAAGAACTGATGTCGCCGTTTGCTGAGGAAACTGCCGCTTATCGAATGCACGAACGGGTACCTGTGGATGAAATCTGGACAGAGAACGTTCCCGTTAACTGGAAATCGGTCCGGGACGTTGACAATGAAGGATACCATGTTGCAATGGCTCATCCCGCCCTTCAGGACCTATATGGGCACAGTTATCTGGATGAACCCTATGTGGATGGTGTTTCAAGGTCATATGCGGAGTTCAACCAGTCTGGAGGAAGCCGCTGGGCTGTTCGCAACTACACCAAAATGTCCAAGCCAAAAGATGACTTGCCTGAAGAGTTGCGCAGGGCATGGATCTACTACGGGATTTTTCCAAACGCGGTCATTGCCCTGACGCCAGAAACAATCCTGTTCTATCAGGAATTTCCATTGGCGACGGGTCAATCAGTTTTGAGAAGCAATACCTACCGTTATGCAACCGAAGACCGCCAGCAGCGCGCAGCGCGGTATTTGGCCAGCAGGATAGACCGCGAAACGGTTGAAGAAGACATCCAGCTTACAATATGGTCGAACGAATCGATGAGTTCCACCTCGTTTGAAGGCTTCTATTTATCTGATCTTGAATATGGCGTGCGCAGCCATCATGATCACCTGAGGAACGTTCTGCCGGTGTATAACCTGGATCGAGCGCCTGATGAACCAGAGATTGAATCACTGAATGCGTCCTTGGGCGACAACACCCGCAAGTAACGCCAACCATGTCCAGCACCAAGGAATTTAAACAACAAAAGACGTTGTTGTTTTCGCCGGTAGGCACGCCGCGCTCAGGATATGCAAGGTATTCTGCAGCCATGTATTTTTATAATCTCGGCCTACTTCCGCTTGAGCTTCTTGAGATATATCGAAGGTGTTGCAAATTTGATTTTGAGGACCCGATGCTGCTTGCTGTACATGAAGGCATCGATACCATTACCCCTGACGAACTACTCCCAAGCAAACAGGTTGCTCAATGACCGGGTCCTATCACAACACCGACGTAATAATTGTGGGTGCAGGCACTTCCGGTCTTTCAGCTGCCAGAGCTCTAAAGTCAGCGGGCGTGGATACGCTCGTTGTTGAGGCGGCAGATCATGTGGGCGGACGTTGTGTAACCGAGAATGGGACATTTTCTGTTCCTTTTGATCGCGGAGGTTCCTGGCTCCATTCTGCAGAGATCAATCCACTAGCCCGGCTGGCGGAAACCGAAGGAGTAACACTTCACAAAAAAAGCTGGCGGTGGGAGCGTGTCTTTTCCGATGGCCACACACTATCCGAAACGGAAGTGAACGACTATTCGAAATACATGGACCTGATGTGGGACCGCGTAAACCAGATGGGAATAATCCAGCCCAAAGCTGCCATCGATCAGGTTTTGCCGGATGGGCCATGGAAGGATACTGCTAAAATGTTTGTGGCACAGATGCTTGGTGGCGATTTTGACGCCACTTCCGCTGCGGACTCTGCAAATTATGCAGATGCCGAGGGTGATTGGCTGGTTGCAGGCGGGCTTGGCAACTTCGTAAGACATCTTCATTTAGATATTGAAGTGGTTCTGAATTGCCCGGTTTCAAAGATCGATTATTCCGGCCCGAACGTGCGCGCTACAACTCCCATGGGTACCATTGAAGCCCGGCACCTGATCCTCACCGTTTCCACGGGAGTCCTGGCAGCAGAGAAAATTGAGTTCGAGCCGAAGCTTTCATACAGAAAACTGCAAGCCATCGACCAATTGCCAAATGGTTTGCTCAACAAGATTGCCATTGAATTCGATCCTTCGTGGAAAGAGGTCCATGAGGGATACATGGCCGATTATCACCAAGGCGACGACGAGTATTGCACAATCTTGTTCAGGTCTTTTGACTCAGATCTGTCCGTAGGTTTTGTTGCTGGCCGGTTTGCAGACCAACTGGAATGCCAGGGCGAAGGCGCTGCTACGGAGTTCTGTCTGACGGGCCTTAAGGAGTTGTTCGGCAGTGATGTCATCAAATACATCAGGAAAACCAGTGAGACTGAGTGGCGCGCTAACGCCAACACGATTGGATCCTACAGTTTTGCTCGGCCCGGATATGCGGGCGCTCGTGAAATCTTGGCGGAAACAGTCGATGAGCGTTTGTTTTTTGCAGGTGAAGCCACAATGCCAAATACATTTGCTACCGTTCATGGGGCCTATTTGAGCGGAAAGGAAACCGCTCAAAAGGTATTGGGTTGCTGCAGGGGATTTAAATAAGACACTCAAAAAGTAAGATTGAGCATGGTCAGAGAGACGATCAAGAACAAGATTGTCATGATCCCACCACTCTTTACAAAATCCATAACTTTATATCCCGCAGGTCCCATGATCAGGGCATTAACCTGGTGGGTGGGGATAATGAAACTGTTCGAGGTTGAGATGGCGACCGTCAATGCAAACAATGCCGGATTACCCCCGGCAGCAATGGCAATCGACACTGCCAATGGAACAAGCAAGACTGTCGCACCGACATTTGACATAATCAGCGAAAAGATTGTTGCCAGTACCGCCACGCCGATTTGCAGCGCCAACACCGACCAACCATCCAGAATCAGCAGGATCTGCTGTGCAATCCATTCTGCTGTACCGCTGTTTTGTACTGCCTGGCCGAGTGGTATGAGACTGGCCAACAGAAAGACTGTATTCCACCCCACAGCGCGGTAAGCCTCATCGATACTCAACACCCTTGTAAGCAACATGCCAACAGCACCGACCAGCAGACAAAGGGACAATCGGACATCCGTAAACAGGATCATCGAAAGTGAAACCAGGAAAAACGATAGTGCCCACCAGACTTTTTGCGGACGCAGTTCTTCCTGCGGAAAATCTGATGTCACAATGACAAAATCCTGATTGCCTTTCAGGCGGGTCAGGTTATCCCACCGTGTATGTGCGACCAACATGTCACCCTGCTGGAATTCAACAAGGCCAATTTGAGTGGGGATGTGTTCGTCGGTTTCAACGTGGCTAAGGTTATCTTCCCCACGATGAATTGCCAGAAGGCTAAGACCATATGTCTTGCGAAACAGCAATTCGCGCGGACATTTACCGATGAGAGAGCTATCCGGCGGAATTACGACTTCTGCTATTCCTGCATTGGTAGGCGCGAATTCTTCTGCAAAAACATCAAGCGCCGGACGTATTTTAAGACCGTATTTTTTGGCAAAGCTCTGAACAACATCTGCCTTGCCAATGATTGCCAATCGGCAGGGTGCAGCAATTTGTGCAGTCAGTATCTGTACCATCGATGTTTTGCCGCGATAGAAAGTCGAAATGATGTACAAATTGTTCTCAAGATTGATATCAGCGAGGATCTTGTCAACGAGAGGACTGTCAGGAGGCACATCAACCTCGAACACATCTGCTTTCAATCCGTAAACTCGCTGAAGGTATTCGGAAGTTCCTCTACCAGTCGCCGCATCAAGCCTCGAAGATTCTGCGGGCAATACCCATCGACCAAGAAGCAGGAAATATAGAATGCCGGTTGCGATCAATGCAACTCCGATAGGAGTGACAGAAAACAGCCCGAAGGTATCCATTTTCTGCCCTTCCGACAGAGTAGAATTGGCCGTCAGTATCAAATCGTTCAACAAAATTAGTGGTGATGATCCTACCATGGTCATGGTGCCACCGAGGATGGCGCAGAACCCCATCGGCATCAAAAGGCGGCTCAGTGGTATTTTTGCGCGTGCTGAAATCCTGCTGACCACCGGAAGGAACAGTGCTGCTGCGCCAACATTTTGCAAGAAGCTGGAGATGACCCCGACGGTTCCAGAGACGATTGGCAGGACGCGAGTTTCACTTCGACCACCATACTTTAAAATCGTTGCGGCTACCTTGTTCATCAAACCGGTCTTGTCGAGGCCTGCTCCGACAATCATGACAGCAATGATCGATATGACGGCATTTGATGCAAACCCATCGAACAGATGGTTAACATCCGCTATCTCATCGAGCCCAGGCAGATAACTCAGGATTCCGACAAGAACCAGAACCAGAATAGCAGCAAGGTCAATTCTGAGAATTTCGGAAACAAAAAGAAAAACCGTAAACCCGAGCAGTGCCAGTACCACTCCCATCTGATAGGTAAATACGATCTGTTCCAAATCAAACTCCCCTGTCTGAAAGAACGCGTGTAGGGGATATTATGCCGCTATTCGCGTTGATGTCATTCTTTTACTGATAACAATTTCCGCCCAGACTGAAATTGGGGTTGAAATTTACAACCGCACGGCACTGAATTTGCCTTCACTCGGCTTCTTCTGCAGCAATTGCCGATTGCACGATATCAAGTGCCCGATCCAGATCATCTCTCGAAATTATCAGGGGCGGCGACAACGTCAGGACATTGCCAGCACTGATCTTGAGGCTCAGCCCATTCTCAAGACAACGGTAATAAATCCTCTCGGCAGTCTCCGGATCTGCTTCCCTGCTTTCACGATCCTTGACGATTTCCAACCCGAACATCAAACCACGACCCCGGACATCCCCGATTGACCGATAGGAATCAGCAAATGTGCGCAAACGTTCCATCGCATGGTTGCCAAGTTCAGCAGAGCGATCAACTAATCGCTCCTCTGCAATTATATCAAGTGTGGTCAGTGCCGCGCGGGCGGTCACCGGGTTTTTTTCATGCGTGTAGTGACCAATCGCAAAATCACCACATACGTCAAGTTCTCTTCGGGCAACAACTGCCGCGATTGGCAATATACCGCCACCCAATGCCTTGCCCATCGTAACAATATCGGGAATGATTTCGTCATGCTCAAATGCAAACATCCGGCCCGTCTTTCCGAGCCCTGTGGGAATTTCATCCATGATCAACAACGCGCCTCGTCGATGACACGCTTCACGGACAGCCTTCCAGTAACCCGGCGGCGGTACTATCGGCACAGCGCGCATAGGTTCGGCAACCACGGCGGCGACATCGCCCTCGCGCTCAAGCACAAAATCAACCATTTTGGCACATGCAAGTCCGCAATTTTCCGGACCCTTGTGCCCATACGCACAGTGATAACAATTGAATGGAGCCACGTGTTCTGAACCTGGTAACAATGGTCCGGCGATGTGGGACCGGAATGTGGCCTCTCCTCCAACACTTGCAGCACCAAATCCTGCTCCATGAAAAGAATCCCAGAAACTGACAGTCTTGAAACGTCCGGTGGCAGCTCTTGCAATCTTTATCGCCACTTCATTGGCATCAGAACCACCAGTGGTGAAAAGCACCTTATCAAGATCACCTGGTGCAATGTTGCCTAGTCTTTCCGCCAGTTCTACAGCGGTTTCATTGGTGAACCGTCTGGGCGAAAAGCTCAATTCGTCCAATTGTGCTTTTATGGCTTGAATTAGACGTGGATGGGAGTAGCCGACATGGTGGACTGAGTTTCCATGAAAATCCATATAGCGGCGACCCGCAACATCTTCGATCCAGATGCCTTCTGCCTTGGCAATTGTTGAAACACATGGTGAAGACAGGCTTTGATGCAAAAATGCTTCCGAATCGCGTTCAAGAAGTTTCTTTGCTCCTGAACCCTGGTGCTCAGAATTCCATTTCCGCCGTGCGGCGGAAGTATTTGACTCACCCTCTGTATGAACAATTTTGCTCATGATTATCCGATACGGTTGCTGGCGCGGATATCATTACCGCGGCCATGGCAGGGAATAGGTTTTTACATTTGTGAAGAATTTCATGGCTTCGAGCACACCTTCCTTGACACCATTACCTGAATCTTTGATCCCACCAAATGGTGACATCTCGATACGGTATCCCGGTTGCTCCCAAATGTTGACCGTGCCCACGTCAAGCCCCTTGATATATGCAGTCATGCGGTTGAAATTATTGGTGCAAACGCCAGCCGACAATCCGAATGCGGTTGAATTGGATATAGCCATAACCTCTTCATCGTTATCAGGAACCCGAACAATCGGGACGATTGGTCCAAAGGTTTCTTCCATGACCAGTTCACTTGAATGCGGGACATGATCGACCACGATTGGAGGAAGAAGTGCTCCCTGGCGGCCTGGATGATAGAGGATTTTTGCCCCCTGTTTTTCAGCTTCAAGTACACGGTTTTCAAAGATTTCTGCGGCTTGGGAATGAATGACGCATCCCAGTTGGGTATCAGGATCCTGAGGATCGCCAAATTTGATCGCTTTTGCTTTTTCAGTTATCAGCGGAACAATTTTTTCAGCAACGGAATTCTGTACTAGAATGCGTTTGATTGCTGTACACCGCTGACCGGAATTTCCTGTACAGCCGGCAGCTGCAATGGTTGCTGCTTTTTCAAGATCCTCATCTGACAGATCATTAAGAATGATCAGTGGATCATTGCCGCCTAATTCCAGGGCAGTACGTTTGTAGCCAGCCTTCTCCGCAATCATCTTGCCGACAGGCACGCCGCCGGTAAATGTAATAATATCGATGTTTTCATTAGTGATCATTTCGTCGCCAATATCTTGCGGCATGCCAGTCACAATCTGAAACATTTCAGGCGGCAAGCCCGCTTCATAAAGTATATCTGCAAGGGTGATTGCTGTCAGTGGTGTCAATTCCGTTGGTTTGCATACCATGCAATTGTTCGTCGCAATGGAAGGGGCAATCTTGTGCGCTACCATGTTGAGTGGATGGTTGAACGGAGTGATTGCAGAAATTGCATTGACCGGTTCACGAAGCGTATAGATTTTTCGGTCTTTGCCGTGGGGGGTCAGGTCACACGAAAATATCTGGCCGTCATCGTTGATCGCCAATTGACCTGCAAGTGTGAACACATCGTAGGAACGTCCGGTCTCATACAGAGAATGTTGTTTGCAGATTCCAAGTTCGAGTGTAAGCCAATGAGCAATTTCTTCGCGGCGCTCACGGATCAACTCCGCGGCTCTGAAAAGAATTTGTTGCCGCTCGTATCTGGTAAGATTTGGTTTGTAATTCGCAGCTATTTCGAAAGCCCGCTTGGCATGTTCTGACGTGCCCGCGGGGACCGTTCCGATCACCTGGTCGTTGTAGGGATAAAGGATCTCAACAACATCATCGGTCGATACTTTTTCACCTCCGATGCGCATTGCTTCCTGACGTACGGTTTGGGAAATCTTGTTCATGCTATTGATCCCGACTATGAATTGGACTGCGATGCTGCAGCTTTGGTTGCATAAAAGAACGCATCGAAATTTCGAAGTTCCGGCGCATTCGGCAGATCAGGCATTACCCGATTGACAATAAAAGGGACCTCTTGTTCGGTCAGTCCGCCGTGGGAGCGTAACGGTTCATTCAACGCTGCCAGATCATGCCTGTGTTCGCTTGTCCCTACCGTCATGTTTTCGCCAGAGATTACAACGAGATCCCCCATGCGATCTTCGGGTAATTCAAATCGGGTGCAGGCGTCCTTCTTGTTGAGAGCAAGGATGATTCCATTCATCGCGTCAAGTTTTCCGATCAGTTCGGCCTCATCAGCGCCTTCAGGAAGATAAACCGTGGCAAATGACCCAAGTGCCCCGTGATGCACCACATAAGGGTCGGTAATGGGCAATATTACCCTAGCAGCATCCTTGCCCAACCATTCATCAAACTTGTCCTGCAGATAAATAACAGCTGGCGACCCATCAGATTCATGTTTGGGTTTCATTCCATGATCGCCGGTGATTACAATTGCTGCACCCAATTCATCCAATTCTCCCAAATATCGATCGAACATCTTGTAAAACGCATTCGCTTCAGGAACCCCTGGGGCATATTTGTGCTGCACGTAATCCGTCGTGGTCAGGTACATTATGTCCGGGTTAAACTCCTTGAGAAGTTTCACTCCTGCAATAAACACAAACTCTGATAGTTCTGCAGAATAGACTTCGGGAACCGGAGTATCGAGCCAGGCTGAAGCATTTTGTATGCCATTTTCCTCGAGTGTTGTTTTGTCGGATTTTTCAGCCGAAAAACAATACGCACGGCCCTCGTCAAAATTCAGTCCGTGACCCAGAAGCGCACGCAACTTGTCTTTGGCGGTTACTACGGCAACCTTTTTACCGGCATTGTAGAAAGCACTGAAGATCGTCGGCGCACGCAGGAATTTCGCGTCATTCATCATTACCTCCTCACCGGTATCCGGATCGAACAGGAAGTTTCCGCAAATTCCATGTATCGCCGGAGGGCGACCGGTGGCGATGGAGAGATTATTAGGGTTTGTAAAACTTGGGATGACGCTATGAGCAAACCTGTCCGTGCCGGTTTCTCTTATCCTTTTCAGATTTGGCATCAAACCGGCTGATATCGCTTCGTCTAAATAGGCGGGTTCACAGCCGTCCAGGCAAATCGCAATTGCACAGGTTCTCGGACTGACGTAGTTTCGTCCGTTAACAGACAAATTTGTAGGCGACATATCATTCATGATTTTTATCCATATCCTGGTGAAATTTCAGGTTGTGAGTTTCTGCCGTTCTTCCAGAGCTTCCCCTGAAGGCGAGGCGTTATCGACGCCCATATCCTTCAATGCGGCAGCAGAAGCTTCGACGACCTGCCGCATGACATCCTCGCCCAATTGCCCGATACAACCGATACGGAAACTGTCGGCAACTGTGAGCTTGCCCGGGTAGATGACAATGCCGCGTTCGCGGATCAGATCATAAAAACGGTCAAAATCGAAGTTAGGATGAGCCGGATAGAAGAATGTGATGATGATCGGCGAAAGCCAGCGTTCATTGAGTAAAGTTTCAAATCCGAGTTCCCGCATTCCGCCAACCAGAATATCGCAATTGCGCTGGTATCGCCCTCCGCGTGCCGCAACGCCCCCTTCGGCGGCGTGACGACGCAGAGCTTCAACAAATGCTGCCAGAACATGAGTAGGTGGTGTAAATCGCCATTGGCCATTTTTCTCCAAACCAACCCACTGATCATGCGCATCAAGGCTTAACGAATGGCATTGCCCCTTTGCCGCCTCCAACTCTGATTTTGTGGTAATTACAAAGCCGATCCCCGGAACCCCCTCTATGCATTTGTTGGATGATGCCGCGAGGGCTGCGAATTTTACCTTTTCGATATCCAGCGGAATAGCACCAAAAGCGCTCATGGCATCGATGAACAGTTTGCAACCGGCGGCTTCTGTCGCCTGGGCAATTTCTTCAATCGGATTAAGGATACCGGAACTGGTTTCACAATGAACAGCGACAACGTGGGTTATCGTTGGATCAGCAGAGAGGGCAGCACTAACTTCGCTTCCGCGCGGGGGCAGATAATCACCTTTGTCGATGAGGGTAAACGAGCGGCCAATGCGTTCCAGGATTTTTCCAATCCTCAGACCATAGGCACCATTTGCCAGCACTAGTGCCTTGCCATCGCCCGGTAAAAATGTTCCCAGCATCGATTCTACAGCGAATGTCCCGCTTCCCTGCATGGGAACGCAGTCAAATTCAGGGGCACCTAATCCAGCAATTGCCAAGATCCGCTCGCGCATCTCGGCTGTCATTGCAATGAATTCGCCATCTCTTGATCCCCAATCCCGCAGCATGGCTTCCTTGACACCAAAACTGGTGGTCAGCGGACCGGGAGTTAGCAAATAAGGCTCGCCCATCCTTGGAGCCTCGATTGATGTTAGGGGTAATGTTTTCGCCGGACTGTTCATTATGCTGGCTCCCGCAAATTTCTGATGTTGAACCTGCGGTACTAATATCAATAAGATTGTATATGAAAAATCGATAATATAGTTGAAATCATAAATTAAATTGATAATAGGCTAATTCTTGGAAACCCGGCTTTCCCTCAACACGCCATACCTTGTCAGAATTGGGTAGGCAAAACTGATGAACCGGGAATTGATTTCCTTGATCCCCTGGATGAATTCGAGGTGAATGTCGCTGGTCGCGATGCTTTCTGCATTACCATTGCCCAAACGTTCCATGTGCCGGTCATGACTGCGCTGTTCCAGATGGCGCATCGCTTCTTTTTCATTTGCAAGTTGTGTTGCCGAATCCAGATCTTCGGAAATGAGAACATTTTGTGCAAATTGGATATTGGTTTTTACCCTGGCATGTAGGCTCAATAGTTCTTTGCGCCCTGCTTCGGAAAATTTCAAACCCTCAGCGTGTTTCACTTCGCACAATCGCAGGAGGTGCTTGCTGATAATATCTCCGACCCTTTCCAGGCTGATGGCGAAGTTGGTCAGTTCCATGCTTCTTTGAGCCTGTTCGTCAGTCAATTCTCCTTGGTTCAACTTTGCCAAGTACAATTTTATTTCGTTTTGGCTGTCATTGATGTCCTTGTCCATTTCACGGATTTCTTCAAGTTCCGCCTTGGTTGATTCGTCGAACAAATCCATCAGCGGATTGAACATCAATTCAATCTGTTCACTCATGTGCAACAATTCTCGCGTTGCGCTTGCCAGTGCCAGTTGTGGCTGCTCAAGAACATCAGGATCAAGAATGCTTTCAGCTCTCTGCTTCTGTTTTCCAGGTTCAACATCTTCAACTACCAATGATTTGACCAGTTTAGCCATTGGAACAACGAGCGGCACGCCGATTATCGCCAAAGCCAGATTGAACAGAAGATGGAAGTTTACCAACTGACGTGCAGGGGCGTCGCCCAGCAACTCATACGGGATCAGTGTCCAGGAAAGTGCGGCCAGACAGAGTACGCCTCCTGCAAAACGGAAAATCAGGTTTGCCAAAGTAATTCGCCGGGCTTTCACATGCATGTTTCTTGTCAACCAGACGCCAACTATCCCGCTTCCGACATTGGCACCAAGAACCAAAGGCAGTGCTGCCGCAAGAGGCAATACCGATTCCGAGCTGAAAACCGCAATGAGCAAGACGGTGGCAACGCTTGAGTGAAACAGAAATGCAATTAGGGCTCCACCGATGAATGCTGTAGTGGAATCTTCCGCCAGCACTTTAATCAGAGTCGGGAAATGTTCACTTTCCCGCAGGGGGACACTAGCCTCACCCAACATCTTCAGAGACAGGAGAAGAAAAGCGATACCTAGCGTGATGCGTCCGATTTGCTTGTAATTGCGCGAATCCGTTTTCAAAAAAAGAATGCCACCCAGGGTGAGAAGTGCCGGAACCAGCCATACGAGATTCAGGCTTAGAAACTGCACAACCAGTGCTGTACCCAGGTCTGCACCCAAAACTACCGCAACAGAGCCGGTAACGCCCATCGCACCTTTGGCAGCGAAACTCGATACCAACATTGCAACAGCGGTGGAACTCTGCAAGAGCACTGCAACCAATCCACCCGATAAGACATTCAATATGATTGAGCGCCTGGTTCCACGAAAGAGGTCCCGCAAAGATGCTCCAGCCAATCGCTCGAACCCGGTTCGAACCATCCGCGTTGAATACAAAAGCAACAAGACCGCGCCAGTGAGTTGCAGCAGGAAGGTTAATGCCTGCATGTTTTTATCTTCTGTCCTTCAACCCGCGCCGGAGCGAAAAACAAGTCGGAATTTCCGGAAGCGGCTTTAATTGGTGTTTTCCTTTAATACGAACACGTGACGAAATTGCGGTGCCCGAATATCGAATCGCTGGAAACTACATTGGACACTTGCATAAGTCAAAACGATGATTTTTATTGTTCCATATATTTTATTTATGGGAATTTTCGTAATGCGTTATGTTCAACTTCGCGCCTTTCATTATGTGGCAGTATCGGGAGGGTTTTCACGTGCTGCCGAAGCTTTGCATCTCACCCAACCGGCTATTTCCGATCAGGTCCGGAAACTTGAAACCGAGTATGACGTCCGGCTCTTTAACAGGGACAAGAAACAGATTTCCCTGACACCGGCTGGTGAAAAGCTGTTTGACATCACTCGCCGCCTGTTTGAGGTCGAGGAGCAGGCTATGGAGTTATTAAGCGAAACCCGTTCCACAAAATTTGGGCAGCTATCGATAATTGCCGACTCCGCTCATCATGTAACAGATATTATTGAACCATTCAGAGAGAAATACCCTGACGTTCTCATCTCAATTCACGGAGGAAACTCTGAAAAAGTCATAGAGAGCCTGTCTTCATATAAAGCAGATATCGGTGTTCTGGGCGAAATCCCAACCAGGCGCGAGTATGAAGTCTTGAAACTCAGCTCTACTCCGATTGTCGCGTTTGCCCGGGCCGGAAGTGAGATCAGCAAGCAACGCTCAATAAAAATACAATCACTGGCCAAACTACCGCTTGTACTGCGGGAGCCGGGTTCAAAGACGCGGGAAAATTTCGAGGAGTTTGCCAACAATTCCGGCATTGATCTTCATATCAAGATCGAAGCGGAGGGGAGGGAGGCAGTTCGCGAGATTGTCGCTTCCGGCGATGGTATCGGAATTGTCTCGGAATCAGAATTCGGCAAAGATCCAAGGTTTGTTAAAATTCACATTTCAAATGCGAACCTGATTATGCATGAAGCCTTGATTTCACTACGCGAACGTCAGGAAAGCCGTTTGATCCGTGCGTTCATGCAGGTCGCAAGACAGGTTGTTAGCGAACATCAGACAGACAACTATCAGTAAAATTGACTGAACCATCGTTATTATCGATTTTATTTATAAAATTCAAAAAGTCATTCTTGTTTGCAGTCTGTGCGCAATTCCAGAGGGAACTGTCACATTTCTGTTTAGGATCAACGCTAAACCGATATGAATCCGGAAAACGGATGCGTGACCAGACAAACATGGAGGACTACATGATTACAAAAAATCTCAAAAAACTATCCATTGCATTGGCCTGCAGTGCTGCGGTTTTCACATCTGCCACTGCTGCCGAACTCACGGTTTACACCGCGGTTGAAGCTGAGGATCTTGCGCGTTACGCAGAAGAATTCAACAAAGCACATCCAGATATCAAGATTAACTGGGTTCGCGATTCCACCGGCATTGTCACAGCAAAACTGCTTGCTGAAAAGAATAATCCGCAGGCTGATGTAATTTGGGGATTGGCAGCAACATCACTGCTTTTGATGAAATCGGAAGGCATGCTTGAAGCTTATGCCCCCGCGGGAGTTGAGAATCTGGACAAGAAATTTGTCGACAAGAGTTCTCCACCAACATGGACTGGAATGGATGCCTGGGTTGCCTCTGTTTGCTATAATACGGTCGAAGCAGGAAAGGCTGGCCTAACTCCGCCGACATCCTGGAAAGACCTTACCAAGGCAGAATACAAAGGGCATTTGATCATGCCCAACCCGAACTCATCCGGCACCGGTTTCCTTGATGTTTCAAGCTGGCTGCAAATGTTTGGTGAAGACGGTGGCTGGGCCTACATGGATGGCCTGCATGAAAACATTGCAAGGTATACCCATTCTGGCTCCAAACCCTGCAAGCTTGCCGCTGCGGGAGAAATCCCCATTGGCATTTCATTTGCATTCCGTGGAGCAAAGTCAAAAGCAGCAGGTGCGCCCCTGGAAATTATCGTACCTGAGGAAGGCGTTGGTTGGGATATGGAAGCAACCGCGATCGTTGCCGGCACCGATGATCTGGAAGCTGCAAAAACCCTGGTCGACTGGACCATCACCAAGGAAGCTAATGAAATGTACAACACCGGCTATGCTGTGGTGGCCTATCCTGGTGTAGCTAAACCGGTTGAACATTTCCCGCCTAACCTTAGCGAAAAAATGATCGACAATGATTTCGAATTTGCCGCCAATAATCGCGCTGCAATTTTGAAAGAGTGGCAGAAGCGCTACGATTCGAAATCAGAACCCAAGTAAAATGCTTATAAATGGGGCGCTATGAATTGCGCCCCTTTTTTGCTTTCCCAATTTCTGAGCAAGTATGCAATAGTGTCTTACAGGTGCTATGGGCCAACCGCCCGTTAAGCTGCGAGGGGGTAAATTGTCGGATAAAATTGAAACAACTGAGCAATCAAGTTTTCTGAAGATTACTGATCTGTGGAAGGCGTTCGGGTCGTTTATTGCGCTCAAGGAAATCAGCCTTGAGGTCAATGAAAGTGAATTTGTCTGTTTCCTTGGCCCTTCGGGCTGCGGCAAAACCACATTGTTGAGGGCAATAGCAGGGCTTGATCTTCAATCCCGCGGAGGGATTAAGCAGGCTGGACAAGATATTTCCAATTTACCGACATCCGAAAGGGATTTTGGAATTGTATTTCAGTCCTATGCCTTATTTCCCAATTTGACGATCGAGAAAAACATTGCGTTCGGACTTGAAAATGTCGGGAAGTCTAAATCCGAAGTCGCGGCTCGTGTTAAAGAGCTTCTCGAACTTGTTGGCCTTCCCGACCAAGGTAAAAAATACCCTGCACAACTGTCCGGTGGACAACAACAGCGGATCGCACTTGCAAGGGCGATCGCGACTGAACCCGGTCTTCTTCTGCTGGATGAACCACTTTCCGCACTTGATGCAAAAGTCCGGGTTTTGCTGCGCCATGAAATCAAGGAGCTTCAACGCAAGCTGGGAGTTACCACCATCATGGTCACCCATGATCAGGAAGAGGGACTTTCCATGGCGGACCGCATCGTAGTCATGAACCATGGCGTGATTGAACAGGTTGGAACTCCGATGGAGGTTTACCGTGACCCCAGCTCGCTTTTTGTCGCTGACTTTATCGGCGAAATGAACCAATTGCCGGCGGTAGCCGGAGAAAACGAAAAGGTTGAGATCAGCGGGTTAAAACTTATCTGTTGCCCACATTCCTTTTCTCCCGGCCAAGATGTTATCGCCACTGTGCGACCTGAAGATGTCATTCTTCACGGTAAGGGTGCCCGATCGCCCGGCGGTGAGGATTCGATTAAGGAGCCGGAAAATTGTGTTACCGTTGCAGTTGCGGAAATGGAATTCCTCGGGTCTTTTTGGCGGGCCCGCCTTTCCGGGGAGCAACTCGGTGAAATTGAAATTGAAGCCAACTTTTCAATCAATGCGGTGAGAAGAATGAAGCTTTCGCCCGGCAAAGAACTGGTGATTGAAATTCCGTCCGACCGACTCAAGCTTTTCCCATCAGAAACGAGTGATGCTTGAAATGGCTGTTGCAGCATTACCTCCCGGTAAAGAAGTAAAAGCCAAATTGGGCCGTGATGACTGGCTAATGCGCGGTTTCATTGCGGTCATTGCCCTTTACCTGATCGTCGCATTGGCCCTGCCTTTGTATGCAATGTTGTCGAAGGCGTTTTCCACCTACCAGTTTGATCTTACCCAATATGAGTTCCAGGTGAGCGATGAAGACGGGAATTTTGACGGAACCATATTTTCTGCTGCCGAACTCAACACGGAAACAGGCGCCTTCAGCAGTGAAGATCTGATTGCCGGTTCCGGCGACCGACTAGCAGTAACTGGTTTTTTCCCGGATTTTTCATTTCGCAGTCCGGTGATTTACAAGGTTCGGGGAACGAGCAATTCCGTGACATTTCTGGCCGGTTCCGAACGTTTAACCGGAACCGAATGGCGGGAGTTTGATTCCAACGCTTTCCGAAAAGTGGTAATGCGTCCGGCTGCCTCCACAGGGCTCGGCAACTTCACGCGATATTTTTCAACACCTGCATTGGTGCGCTCAATTCAAAACTCGCTTGTAATCTCGATTATCAGCACGGTCATTACCGTATCCCTGGCCTTCGGATTTGCTTACTCGCTAAACCGCAGCTGCATGCGGTTCAAGGGACTTTTCAGACTCATCGCAATGGCACCAATTCTGGTTCCCTCCCTGTTGCCGGGAATTGCTCTGGTTTATCTGTTTGGGAATCAGGGCATATTAAAAGCGGTCATGATGGGTGAATCCATTTATGGGCCTTACGGCATCATTGCTGGTTCCATATTCTTCACGTTTCCGCATGCCATGCTGATTATTACCACGGCATTGGCAATCTCGGATGCACGCCTGTACGAAGCGGCAACATCGCTGCGGGCCAGCCGTTGGAAAACCTTTTGGACCGTTACCATTCCTGGTGCACGATACGGTTTGATTTCGGCAGCGTTTGTCGTGTTCAATCTGGTGATTACTGATTTTGGCCTACCCAAGGTTATTGGCGGCCAATTCAATGTTCTGGCAGTAGACATTTACAAACAGGTTATTGGCCAGCAAAATTTCGAGATGGGTGCAGTCGTTTCAGTTGTTCTCCTGGTACCTGCGTTAATTGCCTTCAGTATCGACCGGATCGTGCAACGTAAGCAGGTTGCTTTGCTTTCTGCCCGTTCCGTTGTTTATGAAGCCAAACCGAACAAAACCTTTGATTGGATGTGCTTCGGGTATTGTGGGATAATCGCCTTTTTCATCATCGGCATTCTCGGCATCTGCCAATATGCAGCCCTGATCAAGTTCTGGCCTTATGACTTGAGCCTAAGTCTCAACAATTATGCGTTTGATCTGATGGATGGCGGTGGCTGGCAGGCTTACCGCAACTCGATCAAGCTTGCATTGTTGACCGCTTTCTTCGGAACAGTCGTGGTTTTCGTTGGCGCCTATATGGTGGAGAAAACAGAGGGGTTCACTTCGGGGCGCACAGCATTCCAATTCCTCGCCATGATGCCGATGGCTATCCCGGGCATGGTGCTGGGCCTTGCCTATATCTTCTTTTTCAACAATCCGGCCAATCCGCTGAATTTCATTTATGCAACCATGGCAATATTGGTTCTGTCGACAATCACCCACTTCTACACCGTATCGCATTTGACCGCAGCAACGGCACTCAAGCAAATGGACAATGAGTTTGAATCTGTCGCTGCGTCTCTCAAACAACCCTTCTACAAATTGTTCGCCCGGGTGAGTGTGCCGGTATGCCTTCCCGCAATACTCGACATCTCTATCTATCTGTTCGTAAATGCGATGACCACTGTTTCGGCTGTTGTTTTCCTTTATTCTTCGGGAACGGCACTGGCTTCCATCGCAGTGTTGAACATGGATGATGCTGGTGACATCGCGCCTGCCGCGGCCATGGGCATGATGATTTTCTATACGAATATAGCTGCGCGTTTGATCCATGCCGGAATTTCGCGAGGAGTTCTGAAACGAACTCAGTCCTGGCGAGCTCGATAACAGCTACTTGTCGCACTGGCCTTCTGATTTTTAGGAAAACTCAAGGGTTAAGTAAGAAACGGTGCTCCGAAGAGTACTCAGTCTAACTTCAACACCTATCGAATAAATTAGGTTTGTCTCCAATTGATGTTAGTCAGTCGTCCTGAACCTACTTGATTGAATTATGAGAACAGTGGAAACCGGTATGGCTATGCCCAAAACCGCAACCGTAATCAGCAGCCAGCCAACTTGCGAGTAATCTGCCGGAATCAAGACTTCTCCTTTGGTTGTATCCTGAACTTCGCGGGTAACGGTGAATATACGGTTGAGATATTTGGTGCCGAGGCTACTGGCCGAAAGTGCCAGGTTTGTAAAAGAAGCCATGACAGCAAAATAGGTTGCCTTCAGATTAGCAGGCGCATTCCGCGCTATCCAGGCTAGCATCGGGATCATCGCGATTTGCCCAAGGGGTGATTCAAGCATTGTATCGAGAATGGCAATAAATCTTGCGTCAACGACTCCATTAGACCAGACTGCCGTCCACTCTTGGATGCCGTAGTAGAGACCAATATTGGGCAGAGAAAGCACACCTCCTGCAAAAGTCAGGATCAGAACAACATAAGCGATTGTCCGTTTGGCAATCAGCGGCCTCAGCAACAACATCCCGACCAACGTCAATACCGATGTAACAACAGTCAGTGTGGCAAGAAATTGCTGATCGAATCCGAGCACATCAATTTCCCACCAGGTTACCCCGGCACCGGGCAGCGGGATGGCACGAAAGACAAAAATAATTGTTGCCGTACCTATCAATGCGTATCGTTGATTTCCCGGCAAGTCTTTCAGCAACCGTTGAATCAAAAAGAGAATAATCAGAAGAGAGCCGGAGAACACCAGTTCTTGTGAGTAGCTGAATGTACTGAGAGCCATTGAGAGGGTAAAAATGAAAAACACAAGACTGCCACCAAATATCCAGTAATTTGGCTGTGTATGATCGGATGGACTGTCGAGCAATACGGCAATCTCTTCGAGCTTCTTTCCCTGTATCAGATACTGCCGTTTACGCTGTAGTTGCAGGAACTGACCCAGCGAAACGCCAAAAACAGATATAACCGGGATTGCCAGTGCCAGTAGGTATACAAGTGCATAAGTCTCAGTATTTTCGCCCACAGTCCGGTTTTCAGCGTCTGAAAAGATAACCACGTTTAAAAGCGCAACTGCGATAGTTCCCGATATTATTGCAATTCGCCCGAGTGTTTGCATGGTTGTGTGCATGGATTTGCTCACCGCATCCGAATATCGGATGCCATGGGCATCATGCTGTGGCACTGCCTCGACAGTCATCGCATCAGCCACGACATCCTGTATTACGTAACCAACGGGTGCCAGAATTGCACTCGTTACAAACCAAGTTTCAACGGGCGCGATTCCGGCCAGTGTCTTCGTATGGGTGATCAATCCATACATGATGGAAAGGCTTACTGCGATGAGCAGGGCGCCCAAATAAACGAGCGCGAATTTCCATTTCCAGATGATATCAACCAAATGCCCTAGAGGCATCTTCAGTATCCAGGGAATTCCAGCCCAAAAACCCAAACTTGCCAGAAATTCGGCCGATAAATTCAAGTGTTCCTTAATGAAAAATGTTCCTGCGATTGCCGTTAGACCGGAAATTCCCGCTGCAAGATAAACAAGCAGGGGCGGCAAAAACGACCATCGCATATGCCGTGCTGGCTCCACAAAGACACTGTCAATAAACGTGGTAATTCCATGAAATTGTTTGTTTGAGGGAACAACATCATCGGGCTTTTGCATGTTTGCAACTTATCTGGAACCGGGAATTGAAAATTGATCCAGCGCAAAATTCACAACGGATTCCCGCGTTAGAATTATATTTGAAGCCAGAATGCTGAAAGGAAACTTGAATGGCCTACAAAACACTACTTGCTTTTCATGCCGTACAGGATTCACCGTCTACGCTTGACCCGGTAATCCAACTTGCCAGGAATGCAAAGGCCCATCTTGATGTGATTGTTCTTGGTATTCTGGTTTCTCCGCCAGCGATTGCCTATCAAATGGCTCCCGCTGCGGAGTGGGTTCAGTACAATAAAGACATGACACAATCTGCCGTTAATTGCGCCTCTGAAATAGAACAGTATCTTGCAGCACGAGAAATCTCGGCATCGGTTGCCGTCGAATGCGATTACCCTGCCAGATTGGACGATATTGCTGCGAGATACTCATTTTGCACGGATGTTATGGTTGCCACCCAGGACAGCCTGAAGAAACATGACAGCATCAATCACGCCTTCAATGGTACTTTTTTTGATGTCGGCTGTCCCTTTCTTCAATTGCCTGAATCCAATGCTGATTTTGAAGAAATGTCACGCGTCGCAATCGCCTGGAACGGAAGACCTGAAACTGCGCGTGCAATTCGAAACGCTCTGCCGATACTCAAAAATGCTGATCGGGTTAACATCATCACGATAGATCCAAAGAAGCTGGACGTTGGCGAAGACCCTGGCTCTGATCTTGCTGCATACCTGTCGCGTTACGGAATTGATGTAACCGTGGATGTTCTTGCAAGTGGCGGCATGAACGTAAGTAAAAAACTGTTACAGCGGACAAACGACATCGACGCAAACATTTTGGTGATGGGAGGCTATGGGCACACAAAACTCCGGGAACGTTTGCTGGGAGGCGTGACACGGGAAACGCTTCAGGATGCGACACTTCCGGTTTATATGGTCCACTAAATTTTCAGAAACATAAATCACCGTTTTGCTTTGGCATGTCGAAGCAAAATTCGGGCATATCTATGAGATGAAGAATGGTCCAGCCAACAATGCAAAACAGCTGATCGCCCCTACAACAGGAATCCAATTGGGGACAGTAAATATTCCTTCTGGCGGATCGTCACCACGAAACTTGATAATAACCAGAGAAACATTGACCAGACAAAATATGAACAGAATGAGCTGGGATGTGAATTCAGCCAGACGACCCAACGGGACAAACAGTGCGAAAACCAGCCCTGACATAGCTATCAGAACCGTTGCATAAATCGGTGTTTGCGTCAGCGGATTTACAGCAGAAAACATCTGTGGAAGATAATGCCTGCGACTTAGCCCATAGGCGACACGCGAAGCCATAATGATCTGTATAACGATACCGTTCATAGTTGCGGCAATTGCGACGAGCGTGATGGTAAGAGGTGAAATTCCGGTCAACCGCTCAAACAGCAATCCAATTGGTGCCTTTGAAACAGACAACTCTTCAAGCGGAAGAGTATCAACTGCAACGATTGAAACCATAATATAGAGGACGGTGACAACCAGTAATGTAATTCCAATTGCCCAAGGCATGACTCTGGCCGGATTTACGGTTTCCTCAACTACGTTTACGACATCATCAAATCCGATAAAGGCAAAGAACGCGATAAGGCTCGCGCTGATCACACCAGTCCAGGCTGTGGTGTTAGAGTACTCCGGCACAAGGGTTGGAACGTCACTTAGCATGGCAGGATTTTCCCGAAACCCCGCACCGATAATCACAAGCAAACCGATTACTTCAATCACGGTGAGAACCGATGCAACAGTGACCGATTCCTGAATTCCCCAAATGGCAAGAAGTCCCATAATAGTAAATAGCGCCAACACGATTACCGGCTCAGGAACCGGCAACAACTGAGCGACATAACCAGCACAACCCAAGCTGATCGCCGCAGCTGCAACGGTACCGGCAAGTATGATTGCATAACCAGTCAACGCAGCAAGCCAGGGCTTCCTAAATCCTTCTTCAACGTAAACCGCTTCGCCTGCACTTTGAGGGACGCGGCCTGAAAATTCCGCAAAACTGGCAGCACTAAAGGCCATTACGAGTGCGGATATGGCAAAGGATATGGGTGCAAATTCTCCAGCCCTTCCCGCAGTCTCTCCCACCAGCACATAAATTCCTGCGCCGATTGTGGTGCCAAGCCCATAAAGGACAAGCATTGGCAAGCCAATTGCCCGTTTTAGCTTTGCTGATTGTGTCGGGTTTTCAGGTGTTGGAGCAGTTTCAGTCTGGTTCATTGATCCAGGTTCCAGAAAATTGGGTTATCAAGTAGTCGCATTACAATGCTGTTTCTTGATTGATCGAAGTCAATCATTCAGACCGGGTACAACTTCAATCAATTTTGATGTGGAGTTAAAACTGATAATCAGAAATCTGAAAATTCCAAATCCGCTTTTAAACATTCTTTCTGGCTGTCGAGGCTCTTGTCGGTTTTCTAGCAGGAAAACAGAACTGGGACTGTCATGTGTTTCATCAAATATGGGGTCGTAGCGCCTACCAGGAAGTCATAAACCCGGGAATGGCCGTAAGCACCTGAAACTATCAAATCTGCCCCTGAATCCGCTGCTTCATTTAGAAGCTCATCACCAATAGGAATGCCTTGCTCGATCCGGTGACTGATTTCTACCGTGATGCCATGCCGGTCCAAACCAGTCGCCAATTCATGCGCGGATTGCGCTAGATATGATTTGTCTGATGCCGTTTTTGATACCCAGAATATATGAGTGGATTCCGACTTTTGAAGAATTGGTATGGCGTCGTGAACCGCACGGGAAGCCTCCCTGGTAGCACTCCATCCAACCAACACTTTTTTCCCGATCGTTTCAAATTTTCCAAATGCTGGAACTACCAAAATCGGCCGGCCAGAGTTTTCCAGGACATTTCGTTGCATGGTGTACAGATTCGGACTGTCATGCTCATCATCAGACTGGGAGATTATGATCAAGTCAGCGCATCGTGCATGTTCAACCATCATATCTCCGACGGAAGGGGATTGCGCTTCGACGCACCTCCATTCGGATATGAAATCTTCGATTTCAGTGTGTGAGCGGAATACATCTTCAATTTCATGGGCCTCGGCCAACTGCTGATCCCTGAAGGAAGCTTCAAATTCAGATGAAAGGGGAACAGAAATTCCGGGATAAACACTGATTGACGGGAGTGTGTGCAGTCCGATGAGATGGGCATTAAATTGCCGCGCAACATTACATGCCAACACGCAAAGTGAATCCGCAGTCGACTTGTTGGTCAGGCAAACGAGAATGGTTTTATAACTCATTGATTTCACGCCTTCTTGGATGTCCTTTTTCGCTATCTTGCGGTCGATATCCCAATCAGTTTGTAAATGGCACATCTGCCTGTCAGCCCTGTCACCAGAGGAATGATGCCCAGCCAACCAAGAAATGAGAAAGGGGTTTCGGGGGATACCAAGGCAAAGAAAATCATGGCAATTCCCAGCCAGACCCTGATGGAACGGTCAATCAATCCAACGTTACGTTTCATAATTCCTCCATTGTTATCCCCAGCGCATAGGTTCAAATTGTGCTAGAGAGGTGTACCGCGACAGCCTAGGTAGCTTTCGGTATTGGAATTTTCCTGATTTCTTCTGTGAAAACCGTCTTGATTTGTCACGCTCCGTTTTCTCGCCAAAATCTGGCCACGCTCCTCGAAAGTCATCGAAGACGCGGTCAATTTCATCTTGTAATGACTGAAACCAGGGGCGTTCTTTTTTGATGTTTCCGAATATGGACGGCAACGGGGAGCGCGTCATTTTGTTTCTCCTTTTCTGTTAGGCTCCCAAATTATGATCTTCCTGGACAAGCCGAGTAAGCAGCTATACTGCCAAAACAGATTCAAAATGTTTGGGCAAACTTTGTGTTGGCACGCCAAGCAAATCTTTTGGTAGTTCAGCAATTATCTCCCGGCTCAATGATCGGGGCATTTGTTCTCTGATGATTCCCAAAGTTTGCGGCGCGGCGCACACAATCAATCGGTCAAATTCAGAATTATTCTTGGATTCCTGCAACATCCCAATGATCGTTTTGATGTTTGATATCAGAGCGGTATCTTCGCTCCGATTTGGTTCGAGCTTGTGGCGGGTCGAAGTCGTTGAATTAAAGCTGCGCCCTTGTTGATCCGAGAATGAAGGCTCGCCTTGATTTTTATAAGTTGTTTCAAAAATTTGCCTGAAGCCTTTGCCGGGACCGTTATTTTCCAAGATTCTTGCAGATCCGGCATTCGCCAGAATTATCCATGTGCGTACTGGTTTCATGATCTGCTCCGAGTTTTGCAAATTCTTGCAAAACCACGAAACAAGCTTTTGATCTGTATCAACCAGACCAATATTTATGCGATGTTCCCAATGGCATTTCCTACCAAATAGGCGAGTACGGCTGCTATTGATCCAATTATGAGTGTTTCCAACCCTGATTTCCACCACGGTGCTACCGACCATCGACTCTTCAAAGTTCCAATGGAAAAAAAGGTCAAACCTGTAGCAATTGATGAAATCCAGAATGCCTGATCAAGCCCGATAACAAAGGGAAAAAGGGGCACAAAACCGCAAATCAAGAAAGCAAAGAACGTCGCAATGCCGGCCTGCAGAGGATTTTTCGTGCTGACGGAAACGCCATACTCCTCAAGCAACATGTAATTAATCCATGTTTCCCTGTTGGTTGTGATTGCTTCGACATTCTGCTCCAGTTTGGAGTCGGGAACTCCTTTATACCTGAGTATTTCGCGGACTTCCGAACGCTCGCCATCCGGAACGGCATCCACGTGCCTGCTTTCAATTTCGTGAAGACGTTTGAAATTGTCGAAATCAGCTTTGGTACCTGAGTAGTTGCTCGCAGCCATTGAAAACCCATCCGCGAGAATATTCGCAAATCCCAATATCAGAACAATGGCATGTGGAAGACCCGCTCCCTGTACTCCTGCGACAAGTGCAAAAGTCGTAACGGTTCCATCAATCCCACCATATACAAAATCCCCGAGATAGTTTGCTCTATTCTGTTTTTCCAATCGCGCCCTGATTTCAGACAGTGAATGGCCATGTTCCATTTCCAATTCTCCCAGTTCCCGCGTCGATAAAGTACAAACCCGATTTCACTTTGATCCGTATCAATTCCAAAATGGAGATTCAGGCGAGTATTAGTTGGTGCACGGAGGCTGGATTGCAGCATCTCTTTACAAATCAATCGGTTCTTACGAACATTTTGATCTTTCTGCTTTTTGCAGCAGGAATCTGGTTTGCAGGTTCCAGATTGACCTATCTCGCAGATGCCGTCACTGATCGTTACAAAATGGCTGCTTCAACCGTGGGGTTGGTGTTTCTTGCACTGGCAACGTCTTTGCCGGAAGTCGTAACGACGATGACTGCAGCATCCAACCAGAATGCAGAATTAGTCTTGAACAACCTGTTTGGAGGAATTGCATTGCAGACTGCAATACTTGCAGTAGCAGACTTTTGGGCAAAGGGTGCAATATCGAACTATCCTAGGAAAGCCAATCATGCATTGGAAGCAACGCTTCTTGTAGGTTTGCTGGCTGGATTACAGGTCGCCTTCATTATGAACGAGCCGATATCGTTTATGAATGTTGGTCTGGGAAGCATGGTCATTGCGTGTGCGTATTTTGGGGGAATCCAACTTTTGCGATGGTATGATGGCAGTTCGGACTGGGTGCCGGTTGACCTGCCGGAGGCAGATGATGCATTGTTCGAACGCGGAATACTTGCAATTGCCGACAAAACCTCATCAACCTGGCTTGTGATTTGGGGAGTGACAGCGTGTCTGGCAATCTTGGTTTTTGGAATCCTTATCGTAGATATCTCCGAAGTGCTTGCTGATCAAACAGGATTGGGGTCCGGCTTTTTTGGCGTCACATTTCTAGCCGCTGCGACTTCACTTCCCGAACTTAGTACAACGGTTACTGCTGTTCGTATGGGGGCATACACACTCGCAATATCAAACGTCTTTGGAAGCAATCTGATTATGGTTGTTCTAATTTTCCCTGCAGACATTCTACACACCAACGGGCCCATTCTTGCTTCAGCGCAGGGAGCAACCCACCTCGCGGTTGCAAGCGGTGTGCTTGTCACTACCATATACCTGATTGGACTAATTGTCCGCCGAAAACCACGCGTTGGGCGGGTCGGGATAGATTCTTTCCTGGTACTGAGCGTCTATGCAATCAGCCTCTTTTTGTATTACTACTTGAAGTAACTTGATTCATACGAGGCAAAACCGGAACTACCGTGGGTGACAACGCACATACTCAGATGCTTGAAGCCCTTCTGGAGGCTGCGGTTGACGCCATCATCACGATTGATAATTGCGGCATTATGCAATCGGTAAACCAATCAGCCGAAATTTTGTTCGGCTATGAGAGAACCCTGCTCGTCGGAAAAAATATCAATATGCTGATGCCGGAACCTTGGGCATCGATGCATGACGGAATACTCCGGAATTATCAGGCGACCAAACAGAAGAAAATAATTGGTACAGGCCGTGAAGTACAAGGTCTGAAGCGGGATGGCTCAGTGTTCCCTATGCATCTGTCAGTCAGTGAGTTTGAGGTATCCAGTGAATTGTTTTTCACGGGCATCATTCATGACCTTACTAATCGCAAGCGCGCGGAAGATGCTTTGGTACGTTCCCAGAAACTGGAGGCAATTGGAAAGCTTACTGGTGGGATTGCGCATGATTTCAACAACTTGCTGACTATCATAATCGGAAATATTGAACTGATTGAAATGCGTCTGGAAGATGAACGCCTGAAAGAATTGCTGGTGGAGGCACAGGAGGCAGCCGAATATGGTGCGGACTTGACAGAACGACTGCTAACTGTGGCCCGCAGACGCATCCTTACTCCGGAAGTGCTTGAGCTGAACCAGCTTGTGAAAAATATGAAAAAGATGCTTGCCAGGACGCTGGGTAACAACATTGGCGTTGAAACGTCACTGGATGAAGGTTTATGGAATACCATGGCTGACCCTGGCCAGATTGAAAGTGTACTGCTCAATCTGACCCTAAACGCCCGAGACGCCATGCCTTCTGGCGGTCGGCTGATGATTGAAACCAAGAATATTGAATTTGACAGTCATTATGTCGAACAGGAAATTGGCCTGGCGCCTGGCTCCTATGTTTGCATATCGGTCTCAGATACCGGCGAAGGAATGAACGAAAAGGTTCTGAAAAGTGCGTTTGAACCCTTTTTCACGACCAAGCCAACCGGCAAAGGGACGGGGCTTGGACTTTCCATGGTATACGGCTTCGCCAAACAATCCGATGGTCATGTAACAATTTACAGTGAATTGGGCTTGGGATCGACAATAAACCTCTACCTGCCCAAACATGAGGGACAACCGGAAAGTAATTCAAGAAATCCGGTCGTTGCAGGAGATTTGCGCCGGGGAAATGGTGAATTGGTACTCATTGTGGAAGATGATGTACGAGTACAGAAGATCACGGTGGAGCGCATCAAAAGCCTGGGATATAAAGTGCTGACTGCGGACAATGGCGATGACGCAATCGATCTGCTCTCAAAATCCAGAGAAATTGATTTGGTCTTTACTGACCTGGTAATGCCTGGAGCAACCTCAGGTTACGACCTTGTTAAACACATAACCGCACAATATTCAGGAATATCTGTGTTGATGACATCGGGATATGCTGAAGACCTTATTGGCGAGAGTGATCTGAAATCCATGAAAATTAGCTTGTTACGTAAACCCTACCGGCAAGCTGATCTTGCAATCAAACTGAATGAAACACTTAAGAATGAAAACTCGTAACAGGGACTTCGCAATCACACCTTCTTAACATCCACTGAAAATGTATATCCGACGCCTCTCACTGTTTTAATAATCTGTGGCCTGGAGGGATCTTTTTCCAGCTTCCTGCGCAAACGGGCGATTTGATTGTCGATGGTCCTGTCGTAAGGAGTCCAGTTCTGACCATGCAGGTGATCCATAATTTGTTCGCGCGAAAGGACTCTTTTCGGATGCTCAACCAGGATTTTCAGAATTTTGAAATCCGCACTGGTCAGGTCTACCAGCTCATCTTGCGGTGATTTCAACTCGAAGGTGTCAAAATCTACTATCCAGTTGTCGAAGCTGAAGCAACCCTCGGAACACGTCTCGTTATGAACCCCGCGCTGACTGACGTTGACCGGCTTGTCTTGCAATTGCGATCTTCGTAAGACACTGCGAACTCTAGCTACTACTTCACGGACGTGAAACGGCTTAGAAATGTAGTCATCAGCACCCATTTCCAAGCCTACAACCTTGTCAATCACGTCGCCTTTGCCGGTAACAATAATTATCGGAATATCAGAAGAGGCTTTCAAAGATGATGCAATTGTAAGCCCGTTTTCACTGCCCAGATTGAGATCGAGGGTGACAAGATCGATATCGTTTTTCGACAAGCAATCATACACCTGGACACTATTTTCCGCCTCGAAAACCCCGTATCCTTCAGGTTCGAGGCAGCTAAGCAGCAAACGCCTGATCTTCGGATCATCATCCACTACAAGTATGTTGTTATTTTTCTGCACGTTGCCAAACCAAAAAAGAAAACATATTCAGCCACTTAGGATTGTGTGTAGCCGCAAAATGCGATCGATACAAATCGTTACAAACAATTACAAAACTGACATACCCGTGCGACATGGTGATTGTTTGATGCTCCCATATTGAAAAATTAACAAGGGAGACGGTTATGTACGTGACATCACCATTAAGAGTGTCTGACAGCGAGATTGCTTACCCGGTTAGTTTACCTCGTAAACTGGACAATTCAAATGTGCAGGAGATCAAGCTGGGTGTTGGGGAAAACCTGTTTTTTGAGGGTGATAATGCCCGCTACATCTACGAAGTGATTGAAGGTGTAGTCCGAAGCTCAAAAGTCCTGATGGACGGGCGCCGGCAGGTCCTGAATTTCTGCTACCCTGGCGAATTGGTTGGAGTAAGCCATGACAAACACTATCACTACGATTGTGATGCGGTTTCACCTGTAAAAATTCGTGTATATCGCAAGAACGCTTCAATGGATGAAATACTGGACGATCCCGAATTTTGTATGAAGTTGCTTAGAAACACGGCAGCTGAAGTAAACAGTATGCAGGAACACTTCATGATGTTGGGCAGAAAAAGTGCAATGGAAAAAACTGCTTCCTTTCTGGTTGCCGTTGTGGACCGGCAAAAATTCTATAATGATTGCGGTTTGTATATCGAGCTTCCCATGAGCCGTGCAGACATTGCAGATTTCCTGGGGGTGACCATAGAAACCGTCAGCAGAAATCTAACCAAACTAAGAAAATTTGGTGTGATCAACCTGCCGCGTACTTGCACAGTACAAATTTGTAAGCCTGCAGAACTGAGACGGTTGGCGGAAAACGAGATTTAAGCCCACTCACCATGTCCATGACCAGGCCATTGATTAGCTAAGTCAAGAGGATATTTTACGCTTCTCAACCAGACTGCCTTCATCCAGTTGGTCATTCGGATAGAGAATTACGTGGTCACCGGCATTGATACCTGAGATTACCTGTGCATGAGTGTCATTCATCTGGCCCAGATCAACGTGTTTAACGGTTGCACGATCTTCTTTGATCACAAAAACTGACCATTTCCCGTTCCTTCTGAAAAGCGAACCTATTGGGAGCTGAAGGGTTTCATCTGAAGTCCAGATCACGAAACTGGCGTAGACTCTGTAACCATGCCCTAATCTCTGAGGCGCTTCTTGAATATCAAGGACTACATTTACCCTTTGTTCTTCAATTCCAAGCGCCGACACTTTCACGAATCCGGCCGGGTCAACTCTCCTTACCGTGGCATGGAGAAGCTGCTCATCTCCCCATTGACTGATAATTGCCTTTGAACCAGGTTTCACCTTGACCGCGTCACTTGAAAGAAGATCAACAGCGATTTCCAGATCCTTCGGATTCCCGATTTCCAAAATAGGCATGGTGGTTTGGATCACCTGTTCACTCTTGTGATTGATCTTTAACACTGTGCCAGAGACCGGAGCCATGATTTGGATGCAGCACTCTGTTACCTTTTTGTCAGGCGGAGCATTTGTGGGCTGGATCTGGCGGGCTTCGACGCTTCTAAGTTCTGCGTTACGGAGCCTGATGGCAGCCTTTGCACTATCAACCTCCGCACGTTTCAATAATACAACGTTGAGTTTTTTGTCCAAAGCGGCTTTCGAAATTACATCTGTGCGTTGGAGTTCAAGCGACCGTTGGTACTCTACCTCTGCAAGGTTTAGGTCTGCCTGAGCCCGTGAAAGATCTACTTCTGCCAGCGTCACAGAGGTTCTCGCCGCTTCAACAGCAGCGGCGATCTCATTGGCCGTTCTATTGTCAATGAAAGGTGGATCCAGCGGGTGGATACTTCCAACAACGGTTTGATTTTCAACGACAGCATCGCCTTCCTCCAGTGATATCCGTTCAAGGTGTCCTGTGATTGGTGGATAGACCCGATAAACGTTTCGGACCCGTGTGACGCCTTCCTCTTTGATGTTCACCTGCATGGGCCCCACAGTAGCCGTTGCAATATCTACATGGATCGGAGTCTCCCTGACTGCCACATAGATTGCACCGATAGCTACAGTTAACAGCAGCAAATAGATCAGAAATCGCATCCAGTTTTTCATGGCCTACTCCCTAGTTTTGAGAACTCTTATCATGTCGAGGTTATTGATTCTGCGCCGCACCAACATTGCGGTGACAAGTGCCGCAGCCATCACAACCAGTGTCGCCTCTGCGAATGTGGCGGCGTTTATTACAAGCGGAACCCGGAATGCTTCACTTTCGAACCCTTTTGTAACTGCCCAGGAAAAACCGAAACCCAATACCCAGCCAAGTGGCTGTGCAGCCAAAACTATAAGCCCCAACTCGGTCAACAACACACTAGATACTTCGGCGCGTGTAAAGCCAAACACCCTGAGGCTGGCAAGTTCGCGAGCCCTTTCTGAAAGTTGAATGCGAGCGGAATTGTAAACCACACCAAAGGTTATAATCACCGCAAGCACAACATAGACCGTCATCATCATCTGAATATTCTGATCGATTGTTTCCTTGAATTTGTCCCTGGAAATTTGCTGCAGTGCTATGGATGCTATCAACGGTGTCTGCTTGACCTCTTTGTAGAGGTCATCAAGCAGGTTGGTATCAACCAAAACATGAGCCCCACTAATGCGCCGACCTTCCGCCAGGATTCGGTTCAACATGTTCAGATTCATGTATACTTTCATACCGACATAACTTTGGGTCAGGCCAATAACCGGTTGCCCGAAGAAAGTCGGGTTATCTGCCAGCTTTTCCAACTGGTTTCCTGCAGCGATTGCCATCACAGGGACAGGAACAATTTTCCGGCCACTTTCAAGCAGTTCCACTTCGATGTTATCTCCGGGTTTCGCGTGTAACTTGCTCGCTACAAGTTCCGTCAACATCATTCCTCTTCTCGGAGCGTTCATGGGAGCAAGCTCCAGATCAAGCACTCTTGACAATCTGGCACCTTCCACAACACCAGTGAGTTGAAGACGCTCTTCGAAATGACCATTCTTTAACAAGACTGGAACTGACCGGAATGGTTCTGCCCGTATTACCCCGGGCAGTTTAACAACTGAACTTATGGCATCAGCCCCCAGCTCGTCACTGAATGTAAGTGTCGCGTGCTGGCGTTCAGCCTGATAAAAGACGGTATCGATGACGTGATCCAGAGAGTCGGTTGAAAACAGAGCTGTCACCAGAAGTGCAACCGAGAATGACGTTCCCAAAACAGTCAATGAGTTTCTGACCGGATGTCTAAACAGATGTCTGAAAGCCATTACTGTCAGCTGTGAGAATATCTGGACTTTTACTGCTAAATCCCCAAAAACGCTTCTGTAACTGGTCGGCGCTGGCGGGCGCATGGCCACAGCCGGTGGCAGGGTGGCGACGGACCAAATTGCCTTTGCTGCTCCAGCCAGAGCAGCTGCGACCGTTATTCCACCAGCTATCGCATATAAGTCCGGGCTGCGATTGAAAATTAAAAACGGAAAGGAAAAAAACTTGCTGTAGAGGCGAGCCAGACCTTCGCCTAACCAAGTGCCTGCAGCCGATCCAATGACCAGGCCTATCAGGGCAACAAGGATGACCAGTTTCGCGTAATGCCAACCGACTGCAAGATTACTGTAACCGACCGCTTTGAGCAGGCCGATTTGTTCCCGTTCCAGGGATATGATCCGGCTCAAGATCATATTGACTAGAAATGCCGAAACCAGAAGAAATATCGGCGGTATAATTCTCGCCATGGAATATAGTTGGGTCAGTTCGGCATCCAGGAACAGATGCGAAACCTGATCTTCGCGTTTGTAAGCGCCAGCTCCGCCAAAGGGTTTAAGGAATCTGTCCAGTTCCTGAATGACATTGTCTTCGTTTGAACCCGTGAGTGTAGTCAACGCGACATCATTAAAGGCTCCTTCCATGTCAAAGAGGCCAGAGGCCGTTTTATTGGACATATAGATGGTCGCAAATCGACGCGGATCTGGCACCATGTCACCCGGCCCAATCGAATAGATATATTCAGGAGACAGGACGATACCGACGATCTTCAATGTCTGTTTCTGCCCACCCATGATTGCCTGAAAAGAATTACCCAATTCAAAGCCATGTGCTTTTGAAAACCCTTCGACAACGGCGACCTCGTTATGTCGGCCTGTTTCCGGCAACCGTCCCTTTCTCAAGTAGAGTCGGTTTGCAGCCGGCTCACCATTTTCCGGAATTGAAACAAGCATCGCGGTGCCCGGCTCTTTCATCCCCGGAATGTCAAGTAAAACCGGTTTGACTATCCTGAGCTCAATACCGGAGATACCCGGTATAGTTCTTAAATCAGCTCTGAGATTAAGTGGTGCGCGGACAGCAGAAGAAAAAATGTTCGCAAATCGGTACCGATCATAAAAAGCCTGACGGGTTTCATCAAGAGAACGATAGGCACCGACACCGATGATAATGGTGGCGACACCACAGGCCATCACGAGGGATATCGCAACAATTTGCGCATACAGGCGTCGTGTGTCTCTTAACAGTTTCTTGTCAAGAACCCGAAACATTACCAACTCACCGCAGTAGGACTGATCCGGGTTTTGTTGGATACAATCCGGTCAATTTTTCCATCCAGGAAGAAAAATACCCGGTGCGCCATTCGCTGAATATCAGCATTGTGGGTAATGATTGCTACGGTTGTTCCGAATTCCTGATTGATACGAGAAAGAGCTTCCAAAACCAGTATGCCTGTTTTGGAATCCAGTGCACCGGTAGGTTCGTCACAAAGCAGGACTTCTGGTCGCTTTGCAATTGCGCGGGCAATGGCAACCCGTTGTTGTTCTCCGCCAGAAAGTTGTGCCGGGAAATGAAACATGCGGTCACTGAGATCAACCATCGCAAGAGCTTCAGATGGATCAATGGGATTCTTGGAAACCTCTGTGACCAAAGCCACATTCTCAAGGGCATTGAGGCTCGGGATCAGATTGTAAAACTGAAAAACAAATCCGACGTGCTCGCGTCTGTATCGGGTAAGTTGGCTTGCGCTAAAATCGGACAATACCATGTCCTTGAACCAGACCGTACCACCGGAAGCCTGATCGATCCCGCCGATAATGTTTAAAAAGGTTGATTTGCCGCTGCCGGACGGCCCCAACAAAACTGCCATTTCTCCTGAATACAAGGTGAGATCGACGCCATCCAGGGCACGCACTTCCACATCACCTGTGCCGTATATTTTTGTTAAATCCTGCACCTCAAATATTGGCTCAGGCATGGCAGTTGATCCATTTGTTATTCACTTTGGAGCTTACCAAGCCCTGGAAGACAAGCTGTTGATTTGAATCAAAGATGATTTGGACCCGATTCAAGCTGACCAAGGACGAGTTGATATAAATACGAAAGAAGCGGTGCGCATTTTCAAACTTGCCAAGCCTGTCCATTGGACGCTTACCGGAAAAGTTATGAATTTCGTGGGCAAGATATCCGTATATCAACCGGTAGGTAATTAGTCCGCAGAGCTGAAGTTGAATGCGTTCCGATTGCGAATGTTCGTCTTCAGGAATCCAGAGTAAAATTTGCAACTCTAGCCGAAAGGCAGCTTCGGGCCGGAAGCTCCGGCACTCCAGCCTATAATTGCGACCCGATGTTGGTATTTTGAATGATGCCACTTATATGGAAGGCATGAACAGACGTACATTTATCCAGTCATTGGTTGCAGTATTTTTTTTGCCTGCCAATCCAATCGCGTCATTACGATCTGCCACAGCTACGTTTCCAGCCGCTAGCGTAGTTCCGGCAAAAGCCCGATCCTGGGCTGTATATATTTCAGCTCTCCATGGAGAGTGCACGCCGCAAACTCTGCAAAATTTGCTGCACATCCCTGAAGTCGACGCAAAAAAATATATCAGCCAACTGATTGTCGACGGCATAATCAAACCCAACACCTTTTTGCAAAGTTCAATATCCAATTTGGTAAAGACCAAAGACGATAACCTTTTGGATAAAGTTAAATATCGTTTGGAAATGAAGACGCAGGCTGAATTGGAGGGTATGGAGACCTGTGAAACAGCCGGAATAACTGAACGTTTGGATGTCGATGCAGTGTTGTCTAATGACCTTCTTCAATATGAGGAAGCGGAAGAGGAATCTTGTACGCCAAATGAAGCGGACGTTAAATGCTGATTGGTTTGACTTCAGACATTACCATCTACCGATGTCCGCTTTGGTGCCAATGGGAGATAAATTGAGGTTAATTCACCCCGGATTGTGACAATTCTCACACGAGAATCGCTCTTATGTGTGACGATTTGCACTGAAATGATTATTCAGTCCTTCCATACTGAACCCACCAAACAGCAAAGAATATGCAACCACAGGAGCTTAAGATGACTTTCGCGCAGGACCAGATCAGGGATGAATATCACTCGGAAGAGCATTCTCCAGCAAGTGTCGTGTTCGTTTCAATCGTCATGATAGCTAGCGCCTTCGGTTTACTGACTGCATTGCTCTAAACAAATATCCTCCCTTTTAGACAAGAAGGCCGAGCTTTGGCTCAGCCCTTTTTATTTTAACATCGGCATATTTTGTGAACTGAACAATTCGTGACATGCTCATTTTGCGAATTTCTGATCAACAAAAGGAGGATCAAATGCTTATCGTAAGAAACATGGTTTTCGGTGGCATCCTGTTCTTTGTGGGTATTGTAATAGGCAATCTCGAATTGTCGACGGGTACCGCGCAGGAAGCGATCCCATCCGAATCTAAAGGTATAAGTGTCACCGAATTGGGTGTTGTGCCGAAAGAGATGATGACCAAGCAGACCGGTCTTGAAGGTTATGTTCTGCAATTGCGACTCGCGACGGTGGCACCGGGCGGCCAGGTAGCACGGCACCAACACACCACCCGCCCAGGCCTCGTCTACACGTTGGAAGGTTCATGGCTTGAGGGTAGTCCGGGAGGTGAGCGTGAATATCCAGCAGGTGAAGAAGTTGCGCTGGTGGAGGATGCCGATACTGACCACTGGTTCTACAATACAAGCGATAAGCCAGCGAAAGTTCTTATTTGCGATTTGGATAATCGATAATTCCAATAAGCTAAACAACACTGCCTTTGATTCGCTAACAGATGCCCGCTATTGGCACAAAGCTGCCTCGCCAATCCCGTCGCTGAATGAATATGCATGTGATTTTTGATGGTCACTTTATCCGCATAGCGGTCATTCAACTTCAACATCATTTGGGTTCTTGATTTCTTATCAATGCTCCTTACCTTTCGGGTGAAACTTTACCGTAGGGCTGCAGCAGGGTGGCAGCACTTTCCTGACCAAAGTTTTGCGCCCATGCCTGATGTTCTTCGAAAGTTTGACATCTGGACTTGGAGATTGCCGCCAGCGTGTGTCTGAACGAATGAGGGTTGCAATACTTCAACCCTGCAATCTCAAAGGCTGATTGGAACACCAACAAAAATACCAACACAGTACCGGACATGGCTGGACAATAAATGATCATACTTATTGAAAAATAAGAGGAAAAACTACATTAACGGATAATATCGAAGATACATATGGTGCCCAGAAGAGGACTCGAACCTCCACGGCCTTTCGGCCACTGGCACCTGAAGCCAGCGCGTCTACCAATTCCGCCATCTGGGCACGGATTGGAGCGGAACGAATAGGTCCACTCAATCGCAAAGTCAACGCGATTCTATGCGTCTTTTACTGGTGATTTGACCGTATCTTCGAAATAGAATGATTTGTCCCTTCCAATTCACCTGTTGTGGGTTTAAAAAAAACGGGTCATTCAAAACGGTGAGATATCATGAAATTATCCACTTCCCCCAAACTGATAACCATATTCGGAGGCTCGGGTTTCGTAGGAAGATACGTGGTTAGAGCGCTCGCAAACCGCGGCTATCAAATCCGGGTGGCGGTCCGCAGACCCGATCTTGCAGGCCATCTAAAACCGCTCGGAAATGTTGGTCAGATTCAATTGACTCAAGCCAACCTCCGATACCGGAAATCTGTCGATGCTGCAGTGCGTGATGCGGATGTGGTCATCAATCTTGTGGGTATTCTGCAGGAAACAGGACGCCAGAAATTCGATGCTGTACAAACATTCGGCGCCCGGGCTGTTGCTGAAGCTGCCCGGAGTGCAGGCGCAAAACTTGTCCATATGAGCGCCATAGGCGCCAACCCCGATTCCGCATCGGAATACGGACAATCCAAGGGCGAAGGTGAAAACGCCGTCAGAGCGGTATTGAAAGATGCCATCATTTTCAGACCTTCTATCATTTTTGGTCCGGAAGATGATTTTTTCAATCGCTTCGGTGCCATGGCAAGAATTTCACCTGTTCTTCCACTCATCGGCGGGGGAAAAACACGATTTGAACCGGTATATGTGGGTGATGTTGCCGAGGCAATCTCTAGGGCTGCCGATAGCGACTTGAAAGGTGGTCGTATCTATGAACTTGGTGGGCCCGAATCGGTCTCATTTCGTGAGTGCCTTGAACTGCTGTTGCAGGAAATCGACCGAAAACGTTTTCTTGTTCACCTGCCATGGTTTGCGGCCAACATGATCGGTACTTTGATCGGTTGGTTTCCCGGTGCTCCAATTACAAGCGATCAGGTGGAAATGCTAAGGAACGATAATGTAGTCTCCGCCGACGCAAACCGGGAGAGCCGGACGCTTGTGGGAATAGGGATTGAACCAACACCGATGTCCGCAGTTTTGCCTTCTTATCTGGTTCAGTACCGGCCCCATGGTCAGTTTACCAAAATGGATCAAACTGAGACTTGATCGGCGCCCTGCTACCCGGTCAGGTTCCGATAGAAGTAGCTTCACTACTCATAGTGGCCAGCTTTTTTACTTCCGCACTTACTGCTGCGGCCGGAATCGGCGGCGGTTTGTTGATGCTGGCCCTGATGACCTATGTTATTCCCGCTGGCGCGCTTATCCCAGTTCATGGGCTCGTACAACTGGGGTCTAACTCCAGTCGGACAATTGTCCAGCGCAAATACATTGATTGGCGGATTACCCGTATTTTCCTTGCAGGTTGCCTCTTAGGTGCAGCAATAGGGGTTGTTTTGGTTGTTCAGTTACCTGAAGGCGTTCTCGAGACAGCCCTGGGCCTTTTCATCATTTTCATGGCCTGGATCAAATTGCCCGCTCTGCGTAACGCAAATGCAAGCACCATTGGTATGGGTGGAATCGTAACAACATTCATTTCAATGTTTGTGGGTGCAACCGGACCACTCGTTGCCGTGTTCCTGATAAACCTTTTTGATCAACATCGCCGCCTTGTAGCCACGCACGCGGCGACCATGATGGCTCAACATTTTATAAAGATAGTTGCATTTGGCTTTGCAGGATTTGCCTTTTACCAATGGCTTCCCTTGGTTGTAGCCATGGTTATATCCGGTTTCCTTGGCGTGAGTGCTGGAACCATGCTTATGAATCGCCTTCCTGAAAAAACGCTCCAGATACTGTTCAAGATCACATTGACGCTGGTTTCTCTTGATCTGCTCAGGAGAGGATTGCAGACCCTTGCTCAGGCTTGAAGGGTCAATTCAAACCCGGGTATCCATTTGTAAATGAGCGCGAAAAGCAACAGACCTAGTGCCAGACGGTAAAGCACAAACACCAGAAAACTCGTCCGTCTCACTATTGCCATCAACAAGGCAATTGCAGCCAACGCGGAAAAGAACGTCAAAAAGGCCGCCCATAATGCATCGGATGGGATTCCCTGCCCTGCCTCCAAAAATTCCAAAGTTGTAATCAATCCTGCAGCCGAAATTGCAGGAATGCCAAGAAGGAAGGAAAAACGAGCTGCTTCGGCGCGTTCAAACCCCAACAACCGCGCAGCTGACATTGTGATGCCGCTACGGCTGGTTCCCGGTATCAGGGCCAGGGCTTGGGCAATACCAATCATCATTGCAGGTACCAGGGTCATGTCTTCCATGGTCTTCACCCGTTTTCCCACAGTATCAGCCACGTAAAGTACAACGCCAAAAATGATTGCGTTCCAGGCAATGATCTCGACACTGCGCAACATTGCACTCATCCCCGAAGCCTTGAGATAGAGGCCAAAAACCATCGCCGGAATGGTTGCAAGCACGATGTAAACCGCCATTCGGCCATCATCTGTCATTCGCCCGCGCAGAAGATTGAGGCCGCCCCGGAGTAATCCAAGGCAATCCTTCCAGAAATATACAAGAACCGCGACCAGCGATCCAACATGCACCATTACATCTGTTGCAAGTCCCTGATCTGGCCAGCCGGTAAACGCCGGAATGAGGATCAGGTGCCCGGAAGAGGAAATCGGGAGAAACTCAGTTATTCCCTGAACAATTGCAAGAACGAGTATCTGTTCCGGGCTCATCAAAACACCATTATCTTAACGCAAATCAACGAAGTTCGCAGACCTTCTTGCGAAGCGCGATTCCGCCATTTATTGTTTCGCAATCCAAAGCTGATTCCTGTTTTTCATGTTCCTAGTCCAATTTCCAGTATAATCGATCCAGATGCACACTCTTTATCATCATGTAATGAATCCGGGCTCCCGCTATATCCGGTTGCTATTTGCAGAATATGGCCAGTCTGCATCCTTGCTTGAGGAAAAAACATGGCAACGCCGCCCGGAGTATCTGAAACTCAATCCTGCCGGGACAGTACCCGTTTTGCAGGACGGTGATGGCACCTGCATTTGCGGCGCAATTGTAATTGGTGAATTTCTCGATGAAACGGCGGGTGCCTTAATGCGGGACAAGCGGTTGATGCCGGAAAGTGCCACTGCGCGTGCAGAAACCCGAAGATTGGTAGAGTGGTTTTTGGTAAAGTTCGATTCCGAGGTCAATCGCTATCTTCTTCAGGAACGCGTGTTCAAACAGCTGATGCGGACTGAAGAAGGCGGAGGATCTCCCGATTCGTCAGTAATTCGTGCTGCCCGGAACAATCTCAAGAACCACATGAAGTATGTGGCGATGTTGACCTCAACGCGGGACTGGCTGGCCGGGGGGCGTATGTCACATGCCGACCTCGCTGCCGCCGCTGCCCTTTCCGTTCTTGATTATCTTGGTGAAATAAAGTGGGATGAAGAACCCGCAGCAAAAGACTGGTTCGCACGCATCAAATCCAGGCCATCATTCAGGCCACTTCTTGAAGATCGGGTCATGGCTTTACCACCAGCCTCGCACTACATTGATCTGGATTTTTAAAGATTGTGGCTGAATCCAATTTCAGATCCAAACTTGACCTTCGTGCCAGAGAACTGGGATTTGATATCTGCCGGATAACGCCGGCAACACTTCCTGAGATAACAGGCCAAAGGCTGTGTGAATCATTAACACAACAACACCACGGTTCGATGCAGTGGTTGGAAAATACCTTTCAACGGCGTAAATCTCCTGAATGTATGTGGCACGATGCCAAATCCGCAATTCTTCTCGGCATGAATTACGGTCCGGATGAAGATCCTCTAAAAACCATTTCGCAAATTGAACGGGCGACGCTATCTGTTTCTGCCCGCAACCGTGACTATCATGACATTATAAAGGGAAAACTGAAATCCATCGCTGGCTGGGTCGCGTCAAAGAAAGCTGCAGAAGTTAAAGTATTCGTTGATACTGCTCCATTGATGGAAAAACCGCTTGCCGAACAATCCGGGCTTGGCTGGCAAGGCAAGCATACCAATCTGGTCTCCAGGGAATTTGGTTCCTGGCTGTTTTTGGGATCAATACTGACGAACGCAGAACTTAAGGCGGATGAACCGGAAACGGATCATTGTGGAACTTGCAGGGCCTGTCTCGATATATGTCCAACTGATGCTTTTCCTGCTCCGTATCAACTGGATGCCCGCAAGTGCATATCTTACCTCACAATTGAACATCCTGGCCCGGTTCCGCACGAGTTTCGCAACTTGATGGGTAACCGGATTTACGGCTGCGATGATTGTCTGGCTGTCTGTCCGTGGAACAAGTATGCAAAACAAGCAACGGAAGCAAAGTTGATTGCCCGTGACGAGTTGAAAGCACCTGAGCTTGCTGAACTCGTCAAACTGGATGATGCTGCTTTCCGAAAGATGTTCTCCGGATCTCCAATAAAGCGGATCGGGCGAAACCGATTTATGCGAAACGTCCTGATTGCAATCGGGAATTCCCAATCCACCAGACTACTCCCTGATGCCCGAAGTCACCTCGATGATCCTGACCCGGTAGTTCGCGGGGCAGCTGTCTGGGCAGTAAAAGCACTTGAAGATCCGGCCAGGTTTAACGATATGCGTGAAAGCGCATTGGAATCAGAAGACGACGATGCGGTTCGTCAAGAATGGACAACAAATTGAGTGAGCTTTTCATATTTGGGATCGGCTTTTCCGCAAAAGCGGTAGCCGACGCGGCAAGTAGCCACTTTTCAAGGATTAGCGGAACCGCGCGCTCCAGTGAAAAAGTCCAGGCAATACAGGCCAGGGGTTATGATGGATGTATGTTTGATGGCAGTACTATTTCCGAAGAAATCAGGGAAAGACTTGCAACCGCGACTCATGTTCTGATGTCAATTGCACCTGGAATAGCTGACCCGGTTCTGGCGAATTTAAGTGACGGATTGAGCGCTTCATGCCCGAAACTTGAGTGGATTGGCTATCTGTCCACTGTTGGGGTCTATGGCAATCATGACGGCGCCTGGGTTGATGAGGACACTGCACCACGGCCGGTTTCTGAACGATCAATTCAACGCATTGAAGCCGAGAACAGCTGGAATGTTATCGCCCAAAAGGCTGGTGTGCCTTTGGCAATCTTTCGCTTGGCCGGAATATATGGGCCAGGGAGAAACACATTTGTAAATATTGAAAAAGGAAAATCGCGAAGGCTAGTGAAGCCGGGCCAGGTATTCAACCGTATCCACTGTGAGGATATTGGTACCGCAGTTTTCAGTGCAATTCGCAGCAATATCGGTGGCATATTCAATGTAACTGACAATGAGCCAGCGCCACCGCAAGACGTTGTCGCTTATGCCCATGGATTGATGGGAAAGGCAGCGCCGCCGGAGATTGATTTTGATACTGCTGACATCACGCCAATGACGCGCAGCTTTTATGGCGAAAACAAACGGGTAAGCAATGCCAAATCCAAGGCAATGTTGGGAATGACCTATGACTGGCCAGACTACCGGACATCGCTAAAACGAATGTGGGATGAGGGAAGTTGGCGATAGTCACTGCAATCGCCCTAGACTCTGACGTTCAACCATGCGAATTCAGCACCCATGAGCAACCCGTCGATCATCAAAATTTGTGGCCTGTCCACTCCCGAAGCCGTCGATGCCGCAATTGCCGGTGGCGCGACGCATATGGGACTGATTTTTTTTGAAAAGAGTCCGCGACATGTCACCGTTTACAGCGCTGCTAAACTTTCCCGCCACGCAGGAAACCGTATCGTGAAAGTTGCCGTAAGCGTGGATGCTGATGATACCTATCTCGATCAAATTGTCGAAGCAGTCAAACCTGATCTGCTTCAGTTTCACGGTCATGAAACACCAGACAGGCTCCGGGAAATAAAGTCCCGTTACGGCATTCCAGTCATGAAAGCCATTGCGGTAAGAGAAGCAGATGATATTGAACAAGCCAAAGGCTATATCGACATCGCTGATATGTTTTTGTTTGATGCCAAGGCTCCCGAGGGCTCTGAAGTGCCGGGCGGCAATGGTATCGCATTTGACTGGACCATCATGGACCAATGGGTTTCAGATGTGCCATATATGTTGTCTGGTGGCCTTAACGCCGGAAATGTACATGAGGCATTGAAACTTTCAGGCGCGGACGCAATTGATATTTCTTCCGGGGTTGAAACCGTACCCGGAAGGAAAGATCCCAAACTCATCCGGGAATTTCTGGATGGCATTACAGGAAGCGATTAAGAGGATTTTGTCTTGAGTAAACCGTTGGAACCCAATTCTTTTAAAACCGGGCCGGACGAGGCAGGTCATTTCGGTATTTTCGGCGGTCGTTACGTAGCCGAAACATTGATGCCACTCATTCTGGATCTTGAAAAACACTATAACGACGCTAAAGAAGACGCAGAGTTTCAGGCCGAAGTTGAATCTCTCAACAAACACTACACCGGTCGGCCGTCACCGCTTTATTTCGCTGAAGGCCTTACCAAACATTTGGGTGGCGCCAAGATATACTTCAAACGGGATGAACTGAACCATACCGGCTCGCACAAGATTAACAATTGCATCGGTCAAATCCTTCTGGCCAGAAAAATGGGCAAAACCCGGATCATTGCAGAAACCGGTGCTGGACAACATGGTGTTGCCGCTGCGACTGTGGCTGCCAAATTTGGTTTTCCTTGTGTTGTTTACATGGGCAAGACGGACATAGAACGCCAATCACCAAATGTCTTCCGGATGAAACTGCTGGGCGCCGAGATTGTGCCCGTGACCGCCGGCGCTGGAACGTTGAAAGATGCCATGAATGAAGCACTGCGAGATTGGGTAACTAATGTAGATAATACCTATTATCTGATCGGTACTGCCGCGGGCCCACATCCCTATCCTGAGCTGGTGCGTGATTTCCAATCCGTTATCGGTCGGGAAACCCGGGAGCAGATACTCGAAGCAGAAGGGCGCCTGCCAGATATGTTGCTCGCATCCGTTGGCGGTGGCTCAAATGCAATCGGATTGTTTCATCCGTTTCTCGATGAAAAGGATGTTAGGATTGTTGGTGTTGAAGCTGGAGGCAAGGGCCTCGATGGCGCCGAACACTGTGCCTCCCTTTCTGCCGGGAAGCCCGGTGTCCTACATGGCAACCGGACGTTTCTGCTGCAAGATGACGATGGGCAAATTCTCGAAGGCCATTCGATCTCCGCAGGTTTGGACTATCCCGGCATCGGACCAGAGCATTCATGGCTCAAGGATACAGGACGGGTGGAATATGTTCCGATCATGGATCACGAAGCTCTCGAAGCATTTCAGGTCCTTTGCAAAACTGAGGGGATCATCCCGGCGCTCGAACCCAGCCATGCATTGGCTGAAGTCATGAAGCGGGCGCCAACGATGGAAAAAGATCAGATCATTGTCATGAATCTTTGCGGCCGGGGTGACAAGGATGTGTTCACGGTTGGTGCTGCGCTGGGCGTCGACCTTTAGGATTTTCATAATGGAATTTGTTATTAATTTGACTGGTTTGGTGAGTTTTGCCCGATGACAACAAGAATTGATACGCGCTTTGCAGAACTGAAAGCTGAAGGCCGGCCGGGCCTTGTAACTTTTGTCATGGCGGGCGATCCGGATTTTGAAACCGCATTGAGTATATTAAAGGGACTCCCGGATGCGGGTGCCGATCTGATCGAGATCGGAATGCCCTTTTCAGATCCGATGGCCGATGGGCCTGCAATTCAATTGGCCGGGCAGCGAGCCCTGAAAAGCGGACAGACATTGGTAAAAACAATTGAACTGGTTCGTGCCTTTCGGGAGGGCGATTCTCACACGCCTGTCGTTCTCATGGGTTACTATAATCCAATCTATATCTATGGGAATGAACGCTTCCTCGACGATGCAAAGAAGGCTGGTGTAGATGGCTTGATCATCGTTGATGTTCCGCCTGAAGCAGACCATGAACTTTGTATTCCGGCGATGAAACGGGAGTTGAACTTTATCCGTCTTTCAACGCCTACGACCGATGCGGTTCGACTACCAACCGTGCTCGAGAATTCATCTGGGTTTCTGTACTATGTCTCTATCACAGGAATTACCGGAGCCGCCGCACCTGATCCTGAAAGGGTTGCAGCTTCTGTGGCTACTATTAGACAATCAACCAGTCTCCCGGTAGCAGTGGGATTTGGGGTGAGAACAGCCGAGCAGGCTGCTGCAATTGGGCGCGGTGCCGATGGGGTGGTTGTCGGCTCTGCGCTTGTCAGTGCTATCGCTGACACGCTTGATCAGGACAACAAGGCAACCAACAAAACTGTAGGTGCTGTTCACCAACTCGTCTCGGAACTTGCATCCGGTGTCCGATCCGTTAAACACGAAAATGCCGCATAGGCCTCTTACAAGCCATACGGCCTAAATCAGGGAACCACATTGCAATGAACTGGATTACCAATCTCGTCAGACCTAAAATCGGAAATCTTCTGAACCGTAAGGACATGCCCGAGAATCTGTGGATCAAATGTCCTGAATCCGGCGAAATGGTGTTTCACAAGGATCTGGAAGCCAATAAGGGAGTGGTTCCAAGTTCCGGTTACCACATGAAAATCTCTGCCACGGAACGGCTACGGCAACTTTTTGATAACGGCGAATATGAGTTGATTGACATGCCGACAGTTGTTCAAGACCCTTTGAAATTCAGGGACAAGAGCCGTTACATTGATAAACTCAAGGATGCCCGCAAGAAAACCGGGCTCGAGGATTCAATCATTGCTGCAAGAGGCAAAGTCGAAGAACTCGAAATGATTGCGGTTGTTCATGAAATGCAGTTTATCGGCGGCTCCCTGGGCATGGCTGCGGGCGACATGATCATCAAGGCTATGGAGCTGGCCGCGGAAACGAAAACCCCACTGGTCATGTTTGCCGCATCGGGCGGCGCACGGATGCAGGAAGGTATTCTGTCCCTGATGCAATTACCCCGCACAACCGTCGGTGTCCAACGCATGAAGGATGCCGGTGTTCCGTATATAGTTGTTCTGACCAATCCAACTACCGGAGGCGTTTCAGCATCCTATGCAATGCTGGGCGATGTTCACATTGCGGAGCCAGGCGCAGTGATTGGTTTTGCTGGCCGTAGGGTAATTGAACAAACCATCCGTGAAAAACTCCCGGATGATTTCCAAACATCTGAATATCTTCAGGAACACGGAATGGTGGACATGATTGTTAGCCGCCTTGAACTGAAATCGACAATCTCCAAACTGGTCCGATTGATGCTGGATATGCCAGCCTACGCAATTCCGTTGCCACAGCTTGAAGATAAAACAGATGATGCGGCCGAAGAAACCGCGGTACAAGATCAGGCCTGATGCAGGGCGATAAATCGCGCGTCGATATTCTTATCGACAAACTGTCTGAAAACCACCCCAAAGGTTTTGACCTGTCGCTTGGCCGCATCACCGGACTACTCGGCAAGCTTGGCAATCCACATCTCGAAATACCACCCGCAATTCATGTCGCCGGAACCAATGGCAAAGGCTCCACTTTGGCCTTCGCAAGGGCAATTCTTGAAGGTGCGGGATATCGGGCCCATGTTCATACTTCTCCTCATCTTGTGAACTGGAACGAACGCTACCGGTTGGCGGGGAAACTGGTGGACGACAATGCACTTGTGGAAGCGATAGAACGAGTGTCTGAAGCCAATGAAGGAAAACCAATAACGATATTTGAGATCATGTCTGCAGTGATGTTCTTGCTGTTCAGCGAACATGAAGCAGATTTTTCTCTTGTCGAAGTTGGTTTGGGAGGCCGATTTGATGCCACAAACGTCATTCCCAAACCATTGGTATCGGCCATTGCACCCATATCTCTTGATCATCAGTCTTATCTTGGTGATACGATCGAAAAAATAGCCTTTGAAAAAGCAGGTATCATCAAGTCGGGTGTCCCGGTGGTAGTTGGTGTTCAAGCGGATGTTGTGCAAGCAGTTCTGGAGGAGGTGGCAGGGCAATCAAGGTCTCCGATTTATATTTCAGGGCAGGATTTTGATTTCCACCGCGATGCGACAGGCTTCGTATTCCAGGATGAAACAGGTCTCCTTGATTTGCCATTGCCCAGACTTGCGGGAAATCACCAGTTGGCAAATGCAGCCCTCGCCATCGCGGCCGTCCGTGCGGCGCAAATCGAAGTCGGTGAACATGCATTCGCGCAAGGAATGTTGAAGGCCGTTTGGCCTGGCCGACTTGAAAAGTTACAGGGCAGAAAAATATCCGCACATTTGCACAGGCATCCTGATATCTGGATCGACGGCGGGCATAATCCGGATGCCGGCGAAGCAATTGCAACCGAAATCAGTCGAATTACTAAGGCTACGAAACAGAATGTTCTTCTGGTCTGCGGCATGATCAATACCAAGGATCCACTTGGATATTTCAAGTCGTTTGCCGGGCTCGGGGCGCAGGTAATTACCGTTCCAGTCGCGATGAGTGATGCCGGCATTCCCCCGGCCGAGTTAGCTGAAGTTGCCAGGAAAGCTGGATTGGAGGCTAAATCAGCGAAGAATCTGGAAGATGGAATCGAGAAAGCAGCCGAACTCGTCAAGGACCACGAGAACACTCTGGTTCTCTTCTGCGGCTCCGTTTACATGGTTGGCGAAGTTTTGGCGATCAACGGGACGCCGCCACAATAAAAAAACCCGGCCGAAGAGCCGGGTTTCTTCTATTCATTCCCATGGAATCAGGCAGAACCGGTAATCCAGTCTACGAGCGCGTTTTTCGGCTTTGCTCCAACCTGCATGGAAGCAGGCGCGCCATCCTTGAACATGACCAGTGTCGGAATGGAACGGACACCGTACTGCGCAGCAATATCCGGATTTTCATCGATATTGAGTTTGGTAATCTTCACCTTGCCTTCCATTTCATCCGAAATTTCTTCAAGACTCGGTCCGATCGCCTTGCAGGGACCACACCATTCTGCCCAGAAATCAACAACTACGGGAACATCAGAACCCAGAACATCCGATTGAAAATTGTCATTATCTACTTTTTGAGTGGCCATAAGTGCTTCCTTGAAAAATATTTACGAGCCGGTTTTAAACGCGACTCGCTTGCATCTACAACAAGGTAAGAACGCAGATGCGCAAGGTCAAGGCCATCAAATATTCTTGATCTTTTCAAAAGCCTTTTTGAGGAGGTTTTCTGGTACCGCAACCAGTTCCGGGCCATTAACCCACATAAAATAGCAGGCAATCTGATGTGCAGGATATATCTGACCCACCAATTCCCGGTAAAGTGCCATCTGGGTCAGATATTGTTCAGGTGTTTCATCTGGTATGGTGTAGCCGGTTTTGTAGTCGATGATTGCCACCTGGTCCTCCAGAACGACAAGTCGGTCTATTTGCCCGGCAATCAATCTTTCGCCAGATCGTGTCGCCAGTTTACCGGTAAGCGAAACTTCTGCCTGCGACGTTCCTGAAAACAGCTGTGAAAACCTTTTGTCTTCAAGAATAGACTTCACCTTTATCCATGCAGCATCGCGTTGATCGGCCCGCCAGTCCGCTCCAATTTTCTCCAGGTAGTTAACCGCCAGCTCTGTCCTTTTATCCGAAGACACATCAGGAAGTAGTTCAAGCAAACGGTGTACTGCTCGTCCTCTTTGTATTGCAAAGGCCGGATGGTCAGAAGAGTTCAGCTGATCAATCGCAGGTTGCTCAGATCCCTGATTTTCAATCAACGTGAAAGCTCCGGTTGGAGTTAACGGCTGGGGTAGTGGCTTTTCATGCGGAACCGGGGTCGCAAGCCATAGTGGCAGTTTTTCAAGCGTATTGTCAGGCACTTCCTCATCGTGGTGATCAATAATGTCACTTTTTTCAGTTGGCATTCCGGATTCTGTCCAGCTGAGGCCAATGAAATTTCCACATTCATCTTCCAATCTGTTGGCCGTATTCTCAAGCGCCGAATGAACCATCGAATGCCAATGGTCAAATTTTGGTTCATTGGCCCCCCTGAATCCACATACAACCAGCCGGTCCGCAGCGCGGGTCATCCCCACATAGAGCAACCTTCTATACTCTTCTTCTGCGGCAAGCTTGATTGTTTCAGTCGCCTCGCGTGTCGCATCAATATGCAATTCCGAAGTCGGTAACCAAATATAGCCATCACCATTTTTCGTCGCGATGTTAAGGATCGGTGGCCGGTGTTTTTGGGTCCATGGCGCATTGCAGGGGTCGACAAGAAATACGACCCGCGCCTCAAGTCCCTTGGAGGCATGGACAGTAAGTATCCTCACTTCATCGCGATCCAGCTCTACCTCCCGCTTGATTTCCGGGTTGGCCTGGTTCAGGTGCGAAATAAAACTTTGAAGACCGATACCCCCTTCACCAGCAAAAGCGATTGTTTCATCCAGGAATGCATCTAGTACGTCTTCTGCCTCCATACCAAGACGAAGTAATATGGCTTTGCGCATGCCAAGCGGCCCCAATAACCAGGCAAAAAACTCAAAGACATCGAGCTTGCGTCCGTGATGCAGCAATTTCTCCAGTGTCGGGAGCAATCTATTGGCCAATTCCTGATTTGGATTTCCATCAGACTTTGCGACGTCAACGATTGTGCCAAACAGGGTATTTTGGCCCCGATCATGTGCAAGGGAGAGCAATTTTTCCTCATCCAAGCTGAACAAAGGGCCTTTCAATACGCATGCAAGGTTGAGGTCGTCCTGTGGTAACAAGATGAAACTGCCCAGTGCCAACAGATCTTCAACCGCAATATGATCCGTAAGAACAAGTCTATCAGCTCCTGCAACCTTCAGCCCACGATCTTTCATTGTTCGCGTCAGGGCTGTTATGAAACGGTCCCGCTTGCGCACCAGCACTAAAACGTCCTGATACCTGAGCACTTCATCCGAACCTGGCAATGGTTTTCCGACCCATTCAGCTATGGACGCCGCAATCCGGTCTGCCAGACGGGTTGCCGGATCTTTGTGGCCTGTACGGTCGACGGGATCAAACCAGTTGTCAGGTTCATCTGATTGATCTTTTTTGAACAACGGCCAAACCTGAACCTCGCCCGGGTCTTTTGCTCTTACTGCGTCATGAGCCGGTTGTTCACCCGATTGCAACAAACCACGGCGGTTTTCTTTGTTTCCGAATATCAGATCCACTGCATGAAGAATGTCCGGAGTGGATCTGAAAGAAAGCGACAACCTGCCGGAATGAAAATGCTTTCTGGCAGACTTGACTGACCTGCCCAAGCCAGCCTGTTGACTTGCAAATTCAGCAGGCCTCGCTCCCTGAAATGAATAGATGGATTGTTTTTCATCACCAACGACAAACACGGTACGGGTTCTAACCGCGGCTGACTCCCCGGAATGAAAGTCTGCCGTAATTGCGTTGATAATTTCCCATTGCCGCGGGCTGGTATCCTGAGCTTCATCGACAAGCACATGATCTATTCCACGATCAAGCCTGTATCTGATCCAATCACGAATTTCAGTGCGGTTCAACAAAGCAGCACATTTTTCGACCTGATCATCAAAATCGATAACACCGTGCGCACGTTTTAAACCTGCATAACGTTCAAGTACTGCTTCGGCCACGTAAAAAATATTTCTGGAATTACTCAGCAGTGACAGTGACTTAAGTTTATTTCTCGCTGCAAACACCTCCTCGCCACAAGTTTTCAGTATTTCTGACGCGTTGGGAACTTGCTTTCTTACAAATGCAGTTACCATGCGGCTTTCACTTCGGAGCATACCATCCTTTTTGAGGCAAATTTCTTCTATTGCTGCGAAGCGATCTAGAGTGCTCGAACTTTCAGAGAACTGGACAAGCCGTTCATGAACATTTCTGTCTGTTGGTTTTTCGCTTTCGCCAGCAACCCGGCAGATAGTTTGCAATTCCACTTCTGGTACCGGCAGATTTTCGAGACAATCCTCCATCAAACTATTCGGTGTGTCTGTAGGGTCCACATCCAGCGCCTGATAAAGTGGTAGAATCGCATCTTCTATTCCGACATTTATCCAATTCAGGAAGGATGCCCGGTTCCTGACAAGGGCGGCAACGCCGTCTTCAATTGCGTCCTGACTCGCTGCACTCACCAGCATTTGGAAGTGATGCATAACTGATTGCGACCGGACATGACCGCCAAGTACCTGGGCCCTCGCTTCAGCAAGCAGGGCAGCCTGTCCCATTTCCTGCAGGGTCTCGAAATGTCCGGGAACATTGGCTTCGAGCGGAAACTGATGCAGGAGCCCTTCGCAAAAAGCGTGGATCGTCTGGATTTTCAATCCGCCTGGTGTATCCAGCGCTCTCGCAAACAAACGTCGCGCCCTGTTTCGTATTTCGGGAGTAACAGCTTGACCGGATGATTTCCGGATCGCTTCATCAAGCATGTCATCTTCCATCATGGTCCAGTCAGCCAATGTGTCGAACACACGGGTTTTCATGTTGGCTGCAGCCGCTTTTGTGAAAGTCAGGCAAAGGATCCGGTCAGGTGCGTTCCCTGCCAGCATTAACCGGATAACCCGCTGGGTGAGGACATGGGTCTTGCCAGATCCAGCATTAGCAGCAACCCAGGCGGAAACGGACGGGTCAGAAGATGCATATTGCTCCTGGAGAACGTGATCTGGAACCTTGAGGGTTTCACTCATCCGCATCCCCATCTTCTCCGAAGGACCATTCACGGGTCCGTGCGAGATGATCGTAATCGCCTGAAACTTCACCTTCCCTGAACGGAGCACGGCGGGAAACATAACCCATTTCCTCATTCTGGAATGTAATGATCAGTTTTTCGAGATTTTCCTGTGCACTCTCAACCACATCAGTGACGGGATTTTTCTCATCCGCGATACTCTGCAAGCCGAATCGGCTGCCCTGTACAAGCCGGATAAATGCGAGATCAGCCAACTCAGCACGGGATATGTCACTGAACCCGCCTTCTACAGCTATCAAGCCTTCGAGTGCCATTTGGGGGGAAAGGGATCTGGCCTGCTTGAGAGAAGGAGAAGAGCCCGTTTTGTAGTCGAGCACGACAACCCGCCCATCATCCAGAATGTCTATACGATCTGCGCGAGCGTAAAGCCGGAATGTATTGTTACTCAGGTGTATTTGCCCATCGATCTCCTTAAAAATTTTTCGAACCGCGTATTCACCTGAATAGGTTTCTTCCCAACAAACATACTGTTTGGCGATTTCATCGAACCTATAGCGCCAAAGCAGTTCAATATCGGCATCAAGTTTTTGATCTGCAATCTTGCGGTGTGCAATATCCAGAAGAATTTCCAGCCGGTTGCCGCGCGGCAAGCCGAATGAACTCTCCGATACGTATTCTTCCAAAATTGAATGATAAAGGGTTCCCCTCAACAGTGGATCCGCATCCCTCTCCAAAGGCGCAAGCGGCCGAAGTTTCAAAATCCGTTTAGCATACAGGGCATAAGGGTCGCGTATCCATGTTTCGATGTCTGTCACCGGTAAACTTGAAGGGCGAAATGAAAGCGGTGGCTTTGGTGCGGGCCTTGATTGCCGGCCTGTTTTTCTGCGGCTGTTATCCAGCTCCATTGCAAACCTGAGATATCGTTCTCCTCGACTGCGAACGACTTTCATCTGCTCTTCGCCGAGAATGGCCATTAAACGTTGTAGCCAGCGAGATGCTATCGTCGGTGCCTTGTCGACACGACCTGCCCGTGAAAGGAATACTTCTTTTTTTCCCAGTATTTGCTGAAAATCATGGGCTGCCAGTCCGATCCGACGTTCGGGCGAGGCCATGCCTAGTTGTTGTCGCATTGTCCGGTTCAAAAATGCGTCATTGCGAGTGGCTGGTGGCCAGATGCCTTCATTCAGTCCTGCCATGATGATCCGGTCATGCTCAAGTAACCGAATTTCCAACGGACCATAAATATGTAGGCGAGGGTGAGTTGCTTCATGTTTGCGTACAGTCAATGGGTTCAACAAGGCATCAAACACGGAAGGGAAATCATCAGGCGATACTTCGAAGCCGCCGGCATTCGTTCCTACAATTTCTTCAAATAATTTGTTTATTTCCCGATTGCCTGACGCACATTCGAGTGTTGAATTTCCATCACTGTCTCGGGCAATCTCCGCCAGAATTTTGGATAGTTCAAAAACATATTCTGAAAGTGATTTCGGGTTGCCGGATGTTGTAAGGATATTGGCCGAAGCAAAAATCCTGTCCAGTTCGTCAGCTCTGTCGAGGATTTCCTGGCGTTCATTTTCATACGCCTCATTGCTGGGATCTTCATTACTTTGGAATTCATCCAACTGCTTTCCATTTACCTCCAGAAATGCCCTCACCTTGCAGCATTCCGGCATTCCAATTGTTCCGCGCAGTGCTAATATCTCGATACGCTCACCAAAATTCCTTGCATCGGTTTTATCTAACCCGGCCAACAAAAACGGAGATTTCATCAATTCTGAAAACTCCGATTTGGTGATTGTTCCAAACCAAAACCGGATAACCAGCCTCACAAAAAGACCGGCAGATGTGCTTTTCAAAGGAAGTCCGGCCGAATCATCAACCGTTATGTCAAAACGGTTGAGCTCGATCGCGACTCTTCTGGCAAGATTTCTGTCAGGTGTAACCAAGGCTGCTGTCATGTCCGACTCTTCGAGAACTTCGCGTAACGCAATCGCAATCGCAGTCGCTTCCTGTCTTTCATTGGCAGCCTCGATCATCGTTACTGTGCTGAATGCAAGCGTAACGTCATCAGGATCCAGCTCTTCGATTTCCTCCTTCCAGGTTGCTGAATATTCCGGTAAGGACATGGATTTGGAGACGACCTGATTCCGAAGGTTTGTTGTCGAAGTCGGATTTGAAAGTTCGGGTACCGCGGATCGATCCACACCAATTTTTACTAGTAGTTGAGCGAGACCGAATTGCGGATGGCCTTCCAGAATGCCTTGGGAATCTTCTGAAGCTCTTTGAAATTCCCTCCATTCAACCTCCGGCATTTTCATATCCAGGCCGGGTAAAACAACCGCGCCATTTTCAATGCCGGAAATTACCTGCTGGAATCTCTGGGTTGAGGGAACGGATCCTGTTGAACCGGCAACAATAACCGGGCCTGTTGAACCGGACTTGCGGTATCTTTCAATGCGTTTATCAATCAAATAACGATTTCTTTGTGCCGGATCCATCAATCCTTGTGAATCAAGCATGTGAGGCCAGTGTTCCATGATGATTTGAAGAAACGTGCTGGTTATGCTCCACCATTCCGCATGCTCCTGCGGAACTATTTCCTGTATCCGGTTCCAGCTGATTTCTTCCTGAGTGATCTGGTCAAGCAACCGGCACAAGTCATCTGCCAACCGCACCGCATCTGCCTGGGATGATGGAATGAATATATCTTCATCCCCATAAAGCCTGCGGGTTTCGGTAGAAAGGGCACCCACCCAATGTTGAATCAGGCTTGTGAGCTCAAGCTTTCTTTCCAGACCCTCGACAGTTCGGACCGACTGTTCAAGATCAGCTGCTTCAGGCTCCAGAAATGGACCATCCTCGTCAATATCACCCAACGTCCGGATTCTTGGTAACAGCCTTGCCTTTGTTTTTCCCGAGGCCAGAAAAGCGGCACTTAACGCTCGACCGGTTCTGCGATTTGGCACGTAAATGGTTGCAGTTGAAAGCAACATCGGATCTTCTGAAGGAACAAAGCCCGGGATAATCCGGCCATGTTCAAGACTTTCCACAAATACTTTCAGGAAATCGCAACCAGTGGGGATCGAAAAAATCCTTGTAGGTTTAGAAGCACCTGACTGGCCTGTAATATTCTGGGATTTTGAGACCGTCCTGATTTCCAAAACTCCTTTGGAAGCGGCCCAGTACTTACAGCAGCATCATGCTGCACTTCTGGCGATTGCTTCCTCCGCCTGGCGTATTGCATCAGGAGTTCCCACATGCAGCCAGAGACCTTCAAGGCGTAACCCGAAGAGACGGCTCTTTTCAAGAGCCTGATCAAACTGACGGTTTAGTGAAGAAGGGCCTTCAGGTGCGTTTTCAAAAACCTTCGGGGTAACAATTGCTGCTCCTGCATAAGCAAATGGTGCGACTTTTAACTCTCCACGCCGTTCCAGTTTGCCATCCGGGTCCATGGTGAAATCACCCTTAGAACCAAACCCCACCGCTGAACACATTCCTGCCAGCAGCAAAAGCATATCCATTTTCTTGTCATCCCACTGTTCCGCCATGCGGACCAGATTGGGTTTAAAACCTTCAATCCAGAAAGAATCAGCGTTCAGAACAAAGAATGGATCGCTTCCCAAATACGGAAGAGCTTTTACAATACCGCCTGCGGAATCAAGCAGTTGATCGGTTTCATCAGATACTTTGATGTGCATGCCCTTGCGTTTTTCAATATGATCCACGATCTGTTCAGCATGGTGGTGAACATTTACCACGACATTGGAGACGCCTGCATTTTCAAGGGCATCAAGACCATGGTCCAGCAAAGGTTTGCCGCACACCTTGATTAGTGGTTTGGGCATGTTGTCGGTTATGGGGCGCATTCGCCTGCCCAACCCCGCAGCCAGAATCATTGCCTTTTGCGGCATTTTTTGTTTCGGGAGTTCAAGAACCACCCTATTACCCGTCATTTCATTCTCCATATCGAATTGCCCAAATGCTTTCGGCAGTATTGATTCGTTAAGTGCTGCAAAACTTGTGCATCAGAACTGTTACAATTCGATTACAGTGTTAAGCCAATTCCTGTATCGCTCCAGGACCGGATGCCTGAGCGACCTTTGCAGGTAATCCGAAATTCTGGGAATATGTGCCAGATATTGCGGTTTTCCATCTCTTTTGTTCAGTCTACAAAATATTCCGAGTATTTTTGTGGCGCGCTGGGCTGCCATGATGGCATATCCGGCCTTAAATTTTTCCTTATCAAAATGCGGATTACCCACTAGCCGCAGTTCCAGATAGGTTTCCACCAGTTTTTTTTCCAACACCTCAGACACGTCCACCCGTGCATCCTGTGCGAGAGAGGCCACATCATATGCAATTGGCCCGATAACAGCATCCTGAAAATCAATTACACCAATTCGATCCACGCCTGCTTTATCACCACGCCAAATGATGTTGGGTGAATGAAAGTCTCTTAATACCAACGTTTTTTCCTGGGCTTTGAGCTCTGAAAACAGATCATTCCAGATTTGAAAAAATTCTCTTAATTTCTGAGGCTCCAAGGGTTGGTCAATGATTTCAGGGATATACCAGTCAATGAGCAGTTCCGTCTCAATAGACAGGGCATCGTTGTCATACGCGGGAATTACGTATTTTATTCCCTCAGAAATAGGTACTGACGGTGGGAAATCGTGGGTATGCAAGTTGGCCAGGAATTCGACAGATGCCAGGTATCTTCCCTCAACCGGAATTCGGTTTTGGTCAATTATCTTGCCGTCACCCAGATTTTCAACCAATAGCAGCCCGGCATCCAAATCCATTCCTGGAATTTCCGGTGCAGACATATGTTTGTCGCGCAGTATTTTGGCAATTGCCACAAATGCCGAAACATTCTCAGCGAGATGTGCGATTTGACTATACGGTTTTCCATCACGAACGGGCGGTCCATCGGGCATTTCGGGAGCATCCATCAGGAGCCATTCGAGATCATTATCCGCTACGATCCTCTCATAACGCCGGGCTGAAGCGTCTCCTTCAAGATGCCTCCTTTGCACTCCGGGATAACCATTGGCATTCAGGAAGTCCCGAATTCTCAAAGTACGGTTAATCCGGCACAGGAAACTTTCATTGCCAGAAAAACGCAACTTCCTTTCCCTGTCTCCAGCTTCTGATATTACCACATGGACAAAATTTTCCGGAAGCTGCTCAAATCCCCGCTCGGGCCACTCAATCAGAGCACAACCTGTCTCCAGGATTTCATCAATGTCCAGTTCGTCTAATTCTTCGCGGCCAGCAAATCGATACAAATCTATGTGTGCAATGCGCGGTGTCGTATCGTACACATTGCAGATTGTGTAAGTGGGGCTTGCAATATCTTCTTCTTGATTTTGAAGCAATTGCCTGATCAAGCCCCGTGCAAAGACAGATTTTCCCGCACCAAGGTCACCCGAAAGCGCAAGGCAGTCACCTGGCATTAACAAAAGGGAAATATCGGCACCCAACCGCAAGGTGTCCGCTTCGCAGGTCGATCTGTGGATTATCTCTTTCAAACCAGTCTTACCTGTGTGGATCAAGCTGCACTTGCCACATCCTTGAACGGGTCGCCCGGTTGAGGGAGCTGCTCTGGCGGACTGACCGGAATTCTGCAGACAAAACAGGCGCCATTTTCATTTTTCCGGTCGACATCCACGGATCCACCATGAAGTTCCACCAGGCTCCGTACGATCGACAAACCGAGTCCGGTACCACGTTTGCTTCCATCAGGTGCCCGCGTCTCAAACCGGTCAAAAATGACCTGCAATTCTGAATCTCCGATACCTGGACCTTCATCAATGACACGGATTTCGTGATTCTCGCCTGGGCAATTTGCCAAAACGGTTATTTGCCCGCCATCAGGCGAGAAATTAATGGCATTTGACAGGAGATTACTGATGATCTGTAATATCCGGCCGCCGTCGGCAACAATTATCTCGCTAACCTCGGCAATATCAACTACCGCGCGGAGGCTCTTTTCCTTCATGTCATCTGCCAGTTCTTCAAATGCAGTTTTCATGACCTTGTCCAGATCGACCTGTTCGTAATCCAGCGTCATCGTGCCAGCGTCAATTGATGCCAGATCCAGAATGTCATCAACGATCGCCCGCAATTCCAATGCGGACTCATTAATATGCGACAGGTATTCCCCTTGCTTGGCATTCAATTTGCCAAGTTCTTTGTCCGTCAACATTTCTCCAAACCCTGAAATGCTGGTCAAAGGTGCTCGCAATTCATAGGAGACGTGCTGGATAAATTTGCTTTTCAGAAGATCAGACGCTTCAAGGGCTTCTGCTCGCTCCTTCAATGCCCGTTCGAAATTCACATTGGCTGTTACATCAACCAGAGTCAGCATGGATTGCCCCTCAGGCAAAGGTACAACCGAGTACTGGATTGAGCGGCCGTCGGTTAGCTCCATACGCCCACCCACTGTTTCCCGGGCATCATCAAATCCGGTAACGGTACCCAGGATTTGTTCAAGATCCTCTGCGTTTCGGCTGGTTTCAGTCCAGGCCTCAATCACATTGGTGATGTGAATACCTTCCTGAACCTTGATGTCCGCACCGCTCCACAATTCTTCGAGTGCCGGATTAAACAGTCTGAGCTGACCGTTTGATCCAAATACAGCCACTGCCTCATTCAGGTGGTCCAGTGTTTCACCCTGCACTCTCATGAGAGCATTGTAATTGCTTTCCAGTGCCAGTCGCTCTGTCACATTCTCGAATATCCAAGCGCTGCCTCCCTGGTTCCTTGGCGATGCGACAACCCGAATGGTTTGTCCATCTAGGAGATGCCACCATTCCTCTGTTGGTTCAATGGCGGTGTAAACCTTCAGTTGACCATCACGCCATTTGCGCCAGTCGGGATGCTCGGGCAACATTTTTCCGTCGCGCATGGCATCAAGAATTTCCTCATTACTCGGATTGCCATCTAGAAACACCGGATCCAACTTCCAAAGCTGTTGAAATCCGTTGTTGTGGAATACCAGCTTGTGCGATTTATCAAATATGGCCACTGCGGTTGCCAGTTGATCAAGCATTCTGGAATGATTCTCGTTGGTTTCCTTCAACATCCGCCGAATATCTTCAACATCACTTTTATCGATGGCCATTCCGGCACTGCCGTTTTCGGCACCGACATTGAAAATTTGCAGTTTCTTTCGGTCTCCTGCTACTGTGGCGGGCAGCAAAGCCTCGTACAAATGATCGGCCTTGAGATTGGCCTGCATATTTTCGCGCTGCTCTGAATCAAACAGATCGATATTTGTAGATACGACTTCTTTTGGATCATCCGATTCAAGAGAATCAGCATAGGATTGGTTTACCCAAATCAGCTTTCCAAACTGATCTTTTAACCACACAGGCATCGGCAATTTTGCAAGCAGTGATTCAATTTTGGCGAAACTGGCGTTGAGGCTTTCAAATTCGGCTTCTATTTGCGCCTTTTCTTCACGGATACCTTTCAAATCCCTGAACCGGACATAAGCATAACTTCCTGAAGTGCCGCCGTTGACCTCCAGAATCCCACCACCTTTTGACTTCAAGGCAGTTTCAAATCCGACAGCGTTGATTCGCAATTCCCGGATATGATTTTCAAATGCATGGACAAAATCCGGATGCAACCACCGGTCAAACCTTGCAAACTGCTTTTCGTCATCTGGAGCGCCTGTAGAACCGGGAAGACTTCCCAATATCTTGGCGTGGTCTTCTGTACCATTCCAAACGACAATTCTCTGGTCTGCGGTGCTTACGAGGGCTTCATTGCGATCATTTGATGCCCGAAGATCTGCAAGGGATTTTTTCAATTGCCGATTTGTCGAGACCATTTTGGCCCGCTCACGAATAAGCCAGGATGACGAGAGCAATGCAAAACTCATCGCTCCACCGAAAATCGCCAACATCAGGATGTCAATTGATTCCAGTGATCCGAGAAACCGCTGCACAAAAGCATTGCCACCGGAAGGGATGTCAGACTCATTAGCAGCGGCGCCCTGATTGCCTGACAAAATCAAAATGCCACTGAGCAGGGCGAGCCTGCTTCGGAAAATGTTCCGGATTCCGGTCCCTGCGAACGTGAAAATGCCCGCACCACAACAGGAATGCCAATTCATGGCATACTTAGTTGTGCAGGCACCAGTTTTGGTATCCGCACTGCTGTCAGGATATTCCCCTGGCATGTCCATGGTCCTCTCACCGCATGATTCCCCAGACTGCCCTGCCGCATTTCCTTCCTTGTCAAATCAACTGATTCGCGGAAGGTATTGATTCTCAATACAATAACCAATTCGCGAATCGGCAGGAAGCCTTTCACGCAAAAAAAATGCCGCCGGCAAAGTCAAGCCGGCGACTACAATATGTTGTGGAGAAGACTCGCTAAATCAATACCTGTAGTGTTCAGGCTTGTAAGGGCCTTGAGCCTTTACACCGATATAATCTGCTTGCTCTTCAGAAAGTTCAGTCAAATTCGCGCCAATTTTTGCAAGATGGAGTCGCGCTACTTTCTCATCGAGATGTTTTGGAAGAATAAATACATCGTTTTCATACTGATCTCCCTTGGTCCAAAGTTCGATCTGCGCGAGCACCTGATTTGTGAAAGAAGCAGACATGACGAAAGAAGGATGGCCGGTTGCATTGCCGAGATTGAGCAATCGTCCCTGTGACAGCAGGATCATCCGATTACCGGAAGGCATTTCATACATGTCCACCTGATCCTTGATGTTGGTCATTTTCAGGTTTTTCAGATTTGCCACCTGAATTTCGTTGTCAAAATGTCCGATATTGCCGACGATTGCCATATCCTTCATCTCACGCATGTGTTCGATGCGGATAATATCCTTGTTGCCGGTGGTTGTGATGAAGATGTCTGCTTCTGATACGGCATCTTCCAATGTCGTCACCTCAAAGCCGTCCATTGCAGCCTGAAGTGCACAAATCGGATCTATTTCAGTCACTTTTACCCTGGCACCTGCTCCACGAAGTGATGCTGCTGAACCTTTGCCGACATCGCCGTAACCACAAACCACTGCGGTCTTTCCAGCCATCATTGTATCAGTGGCTCGACGGATTCCGTCGACGAGGGATTCTTTACAGCCATACTTGTTGTCAAACTTGGACTTGGTCACCGAATCGTTGACATTGATAGCGGGAAAAGGAAGCAACCCCTTCTCGACCAGCTGATAAAGACGGTGGACACCAGTTGTAGTTTCCTCCGATACACCCTTGATGGCATCCCGTTGCCGAGTGAACCAGCCAGGTGAAGCGGCGAGGCGTTTCCTGATTTGCGCAAACAGGAATTCTTCCTCCTCAGAACCTGGCGTTTCTATAAGGTCAGTTTCACCGTTCTCTACTCTGGCACCGATCAGGATGTACATGGTTGCATCACCACCATCATCCAGTATCATGTTGCAGGTGCCGAGGTCTTCTCCGTCCTGAGGGGAAAAATGGAATATCCGGTCTGCATAATCCCAGTATTCTTCAAGCGTTTCGCCCTTGGTGGCAAATACCGGTACTCCGGTAGTCGCAATAGCCGCGGCGGCATGATCCTGCGTTGAATAAATGTTACAAGAAGCCCAGCGAACGTCAGCTCCCAGTGCCACCAGTGTTTCAATCAACACTCCGGTCTGGATGGTCATGTGCAATGAGCCAGCAATTTTAGCGCCTTTGAGGGGTTTTGAGGTGCCAAATTCTTCACGGCAAGCCATCAAGCCTGGCATTTCGGTTTCAGCAATATCGAGTTCCTTGCGACCGAATTCGGCCAAAGCGATATCCTTTACGATATAGTCATTCGCTGCAGACATTGGATTTCCTTTTTGGATTATCTTTCCGGCGCATCGATCCGGGTACTGTTGTTTGCGGCTGCCTTAGCAGGAAAAAAACCACCAGGCAACAACGATATAAAGATTTCTTTATATCCGGATCAAAACTATTCTGTCTCACCAAAGCGGCTATTAATCAATTCCTTAAGTGCATTCAGAGTTGCCTCGGCTTGGGGACCTGTAACTGAAACATGAATGGAGCTTCCCTGATTTGCAGCCAACATCATCAGTCCCATGATGGATGTACCTCCAACCACATGACCGTCCTTGCTGACGGTTACTTTCGCATCAAATTTTTCCACACACTCTACAAACTTCGCAGATGCACGTGCGTGTAGGCCACGTTTGTTGGGCATTTTGAAGATTTGTGTCTGACTGGGTGACAAAAATTATTCCCGACCCTCAAGGAGCTTACTGGCAACGTGAATATATTTCCTGCCCACTTCCTGGGCGATTTCCGCAACTTCAATCAACGACCCATTACTCCTCGCGCTTGCTATTTTTACAAGCAGCGGAAGATTGGTGCCGGCAATAACCTCGATGTTGCTGTCATTCATGAGTGAAATCGCCATGTTACTTGGTGTGCCACCGAAAAGGTCCGTAAGAATGATTACACCGGCACCGCTGTCAACGCTGTTTACCGCCTTCGCAATCTCATCACGCTTGGCTTCTATGTCATCGTCAACTTCCATACAAACTGTAGCAAAGTTTTCCTGTGGCCCCACAACGTGTTCCAGAGCTTTTCGGAACTCCAAAGCCAGCCGACCGTGCGTGACGATTACTATTCCAATCATGCAATTCCCCATAATATAAGGCGTGAAAGTATCAAGACATCAAAATCCAAAAGTTCAAGGTTTAATCCAGATAGCCATTGTCTTTCAACCAGGCAAACACAATCCGCACGGATGCTTGCTCGTGACGCATCGGTATCTTGATCAATGGAAGTTCAACTCCGAACAATTCCGTGGATTCCAAGTGAGGCATTCGCGGAACCTGCCCTTCCCCAACCATCCTGGCAACCAGGGAAATGCTGCAGGATTCGAGGTGCGGATGGTCAATGATCCCATACCCCCGCAACTCGATTTTCCCACCGGTCATAACAGGTGCGGAAGCGATTAGAGTTCCGCTCTCATTAACAAGCATAGCCTGATCATCACATACAAAAGCATTTTCCAGTTCTGCCTTTGACGATTTTTCCAGCAAGCCAAATGTCAGGGACGATTTTCCGGAACCGGAAGGACCTTCAATCAGTATACCGCAACCTGAAACTGTCAGCACATTGCAATGATGGTTTTTCTTCATCTTCGTGATGTGTCTGCCGGAAGGGTAACAATAAAGCGTGCACCGGTAACACCATCTTCGCGATTCCTGACCCTTATGGAACCGCCATGTGCCTCAATAATCTGCCTGCTAATTGAAAGACCCAGGCCCGAGTTCTGGCCAAATCCACCGTGCTCCACACGATCAGTGTAAAAGCGCTCAAAGACGCGGTCCAAATTTTCTGCCTGAACCCCGGGACCATTGTCTTCAACAACAAATCCTATCGATTTGCTGTTTCGGGTAAGGATGACTGTAATCTGGCCTCCGGTTTCTGGTGCAAAGGAAATTGCATTATCCAGAAGGTTATTGATCACCTGGCCCAACCGGGTTTCATGACCCAGGACAAAGTACCCGGACTTCTGACCCTCTTTTCCTTCTTTACGCAATGAAATATTGACCTGCTTTTTCGTTCTTGCCATCTGCAGGCTTGCATCGACGACATTCTCAAGAAGTTTCGCAAAGTCCACCCGCTCGATCTGGTCGCGTACAAGATCCGCATCGAGTCGGGAAGCATCAGAAATATCGGTAATCAAACGGTCCAGACGTTTTACGTCATGTTGTATCACCTCGAGCAGACGCTCCCGCGACTGTTCGGTTTTTGCAAGCGGCAGGGTTTCAACCGCACTTCTCAAGGAAGTCAGAGGGTTTTTCAACTCGTGGCTTACATCCGCCGCAAACCGCTCAATTGCCTCGATGCGCTGGTACAACGCATTGGTCATGTCGCCGATCGACGAGGAAAGGTCTCCTATTTCATCCCCACGGTGCGAATAGTCAGGAATTTCCACCCTCGACTTCACTCCGCGTTTTACCCGCACTGCACTTTCGGACAGACGACGCAACGGGCTGGCAATCGTACTGGCAAGCAACGCTGAAAGGACCAGCAAAACGATTGCTGCAACAAGAAAAATCCTCAAAATCGCGATGCGTTCTTCGCGTACAATCCTGTCAATATCATCACCTTCCGTTGACAGAAGCAGAACTCCAAGGACTGCCCGAAACCTCTGGATGGGAACGGCCACAGAAACCGTCAGCTTTCCCTTTTCTGTCAAGCGGACTATCGGCCTTGGTGCGCCTGTAAGGGCAGATTGGACCTCTGGATATTGCGTGCCCGGGCCTTCAATATCCTTGTAAATTGGCAAATTGTCCTGGCGCAGCAGTCGATTTAGCGTATTGCCAATAAATTCAATCCATCCGATTTCGGGCTCCTCGCCACCAACAGGGGGTAGGTCAAAAGACTGAATTTGACCGCCTGAATATAAAAACCGGGAATCCAGCACTAATACCCCATCGGGATCATAAATTCTGGCTCGTGTGAGAGTTGGCTTTATCAATGCCCGCAGGACCGGTGCAACCTGTTCCGGATTGATTGGATAGCGCAGATTGTCGAGCGGATCGAGGCGGGGCTGCAAGCTCTCCCCTGCTTTCAGTTCAAGTAGTTTTTCCGGGTCTATTGTGATTGCATCCGGGCTTGCTGTGGCAGAACCGGCAATTGCACCGGCGATAATTCTGCCCTGAGTAAGCAGGCTTTCGATTTTTGCATCAATCAATCCCTCCCGGAACTGATTCATGTAAAGAATAGTGCCCAGCAGGATAGCTAGGCCTACCATATTCAAAATCACAATTCTTCTCGTGAGAGATGAGAAGAGATTATCCCTTACCGCCTTGAAGCTGCGGGATAAAATGCCCTTCCTTTTTTTCCCAGGCACAAAATTCGGCTTGGCTGGTTCTCGGGATTTTTCCGGAATTCGAGAATTCCCATCCGGTTTTACAGGTGTCGGTGGTGTTGCTTGCGAGATCTTTTCGGCAGACTCACTACTTTCCTCGATCACGGAGCTACCGTGCTCGGGAGAATTCAACTCCGACTTTCCGACTTCCAGTTCCATATCCTGTCAGTATCACAAAAAGTTATCTGTGACGCTGCTTTTTGCTCAGTATTCCCGGAACCTGTACCCTACTCCGTACAGGGTTTCGATCATGTCGAAGGCGTTATCCTCGACCTTGAATTTTTTCCGCAATCGCTTGATGTGGCTGTCAATAGTTCGATCGTCCACATATACCTGGTCATCATAGGCTGCATCCATCAATGAATCCCTGCTTTTTACGACACCGGGACGTTGAGCAAGCGCATAGAGGATGAGGAATTCAGTAACCGTCAATGTCACCGGCTTGCCGTTCCACGTGCAGGTGTGACGCTCTTTGTCCATGACAAGCTGGCCGCGTTCCAAGGTGTTTGCAGCTACTTCGCCATTTCTCGAACCGGTGTCCGGGCTCGCGGCAGCGCGCCGCAGAACCGCTTTCACGCGTTCAACTAAAAGACGTTGTGAAAAAGGTTTCTTGATAAAATCGTCTGCCCCCATTTTGAGGCCAAACAATTCATCAATTTCCTCGTCTTTCGATGTCAGAAAAATTACTGGAACATCAGAGGTCTGGCGAAGTCTGCGCAACAGCTCCATGCCATCCATCCGGGGCATCTTGATATCAAAAATTGCTAAATCCGGACGTCTTGCATTCAAGCCTTCAAGTGCAGAAGTCCCGTCCGTGTAGGTCTCGACCTTATAGCCCTCGGACTCCAACGCAATGGAAACCGATGTCAGGATGTTACGGTCGTCATCCACCAAAGCTATCGTTGGCATTCTTTATCTCTCCCGATATATTCCCAGTCAAAATGTTCGAAGAGCATTGGCTTCAAAATATTGGGCAAATTGTGGCGCGAGTTTATCTGATTTGCGATGATATGGCTATTTAGCCAAGCCATTACAATATCTGTACTTTTTTAGATACATCCCCAATCTGGCATATACGACGAAGATATAAGTGGAAATTTTCCGCTGCAGCCGCTAAGACACCCCCAATTACCCACCTGCTACAACAACAAGCCTCCAGGGAAAGTGCAGTCCGGAATCATGTCCACAGTCAAGAATATTCATGATCATTTGAAAGAACTCGGGATTTCCAACGCTGGTCCCCTCCATACAAATTTGCTCCCGGCTGAACTTTATGAAGCTTCTCTTTTGCGAAACGAGACCAGATTGACAGATATGGGGGCGTTGAGCGCTGAAACCGGTGCGCATACGGGAAGGTCTGCCCAGGACAAGTTCATCGTTGAAGATGATGTTACCGCTGGCACAATCTGGTGGGGAAACAACAAATCGATGTCGACCGAACATTTTGAAGCTCTAAAAGCCGACATGATGGCTTTTGCCAAGGGCAAGGAGCTCTTTGTTCAGGATTTATATGGCGGCGCCGATGCAGGATCGCGTTTAAGCGTTCGGGTATTCGCAAACAAAGCGTGGCATGCCCTTTTTATCCGAAACATGCTGATACGCCCAGGAAAAAAGGCACTTGAAGGATTTGTACCGGAATTCACCATCGTCAACTTGCCGGAATTTACAGCGGATCCAGAGAAGCACGGAACACGCAGCGGCACAGTGATTGCATGTGATTTCAAGAACAAACTGGTTCTTATAGGAGGAACTTCCTACGCCGGCGAAATGAAGAAATCCGTATTTTCCTATCTGAATTATCTTCTGCCGGAAGCCGGAATAATGCCTATGCATTGTTCTGCCAATCACAGCGAAAACGGTGATAGTGCTGTATTTTTCGGATTGTCGGGAACCGGTAAAACAACCTTGTCAGCTGATCCTGAGCGCACCTTGCTCGGCGACGATGAACACGGCTGGAATTTGGATGGCATCTACAATTTTGAAGGGGGTTGCTACGCCAAGACCATACGGCTGTCTCCGGAAACCGAACCAGAAATTTTCGCAACTACACAACGGTTTGGTACCGTTCTTGAAAATGTGATTCTTGATGAAAATCGAAAGCCAGATTTTGATGACGCATCCCTGACAGAAAATGGACGCTGCGCATATCCGATCGACTTCATCCCGAATGCGTCAGAAACCGGAACTGCGCCACATCCCAAAAACATTATCATGCTGACTGCAGATGCCTTTGGTATCCTTCCGCCAATTGCCAGACTGACACCTGCCCAGGCGATGTATCATTTTCTTTCCGGATATACGGCTAAAGTTGCTGGCACCGAGAAAGGTGTCAGTGAGCCGGAAGCAACTTTCTCAACCTGTTTTGGGGCGCCGTTCATGCCGCGGCACCCTTCGGTTTATGGAAATCTCCTGCGTGATCTGATTGCCCGTCATAGTGTTAATTGCTGGCTGGTAAACACAGGTTGGACGGGTGGTGCATATGGTGTTGGCTCCCGCATGCCTATTGGAGCGACACGTGCCTTGCTCTCGGCTGCCCTTGACGGTTCACTAAATGATGCTCCGTTTCGTCGGGATGGAAATTTTGGTTTCATGGTACCGGAACAGGTGCCAGGGGTTGAGCAGTCTTTTCTGGATCCAAGGTCCACCTGGAGTGATCCGGCTGCCTACGATCTTCAGGCGCGTAAACTCGTTGACATGTTCAGCTCAAACTTTGCACAGTTTGAGGAACATGTTGCTACAGATGTGATTAATGCTGCACCTCTGGCAGGTTAACCGGGATAAAACTACCGTTACGTAATTCTCCCTTGAATGGGCCGCAGATTGATGCAAATGTTCCTCTGAAATAACTTCAGGAGGAAAATTATGGGCATTTTTGATTTCGTTAAATCTGTAGGCAAAAAACTTGGTATCGGCGATGAAGAAACGCCTCCAACAGCTGAGGATTTGAAAATGGAGCTGGACAGTCATGGTCTTGGTACCGAGAATGTTCAGGTCGAAATCGATGGCGACAAGGCGGTGATTAAAGGTGAAGTCGCTGATCAGTCCATATTTGAAAAGGCCATAATGGCGCTTGGCAATACGCTAGGTGTTTCGCAGGTTGAAGCGGCCGAGGTGAATATTGCTGATGAAAATGCAGCAGGTGTTGATGCGCCGGTTTTTCACGAGGTCAAGAAGGGTGACACTTTGTGGGCGATCTCAAAACGCGCATATGGAGACGGATCAAAGTATCCCGTCATTTTTGAGGCCAATAAGCCCATGCTGAGTGACCCAGACAAAATCTATCCCGGACAGATGTTGCGCATTCCTCCGCTTGATTAATAATCCCGGGCTGGGTCTTAGCTTCCAAACAGCAAGTCGAGGATAGTCCTCGGCTTTTTCCGCTGTTCGCCAACATTACCCGAAGGCCTTACTGCACCGTCAACTTCCGATAGCGTGCGGCGTCGTGGCGTATCAGACAAATTGTCGTGGTTCGCGATAGCTGTGCCACCCGAATTCCGCCCCAAACTCCCAAGACCCGCAGATGGTCTTGCCGCAGGAACCGCTGCCAATTGCGGAGAATAATTCCCCGGCAAAGCAGCAAGCGGCAGGTCATTGTGTGCAAATGCCATAAACCGGCCCCACGTTTTCGCAGGCAAGGATCCACCGGTTACTTTTTTGGTCGGGCTCCCATCATCATTTCCGTACCAGACACCAGTTACCAAATCTGCAGTATATCCAATGAAAAGCCCGTCGCGTGAATTCTGACTGGTTCCGGTTTTCCCGGCAGCAGCCCGGTTTTTAAGTGATGCTGCTTTTCCCGTCCCCTTGCGGATAACATTTGAAAGCATGGCATTCATCATACCGACTTCCCTGGAGCGGACTACAACAGGGGCATCAAAACTTTCGCGTTCGTAGAGGACATTGCCATCGAGATCTTTGACACGCCTGATCAAATATGGCTCTACCAGCCTTCCCCCATTGGCCAATGGTCCATAGGCGGCCGTCAATTCCATCAGCGATACTTCAGAAGTTCCAAGTGCAATTGAGGCATTGGCTTTCAGTTCCGATTGAACACCAAGCCTGTGAGCAGTCTCGACCACAGTTTGAGGCCGCACTTCCATTACCAGTTGAGCTGCGATGGTATTGAGGGATTTGGAAAGTGCAGTATCGAGAGAAACAGGCCCCCGATACTTGCGGTCATAATTGACAGGTGTCCATTTGCCTATCTTGACTGGGGCATCCTGACGGATCGATTCTGGGCTGCGTCCTGCTTCGAGTGCTGCCAAATAAACTATAGGCTTGAAAGCGGAGCCTGGTTGCCGCTTCGCATCCGTGACCCGATTGAACTGGCTTTCAGCATATTCGCGCCCTCCAACGAGCGCGCGAATCGCACCGCCCCCGGTCATGGAAACGAGGGCTGCCTGGCTAACTGCACGCGATTTTCCATTCTTTTTTAGCGTCTCTTCAATCAGATCACCGGCCTTGCGCTGAATGTCCATGTCAATGGTCGTATCAACGACCACATCCTCACGAAACTCCCCGATCAATCGGGGAAGCTGTTTCATGACAAGGTCGGCCACGTAGTGTTCAGAACCACTCCAGAAGCGTTTTGCCTTCTTTGCCTGCATGGTCAGTGCTTTTGCAGCTTCACCATCTGTGATGAAGTTTGCCCGGCGCATGGATGCGAGAACAACTTGTGCACGTGCTTCAGCCAATTCAGGATTGCGGGCAGGCGACAGCTTTGAAGGCGCCTTCAACAGACCTGCCAAAAGGGCAGCCTCTGCCAGATTTACATCGCGCGCAGATTTCGAAAAATACCGCCTGGATGCAGCGTCAACACCATAAGCCCCCGAACCGAAATACACACGATTGAGATAAAGCTCGAGAATTTCGTCCTTGGTGTATTTGGTTTCCAGCCAAATTGCGAGGATGAGTTCCTGAACTTTGCGTTCCAGGGTTCTTTCCGGTTCAAGGAAAAGGTTCTTTGCCAATTGCTGGGTCAGGGTTGAGCCGCCTTGCACCAGCCTTCCGGCAATCACGTTTTTCATCATTGCCCGTGTAAATCCGATCGGATCAAAACCAAAATGGGATTTAAAACGATGGTCCTCGATTGCGATCACGGCCATCGGGATATAAGGCGACATCTGATTGAGCCGCATTGCCGCACCGCCTGTAGCGCCCCGATTGGCAACCAATTCGCCATCCAGAGAAACAATGCGGGCGTTAGGCGGTCTTTCCGGAACGGTCCAACTGGCGGATTGTGGAAGTTTTACAGCGTAATAGCCAACAATACCGGCAACGCCAATCCCGGCCCAAAGGCCAAGCACCACACACCAGTAAAACAACTTTCCAAAAAATCCGAACCGTCCACTCCGATTCCGGTTTGTTTTTCTCTTGCCTTGTTTGCGTCTTGCGGAACCTGACTTGGTTGCCTTCTTAACTGATTTCCTTTTTGGAGAAGGAACAGCCCGGTCAGACGCATCAACTCGCAATCCTGAACGCGGTTTTGCCCGGGAAACAGGTTCAAAAGTCGGCTCTATTCGGGTGTTTTTCTTTTTGCCCATTTTGGTGCTTGGAAATTTCTTCAAAAAGCGCATTCACGTCGCGCAGGGTTAATATCCAGTGAACAATAAATGAGGCTATTTAATGGGCCGTAAAGATCGGAAAAAATTGCAAAATCCCGATCTCCCGAATTGTTGATTAAAACTTTAATGAATTTCTTAATTTGAAATTAGGCAAGCTGTGGTTTGTTCAACTTGGGCTGATACCATTTTCAGCATGGAAAGGGCTGACGCAATTGACAGTTTCCTACTCGAATCCAAACAATTATGACCGTAAATCGCAAGCGCGTGTGGACTGGGTCGACTATGCCAAGGGATTTTGCATTGTATTCGTGGTCATGATGCATTCCACGCTCGGTGTTGAGAAACATGCCTTTGAGAAAGGGTTGGTGGCCGAGGGAACTGTTGGCTGGATGAATACTATCGTTACGTTTGCTCAGCCTTTCCGGATGCCTGATTTCTTTTTGATTTCTGGTTTGTTTCTGGGGCTTGTAATCGGCCGTTCCTGGCTTCGCTATTTCGACCGTAAAGTAGTTCACTTCGCCTATTTCTATGTACTCTGGCTTGCAATTCAATTTGCTTTCCGTTCAATCGGCTGGATATCCGAAGGGCTAGGACCATCTGAAATTCTTGGCAAGTTTGCCGTCGCGATGGTGCAACCATACGGAACGTTGTGGTTCATATACATGTTGCCAGTAATGTTTTTGGTGACGCGGGTTTTGTCCAAGATCCACTGGGCATTAGTACTGACCGGCGCCGCGCTGCTGGAAATCTGGCCAGTTCACACCGGCTATCTCCTGATAGACGAATTTGCAGCACGCTATGTCTACTTCTTCGTGGGATACGCTTTGGCGCAACCAATTTTCTCGCTTGCTGCATGGGCCCGGGAAAATACCCCGAAAGCACTCGGTTACCTCGGTATTTGGGCAATCTTCAATGGATTTTTCACATTTACACCGTTGCCGACCTACCTCTCTGAGTTCGCCCAATACAATGTCAACAACGGCCCTGCAAACCTCAGCCACCTGCCTTTCTTCTCACTGGCTTTGGGTGCTGCTGGCGCAATTGCAGTAGTTTGTGTTTGTGCTGTTCTATCCCGTTTCCGCATGGCGGGTTTTCTTCGCTATCTTGGAAGCCACTCGATTGTCGTTTATTTGGCATTTTTCCTGCCGATGGTGATCAGTCGGGAAATCCTGTTCAGGTTTGCACCTTGGCTTGATTTGGGAACGACCGCATTGGTCGTGCTGATCACAGGCGTTCTCGGCCCGGTAATACTTTACGAATTCACCCGTATTACCGGGTGGTTCAAATTCCTGTTCGAGCGTCCTGATTGGGCCTGGATTGACAAGAGTGGACGAGCTGGAGCCGCAAAAGCATCGCTTCAAGCTGCTGAATAGGAGCTATCCGGCTAGCGCTTGCATGATGCGTGCCCAGGATCGCATTCCCTTGTGAAAACTTTTCAGTTCATATTTTTCATTCGGCGAATGGATACGGTCATCATCCTGCGCAAATCCTACCAGCAGAGATTGCATTCCCAGAATGTCCTGGAATTCGCCAACTACCGGAATTGATCCGCCCATCGCGGTCAATGCAGTTTCCCTGCCCCATTCTTCCTTCAAAGCTTTGGCGGCCATCTTCATAGCCGGCATCTCGTAACCAAGGTGAACTGCAGGGCTTGCGCCATGATCTTCAAAAGTGACGGAGCAATCTGCGGGAATGCTATTTTGCACATATTCTCGGAATGCTTTGCGGATTTTAATGGGATCCTGCGTCCCAACCAGTCGAAACGAAACCTTGGCCGATGCAATTGCCGGGATCACGGTCTTGAACCCTTCTCCGGTATAACCGCCATTGATCCCGTTAATCTCGCAGGTTGGCCTTGCCCATACCTGTTCCAGCACAGACCGGTCAGTTTCACCCGCTGGAACGGAAAGTCCGATTTCACCAAGGAAAGCCTCCTCACTGAATCCCAGTCCATCCCACATTTCCTTTATTTCCTTCGGCGTTTCAGGCACACCGTCATAAAATCCTGGAACCGTAATGCGCCCGTTTTCATCATGTAGACCGGTCAGTACCCGGGCAAGAATCCGAATCGGATTCGCTGCCGCAGACCCATACATTCCAGAATGCAAATCACGGGAAGCCGCCTGAATGGTCACCTCCTCGCCCAACAGGCCTCTAAGCGCTGTTGAAATCGCAGGCGTCTCCCGGTCCCACATTCCGGTATCGCAAACCAGAGCAAAATCCGCCTTCAGTTCCTCAACGCTTGATTCCAGGAATGGCACCAGTGAAGGAGACCCGGATTCCTCCTCTCCTTCAAAGAAAATCGTGACCTTGATCGGCAAGCTTCCGGTTTCAGACTTCCAAGCGCGGCAGGCTTCAACAAATGTCATCAACTGACCCTTGTCATCAGAAGTACCCCGACCGGTCATCTGCTTTGATCCGTTGGGCATTTTCTTGATACGCGGCTCGAATGGCGGCTCCTCCCAAAGATCCAGGGGGTCAACCGGTTGAACATCGTAATGGCCATAAAACAAAACATGCGGCGCGCCTTCCGGACCGTCATGATGGGCAACTACCATGGGGTGTCCTGGCGTATCACACAGCTTTGCATCAAAACCGATTGTCAGGAGGTCTGCCACCAACCAATTACCTGCTTTGCGGCATTCTTCCGCAAACTCGGGATCCGTTGAAATACTTTCTATCTTGATTAGGGAGAACAGACGTTCAACCGCCTGGTCGAGATTGTTGTCAATTGAATCTAGTACCGCCTCTAGCCCGGCCATCTTCATCTCCAGTATTCGGGAAAATTGCCCGCAGACTATTACATGCGTTAGTTCGTTCAACAACATGAATTCCGGGATTTTCTGACTGGACCGCCGTTGCTATGTCGGCGGGTAGGGGAGGCAACAGCGGTCCATGTCAGTATCAGATGATCCTGGTGGGCATACGGATCACCTGCTGGATCATCCAGGGGAAGATTTTCCAGCCATTGTTCTTGTGAACAACTGAAGCAAATATGGCATTGGAAAAAAAAGATTCAATACACAATTATCGTCACGAAAATTCACTTGGATGTGAAGCCGGTGAAGTGGATTGAAATGGTATTCAGCCCTGACCTATCCCTTGGGAAATCTGGCAGGAAACAGGGGGCCGGACATCTGCTTATGAGTTTTGTGACCGGTCATGGGACATGGTTGTCGAATACAGGGAAGCGGTTAGTTTCCGGTTTCCGGAAGTACCCGGCATGGTCTGAGGACAGGGTAAACAAACTTGATTATGCAACATTTCGCGATGCCAAAATCGCTTCAACCCTTTTTCCGTAAATTCGAATATTTACATCATTGCTTATTACGGTTTCCGGCTCCTCGCTGTAAGTCAGGATTGCAGTAATCCGGGGTAACTTGCCTTCAACTTTTGTTACTCCATGAAGGGAGTATCCACCGCGAAATAATGTAAATGCGCCTGCTCCACGACTGAACGTTTGTGCGTCGGACATATCACCGGCAAGCAGTCGGCCAACCGCTTCGCGATCTTCAGATTCATCTGTTCTGGAGTTCGGGATAAAAGTGAATTCCCCGCCACGCTCAGCGGCTTGCAACAACAATGTTACTGTGCACTCCGTAGTGTCATAATGCCATGCATGCCAACTGCTCGGCTCAAGGCCGATTATGTTTAATGCCTGAAACTCATCTGCACAGCGGTAAAGGGTTTTCTTTTTCTGGACCCGGCGGATGAAATCCGTCAACAAATCGGAATTGTAGAGTTGTTTAACAAGCGTTTCACCCGGGATTTGGTCATCAGCCAGCTGAGTGGCAATATGAACATATTCTTTCCTGCGCGGATCATCCCGGGGCGCCAAGGGATCAATTTCTCCCTGATAGATGTTTCGCCTGATTGTCAGGGTTTCCGCTGTCGGCAGCAATTCGCTTGATTCTTCCACTAGCGCTGCAAGTGCGTCAGCTTTAATGAAACCATCAAAATTACACCACCCGCATGATTCCATTTGATTCTGACAGAATTTCAGAAACTCAGCACCCTTTCCGCGATCCAAGTCTTCAATCGGATATCGCTCCAGATCAATAAGATTCAATGCCATGTCAGGATGTTTCCCAAATGTGTCAGCCAAGCGTCTATCCTCCTTCAACCCAAGGTCCAAATGCGAATGAGGGTTTCGTACGCATATGGATCACTTGCCGGATCCTCCATGGGAGAGCTCCTAGCGGTTGTTCGTTTGGGCAACTAAAGCAAATTTAGCATTGCTAAAAAAGGTTTCAATATACAATAATCGCAATCAAAATTCACTTCTAATTGAAACAGGCGGACTGGGCTGAAATGGCAATCAAACATGACTTTCCCTCCAGGGTAGTTTGGACTGGCAACCGAGGAACCGGGACATCTGCTTACGAGGATTATGACCGGACATGGGACATGGCTATTGAAGGCAAGGATACGGTTCATTGCTCAAATGATCCGATGCTTGGTGGAGATCCCTCCAAATACAATCCGGAAGACATGTTAATTGCAGCACTCTCCTCATGCCATATGCTCTGGTATTTGCACTTGTGTTCTGTGGCGGGCGTTACCGTTACTTCCTATGAAGACATGCCGATCGGCATTGGTGAAAGCGAGCCATCAGGCAAAGGAAAGTTTGTCGAAGCTGTTCTCAAACCAAAGATCGCCATCACATCAGATAGTGATCCCGAAAAGGCCATCAGCCTGCATAATGAGATTCACAAATATTGCTTCATCGCCCGTTCCGTGAATTTCCCCGTCAGTTACAAGCCTGAAGTATATTTCACGGATGAATAATCGGGCCAATTTGGTCTAGCCGGCATCTTCGGGTCTGGAAAGTGGTGCAGCCGACCATGCCGAAATGGCAGGGTCGGCTACTATGCGGATTGGTCGCCCCATGTACAAACAATACCAATCCGCAAATCCTGGTAGTTTATAATTATAATTCTATCCGGTAATGGCAGCTGGATTAAACATCGCGAAAAATATCCTGAATTTTCCCTTTTGTCCGTGTTCTCTTATTCTCAAGCACGGAACTTCGGTGCGTGGCTGATTTGAATGCGTCTTTCTCCCGGCTGGAAATTCAAATTTTTGCCACTCTCTTGTGTACTCATAATTGAGACTATTTTGCCAAGACCAAATTATATTAAGTGCCAACTTAACGCTTGAACATTTTCTCCCAGTTCCCAAATAAGCCTTATTACGGAGCCTATAACTGCAAGAGTATCTTGCGATTTGTCACAACCTATCGACAGCTCGATAGGTTGTGAAGTGATTTTTTTTTAATACTGTATTCGACAAAAATTGATAATAAATTGGTATAATAAATGAGACTCATTCCTACTGGAAAACAATTGGAGTATCTAGTTTGCCTGGCAAGGGAAAACCATTTCAGTAAAGCGGCTGATTTGTGCAATGTGACGCCATCAACGCTGAGTTCGGGCATCAAAGATCTGGAAGCTTTGCTTGGCATACCCTTGGCGGAAAGGACCAAGCGATCAGTCCAAATGACATCATTGGGACTGGAGATCGCAAATCGCGCGCAACTTATATTACGCGATTCCCAGGACATAATGGATTTGGCTGCATCCAACAGAAATCCGCTGGAAGGAGATTTGCGGTTAGGGGTTATTCCGACAGTCGGCCCCTACCTCATGCCACGTGTTCTTTCCAGGCTGCATAATCGATATCCGAAGCTTAAGCTTTATCTCCGAGAAGATCAGACGGACGAAGTGCTCGAGCTTCTGAGAAATGGTGAACTCGATGCGGCGGTAGTCGCCTTGCCATATGATACCGAAGGGTTCGTTACAAAACACATGTTCGAAGATCCGTTTCAGCTTGCCTGCATTGAAGGTGACGAAATCGCAGAAGCGGGAATGATCAACCAGAAGGATCTCGACATAAACCGTCTTCTTTTGCTTGAAGAAGGGCATTGCCTTCGTGGCCATGCACTGGAAGCATGTTCACTAGAAAACCGTCCAAAACGAAAAGCGTTTGAATCAACCAGCCTTTATACCCTTGTTCAGATGGTCTCATATGGAATGGGAATTACGTTGCTGCCGAAGTTGGCGATTGAAGACAACATTGTACAGGGCACCAATATCAAACTCAAAAAACTGGCTGGCAATCCCTCCCGCAAAATTGGTCTGGCTTGGCGTGTTTCATCTCCGCGGGGTGATGAATTCAAACTGCTCGCAGATGAACTTTGCCCTGACTAAGATATTCAACTGCTTGTCAAATGCTGAAATAACCAGCGTTGCAGATTTCGCGTGAGACAGGTGCATATTCACGCCAGCAGGTCTTCTTTTACGAAGTCAATCCGATCCTGACCCCAATGCATGTTTTGATCAACGAAAAAGGTTGGAACTCCAAACATTCCCCGGGACACTGCTTCTTCAGTTATATCCACCAAAGCCTGTTTATTGGCTGGATTTGACAATTTTTCCTGATACTCGGCGGGGTCAATTCCTGCCCGGGAAACGACTTGAGTTACAACAGCAACATCGTTGATGTCTTGGTCATGGACCCACATTGCATCAAAAAATCCGTTGGCCAATTTCAATATTTCCGATTTTTCACGGTAGTTGTTCAATCCACGCATTGCATAAACCGAACTTAATGGAAACCGGCTGTTCATATTGAATTCCACGCCATACTTCCGTGCGTGCCGCTGGAGATCCCCGAACATCCAGTTACCCTTGGCGGCTACGGTAATGGGGCTGGAACTTCCAGCCTTGTCAAATACACCAGGCAGAAAAACCGGGCGATATATCACCTCTGCGCTGGTTTCCTCGACCAGCTTCGGGATTTGCACCCAGGCGAGGTAACTTGCCGGGCTTACGATATCGAAGAAAAATTCTACGGTTTTGCCCATCAAAACGTCTCCATCCAGGGTTTCAAGTCCATTTCCAGCGTCCAGGCATCCCGCGGCTGGCAATGAATCCGCCAATAATTCTCTGCAATGTGTTCGGGATCAAGAATTCCGCCCTGATCCTTTTTGGCATAAGCCTGCGGCCAGAATTCCCTGATGAATTCGGTATCGATCGCGCCATCAATGACAATATGTGCAATGTGAATTCCCTTCGGCCACAATTCTCGGGCCATTGCCTGCGTCATGCCGCGAAGAGCAAATTTGGCGCTGGCAAAAGCTGCTCCTCCTGCATAGCCTTTCATACTGGCCGATGCACCCGTTACCAAGATACTTCCTTTCCCGCGCGGAACCATTCGACGGGCTGCTTCCCGGCAAGTCAAAAATCCCGCGAAACAGGCAAGTTCCCAGATTTTGGTAAACTTGCGAACCTCGATTTCCTCGAATGGAAATCGGGCATTTGCACCTATGTTGAACACCGCCACTTCCAGCGGTGCAATCTCATTTTCAATCCTGTCAAACAGCTCAATTATCTGATCTTCCTGGCGCGCATCGCACCCGACCGGAACGACTTCACCACCGCCATCACGTATTTCCCTGACCAAATCATCAAGATGCGACAACTCGCGCCGGACAGGTACAACAATGTATCCTTCCCGTGCAAAACGCCGGGCAATGGCGCCACCAGTTGCATCTCCAGCGCCAACTACCAGACATGTCTTTTTTTGTTCGCTCACAGTACCTCCCTATGGCCAAACACTCACAGTACGCCTAAAACATCATTGAACGAAACCAGCGGCGGAGCAAGCCAATATGAAACCCGGCGACCACCTGTTTCTTGTAGACGGCTCTGCCTATATTTTTCGTGCCTATCATGCGTTACCGCCACTAACACGAAAATCGGACGGACTGCCGGTGGGTGCTGTTTCCGGCTTTTGCAACATGCTGTGGAAACTGGTGCAAGATGCGCGGGATACATCGGTCGGTGTTGTACCAACTCATTTTGCTGTGATTTTTGATTATTCCTCGAAGACATTTCGTAATGAAATTTTTCCTGAATATAAGGCGAACCGCGATGCACCACCGGAAGATCTTCGTCCCCAGTTTGCCTTAATCCGGGAAGCCACCAGAGCTTTCAATCTGCCATGTATCGAAACGGAAGGGTATGAAGCAGATGACCTGATTGCTACCTATGCCAAACAGGCACGGGAAGCCGGAGGCGATGTCACCATCATCTCCTCTGACAAGGATCTGATGCAGCTTATCGGGCCAAAAGTCATCATGTATGACACGATGAAAGATCGCCGTGTCGGTATAGACGAGGTCCACGAAAAGTTTGGCGTCGGACCTGAAAAAATGATTGATTTGCAATCTCTTGCCGGCGATTCAACCGACAACATTCCCGGTGTCCCGGGAATCGGCCCCAAAACGGCAGCGCAATTGCTCGAAGAGTATGGTGATCTTGAGACTCTCCTGAAACGTGCTGAAGAGATCAAGCAGAACAAACGCCGCGAAAACCTTCTGGAATTTGCAGATCAGGCCCGGCTTTCAAAATTGCTCGTTACCCTGAAAGAAGACGTCCCCCTTGATATGCCGCTTGATGCCCTTGTCCTTGAGGACCCTGACGGCCCAAAACTGATTTCGTTTCTAAAGGCCATGGAATTTACAACGATAACCAGGAAAGTGGCTGAGGTCACAGAAACTGATGCTGGTGAGGTCGAAGCCGATGTAGTGATGGTTGACGGCTATGATGGTGCACGCGGTCCGGACCTTGATGCATCAACTGGCGCAATGAACGCTGCTGGAGGCGATGGCAGGACCCCCCAGGACCTTGTAGTTGCGCGTGCACAGGAAGGCCTCGCCAAAAAGATTGATGCTTCCAGTTATGAATGTGTTCGCAATGAAGAAGTGCTCGCCGGATGGGTTGAGCGCATTCGTTCTGCAGGACTTGTTGCGATTGATACCGAAACAACTTCCCTTGATCCAATGGAGGCTGAACTTGTCGGCATTTCACTTGCGACTGAGCCGGGTATTGCCTGCTACATTCCACTTTCCCACAAGGAGGGTCAGGGAGATTTACTGGGTGGCGGGACTGTCGAAAACCAACTCAATACGGAAAAGACACTGGAAGCTCTCAGGCCAGTCCTTGAGGATCTTTCAATCCTGAAAATCGGACAAAACCTCAAATATGACTGGCTGATCCTGGCGGAACACGGCGTAGAAATGACCGGGGTAGAAGATACAATGCTTCTGTCTTACGTCCTTGATGCGGGCCGGGGCGGCCACGGGATGGATGACCTTGCAAAGCGCCATCTGGGCCATGACTGTATTTCCTTCAAGGAACTTACCGGCACCGGGAAATCCCGGATTACTTTCGATTTTGTCGACATTGACAAAGCTACCCGTTACGCAGCCGAGGATGCGGATGTCACCTTGCGTCTTTGGCGGGTCCTGAAACCGCGCCTTATCGCAGAAGGCATGGTGACGGTTTACGAAAGGCTTGAACGGCCGCTCATTGATGTTGTTGCCAAAATGGAACAGCGTGGCATCATCGTTGACCGCCAAATCCTCTCCCGCCTGTCCGGAGAACTTGCACAGGCAGCAGCTGGCCTGGAAGCCGAAATTTTTGACCTTGCCGGGGAAAACTTCAATATTGGATCGCCCAAGCAACTGGGGGAGATCCTGTTCGGAAAAATGGGGCTGCCGGGGGCCAAGAAAACGGCAACCGGGCAATATTCGACTTCGGCACAGGTTCTGGAAGACCTCGCCGCGGAAGGCCATGAGCTGCCGCGCAAGATTGTTGGTTGGCGACAGCTTTCCAAGTTGAAGTCTACCTATACCGATGCGCTTCCTGGATTCGTCAATCAGAAAACCGGACGAATTCACACATCATATGCGATGGCTTCGACCTCGACCGGCCGCTTTTCTTCATCCGACCCCAATCTTCAGAACATCCCGATTCGCACTGAAGAGGGGCGGAAAATCAGAACCGCTTTTGTCGCGGAGAAGGGCAACAAACTGGTCTCAGCTGACTACAGCCAGATTGAGCTTAGAGTGCTGGCCCATATCGCAGATATCGACCAGCTGAAACAGGCTTTCGCAGACGGGCTTGATATCCATGCCATGACGGCATCGGAAATGTTTAACACGGCAATTGAAGGTATGGATCCAATGGTTCGCCGCAAAGCAAAAGCCATCAACTTCGGAATCATTTACGGTATTTCCGCTTTTGGTCTTGCTAACCAACTGGGCATCGCGCGTTCTGAAGCCTCCGACTACATCAGGACTTATTTTGAGCGCTTCCCGGGCATCAAAGACTACATGGAGGCAACCAAAAGCTATTGCCGGGAACATGGATATGTAGAAACTGTTTTCGGGCGCCGTGCACATTACCCCGATATCAAGGCTTCCAATCCGCAAATCCGGGCATTCAATGAAAGGGCTGCAATCAATGCACCAATTCAAGGCTCAGCTGCCGACATTATCCGCCGCGCAATGGTACGCATGGACGCGGTGCTGGAAGATGCAAACCTATCCGCAAAAATGCTGTTGCAGGTTCATGATGAACTGATTTTTGAAGTTGCAAACGACGAGGTAGAAAATACCATTCCCGTGATTGCCGAGGTGATGGAGAATGCAGCAATGCCTGCGCTTGATCTGGCCGTCCCCTTGAAAGTTGATGCACGGGCGGCAGATAACTGGGATGAGGCTCACTAAAACAAAACTTCAGGAGAGGCAACGATGACTAATCCAGCACCGGGGTTTTCTACACATCCCGGATATTCGATCACTCTTGCTTCATTCGAGGGAGCGGTTAGCGTTTCCGTTGATGGAAACGAAATCGGGCAAACAGATCAAGCAATAATACTTGCAGAAGCATCTTATCCGGCCGTTTTTTATCTGCCCAAGAAAACCTTGCCCGAGGGGATGTTGATCATAAGCGACCATCGCACCTGGTGTCCGTTCAAGGGCCATGCGAGTTATTATCATCTGGCTCATGGCGACCAAACTCATGAAAATGCGATATGGAGCTATCAAGAGCCATTTGACGAAGCGCTTGCGATCAAGGATCACATCGCCTTTTATCCAAATGTTGCTTCAGTAACGCCGATTGAGTGACGCATAAATTTATTTGTCCTGCGGCGCTTCGAGCCGATTGAAGAGTATCACAACATCAGCTATTGAATGTTGCAGGCACCCGTAGCTCAGCTGGATAGAGCGCTGCCCTCCGAAGGCAGAGGTCGCAGATTCGAATTCTGCCGGGTGCACCAATGATTTTTCATAAACACCGATTTTATAAATTTTATTCTACACAACGATCTGGATTCACAGGAGCGGCCATTCAATCCTATGTCGCTATAAATCTCTACTGTAAATTGATAGATTCTTTGTTCCATATTACCTGTATTATGGAAAACTAAATGTTGCGGATATCCGTCGCGAGTCTCTATGATGGATTCATGAATAGCAGATCTACACTTCATCATCCGCTTGATCCGCTGACGGCAAAGGAAATTTCCCGAGCAACAACCATCATTAACCGGGATGCCGGACTTGATGAAAGCAGCTGGTTTGAAACCATTACGCTTGAGGAGCCGAGATCTGCAATCGGAAATATAGGCTTTGAAGTAAACGACTTTGCTCGGCGCGCTTATGTTTGTTGTTATGAACCTTCTTCCAATCGTACGCTAAATGGTATCGTCAACCTCGATGAGGACAAAATCGAAAGCTGGCAGCATGTTGAGGGCGCACAGGCGCGCATTGTGCCGGATGAATTTGCAATGGGCGATACCCTGGTTAAACAGGATGAACGCTTCAGCGAAGCATTGTCCAAGCGTGGCATTACAGATCTCGAAAGCGTTCTGGTTGAAACCTGGGCTGCAGGTAACTTCGATGTACAAGAAGAAGAAGGTGAGCGCATTGCATATTGTCATTGCTGGGTTTGTAATGAATCAGGCGACAACCGGTATGGGAGACCGATTGCCAATCTTCATCCTGTCGTTGACCTAAGGCGAAGAATGGTCATTCGCATAGATGATTTTGGTATTGTGCCGTTACCACCGGATACCAAATCTATCCGTCCGGAAGAAAACCTTCGCGATGACATAAAGCGTCTGGAAATTAGTCAACCAGACGGGCCGAGTTTCACTGTGGATGGATATGCCGTCGAGTGGCAACGATGGCGGGTTCGTGTTGGCTTCAATCAGCGTGAGGGGCTGGTACTGCACAATATGGCATACAGAGATGGGGGTAAAATCCGCCCAATCATGCGCCGAGCCTCAATGGCTGAAATGGTCGTCCCTTATGGTGATCCGACCGGCGGAAACTATCGGCGTAATGCGTTCGATACCGGTGAGTACGGTCTTGGCGCCTGTCTCGATTCTCTTAAGCTTGGTTGCGACTGCCTTGGTCACATTCATTACTTTGATCTGTGTACGCATGATTGGGCGGGAGAACCGAAAGAAATCAAGAACGCAATTTGCATGCATGAGGAAGATTTCGGCCTCCTCTGGAAGCACACAGATGTGAAAACAGGCAAGATGAGAGCAGTTCGGTCTCGTCGTTTGGTGATCTCTTCCATTTGTACCATTGGAAATTATGTGTACGGCTTCTTCTGGTATTTTTATCAGGATGGTACAATCGGGGTTGAAATAAAGGCGACAGGCATCCCATTCCCTACTGCAATCGCGCCCGGCGAAGTCTCAGAGTATGGAGCTCTGGTAGCCCCGGGAATTGAAGCCCATATTCACCAGCACACATTCAGCTTTCGTTTTGATATGTGTGTGGATGGGGATGATAATTCAGTCCACGAGGTGGAATTTGAAGCTGCTCCGCGCGGACCCGGGAATCCCTATGGTAATGCTGTCACAATCCGCGATCGGCCATTGAGTATCGAAACCGAAGCTGCCCGGGAATTGGAACTCAAGAGCGGACGATACTGGAAGGTCATCAATCAAAATTCGGAAAATGCGCTGGGCAATCCAGTCGCTTATAAACTTGTACCGGGGGCAAATGCATTACCGTTACTCGATCCGGAATCGCCAATCGCTAAGCGGGCGGGTTTCATGTTCAAGCATTTTTGGGCAACGGCCTATGATCCGGAAGAACTCTATCCAGCAGGCTGGTATCCGAACCAGGGTAAACCGGGAGAAGGACTGCCAAATTGGATAAAGGCTGGTCGTTCTCTGGAAAATGCGGATATTGTCACGTGGTACACGCTTAGTTTCAATCATTTGCCACGCCCTGAAGACTGGCCGGTGCAACCAATCGTGTATGCGGGTTTCCATTGGATGCCAGATGGCTTTTTTGACGAGAACCCGGCCCTCGATGTGCCACCAGGAAACGGTAGTTGAAATGTGCATCAGTGCTGATTATTCGCTCGGCCATCCAGAGTACTGACGACGCCGGTCCCGATACACACCCCAACTGCCCCGTAAATCAGCGTTGCGGCAACGGTCACTTTTCTCAATACAAGTCTACATTTAGTCAGCAGTTGATCGAATTGCTTCCGATACAAATTGCGGAACACCAAACTATACCTTGCCAGCAAACCACTTGTCATTTAGGCTTTGCCTTTGGGAAAATTGGACAATATGTCCGACAGCAAATGAGGGGTTATGCGGTTGGATCCGCTAGCTGAAAAGCAAGCAAGTCAAGGTTCGGATGTTGCTGACGTAGATAACCAGCATGCGCACGATACCGCTATTGACGTTAAAAATTGCACCAAAATCTTTAGCGGCGAAACGGAAGTTCGCGCCCTTGACGATGTTTCCGTCCAAATTCGTAAAAACGAGTTTTTCACACTCTTGGGTCCGTCCGGATGCGGAAAGACCACTTTATTACGGCTGATTGCCGGATTTGAGCACCCGACCGCAGGTTTGATCAATTTGGAGGGCGAGGACATTTCGTTGCTGCCTCCCTATCAGCGACCGGTCAATACCGTGTTTCAAAGCTACGCGTTGTTCCCGCATATGAGCGTAGCGGAAAACATCGGTTTCGGATTGGAGATGCTGGGCAAACCAAAAAAGGAAATTGATGGCACTGTCGAGAACATGCTCGAACTCGTGAAAATGAGTGAGTTAAAAAACCGCAAAACCAGTCAAATATCCGGCGGACAACAGCAGCGTGTGGCCCTTGCCCGGGCGCTTGCTCCACGGCCCAAAGTCTTGCTCCTTGATGAACCCTTGTCCGCGCTTGACCTCAAGTTGCGCAAACAAATGCAGATCGAACTCAAACGGCTGCAACATGAAACCGGCATCACTTTCGTATTTGTCACTCACGATCAGGAAGAGGCGCTGACAATGTCAGACCGGGTTGCTGTCATGAGTGAAGGCAAAATTCTGCAAGTCGGACCACCGAGGGAAATTTATGATCACCCAGCCGAACGGTTTGTGGCAAACTTTATCGGCGAAACGAATTTCCTTAGAGCCAAGCTGATCTCCTCCAGCAAAGGATCCGCAAAGGTCAAATTGCCGACCGGGAAAGAAGTCTCCGCCGCTCTACCGTATTCTGACGGGTTTTCAGCAAGCAGGAATGATGACGTGACCCTTGTTGTTCGACCAGAACATGTACACCTTGTCAAAGCCGGGCCCAAGGCACTTATGAACGGTGTGTTGAAAGACATCGTCTATATTGGCACCGACACACACTATCATTTGCTTTTGCCTGATGATGTTCCATTCATCGTGAGGTCGCAGAATCAACGCGATGCTGCCGAGGCGCACCAGATTGGAGATGAATACGGCCTGGAGATCGGAAAGAACGCCTTTCAGGTGCTGAGGGATTGACGTTTTGAGTGGTACTCTTCAATCCAGCCCATCAACGGTGACCGCAGAAACAGCATTGCGGGCAGAACATCGTCGAAACATCTTTTTGACTACGCCTGCACTTATTGTCCTGTTTTGTGCCGCATCAGGCCCGCTGCTGATCATGGCAATATTTTCCTTTTTGACACCAGGTGATTATGGCGGCGTCCAATGGGAACTGTCTTTTGAGGGATGGGTGAGCGTCTTCATGCAAAAAGACATTTTTGACGACACACTCTCAATAGCTGATGCGCATGTTTCAATTCTGTGGCGCTCCGTCAAGCTTTCCCTGCTGACAACTCTTACTTGTCTGTTGCTTGGTTTTCCAACGGCTTATTTTATTGCGACCAGACCACCGGAGAGCCGCAATCTTTGGCTGTTTCTCGTTACTATCCCGTTCTGGACAAATCTGCTGATCCGTACATTTGCGATTATGGAAGTCATCCGCAACCAAGGTGTTATCAATTCATTTCTCATGGCGTATGGCGTTACCGATGAACCCATCCAAATGATGTTCACCGACTTCGCCATCATGGTGGGAATGACATATGTTTATCTGCCATTGATGGTGTTGCCAATTTACGCATCGATGGAAAAGTTCGATTTCCGGCTCGTTGAAGCAGGGTTCGATTTGTATGCAAGCCGCTTTAAAGTTTTGTGGCGCATTATCCTGCCCCTGGTAAAACCTGGGGTCGTTGCAGGTTCGATTCTTGTGTTTATTCCATCTCTTGGAGCCTATGTAACGCCACGAATTCTTGGAGGCGGAAAAAACCTTATGCTCGGCAATTTCATTGCACTACAGTTCGGTCAGGGCCGAAACTGGCCATTGGGTGCCGCCCTATCGATCACTCTCCTCGTCATCGTTATGATCGCGCTTTTGTTTTATGTGCGCGGTGTGGGCAAGTCAGGAAAAATGCATGGGTGAAATTGCTGTCAATAACATGGCGCGTAAAAGGGGAAAGCCATTTTCCGTTCGGGCTCGAACGAGCTTCACAACTATGGCCATTATATGCTTTTTTCTGCTTTATGCGCCACTCATACCATTGGTGTTTTACTCGTTTAATGCAGGTACTTCTCTTGCCTTCTTTGAGGGGTTTTCCTTCCGATGGTATGTTGCTGCGTGGAACAATGATTTGGTTATCGATGCAACAATTCGCTCTTTGTATCTTGCTGTTGCGGCTTCCATTTCCGCAACCATTCTGGCGACAATGGCAGCCCTTGGGACCACTCGAACCGGGAATTATCGCGGACTTACAATGATTTATGTCATGATTAATCAGCCATTGATGGTGCCGGAAATTGTTACAGCCGTGGCACTGTTAATCCTATTTGCGTCCATCAAGGCAGCAACCGACTATCACGGGATGGCGTATCTGATTATTGCACATACCGCATTCTGTATTCCGTTTGCCTATCTTCCCATCCGAGCACGCTTGGAGGGCATGGACAATACACTGGAGGCAGCTGCAGCGGATCTTTATGCGACCCATTGGATGACATTTCGAAGGGTAACATTCCCGCTTTTGTGGCCGGGAATTTTGGCGGGCTTGATGCTGGCCTTTGTAATTTCTCTGGATGATGTGGTGATTACGGAACTGGTAAAATCATCTGGTCAGGACACCCTGCCCACCTATATGCTTGGGCAATTGCGGCGCGTGATTACGCCTGAAGTCAATGCAATTTCGTCGATATTGCTCGCGGTTTCAGTTGTGATGGTAACGATTTTCTTTCTTCTGAACAGAAAATCAAGTTAAAGTGAAAGTCTATCAAAGGGAGGATAGAATAATGAAATTTGCATTCAAGATGGCAGCGATGTCTGTAGCACTGGGTTTCTTGGGAGGGACAGCTCATGCATCAGGTGAACTAAATTTGTTCAATTGGGGAAACTACACAAATCCTGAGCTTCTGGAAAAGTTCGAAAAGGAAACTGGAATCAAGGTTGTTGTGACTGGTTACGATGACAATGACAGTGCCTTGGCGAAAATCAAGGCTGGGGGCCATGGTTTTGACATGGTGGTGCCGTCTTCAAGCTATGTACCGATCTGGATCAGCGAAGGCCTTCTTCTCGAAGCACGCCCTGACCAGATGCCAAACTTTAAGAATATGAAGGCGCAATGGCAGGATGTAGATTGGGATCCAGGCCGCCATTACACAGTGCCTTGGCAATGGGGTAGCGTTGGTGTCATGGTCGATACGGCTGTTTACAGTGGCGACATCAACACATCAGCGATCATTTTTGATCCACCGGAAGAACTAAAAGGCAAAATCAATGTTGCCCCGGAGATGGGCGATGTAATGGGAACGGTGCTGCGGTATGTAGGCAGCGAACCATGCACAGATGACAAGGCAGCATTAAAAAAGGCTCGAGACGTTCTTGTGGAAGCCAAGAAAAACTGGCTCTCTATGGAATACGGCGTCATCGAGAAGATTGCTGGCGGGGACCTGGCTGCATCACTGTACTGGAACGGTGCCGCATTTCGGGCACGCCTCAAAAATGGCGACGTCCAGTATGGATATCCAAAAGAGGGTTACTCGCTGTGGATGGACAGTGTGGCAATTCTCAAGGATGCGAAGAATGTTGAGAATGCGAAAACCTTCATGAACTTCATCATGGTGCCGGAGAATGCGGCGCTGATATCTGCTTTCGCAAGATATGCCAATGGCATCGAGGGCTCTGAAAAATACATGCCTGAAGACATGTTGACAGCTCCTGAAGTGGTTATTCCCGACGAGTTTATTGCATCAGGGCACTTTGTTCCGACCTGTTCTCCGGAAGTTCAGAAACTCTACACAGCGATCTGGACAGAGCTGCAGAAATAACATCAAGCAAACCGGCCCGGCATGTCCGGGCCGTTTTAGCGCTATGAGCTCCTATCGCAATTCCGATGTAGCACCACCTATAATGGTCGGGTCTCCGCCTCCGGCAGAATGGCGTGTGCCTGCAATGGATTGGGATCGACCGCCGTGGAACCGCTGGGCATTTCAAAACATAAGGCAACTCCTGCCAACCGCGCCTGTGCCGCGTGGGCCGGGACCAAGCCTCCCACTTGAAGAGGATTTGCGGGACATTAGCAAAATCAGCTTCGAGGCATTAAGCGGCAATTCGATGACGGTCGATCAGTTGCTGGATGCAACCTACACGGACGGCTTTCTTGTTATGAAGGACAACCTGGTCATTCATGAGTCATACCACAACAACATGAAACCTAATTCGGTTCACCTTTCGCAATCGGTGGCGAAATCCGTTACCTCGACAGTTACGGGCATCCTCATTGATGAGGGTTTGCTTGATGCGCAAGCTCCAATCACGGAGTATTTGCCTGAATTGAAGGAAACTGGCTGGAATGGAGCAAAGCTACAGCACCTGTTGGATATGACCAGCGGCACGCGGTACAACGAGGAATACACGGATCGAAATTCCGATATTGGCAAGACTGATGTGGCCTGCGGGTGGAAACCCATTCCGGATGATGCCGCACCCGGCGAAGAATGGCCAAGTTGCGTTTGGGAACAGATAGTTTCCCTGGCGGAGAAAGATGCCGAGCATGGCAGCCGCTTTTATTATCGGTCTATCGAGACGGATGTTATTGCGCATGCAATGGAACGCGTATCAGGCCGAAGATTACCCCAGCTGATTGGCGACAAACTCTGGTCAAAAATTGGCGCGGAAGAAGATGCGTCATTCACCGTGGACAGCAGTGGTTATGCGCTTGCTTGCGGAGGGTTCAATGCAACATTGCGAGACTATGCCCGATTTGGCCTTCTCCACCTCAACAACGGGGTTTGCGGCGGCCAGCAAATCGTCTCACGCGGCTGGATTGATGATATCAGAAGTGGCCCGCACGGTTTGTTCAATGATATCGGAAGGGAGGCATTCCCAAACGGCCGATACCGAAATCAGTTCTGGATTGAAGACAATGACAGGGAAACGGTGATGTGTTTCGGTGTTTTCGGACAGCTGATTTACATTTCGCCGGAATATAACCTGGTGGCTGTCAAACTTTCGACCTGGCCCGATTTTCTGGATTTCGATTTTAAGGTGAACACCATCAGGGCAATACATGCGATCGCACAATCTGTGGATCTGCATTGACTTTCAACAAATGAGGCATCCTATGGATTCAAGTGAACTTTGTTACATTCCAGCCACCGATGCCATTGAAGCCTTCAAAAAGAAAAATCTGTCACCTGTTGAGTTGATGCAGGCAGTTATCAAACGGGCAGAAGCCGTTGAGTCCCAATTGGGAGCTTTCACCTACAAGCATTTCGATGAAGCCATGAGTTTTGCAAAGCTTGCTGAGGCAAAATATTCTTCAGGCACGGAAACTGGTGCGCTGGAAGGTCTGCCAGTTGGCATTAAAGATGAAAGCGAGATTGAGGGAAAGCCAACCTCAAACGGCTCCCTATTGATGGATGGTTATATTTCAACATCGACTTCCGTTAACAACCAACGCATTTTGGAGGCAGGCGGTATTGTTCATGCCCGCACTGCAACCCCGGAGTTCTCAATTGCCGGATATACATGGTCCCGGCTTTGGGGTGTCACGCATAATCCGTGGAATCTGAAATATACACCCGGCGGGTCGTCCGGAGGATCTTCAGCATCGCTTGCCGGAGGAACTTCCGCATTGTGTACGGGTTCTGACATCGGAGGGTCTATACGTATCCCGGCATCTGCCTGCGGGATTGTAGGATACAAACCTCCGTATGGCCGAAACACGGACGATCCACCATTCAATCTAGATTTCTATTGTCACACTGGACCGCTTGCGCGCACGGTGAAGGATGCGATCCTGTTGCAAAATGTTATGTGTGGTCCCCATCCGACAGATATCGCTAGCCTTCGACCCAAGCTTGTTCTTCCAAACGAGTATGAAGACATCAGAGGATGGAAAATTGCTCTTTCAATGGACCTCGGCGGATTTGAAGTTGACGCCGAGGTGCAAAAAAATACCAAAGCAGCTGTTGAGGTTTTTCGCTCGCTCGGAGCAGAAGTTGAGGAGGTCGATATCGGCTGGGGCACCGAAGTGCTTGATGCCGGGAAAACCTATCTGGGCCACTTGTTTGGAGGTTACATCGCATCGGTTGTAAAAGGCCGCGAAGATGACCTGACCAGCTATGTACGCCAGTTTGTGGAGCGATCATACGGCTCCACTGCCCAAGAATTTGTAGGATCTCTTGAAGTTGCTGCCCAGATGTACAGCACGCTTGGGCCTTTACTTGAAAAGTACAATGTCCTGATTTGCCCAACCAACGCGCTTCCTGCTGTATCCGCTGATTTTGATCAGTCGAAAGACAAAGTTGAAATCAACGGGGTGGAAGTTGACCCTATGTTGGGATGGGTAATGACTACGCCGTTCAACATAATGAGCCGCTGCCCAGTCCTTTCTGTCCCATCGGGCTTCGCCTCAAACAAGGTGCCTACGGGAATCCAAATTGTCGGGCGAACATATTGTGACGAGGACGTCTTCCGGGCAGGTCTGGCGTATGAAACAGCACTCGGTGGATGGTTATCGTCAGCTTCGAACAGGCCATCCCTCTAGAAGAAGCAAGGAAAAGTTCGATGAAACCGAATACACCCAACACGTTTACCGGTTCGGAACTGTGCAAACTTCCAGCCCGGGAAGTCGTATCACTACTCAAAAAGCGCGAAGTCTCCCCGAACGATCTCCTTGACGCCGCCTTCGAACGTGTTCGGAGTGTAGAGCCTGCTGTAAATGCGCTGCCTACGTTGTGCGAAGACCGTGCACGTGCTGCAGTTGGAAACTTGCAACATGACCAAGAAGTGTATGGAAAAGACCCTGGTTGGCTTGCAGGTTTGCCGATCGGCATCAAGGATCTGACACCGGTTGCCGGTGTTCGAACCACTTACGCGACACTTGGGTACAAGAACTACGTACCGGATGAAAGCTCGCCATTGGTTTTACGACTTGAAAAACGCGGTGGAATTGTTGTTGGCAAAACCAATTCCCCCGAAATGGGCGCTGGTGGCAACACCTTCAACGATGTTTTTGGTTACACACGCAATCCGTGGGACACGCGAAAAAATGCCGGAGGTTCCTCCGGAGGGGCCGCTGTTTCGTTAGCTACCGGTGAGGTCTGGTTAAGTCACGGGTCTGATCTTGCTGGATCTTTGAGAACGCCAGCTGGATATTGCGGAGTCGTCGGAATGCGGCCAACTCCCGGCCGGGCCGGCGGTGGTTCTGCGGAAGCGATATTCTTAAACGAAGCAACATCTGGTCCGATGGCCAGAGATGTCGCGGATACTGCATTATTCCTGGATGCAATGACCGGTTTTAGTCCCCAGCAACCCATAAGCCTGGCGCGTCCGACTGTTTCATTCCAGGACGCGGTCAATAAGGCAGACGAACACGTGCGCATCGCTTTCAGCGAAGATCAAAACGGTTTCGCGCCAGTTGAAAGGGAGATAAGAGAGGTGCTGCGAAGCTCCATGGAGCGTGTCTCAAGGGCAGGCTCGGAAGTTGAGGAAGCCTGTCCGGAACTACCTGATCTGTATGCAACATATGTAACCTTAAGAGGTGTATTCTATGGAACGGTCAATGATGCCGAACCACCTCACATTCAGAAACATTTCAAACGTACACTACGTGAGAACATCGAGTTTGGCCGAAATCTGACTTCAGCCCAAATCTATGAGGCATTCAGAAACCGCAGCGTTCTATACCAGGCCATGCGTGTTTTTCTGAATAACTTTGATGCGCTTGCAATCCCGGTAGTGGGCCTTGAACCTGGTATCGTCGAAGAAGAGTATCCGCAAACCGTCGATGATGAGCCGGTTGATGACTATATCGATTGGTTGCGTTTCTCGTTTTTGGCCACAACTACAGCCCTTCCGGCAATCGCGATGCCTGTAGGTTTCACAGCAAGTGGCATGCCCGTTGGCATACAGCTGATAGGCCCCCCGCATGGTGATGCAAAACTCCTGCAGATTGCACGTGCTGTCGAGGAAGCGGTTGGGTTCAATTCAACGCCAATCGATCCGTTTGTGAGGCACATTTTGGATTGAGGCCTTAAACCATTCAGGAGTAACCATGTCGGCGGATATCCTAATTCTCAATGCACATGTAATCACCATGGACGACACGGCACCCGTAGCTGAAGCCATCGCGGTGAAGTCCAACAAGATTATTAAAGTGGGAAGCAATGAGAAACTGACTTCACTACAAGGGCAGAATACGAAGGTCATCGATGCTTGCGGGGCTACTGTATTACCGGGGTTTGTTGAGGCGCATGCCCATATTTTTCCGGGTTCGAAGTCTCTCGAAGAATTAGATTTGCAAAAAACAAATGGGTTTGAGGCATTGGAAACAGCTTTGCGCGACCATGCGTCATCAAACCCCGAAGCTGAAGTTCTGGTCGGCCGCTCGGTAAATTATGGCGTCTTGGGAGAAGGCACGCGTCTCACCCGTCAGGACCTTGATCGAATTATAAACGACCGACCGGTTTTTCTACGCTCCGGGGATTATCACAACGCCTGGGTCAACACCGCGGCTCTTGAAAAGGCGAATGTACTGCATGGGGAGGAAACAGGAGCAGGTTCCGAGATCGTGGTTGATACTGATGGGATTGCTACAGGTGAGTTAAGAGAGTTTGCTGCAATGGAGCATGTGCTGTCACGCCTTGCACCCCCCAGCCGCGATCATCTTGGCCTTGCCGGTGCCGAGCCTGACAATCCGACGGAAAATGAGCGGAGTGCCGACAAGGCTCTGATAAAAAGGGGCCTCGATTACTGCGCAGCACATGGCATCACGACCATCCAGAACATGGATGGAAACTTTTACCAGTGTGACCTCCTTCGGGAGCTCCAAGATGACGGGCAACTGAGCTGTCGAATGGAAATACCTTACCATTTTCTTCCCACTGAGCCGGTTGAAAACCTACGACATGCAAGTCAGATGGCAAAAAAATACAATTCGGAGATGCTTTGGTCCGGACGGGTCAAGATGTTCATGGATGGTGTGCTCGATGCATGGACTGCAGTGATGATAGAGGACTATGCAGACCGTGAGAAAGAGCGTGGCACCCCCTTGTTCACCGCTGAGCATTTCAATGCTGTTTCGGTCGAAGCGCGACGAAGAGGGTTGCAGATTTCTGTTCACGCCATTGGTGATGGCGCAGTACGTATGACCCTCGATGGATATGAAGTGGCTGCAAGAGTCAATGGAGGGGAAAACAGCCGACACAGGATCGAACATATTGAGGTTGTTCATCCCGATGATATCCCTCGCTTCGAGCAACTCGGCATCATCGCCTCAATGCAGCCAATCCATGTACCCGGCAATGGATGTTTTCCCTTGGAGCCTACCATTCATATGATTGGAGAAGCGCGATGGCCTTATGCGTATGCATGGAAAACACTGCAGGAAGCAGGCGCCATAGTTGTTTATGGAACGGATTGGCCCGTGTCTCCGGTTGATCCTTTGCTGTCGATCAAGCACGCTGTGACACGCAAAACCTGGGCATCAGATAATCCAGACCAGCGCTTGGCACTTGATGAAACGCTGGCTGCCTATACCCGGGTCGGTGCCTATACCTGTTTTAAAGAGCATGACTTTGGCGCATTGAGAGACGGCATGTACGCGGACATCGTAATTCTCAATGGCAGGTTACCTGAGAATCCCGAAAATGACTCAGAATGGCCTTCTGTAAGAATGACCCTGTGTGACGGCAAAGTCACCTATGCGGCTTAGAACTCCAAGCAAATTACTTCTCGATCAGTTCTGACCATTTTTGCCCACAGCCACGTTGAGCCAGTCAGGAGCCATATCCTCAAAACTATATTGTTCGTCCGGAACAATCTGGGAGGGGTTCTCGAACGAAGCAAGTGTAAGCGAAATATTTTCATAGCCTTCATCAATCGCGCAAAGTGTACCTCCGCATTTTGCGCAAAATCCACGCGAAGTTCGCTTTGATGATTTGTGCATTGACGGCTCACCACCTGGACCAATCCATTCAAGCGCAACAAGGGGGAACTCAACCCATGCGACAACCGGTGCGCCGGACCAGGCTTGGCACATTCGGCAGGAACACAAATGTGGAAAAGATGGTATGCCATGTACACAGAACCGCACATTCCCGCACAGACATCCGCCCTCGTATTCAGTTGAAGCTGCTTCTTTCATGATCTCGCCTGTTATTCCTATGTGCGTCAGTTAATAAGTTGCATGTCCGGATTGGATGCACGATTTTGTCATACCTTGGCAACACAGAACACACCAGAATGGATAGTTAAACGGCATCTAAATGCGAATGCCTGCTTCGACGGTACTCAGTAGGGATAAAGCCAACTGTTGACTGATTGCAACTGATCCCGAAAATGATTTTTCTTGTTTGGTTGCTGTGAACCATTTTGAATTCAGGATTTCGTTGCACAGTGTTCCGTTGTAGCCGTTTTCCCAATGGACACAGCCTGAGTTTTGTTGGAAGGGTTTCCTCACGTTACTCGGGCAAATTTTATTGAGCAGGGAACACCATGAGCAAGCTCTCAGTTTTAGCATGTCAGACAGAAATTCCGCGAACAAGAACTCGTGAAGAGCGCGATCAACATGTAACCAAGCTCGCTTACAGGATCGACCGGTTTTTGATCAGGCAAAAGGCAGACCTTGTTGTTCTTCCCGAACTTGCTGCGATCGAGTATTCCCGTGAAGCTTTCGAAAACCTCCACTTGCTTGCCGATCCGCTGGATACTTCATCCTGCGTTTCCACCCTGGCCGACCTTGCAAAACGTCACAATGTCCACATTATGTTTGGTGCGCCAAGGCAGGAGGGGAGCCGGTATTTTATCAGTGTTATCGGGCTCAATCCCGCCGGAAAAATTCTTGGTCATTATGACAAAATCCACATCTGCCAATATGGCGCATCGATGGAAAAAGAATACTTCCACTCCGGCCAGCATCTGTTTGTGTTTGAAATCAATGGGATCAAGATTGCACCGATCATTTGCTATGATATCCGTTTTCCGGAACTGACGAGAGTCCTGTGCGAAAAGTATGGCACTGATCTAATTGTCCATTGCGGCGCTTACGCAAAAGATGAGAGTTTTTACAGTTGGCATCATTTTGCGGTGACTAGGGCGATGGAAAACCAATGTCACCTGATTAGCCTGAACAGGGCCGGAAAGATGTTTGGCAGTTCGGTGATTTGCGCACCATGGGTGGACGAAAATCGACCCCCGTTTATTTTTGGACCCAATGAGGAATTCCGGCTTGTTGAGATAGACAAGCAAGATCAGGTTTCGATACGCAGCAACTATACGTTTTTGGATGATAAACTGGACGATTACACAGCATTGGAATGCCAGGTGCGGTGACTCATCAATTATGGTGATTGAGCCCCAATAAACTTACAGGCCAGATCAAGCCGCGCGATAGAGATTAGAAAGGCTGATGCCTTTTTTGTGCTCTGAAAGAAATGTCAAAAAATCATCGGCACAAAGTGCTTTGGCAAACAGGTAGCCTTGTGCGTGCTCAATTCCCTGGTTCTGGATATATTCAAGCGTTTGAACGTCTTCCACACCCTCGGCAACAATACGCATATTCTGCTCTTTTGCCAGAGCAACCGCTGCGTGAACCGTTTCTTTTGAAAATGCGTTCGTTGTCACATTGGATATGAAAGACTTGTCAATCTTGAGTTCTGAATATGGAAAGTCACGCAATGTCTGGATGTTTGATGAACCGGTTCCGAAGTCATCAATCGCAACGTCAAAGCAGTGAATGCGCAACCTGGAGAGAACTTCAAGAGTGGTCGCATCAAGGTTGAGAACACTGTTTTCTGTTATCTCGAAACTGATGTTATCCGGAGAAATTTCATAGGATTCAATTATTGCCTTAAGATGATCCGGTAGTGAAATCTGGTCCAGCATCGTTGGCGCAAGGTTGACCGCAAATCGCAGATTCGGATCAACCCTCAAAAACGGTCTAATTGCCTCCAGCGTGCGCTTAAGAAGATGTATGGTGAGTTCATCTATCCAACCGTTTTTTCCAGCCAGTTCAATAAATACTTCAGGGCGGATATTTCCTACTCCCGGCTTGTTCCAGCGGGCAAGCGCCTCCGCGCCAATTATCTTACCGGAATTGATATCTATTTTTGGTTGGAAAAATGGTACGATTTCGTTTTTCTCCATACCAAGAATGAAATCTGTCTGAGTCAGTACCAGTGACTTTTCCGCATTATCGGAAAAAGGAGAATTCGGTTGCCTTAAAAATACTGATTCAAGAACTGCCTTGTTAAGCGGCTTGTGGATGTGTCCTATAAGATTCAAACGGTGCATTCTGGCAAGTGTTGCGGCGTGTTCCAGGAGGCTGTGCTCAACACCTGACATTATCACCAGGCTGCCCTTGTATTTGTGATTACCCAAATGCCGGAGAAATTCCAAACCGTCCATTTCCGGCATTTGCAAGTCACTCACGATCATGTCGAAGTCGAACTCTTCCTTTCGCAAAATCGAAAGGGCCTCCGCAGCATTGGATGCAGCATGAATGAGAGAGATTTTCAGTGAAGTAAAATATGCGGTTAGTATCGCGATTTGAGTAGGATCATCGTCGATAATCAGCGCTGATTGAAATCGGTTGCTCATGTGCCCTGTTATTCCGCCCGTTGTATGTACAACTTGATTAAGCTTTCAGTATAACCAACAGGGGTTAAAAAGAGGTGTAACCAACTGACGGATTTAGGAATTTGTATTGCTGGTTAACCGATGATTAACTCGCAGCTACAGTAAGCTTGACGGGATCTTCAAAATAATTCGCTTCGAGATACGCCCTCAATGCGGAAAAGTTTTGCGAAATCTCGGCAAACTGTGCCTCAAACTCTGAAACCCGCTTCAGAATCGCAATATCTTCCAGACGCTGACATCCTTCTCCAACCTTCCGCGCACCAATATTCAAGCTCATTGATTTCAAAGCATGAGAGGCTGTTTGCACATCTTCTGCGTTTCCTGCCTGAACTGCGCTGTGAAGTGCCTCGAATGCAGCTGGTGAATTTTCGCGGTACAAGAAGAACAACTGATATATCATGTCTTTATACCCGTCTCCTGCGATTTCCCTGAGATTCTCCAACAGACTTTCATCAAGCTCACTCGTGCCTGAATGTCCCGTATTTACTGACTCCTGAATGCTGTTAACATGCAATTCAGAAACCTCATCAATATCAATTGGTGTCAGCCACTTGTTCAGGCATTGTCCTATACTTTCCATAGTAAACGGCTTCACAACAATATCGTCCATGGTTGCCTGGCGTGCCTGATCTGCCACATGTTCTGCGACATAAGCTGTTAATGCAACAATCGGAACATGGCTTCTTTGCTGGACCCGTTGAATTTCCCTCATGTGCCTCGTTGCCTCAAACCCATCCATCTCGGGCATGCTGCAATCCATTAATACAAGGTCGAATTCACTTTTCCTGAATGCTTCAAGAGCCTGTTGACCATCTTCGACAATTTCAGGCTCAATGTTGAATTGGCCCAATGCCTGAAGCACTACTTCCCTGTTTACAGCACTGTCATCAACAACAAGTACGCTATTTCCCGCGAAAGACCGATGGTTGGAGTGGGGCGACTGATTAGTTTCCAGCAAAGCGAGTCCCATCGGATTACCATCAACCAAACGTCCTGTGCATTTCCTGACTGATATGCTGGAGAATGGCAGCGCCAAAACTTCATGAACGTGTCCGGAACTGATCAGACTATCAAGTCCGGCTTCGCCCAATTCGGAAAGAGCGACGAACAATGTGTCGGCTGGATAGTCGTGCAATCTGAGCAATGTTGATCCGCGTGCAAATACAAAGTCAAAGTCACCTATCGGCTGACCGGCCAACTCATCAGGAGGCACGGCACGAACCTGAACACCGAACTCCTCGAGTACCTTGATGATTACACCTGCAGTTGCGGTGGGTTCGAATACAAGGAGCGCTGTTTGCCCAGCCGGCTCAAAAATTTGCGGTTCAGCAGGCACAGCATCAACAGGCAATACAAAGCTGAATGTTGACCCGTTGCCTACCTCACTGGAGACGGATATCGACCCCCCCATTGCTTCAATCAATTTCTTACAGATCGGGAGACCGAGCCCTGTGCCACCGAATTTCCGGGTGGTCGACTGATCAGCCTGGCTGAAGCTTTCAAACACTTTGCCGAGGTTCTCGGGTTTGATGCCCATACCGGTATCTTTCACGTCAAAATGCAGGTAGGATTGAGAATCTTCCGATTTCAGTATGTCGACATGGAGCGTAACAGAACCGTATTCCGTGAATTTCAACGCATTGTTAATCAGATTACCCAGCACCTGATTGATACGCGTTGGATCTCCGACGAAGGTTTCGGATACATGCCGTGTGACATGAGCCGTCAAATCGAGCTGCTTTTCCCTGGCCTTTTGCCAAAACAAGCTCATCGCGTCTTCAACCAGACTCTTGGTATCGATACTAATATTTTCCAGTTCAAGTTTGCCTGCCTGAATCTTGGAAAGGTCGAGAATATCATTGATGATTGCCAACAGGCTCTTGCCGGATTTCATGATAACGTCGGCATACCGTTGATGTTTGGGGGTCAGATCTGCGGATGCAAGTAATTCTGACATGAGAAGCATGCCGTTCATTGGAGTTCGGATTTCATGGCTCATGGTTGCCAGAAACTCGGACTTGGCGGCGTTTGCCTGTTCCGCATCAACCTTGGCTATGGAAAGTTCCTTTGTCCGTTCCTTAACCTTATTTTCAAGCGTTGACTGGTAATCACGAAGCGCGCGTTCGCGTAGTTCAATATCGGCAAGCATCTTGTTGAAGGATTTTGCCAGAAGGCCCGCTTCACCCTTGTCTTCTTCAGACGCACGTAATGTATAGTTGCCACTTCGACCAAGGTTGGCCATCACGTCAGACAGGGATGCGATGGGTTTTGTGACGCGGGAAATTATTATCCAGGAAAACCGCGCGGCAAGGATAGCCGAAACAGATGCTGCAAGGATGTTAAGCATCAGATTGAGTTGAAAGTTGTTCCAGATTTTGGATGCATCTGCGAGCAGTCGCAATTTTCCGATTTCTTCACCCGAATAGACAATCGAACTTGTGACCCAGAGGTTATCCTTAGAAAACAAATACCCACCATCCTCACTTTCCTGACCCGTGTTCTGATTTAGCAGACTTTCAAATCCCATTTCAGCAAACGCTTTGTCATTCGGCAAAACAACAGAAGCAAATTTGAAATTGTCAAACTTCCCGATCGCCGTCAGTGACAATTGAACCCGCCTTCGGTCATTCTCGGACAAGGGTTCTGCAATAGTGGTTGAGAATACCTTTGCGGTGCCTTGGAGCAGGCTCACCTGCTGATGGAGCTCTCGCTTAAAACCTGTCCATGAAACGAGGCCGGAAGGTATTAACACTGCCAGGAAGATAATAAAGGCAAGAGGTATCGACAATTGACTTCGAAGCTGTTCGCGCTTTTTGACGCGTATCTTTTCTTCTTTTTCAGATTGCACGGAAATTTTCGTTTTTTGCATTTTCCAGGTATCCGGTTACCGCGTCAGCCTTGGTGTCCCGGTCGGACCGATGCCGTTTGGAACGGGAATGTCGGATGCCCCATAATCTGCGTTGATTTGCAGGGACGGTCCTTTTTTGATTTCTATCTGCTTGGCGATGATCGCGGTCCAGTTGGACAGTTGGCCAACGCGGCTTGCCTTGTCGACAACAAACCGACCCCTGGGGAGGTAGACGGTACCTTCAAAACGCTCCGCGTCCATGCTTCTGATCACGAAATCACGATCGGCGATGGAATTCCTCGCCTCAAAAAACAGGATGCCGGACATTTTTCCGGTTTTGGGGGCGCTGAGGGTAACCTGGGTCGAAACGCCGAAATCATAGGTCGCGTACTTTCCGTCAAAATAGAAACCTACATTTTCTCCTATTAACGAAGAGTTTCCGGAGATAATCAGTGGTCCGTCTTTCATGATATAAATGCCGGGATTCAACTTTACCACAACGTCGCTGACGGTCCTGATGCCCCCGCAGTAAACACCGGGTTCAAGGGTAACTTCGCCACCCGGATCATCCAGAAGTAGGTCACGATGGTCACATCCGGAATAGGATGGGGGCGTTCGATCTGCAAGTGGGTCCGCGATTCCAGGGCTGTCTGTAATTGGTGTTGGTTTGTACCCGGTCAATGGGCCATCGAACCCACCAGCACTATAAGTAGAAACGGATGCAAGGCTGGCGCCAGTGATAATATCTATTCCTCGCTGGTCTGCGGAATTTGAGTAAATGGCACAATCATTGGCATGCAGTAAGGACCTGCCGGTCATTGCCAGTCCTCCGCTGGCAGAACCATCAAGTGCAATTACACAAATGCTTTCATCACCGGCAAGAGATGCGGTAGCCCTTACCCGCAGGGGTAAAACTTTCGAATCCATCAGATGAAGGATCATTGGCTGCCAAGTGTAAGCTACATTGACGGTCACGTCCCTGCGCGAAGGAGATATGGTGGTATTGACAGTAATATCAGAAGTATCCGGATTATGACCGGTGGCTGCGGCTAGATTAGCCAACACATAACTCTTTGCAATCGATTCGATATTCTCGTCCTTGGTACTAGTGAGACCAAGTTCTTTCACGCTGGCAAGGGCAGCTGCATCAACCGCATCCTGCAATGCGGCGCGTGAGTTGTACTGAAGCGTGTAATCAATGGCCGCCCCGCCCGCCATCAACAATGGCAGAGCCATCAGTGCGACAGTTAACGCGACGTTTCCGCTTACATTTTTCCAGAACATGCCAAACATCTCATTCCCCATGCACAATCGGAGAAGACAATACTTCGAATTCGTTAAAATCGCGAAAACGGTAATCGGTACGGCACGAAGGGTAAATTTACCCTATGGAAACCATGAAACGCAGCAATTTTCCGGGTTTTTATTGTCCGGTTCGGGCCACAACCCACTGCCGCCAGGTGCTTGGAGAGCCTGCAAACACATTGATGTCCGTTTCACCCTTGATACCCGGAATCTGTCCCGTGCCGGTATACTGCCAGAAAGACCAATTTTGGCCTGGATAGACTTTTGATGGATGGTCGGCAACTGATCGCAGCCAGAACTCATGGTCGCGGATCAGGCTGAGGTGATTGTCAGAGTAAAAATCAACCGTAGTATAGATCAACGGCTTCTTGCCATAGTATTGCTGCACCATTCGCAGGAAGGTGCGCATCTCCGAGCGGACCTTGACCGGACTCGGACGGTGCTTGCAAGTCTTGGAGCCATGATTCCATTCCATATCAAGAACCGGTGGCAGAGAATTCGGATCACGGGGAACATTTCGAATGAACCAACGCGCCTGCTCCCTTGCAGTGCGGCAAAAATAGTAGAAATGGTAAGCGCCACGCGGAATTCCAGCCTGTCCGGCTGCATGCCAATTCTGCCTGAAGCGCTCATCCATATGATCGCCCCCTTCGGTCGCCTTGATAAAAGCAAAAGCTATACCACCGCGCCTGGTCTTCCCCCAATCGATTTGGCCCTGATATTTTGAAACGTCAATTCCATGAACCTGATAGTGGTTGGGCGTCTTGCCGGTCCAGCTAACCGGGTCGGTATCACCAAACCTGGGTGCTTCAACCGCTAAACGCATATCGAGCACAGTGTTGGGCGACGCCGTACAGGCATTTACGAATACAGCCAGAAGCAAAACGATTAACGGGCGCAAGAGCTTGTTCCTGATCTCGGAGCGAAAAACAATAAATACAATCTTACTTATTCCTTTATAAAGTTTTAACACCGGATTTTCCACGCAATTATGACCATTTGGTTACTTTCCATGAGATGCCAGAACTGACGATGCTGCCGCCAGCGCTCCTTCACCATGAGGAATGTCCTGCGCCTTCATTGCTGCGTCAATCGCCCCAAGCGCACCCAGCACCATAGGTATGTTCTGATGTCCCATGTGGCCGATACGGAAATGATTGTCCCATTCGTCCTCAAAGCCGAGCGGAATGCCAAAGGTGACACCTGCCTCTTTTTCTGTCCATTCGCGAATTTTGTCTGCTTCTCCCTTGCCGGTTACAATAGCAGAGACCGCATTTGACCGTTTCGTTTGATCGGCAATATTGTGCTGAAGTTCTCCGCCGCTACCCCAGGATTCAATCGCGGCCCAAATTGCCCTTGCAATGGTTTCATGGCGCCGCCATGCCGCTTCAACACCCTCTTCGTGAACCAGCATGTCCAGCGCTTCCCGCAAGCCGAAGAGATGATGTGTGGGAGCTGTTCCACAAAACTTCTGATAGAAAAGTTCGGAGCGGGTTCTCGGGACCCAGTCCCAATACTGGCCCGGAGACACCCGTTTTTGGTTCTCAGCAGCCTTTTCATTAAAATAAACGAAAGACAGCCCTGCCGGTGTCATCAAACCTTTCTGACACCCGGTTACCATGACATCGACACCCCATTCGTCCATTTCAAACCTCTCACAACCAAGTGACGCGATACAGTCGACCATGAACAGGGCATCGTGCCCACATTCCGATATTACTTTCCTGAGGCCTTGAATATCATTTCTGACAGAAGAGGCGGTGTCAGTTTGAACAACCAGGATGGCCCGAATGTCACCAGTTGTATCCTTGCGGAGCTCAGTTTCAACCTGTTCAAAATTGACATCAGCCTGCATCCCGAAATCCAGAACCCTCGTCCTGATACCATGGCTTTCCGCCATGATCCCCCAGTTGGTCCCGAATCGGCCGGTTTGGAGTACCAGCACCGTATCACCGGTTATCAATGTATTTCTCAACGCTGCTTCCCATGCACCATGTCCGTTTGAGATGTATATGGCGACCTTTTCCTTTGTGCGCGCCACAGATTGCAAATCCGGATAAATCGTATCAGTCATTTCCACCAGTGCGCCGCTGTAAATATTGGGGGAGGGCTGGTGCATGGCATTCAATACGCGCTCAGGAATTACCGATGGGCCCGGAATTGCTAGCAGGGTACGTCCGAAATTTAATGACATGAGACCAAATCTGTTGAGTTGATTGACAGGAAATGATGTTATTGATTCTTCTACTTTGGCGCACAGGATCGTCAAGTCAACAACATGCTTTCAAAGGAACAGGCAAGTGAACAGGGAAATCAGTACGAATAATGCGCCTCCTCCATTCTCCAACTATGCCCAGGCCGTTGAGGTGCCTTCAAGCTCAAGGTGCATTCACGTTTCCGGCCAGGTGGGGCTCTCACAGACGGGTGAGTTGCCGGCAGATTCTGAAAAGCAGCATGAACTGGCCTGGAAAAATGTTATCGCAATTGTTGAAAGTGCAGGAATGGCGAAAACTGACATTGTAGAAGTCTGGGGTATTGTTCGTGACCATGATGAAGTGCCGGTTTATCGGGGAATCCGTGACCGAATGCTTGATGGGCATCGGTGCGTTTCAACCATGCTGGTATGTGGATTGGCAAACCCTGACTGGAAAGTTGAAATCGCGGTGAAAGCCTGCAGGGCCGATTAGGAGCCAGTTCAAACCAAAAACGCCCACCGGTTTGTCACCGGTAAGCGTTCACAAGTACCACTATGTCTGGAGAGACACGTATTGCGGATATATGTTTTTGCCTCAGCTGAGGTGCGGGTTTCTTGCAACAGATGCAATGCCGTGACGGCCGATACCGATGTCGTCAAGCTGACGGCTGGAAAGGGAATTCAGGGCGCTGCGGGTCTGACGGGCGCGGTTCCATGAGCGTACGTTGTCGATGATATTCATTGGTCTTCTCCTCGGGGTGCCAGAGGCTTGATGTTCAAGACTGGCGGATTGTATGAGTGGGGGAACGGTTTGTTGTTCCGATGGATCCCATATGCTCCTCCTTGTGTCTGATTACGAGAGACAAGATTGCAAATGAGCCATGCATTGGCAGCATAACCAATCCGTCGTCAGCTACGCTTGCTGCGCCCATGCCTTGCATCTGGATATAGACAGCCATTTCGCCGTCCAACCTTCTCTGGACGGTTATTACGAATTGTGACAACCATTCAGACAACTGGCAATTTTCTCGAGGGTAAGCCAATGGCATTATTGATCAATGTGCAACAACCGGAATGGATGACCGACGAGGGTTTGCGAGAGGAGCTTGCTCCGTTTCTTCCAGGAAAAACCCTTTATTATGGTTATCCGGACAAGCCAATGCCGGATGTTACGATGCTCGCTGTCGTAAAACTCATGCCAGGTCTTCTGGAAATGTTGCCCAATCTGAAGTTGGTACAAAAACTGGGTGCCGGAGTGGACGGAATTGTAGGTAACGGAAAGTTTCCATCGAATCTGCGGTTGGCAAGGTTGCGCCCTGACGCGCCAGCCGACGAAATTGCAGAATATTGTCTTGCCTATGTTTTGCGGTTTCAGCGCAATATGCCATTGCATGAAACGTCAGCGCTGGATCGCGAATGGATGCCGGTGCCGCCACGCCGAGCCTTTGAGACCACAGTGGCGGTCTTGGGGCTTGGCCATATCGGAGCACGGATCGCGAAACTTTTTACTCACCTTGGATTCCACGTCATCGGATGGAGCAGAACACAAAAAACGATACACGGAGTGGAATGCCATTGCGGGACGGAAGCTCTTGATCCCATTCTTTCCGATGCGGATTATGTGGTCAGCATATTACCATCGACAAACGAAACAATTGGCCTGTTTCATGCGGAAAGGCTTGCAGGAATGAAGGCAGGAGCCGTATTCATCAATGCCGGAAGAGGAGACTTGATAGTAGATGAAGATCTCGTTGCCGCGCTCAATGCCGGACGTCCGGCGCACGCCATCCTCGACGTCTTCCCACAGGAACCCCTCCCCAAAACCCATAAATTCTGGAACCACCCGTGTATAACCGTGACACCACATGTATCAGGCTGGCACCTTGGTGACGGCATCAAGGATGTTGCAGAAAATTATCTGCGCCTTTGCGAAGGAAGGGAATTGTTGAATGAGGTGGACCCTCGGCGGGGATATTAGCTGGACCGGGTTCTCCGGTGATTATCCCAAATCCTTGATTTTGTCCTGCACAAGCGGACAAGAAAGATAGACACCAAATTCCTCTCCAATATCTGCACTGACCCGGGCATGGACCGCACCCTGTCTATCGAGAAACCTTTGCTGATCGCCCACCGGGAAAACACCTTCATGCCAAATACCAGCATGGATATAGAGCCCACGTGAACCATCACACCAAAAAGCAATAACCTTGTCGGGACTGAGATTATCGCCCGGAAGAGCAACGGGAACAATGAACGGTTTTATGTCTAGCGGAAAGAACAACTGGCCGCCATCCGGGTGATAGTTCATGTGCCACAACAATACCTGATCACGTGGAGCTGTTTGTATTTCGGTTTCGGCCTTCTTCGGGTCGGTCGACCAACCCAGCACATAGTGACCCTTTACTGCATCATTCTCGCCGTAAAGAACATCGCCCTTCCAGTCACATTTGAAAGTGCCTTCGACAAATCCACCTTCGTCTCCTGTATCCTCATCTACGGGCCGCCAACCCTGTTGTGGCCAGCGGGTGATTTCAATCTCGAAGCTTTCAGCATCCTCGACAAGACATCCGTAACCTTTGACTGTCTTCTCCGTTGCCCGGATCAACGGTACTTCGTGCCATGGCAGCGATGTTTTTGAACTTGCTTCGAATAAATATTCCGGTTTGTTCATTTGTTGGCCACCTATTTTTGAACAGTGATATTCTTGTGTGTACTAGAGCTTCCTCAGCGCCACACGTTCGACAAGATGATCAGGGCCTTTTCTCAAAATCAGGTCGGCCCGCGGTCTTGTCGGTTTTATGTTCTCTCGCAAATTCACCAGGTTGATCCGCTCCCAGAGACCATTTGCAATCTCCAACGCATCTTCCTGCGAAACCTGGGAATACCGATGAAAAAACGAACCAGGATCCCGAAAGGCTGTATCCCGCAACCCCATGAAACGTTTTACATACCAACGCTCAATGTCATCCTCATCTGCATCAACATAAATTGCAAAGTCAAAGTAATCCGATACGAAAGGAATCGCATCTCCTTCCCGCGGCATGTCGCGGGATTGCAAAACATTGATTCCTTCGAAAATAAGAATATCCGGGCGATCCACCGTAATCGGGCTGTCCGGCAACACATCGTAAATGAAGTGAGAATAAGAGGGCGCTGAAACCTTGCCCTCCCCCGCCTTGATCGCTGACAGAAACCGGAGAACTTCGGCAACATCATAACTTTCCGGAAATCCCTTTTTCTCCATCAAACCCTCTTCCATTAGGACCTTGTTGGGTTTGAGAAAACCGTCAGTTGTAATCAGGTCGACCTTGGGGCTTGCCGGCCAACGCGTCAGCAATTCCTTCAAAATGCGAGCCGTGGTGGATTTTCCGACTGCCACAGACCCGGCTATCCCGATGATGAAAGGAGTTTTATTTCCATCAAAATTCAGGAAGTTCCTGCGCTGTTCATACAGATGCCGCGCTGCCTCCACATGAGAAGAAAGCAATCGCGACATGGAGAGATAAATCCTTTGGACCTCATCCAGCGAGATCGGGTCATTCATTGAGCGCAGTCGTTTAACTTCATCTTCACTAAGGGTCAAAGGAGTATCAGCACGAAATGCTTCCCAGTCATCAACCGAGAAAAACCGGTATGGGGAAACAAAGTTGTCCTGGTCCTCCAAGGTAACGGTTTCCCAGAAACCCCCATTTGTCTTTTCCGTTTTCGCTGTCACATCCTGTTTCATCAACTTTTCCGGGATGCCTTTTCCTGTAATCCTGATTGATTGGTGCGGGAATCGAGTTCCATCATAACATCAGCCAAACTGACATCCGCCGCCTTCAATAGAACCAGAAGATGATAAAGCACATCTGCTGCTTCCTTTTTCAATTCGACTTGATTGCCGGAAGCTGCAGCAATAACGGCTTCAACGGCTTCCTCACCCAGTTTTTCCGCGCATTTTGACGTACCTTTTGCCAGAAGCAATGCCGTATACGATGATTCAGCGCTATCTCCTGCGCGTGAAAGGATGATTGTATTCAGGTCTTCAAGTGTGAAATCAGTCATTGTTTCTTGTCAGGCAGAAGGTCACACGTTCATCCTTACCGGAATCCCCGCGTTTTGCATATGGGTTTTGGCTTCTCCTATCGTATAGGTGCCAAAATGAAAAATCGAGGCAGCTAGAACTGCACTTGCATGCCCTTCGACTACTCCTTCGACCAGGTGATCAAGTGAGCCAACACCGCCAGATGCAATCACGGGCACATGAACCGCATCAGATATCGCACGAGTCAGCGGTATATTGTAGCCGGCCTGCGTACCATCCCGGTCCATCGACGTAAGCAGTATTTCGCCCGCACCCTTTTCGACTACCAGACTGGCAAACTCAACGGCATCAATACCGGTTTCCGTACGTCCGCCATGAGTAAATATTTCCCATCGTTCCTTTTCATTTCCAGCTGAAACCTTTTTGGCATCTATTGCAACGACAATGCACTGGTCACCAAACTTGTCTGCCGCTTCCGCTACAAAATCAGGATTCCTGACCGCCGTTGTGTTAATCGAAACCTTATCAGCACCCGCAAGCAACAACTTGCGGATATCAGATATTTCCCGAACACCGCCCCCTACAGTAAGCGGCATGAAACAGTGTTCGGCTGTTCGGGTTATCATGTCGAAAGTCGCCTCACGTCCGTCGGAAGAGGCGGTGATATCCAGGAAAGTAAGCTCATCAGCCCCAGCCTTGTCATAAGCAATTGCGGCTTCCACAGGATCGCCCGCATCAACAAGGTCCACGAAATTCACACCCTTTACGACGCGCCCGTCCTTTACATCGAGGCAAGGGATAATCCGGGTTTTCAGCATCGCAGAAGTTCCAGTGCTTCTTTTGCATTCAACCTGCCATCGTACAAAGCGCGACCGGTAATTGCACCTTCAAGGCTGGCGCATTCCGGTGATGCCAGTTTTTTGACATCATCGATGGATGCCAGTCCACCAGAAGCAATCACGGGGATGGTTACTGAATCGGCAAGTTCGATAGTTGAATCCCAATTTATCCCTGTGAGAACTCCATCCCGGTCGATATCTGTATAGATGATTGCCGAAACACCAGCTCCCTCAAACTTTTTCGCAAGTTCAATTACGCCCAGCTCAGAAGCTTCCGCCCAGCCTTCAACAGCGACTTTGCCGCCCTTTGCATCAATTCCAACCGCGATAAGGCCTTCAAACTCCCTACATGCCTCGACCACCAGTTCCGGATTTCGCACAGCCACAGTTCCCAGAATGATACGGCTAACCCCCTTGGTGATCCAGTTTTCGATATGAGCCAGCGTACGAATGCCGCCACCCAGTTGAACCGGGTTAACCGTGTTGGAGAGAATGGTCTCCACTGCCAATCCATTCCTACTTTCGCCCTCTAATGCGCCATTGAGATCAACCACATGTAACCAACGGAAACCCTGTCCTTCGAAGTCCTTTGCCTGAGCACCGGGGTCAGTGTTGTACACGGTTACCTGATCCATATCACCATGCTTCAGACGTACGCATTCGCCGTCCTTGAGATCAATTGCGGGGAACAGGATTTTGCTCATGGATTCCATTTCAAAAAGTTCCCTATCAGAGCCAACCCCAAACGTTGGCTTTTTTCCGGATGAAACTGCGTACCCATCATGTTGTCCCGACCAACGATTGCGGTAACAGATCCGCCATAGTTTGTGGTTGCAATCAGATTATCCGGGTTTGCGCAAATCAGGTGATAGGAATGCACAAAATATGCGTGCAATCCTGCTTCTCCGGTATCAATCCCGTTCAAAACTGCATGGGCCTTCCTTACCTCAAGGGTGTTCCAGCCGATCTGAGGTATTTTTAGTGAGTCATCATCAGGTTCGATGCGAACTACATCACCACCTATCCAGCCCAGTCCCTTGGTTGTTTTCTTTTCAAGGCCACGCTCAGCCATCAACTGCATCCCAACACAGATGCCCAAAAAAGGCTTGCCTTCCTTGATCACGGCCTGATGCAATGCGTCTACCATACCGTCAATCAGATCCAGCCCCTGCCTGCAATCTGCATAAGCACCTACACCGGGGAGAACGATACGGTCAGCACCTGCGACAAATTCAGGGTTGCTGGTCAAGGTAATCTCAGCAGTAATATTTTTGTCTTTTGCCGCCCGTTCAAACGCCTTTTGGGCGGAACGCAGATTTCCCGATCCGTAATCTATGATCGCAACTTTCATGTCTTATTCCGGAAAAAGCCCCGCGGTTGCAGAAGGTGAGTGAAATGCCGGTCTGGAGATCACTTTGCGCGATGGGTCTATTTTTTTCGATTTTAACACAGTATCACCGCTTTCGGCCAAATACCTGATCTCAGCTTCTTCGCGGGTGTCTCCCTGTACAATGCCTGCATACTGCCAACCCTGGCGTTCAATTTTTCCGCGAACAAGCTCACTACCTTCCAGCAACAAGTAAAACCCCGGCAACGCCGACAGATAAGCTATTGCTGCTCCGGGCTGCCAAACCGCCAGCAGAATTATAGCCATAGTGACAGCGAGATACGCCAATAAAGCCAACCAGAGACGATGCCAGACGAGCCAGACCGGTGGAAAAATCAATGCCAAGGGAGAATTCCCATCTTTGACAAGCCGGAAACCATCTGCCGGATCGGCAATTGTCCCTTCAGGCTTCAAGTATACGGTGAAAACGGCCATAGAGGGTATTTAGACGGAGTCACTAAACAGAACAAGCCAAAATCCGGAGTGCATATTCGCATATATCCACCTCGGGTAATATGAACTTCTACAGCGAACCTTTGGTTGAAGGAACGCGGTCAGCTTGGCGAGGGTCTATCTCAAGGGCAATCCTCAAGGCGCGGGCCACTGATTTGAAGCATGTTTCCGCAATGTGGTGGTTGTTATCGCCATAGTGATTGGTGACATGGAGAGTGATCCCGGCATGCTGCGCAAACGCCTGAAAGAATTCCCGAAACAGTTCCGTGTCATAATCGCCCACTTTCTGAGCGCTGAAGTTTACATCCCAAATCAGGAAAGGTCGCCCCGATACATCCACTGCGGCACGGGTTAATGTCTCATCCATTGCAAGATCAATGGAGGCATAGCGGTTAATGCCCTTTCGATCACCAAGCGCCTTGGATAGTGCCTTGCCAAGAACAATTCCAGTATCTTCAGACGTGTGATGTGCATCGATATGAAGGTCGCCCTTTGCGCGAATTTTCATGTCAATCAGCGAATGTCTGGAAAGCTGATCCAGCATATGGTCGAAAAATCCGGCGCCGGTGTCAACATCGTAAATGCCGTCGCCGTCCACGTTGAGTTCAACCGTAATGTCAGTTTCGGCAGTTTTCCTGGTAATCTTGGCCTTGCGCATCATCGTGTACTCAAAAACTTTGTCTGAAACGGGCATATATCAGGACAATCTTACGAAAGCCATAACAGTGTTATTAACCATAAATCGATTTCAAGAGGTTTGAATCGGGCGCAGAAACACCTACATTGCCGTGACCTTGAACCGGGAAAAAGCAAATGTCCGATCTTCCATCCATGCATGCCACAACCATTGTTACGGTCAGAAAAGACGGAAAAGTTGTCGTCGCCGGTGATGGTCAGGTCAGCCTCGGCCCGACCGTGATAAAGGGAAATGCCAGAAAAGTCCGTCGAATTGGTAAAGACAATGACGTGATCACAGGATTTGCAGGGGCAACAGCGGATGCGTTTACACTGTTGGATCGGCTTGAAAAGAAACTGGAACAGTATCAAGGCCAACTGATGCGGGCATGCGTTGAGCTCGCAAAAGACTGGCGAACAGACAAATATTTGCGGAATCTTGAAGCCATGATGCTGGTTGCCGACAAGGAAACGTCTCTTTGCGTGACCGGGAACGGTGATGTCCTGGAGCCCGAGCATGGAATAATGGCGATCGGATCAGGTGGTAATTATGCGTTGGCAGCAGCACGTGCACTTCAAGACAGCGGCCTTTCTGCAGAAGAAATTGCTGCAAAAGCACTCAAGATCGCGGGCGAAATATGCGTTTATACCAATGACAACATGGTGAGGGAAACCCTCGATGCAGACGGACGCGGCACTTGAAATTGCTTTTGCACGAGGCATTATTTCAGAATCTCAGGCAAATGCAATTCGGCTCCTTGACAGTGAGAAAGCTGCACCGGAGATGAGACTTTATCATCAGGAAGACAATGATGATGAGGGTTTCCGTTTTGTCACAGGCTTCAGCGACATATTTATTGCGCTGGGTATAATTATCCTACTGACGGGAATTGTCAGAACCGGACTTCTGGACAGTGTAGGTGGAACTTTCCTTATTGCAATATTATGTTGGGGGCTCTCAGAGATTGTTGCCACCTGGCAGCGCAGATCATTGCCAAGCATTGTTTCAGCAGCAGGTTTCGTAACTACTATTTCAGCAGCTGTATTCGCTCACGTTGGCTCCATCCAACCTGCTTCCCTATTCCGGGAGCCCGATGTGGTTTTAGTATTCACCCACAATATCAACTGGATTTTGCCGCTGTTGTTGCTCCTCTCAAGTCTGTTTTATTATTGGCGGTTCAGGCTGCCATTTGCGCTTTTCATCAGTGCATTGAGTTTTGCGGCAACCATTTTTGCAGGTTTGCTAAATATCCTCGACAGCTCACAAATCAGCCCGGCAATTATTCCGGCACTTGTGGGTAGCGGTTTGGCAATTTTTTGCTCTGCCATTTTCTTTGATGCGCAAGATCCCGAACGCAAAACCCGCTTGAGTGACAATGCCTTTTGGCTGCATTTGGTTGCGTCACCACTGATTGTCCATTCAATCATGTGGCAGAGCGCGATCTGGCTAACTGGATCCGAGCAGTTTTCTACACAGTCCCTGGATCAGGCAGCATTTCCCTTATCCATTGTCGTTCTCCTGATTTTTCTGATTCTCATGATTATTGCATTGATAATCAACCGCAGGGCTATGTTGGTATCATCCTTGATCTATGTAACTCTCGCCCTTACCTATCTTGGAAGTACGACTGGCGGGTATGCGTCAGCAGCTTCTTTCGTACCAATTATTCTGGGATCCGGCATTCTTTCGATCGGGATCGGCTGGCAAGCACTCAGGAAAATTATTTTCCGTGTTTTGCCCGCAGACCGGGTTGCACCCTTTTTGAACCCTTTGATATAATAAATGAAATCTGAGTAACAACCATGACAAACTTTTCTCCGCGCGAAATCGTTTCCGAACTTGACCGTTATATTATCGGTCAAAAGGATGCCAAACGCGCAGTTGCAATTGCCCTTAGAAACAGGTGGCGGAGACAACAGCTCGAAGGCTCGATGCGTGAAGAAGTGATGCCGAAAAACATCCTGATGATTGGACCGACCGGGGTTGGCAAGACTGAGATTTCCCGCCGGCTGGCTAAAATGGCTGGTGCCCCGTTCATCAAGGTCGAAGCGACAAAATTTACCGAGGTTGGTTATGTCGGCCGTGATGTCGAACAGATCATTCGTGATCTGGTAGAAATCGGGATTAATCTGGTGCGTGAGAAAAAGCGCGAAGCTGTAAAGGCCAAGGCGCATCTCGCAGCTGAGGAAAGGGTGCTTGATGCACTGGTCGGTGATACCGCAAGCCCCGGGACGCGGGACACTTTCCGCAAGAAACTTCGCGATGGAGAACTGGATGACAAGGAAATCGAAATCGAGATTTCCGATAATTCAAATCCCATGGGTGGGATGGATATTCCCGGTATGCCTGGCGCAAGTGTTGGTGTGCTGAACCTCAACGACATGTTCGGGAAAGCATTTGGCGGTCGGACCAAAAAAAGGAAGACCACCGTTACAGAATCCTACGAGTCTCTCATTGCAGATGAATCCGACAAACTTCTTGATGATGAGCAGATCGTGTCAGAGGCAATTGAGGCTGTCGAAAACAACGGCATTGTGTTTCTTGATGAGATCGACAAGATTGCTGTAAACGACCGGCAAGGTGGCGTGGGCGTTTCCCGTGAAGGTGTTCAACGCGATCTCCTGCCGCTGGTGGAGGGAACCATTGTTTCCACGAAACACGGCCAGGTAAAAACAGATCATATCCTGTTCGTGGCATCCGGCGCCTTTCACGTTTCAAAACCTTCTGATCTTCTTCCCGAATTGCAGGGCCGACTGCCAATCAGGGTTGAGTTACGCGCTTTGGAGAAGGATGATTTTGTTCGCATTCTTACCGAAACAGAAGCCAGCTTGATCAAGCAGTACATTGCTTTGATGGCAACGGAAGGAGTCAATCTGGAGTTTACCGACAACGCGATTGACGAAATTGCAACCATCGCTGTTGAGCTCAATTCAACGATTGAAAATATTGGTGCAAGACGCCTTCAAACCGTCATGGAGAGAGTCCTGGATGAAATCTCGTTCACTGCGCCGGATCTGGCCGATGAAAAATTCAAAATAGATGCTGACTATGTGAAACAGAACCTGGGTGAAATGGCAAAGGATGTGGATCTGAGCCGTTACATTCTCTGACCGGGTTGAAGTTTTCAAATTCTTTGGTTGTATTCTCGACTCACCTCATTGTTTATGCGAATTGTCCTCGCAACGTAAAAAACGGGATCGGCTTTAATGCTGCGCGCTTTTAACATCCTTTTTCTGGTTTTTCTGTTCTCAGGCGCAATCGCCTATCCTGTGCAAGCCGTAACCGTCGTTCCACCGGGAAATCGTAGCGCAACCCAGCCGAAGGTTCCTTCGGGCTCTGTTTCCAGAACCCGGTCCACAAATGGCAGTTTTCAGGCAAAATACGAAAAAATACGTGATCTGATTAACAGCGATAAAAAGCTTAAGAAAAAAATCCGTGCGGCTGCGCAGCGGTATGGAATTGAGCCGATTCATATCGTCGGCGCTCTGGTTGGCGAACATACTTACAATGTTGATGCGCTGGATCGGCTGCAAACCTACTATGTAAAGGCAATTGCCTATTTCAATTCAGACGTGAAATTTGCCTACGGAAAAGAAACCGTCAGCCGGTTCGTAAAACGCCCGCAGTTTGCCAAATGTGGTTCCGCAAAGGATTCCTATGATCTTTGGGCGTGCCGGGAAGCAGTATGGCAGAATGAGTTCCGGGGTCGCACATCAGATGGAATTTCCTGGCCAAATGATCGCTTCGGGGCCGTATTCTTTCAACCGTTTTATGCCGGCCAAACCTTTGGGTTAGGCCAGATCAATCCGCTTACAGCATTGCGCGTCACTGACATTGTTTCATCAGTAAGCGGCAAGAAAAGACTTTCTGCCAACAAGGCAAATGAGGTGTATAAAACGATCATGGATCCTGACACTACCCTGCAATACATGGCAGCGGTCATAAAAGTGTCGATTGATGCCTATCGTGATCTTGGCGGATACGATATTTCCAACAATCCCGGCATCACAGCAACGCTATATAATCTCGGCGATGTGCGTAACCGCGCACGGAAAGCAAAATCCAAGGGTAGAATGCCCCGCGAAAATTACTATGGCTGGCTAGTGAATGAAAAACGTTCGGAGCTCGAAGCAATTTTGAAATAAGTCGGAGTATCCCTAGTTGGATTTGGCAATCCGCGCGGCTATTTCCATTCTCAGTGCTTTGCAGTCTTCTTCTGAAAGGTTTTGAATTTCTGTTGCAAGAAAATTGGCCAGGCCCGTAGCCGAAGCAGACAGGCTTTCGGTGTCAACCACCACTCTGGTATGGGACATTTCCGCAAGCTTTTTCAGCTCTTCTTCCTCATCCCAGATTATATTAAAATACCCGGTAATACGTTGTAGAAGCTGCCAACTGGGTGTTCCGCGATGGCCGTGTTCCAACGCTGAAAGATATGCCGCAGATACGCCGATATCTTTCGCCATCTGTTTTTGATTTACACCTTTTTTTTGCCGCAGGCGGCGCATTCTCAATCCGAAGGGTGTCATCTGCTACTCCGCCTTTTTTCGCCGGATACGCACATATAAAGCACCATTTCCACCATGGGAAATCGAGGCTTCATGGAATCCTATCGTAATTTTGCGAAATGCGAGTTCGTCAAGCCATCGCGGAACAGAATTTCTCAAGATGCCTTCCCCCTTGCTGCCTTTGCCGGTGATTACCAAAACAGTTCGCTTTTCTGAATTATAGGCGTTTTCAAGAAACTGCCGCAGTCTGCTGTGGGCCTGGACCTGGGTCATTCCATGCAAATCGACACGTGCCTCGATCTCAAGTTTGCCCTTTGAAATTTTGCGGCGGGTTGGTTCGTCAAGCAATTTCGGTTTAACGGCGGGGGCGAATGAAACCGGAGGTTCATCGTGATAAGGTTTCACAATTCTTCTTGGGATCTTGATTTGATCATCTTTTTTTCGCCGCTCGTTTGGCACTACGATCGGCTCCGCAGAATCACTTGCCCGATTACTGAAAAGAGGTTTTGCGGTTCGCTTTACCTTTTCCCACAGTTCGTCATCGTCGTTTCTATTTCCTGTCATGGGCGTATCCGAGGGATTAATACAGCGAATTCCGCTTCATGACGAACCGAGCCGGCGATCAATCCAGCTTCGCTACCCGACCCGATAAAGATGTCGCCCCGCTTCGGTCCAACGATAGCCGAGCCGGTATCCTGGGCAATCATCAGACGGCGAAATGGGTCAGTGTCACCCGGCAGGGGGGTATCCGTTTGGATCCATACCGGGGTCCCGTATGCATGCTCGGTTTTGTCTACAGCAATGCTCCGTCCTGGTGTCAATTGCACGCCGGCGGCAGCGATTGGCCCGAAGTCCGGTTCATGCCCTTCAAGTTCCGTGAAAAATATAAATGAGCGATTTTGATGCAATAACTCCAAAGCGCGATTGTCGTCTTCCGCAAGCCAAGCGCGGATGTTGATCATGTTAGCCTGCTCGGGCGTCATGATGTCGCGCTCAACCAGTTTCTTTCCTATGGAGGTGTAGGGATGACCGGTCTTTCCTGCATATGAAACCCTCGAAACCGTTCCATCTTGAAGCTGCAGACGCGCCGAGCCTTGAACATGAATGTAGAAACCATCGACCGGAGACCTTAACCAGAATAGTTCAAGTCCGCGGTTTTTCAGGGCGCCAAGGTCAATTTCTTTGCGGTCATAATATTCGACCAAACCATTCTTTGTTTTCCGCGCATACTCCAGTGTATTTGATATTCCGGGCGGTCGGTCTAAAGAATCAAGTTTAACCAGATCATTAGGTCTGCGGTAAAGCGGGTAGGAAAATTCTTCTGTCCTGGTGCGGGATGCTTCTACTTCCGGTTCGAAATATGCAGTAACAAACCCGGTTTTCCGTTCAAGCATGGTCGGCTGAAAATACGATTCAAAAAACTCACGGGCTTCCGTAGCGCCTACCTTGTCCGGCTCAAAACTTAACGAAATTTCCGCGATTTTCAGCAATTCGGCAGACGGATTAACTGCATCCCTGCTTACAAAAGCGGATTTTTGAAAAGCCTTGGCGGACATCCTGAAACAGGACAGAGCGGCGAGGTGATCGTCATCAGCCCATCCTTGCAATGTATCAAAGGATGTTGGCTTCCATGACACCAAGTGTTTAGCCCTCTGCTTCAGTTGCAACCAGTTTCCAGTTGGGATCCCTTGACCGGGTATCGCGGGAGAATGTCCAGATATCTGTTACCCGGACTACCTCATTTTCATCGCCTTCGATCAATTTGTCCTTGTTGTCGTAAGTTGCCGAAACAATTTGGGATTCAAATCTGACGGTCAAGCTGGCAATGCCGTCACTAACCTCGGCCGCTCGAATTTCAGATGAATCAATACCTACAAAGGATGATTTGACCGTCTCACCATTTGTTGCACGCTCTTTGATCACAGTTTCGAACCCTTTGTAGACTTCGCTTGAAAGCAGGTTACGCAAAGCCCGCTTGTCCCCATCCGCAAAAGCATTGACAATCATCTCGTAAGCCATACTGGCGCCATTGAGAAACTCGTTCGGGCTGAATTCCTGATCAGCAGCCAAAACATCCTTGAGACCTTTGTTGAGTTTCGTCCTTGGCTTGGCAATCAGATCAATTTCCTGAACTGACTGGCTTTTCTGCTCAACTTCCACAGTGCCCTTGCCGTTTCGCTTGGGCAATGTCACTACATTATCCGTAGCCGGTTGGTTTTCGCGGGCAGACTCATCCCGAGAACTTCTATCCATGTAGTCCTTTGGATCTTGATGTCCGGTGCGCTGTCCCAATACCGATCTTAATCGCAACAGTATGAAAACTGCGATTGCGATTGTTATGAGCGTTGTTAGATCAAGAAATTCCATATTCAAACCAATGATTCAGATTTGTGTTGTATATAGTTATCTTCGGCAATGTTGAAAAGGTGGTCATTCACATTGCCGATCTGAATACCTACATCAACTAACACGTTAAAGAAACCAGGACCCTCCATGCCATTTGGTCTCATACCCTTTTTATTGCTTTTCATTCCAATTCTGGAAATTGTCGTTTTCATTCTTGTGGGTGGCCAGATTGGTGTATTACCCACCCTGGGAATGATTTTGCTTACTGCCATACTAGGTTCAATACTGTTGCGGATACAAGGTTTCAGTACCTTAAATCGAATTCAGCAGAAGACCGAACTTGGCGAACTCCCCGGTGAAGAACTGGTAAATGGTGTCATGATCATGATCGCCGGAGTGCTATTGCTCACGCCAGGATTTGTTACCGACACAATCGGTTTCCTCCTGTTTTTTCCTCCATTCCGGACTCTTTTGTGGTCAAGCCTTGCATCAAAAGTGGTTATTCGGACCCCGTCATCGTTCAATCAGGCCGGTTCCGAGAAACGAAACGGGCCGGAAGATGCAGTCGTTGACCTTGATCCATCCGAATTTTCCGAAAAACCCAATCCGGACAGTCCTTGGAATAAGCTGGACGACAAGTAGGAAGTATTTCCTGATTTGATGCTTGTTACAACGTGGAAGGCATGCTAGCCACCCTGAGTATTTCCCAATGAGGGATAATTTTGTGTGAGAATTCGGGATTTATAAATGGCCAAAGAACCTAAAAAAAATGAAACTGAAGAAAATGGTGCCGCTGCAGAAAACATGGCGCCGCAGATGAATGTACTTGCACAATATGTGAAGGATTTTTCGTTTGAAAACCCACATGCGCCCAATTCACTCCGTCCGCGTGAAAAGGCACCCGATATATCGATAAATATCAATGTAAATCCCAATCCTCTATCTGAGACGGATTTTGAAGTCGAATTGAAACTGGATGCCCAAGCCGTTGATGGCGAAGAAGTGATGTTCAATGTCGAACTTGTTTATGCCGGTGTTTTCCGGTTGCAGGGGATTCCAAAGGAGGCCATCCAAGCCGCTGTGTTGGTTGAATGTCCGCGCATGCTGTTTCCATTTGCACGTCAAATCATTGCAGACGCCAGCCGCAATGGCAGCTTCCCGCCCCTGATGATTGATCCGGTTGATTTCGCAGCCTTGTTCAGACAGCGCATGGCAGAGGCTCAAAAGCAGCAAGAGCAAAAAAAATCTGACGCCTGATCAGAGATTGCCGGTACGTTTCCAGATTGCATTGTCACCAAATGTATCGATGAATGCCTTGTGATGTTCAATATCTTCTTCCGTGAGACGGGAAGGAAGCGGCTTTGGCCTTTGGACCACTGTTCCAACATTGGTAATTGCGTACCGGTCGCCTGGAACCTCCTCCGCCGAACCAGGATCAAGTTCAAACGATGCCTGTTTGCCGCCTAGCAATTCCAGGTAAACATCCGCAAGCAGCTCGGAATCGAGTAATGCGCCGTGTTTTTCCCGACGTGAATTATCTATGCTGAATCTTGCGCACAATGCATCCAAGGAATTGCGTTGGCCTGGGAACTTGCGGCGTGCAATTAATAATGTATCGACGACACGCCCGAATTCAATTTTTTCCTGGCCGATGCGCACAAGTTCGGCGTTTAGAAAACCCATATCAAATGAAGCGTTGTGCGCAACCAGAATACTGTTGTCGAAGAAGCTGCGAAAATCTTCAAAAATTTCCATGAATGTGGGTTTGTCCGCCAGGAAGTCATTGCTTATGCCGTGAATTTCCAGTGCATCGGGATGCACTTCGCGGCCTTCAGGATTGACAAACATGTGGAATGTGTTGCCGGTGGGAAACCGGTTGACGAGTTCGATCGCGCCGATTTCAATGACGCGATCTCCGTCTTTTGCATTGAGACCGGTTGTTTCCGTATCAAATATGATTTCCCGAAGCGCTTCTGCCATTCAAAAACCTTAACAACAAGCAGGTATCTTGTCCCATTCTTCAATCATGTTGCACAGAATTTTGCGTGAGTTCCTTGATGATTGCACTTACCTCCCGACGCGCCGCGTCCATTCCCTTGCTCGTGTCGATCACATAATCGGCGCGGTTCCGCTTTTCTTCATCCGGTACTTGGCGTGACAGTATTGCCTGAAATTTGTCCTCTGTCATTTCAGGACGGGACAAGACGCGATCGCGTTGGACATTGAATGGTGCCGTTACAACGATAATGCGATCGACACGATTGTATCCACCAGCTTCAAACAAAAGCGGTATATCCAGAATTATCAATTGTTCCCCTGTGGATTTTGCTTTTTCAGTAAATTCCCGCTCCTTCTTGTGGACCAGCGGATGAATGATAGATTCCAGCTTTTTCATCTCCTCCTGGTTTCCAAGTACCCGTTTGGCCAGTTCTTGACGGTCTATCTGACCATTTCGTTCAGTGCCCGGGAAATTTTTTTCAACCAGCTCTACTGCTTCATTTTTATAAAGCTCATGGACTGTCGCATCCGCATCGTAAACGAGGATTCCCTCCGCCCGAAACATTTCTGCGGTTGTGGATTTTCCCATTCCTATGGAACCTGTCAGACCTGCTTTGATCATAACCGTTCCAATATGTATTCGCGTAACTCGTTCGTGACTTCCGGGCGTTGGCCGAACCATTTTTCAAAACCCGGGACTGCTTGATGCATCAGCATCCCAAGTCCATCAACTGTCTCTAATCCAGCCGCTGATGCAGTACACAAGAACGGAGTATTAATTGGCGTATACACAATGTCGGTTACAATCGCTTTTGAGTGGAGGACGGAAAAATCAAAACGCATTCCTGTATCAACATCCTTCATACCGATGGCCGAGGTGTTGATTAGCAAATCCGCATCCGGAAGCAATCTGGAGAAATCGTCCAGGGAGTGTGCAATACAAGGCGCACCAAATTCTTCGGCAAGATTTTTTGCCCGCTCATGGGTTCGATTGGCAATATGTATTGTTTCAAAGCGGGCCTGTTTCAAAGCGTATAGAATAGATCGGGCAGCACCCCCTGCTCCCAGAATGACAGCATTCTTTCCTTCCCGCCATCGCGGAGCACGATGATCCAGATTGGCAGAAAATCCGTAAGCGTCGGTATTACCGCCACAAAGTTTTCCGTTCTCAAACCATAAGGTATTTACTGCTCCGATAGCGCTTGCATCTTCATCCGGTTTGTCCACCAGTTCAAACGCCATTTCTTTATGCGGGATGGTGACATTACCTCCCGCAAATCCACTGGATTTCAATTCCCGAAGAAACTCCGGAAACTCCTTTTCTCTTAGTGCCAACGGTTCGTAGGTGCCATCTATTCCATACCGGTCCAACCAAAATCCGTGCAATTTCGGAGATTTTGAGTGGGATATCGGCCAACCTGCTACAAAGGCTCTTGTTGTCATTGGTCCACCAGCTTCATCTCACGCATTTTTGACAGCAAAGGCAGCAGCGGCAATCCCATGATAGAGAAGAAATCACCATCAATCTTTTCAAACAACTGCACCCCAAGGCCTTCTATCTGATACGCACCGACACTCGACAAGACGCCTTCTCCTGCAGCTGCAAGGTGACGCCCGATGAAACCAGGAGCAAGTTTGCGAAAGGTGATGCGGGATACTTCAACATGACTCCAGTATGTTTCTCCATTTCTGACGATGGCGACAGCAGAATTCAATTCGTGTGTTTTGCCGGACAATGCCAGGAGCCTGCGTCGTGCGCCTTCCATGTCTTCGGGTTTATGCAACAATTGTCCTTGAAGAGACAGGGTTTGGTCACACCCGATTACATATGCATCACGGGATTTTTCCGAAACGTGGGTTGCCTTGGATATTGCCAATACTTCCGCAATATCCGAGCCTCCCAGCTCTGCTTCCAACAATGGCTTTTCCACTTCTCTTTCATCGATTTCTGCCGAACAAGTTTCAAACCTGATACCGGCGTTATCAAGTAATTGAGCGCGATGGGTGCTTTTGGAAGCCAGAATGATTTGAGTCATGATTCTACCAGATTGGATTTCCGGTTGGCTGCATGTTTTGCGTGTAATGCAAGAACTGCTGCAGCAGTCTCCTCAATAGATTTGCGTGTAACGTCCAGTAATGGCCAACCATGTTTTGTGCTTAATCTTCTGGCCTGCGCAAGCTCTTCAGCGATTGACGCACGGTCTGCATATGAAGCACTGTGTTCAACGGCATTCAGTTCAAGCAAGCGATTTTGACGAACCTGCTGGATTCTATCCGTGGAAGCAATCAATGTCACAATCAGGGGATTTTGGGCAACAACAACGGAATCTGGAAGTTCAACACCCGGCACAAGGGGTATGTTTGCGGTTTTGATACCACGATTTGCAAGATAAATACTGGTAGGTGTTTTTGAAGTTCTGCTAATGCCAAGCAGAATTACATCTGCCTGTTCAACATCTTCGGGAATGACGCCATCATCATGCAGTAACGTAAAGTTCAATGCGTCAATTCTGCTGAAATACTCATTATCCAGGGCATGTTGAGCGCCGACTATCCGTTTGGTCGGTTTGCCAAGATATGATTGGAAAGTTTGGAAAATCGGTTCAAGGACCGAAACACAGGGCGTTCCCATTTCCTTGCATTGATCTTCCAGTAATTCGGATAATTCAGGATCAGCTATTGTGAACAGAACGATACCGGGCTCATTGCCAATCATATTAATGACCTTGTCGAGCTGTTTCCGGTTCCTGATAAGTGGATATACATGTTCCACTGGCTGGGTAGAGCGGTATTGTGATGAAACGGCCCGGGCAGCGGCGATGATGGTTTCACCGGTGGAATCGGATATCAAATGAAGGTGAAAATGATTGCTTTTCTCAGTCAAGCTGCAGATCCGATCTGTGGATGAATGTTGACAAAAAATGACCCTTAATGATTGAGGATTGTTTTATGCCCTCAAACAAAAATTCCCTCAACAATCCAGAATCTGTATAGAACGGCTCGACAGGCCTGTGAATAGGTGGGAAAAATTTAGTTTTGCAAGGTTGCACAATAGATATTCTATTTTATGTACAATGTAATAGTGTTCTAACATATTGAAATTAAAGGTATATAATATTAATCCTCGTTGTTAACAGTACGGTAGGTGATTAATCCACATTTACAGAACGGGCAACACAATTTAGGGACACTATCTGAACTGATGGGAATTCCCGCTATTCACAGACTCTAAGAAGAATAAACAATTCCATAGAGAGATTCTTTTATTACAAGCTTGTGGAGTAATGCTTTGAAAAAAATGATGAACGTTCTGAATGGTGGAGTTGAAGAAATACCACCAGTATGGCTAATGAGGCAGGCAGGACGTTATCTACCGGAGTATCGGGAAGTCAGGAAAAAAGCCGGTGGGTTTCTTGATCTTTGTTACAATCCGGAGTTAGCAGTGGAAGTCACTTTGCAACCGATCAGAAGATTCGGTTTTGATGCAGCAATATTATTTTCGGACATTCTTGTCGTTCCAGATGCCTTGGGACAGAAAGTCGAATTCAAGGAGGGTGAAGGGCCCTTACTGGATCCAATCAAAATTGATGAAATTCCAAAACTGGATGGAGAAGTTTTTAGTGATCACTTGGCACCGGTGATGAAAACGGTTTCAGAATTAAGAAATGTACTTCCGGCCGAAACAACCTTGATAGGTTTTTGTGGAGCTCCCTGGACAGTTGCAACTTATATGATTGCCGGACGTGGTACGCCTGATCAGGGGCCTGCGAGGTTGATGGCCTATAGTGAACCGGGTAAGTTCCAGGATTTGATTGATGTTCTGGTTGAGGCTTCGTCCAGATACTTGGTTGCACAATTAAACGCAGGAGCTGATGTTGTACAAATTTTTGACAGTTGGGCTGGGATATTAGGCAATGACCAGTTCATGCGTTGGTGTGTTGAGCCAGTTGCCCGGATCGTGAAAAATGTTCGAACGGAAAAGCCGGATGCGAAAATTATCGGGTTCCCGAAATCAGCCGGGAGCCAATATGACAAGTACCGAATGTTGACTGAAGTTGATGTTGTCGGTCTCGATTGGTCTGTACCGATGGAGCAGGCGAAATCGTTGCAAAAACAAGGTCCGGTTCAGGGTATGTTGGATCCCATGAGATTGATTGCGGGTGGCAGAGCCCTGGACGAGGGTGTAGACGATATTCTTGCCGGTTTGGGTGGCGGCCCTTTGATCTTCAATCTGGGTCACGGTATTACGCCACAGACGCCGGTGGCGAATGTAGAACGGCTTTTAAAACGTGTTAGAGGCAGGTAGGTCATGTATGAATGGGTAAAAGCGGTTCATATTATTGCTGTTATCAGTTGGATGGCAGGGCTTTTGTATTTACCTCGGCTATTGATTTACCACTTTGATTCGGATGTGGGGTCAGTCCAGTCTGAAACGTTTAAATTGATGGAACGCAGATTGCTTAAAGTCATCATGACACCTGCAATGTTGGTCAGTTGGGTCATGGGTCTATGGTTGGTTTATATCACCGGGGCGCACAGTGAAGGCTGGTTTGTAAGCAAGTTTTTTCTGGTGATCCTCATGAGTGCTTTTCACATGTTTGAGGCCAGGTGGGTCAGGGAATTCGCAGCTGACGAGAGATCAAGAACGGTAAGATTTTACCGGATTGCGAATGAAGGGCCCACTCTTCTGATGATATTGATTGTAGTTTTGGTGGTTGTAAAACCCTTTTGAGCCGATTTATTTTTCTTGTTTGAAAACGTGAAAAAAGGTATCTTTCAAAAAACCTACCTATTCGCGCTGTAGAAATTTGATTTCCGGCGCATGATATAACCATACAAAGAGAGATTTGACTTCATGGAACAAATGAAGCTTCAGGAACTTAATTCAAAGAGTCCTACAGACCTGGTTACCTTTGCAGAAGGTCTCGAGGTGGAAAACGCCAGCACGATGCGCAAACAGGAATTGATGTTTGCGATACTGAAGAGCCTTGCCGAACAGGATGTAGAAATAATTGGTGAGGGTGTCGTGGAAGTCCTGCAGGACGGATTTGGATTCTTGCGGTCTGCTACTGCCAATTACCTTTCGGGCCCGGATGATATTTACATTTCGCCATCCCAAATCCGCAGGTTTTCGCTGAAAAGTGGAGATACGGTTCAGGGTCCAATTCGAAGCCCAAAAGATGGTGAACGATATTTTGCTCTATTGAAAGTTGATACAATCAATTTTGAAGACCCGGAGAAAATTCGGCACAAGATTCACTTTGACAATCTTACTCCGCTTTATCCGGACCAGCGTTTCCTTATGGAGATTGCCGATCCGACTGTTAAGGATCTGTCAGGCCGTGTAATCGATTTGGTCGCTCCATTGGGGAAAGGACAGCGGGCGTTGATCGTGGCGCCTCCACGGACCGGTAAGACGGTTCTGCTGCAGAATATCGCCCATTCTATTACAGCCAATCATCCTGACAGTTATTTGATTGTGTTATTGATTGATGAGCGGCCAGAAGAGGTGACTGACATGCAAAGGTCTGTAACCGGTGAAGTGGTTTCTTCTACATTTGATGAGCCGGCAGTCCGCCATGTTCAGGTAGCTGAAATGGTGATCGAGAAAGCCAAGCGTCTTGTTGAACATGGGCGTGATGTTGTTATTCTGCTGGATTCTATCACCCGGCTGGGCCGTGCGTATAATACGGTGGTTCCCTCATCCGGAAAGGTTTTGACCGGTGGTGTGGATGCGAATGCGCTTCAAAGGCCGAAACGTTTCTTTGGTGCTGCTCGGAATATTGAAGAAGGTGGTTCGCTTACGATAGTTGCAACCGCGTTGATCGATACCGGTAGTCGTATGGATGAAGTTATTTTTGAGGAGTTCAAAGGTACGGGTAACTCGGAAATCGTACTTGACCGGAAGGTCGCCGATAAACGGGTTTATCCTTCGATTGATATATTGAAATCGGGTACCAGGAAAGAAGATCTGTTGGTTGCGAAGGAGGACCTGCAGAAAATCTTTGTGCTTCGTCGGATTCTTTCGTCAATGGGAACAACTGATGCTGTTGAATTCCTAATTGATAAACTGAAACAAACAAAAACCAACGACGAATTTTTCGATACGATGAATACGTGACCTTGCTCTCAAATTTCGCATTTATAGTAAACAGGTGGTTAAAGCGCGGATACATAGTAATTGATTCGGCTGTGGAATAATATTTGACAGCCAAACGCGATAATCCTCTAATATATCGATTCGGAGCCGGTCTGAACGTCGTTTTTTAAAACGATCGAATAGACTTATGTTTGATGAAGATACCATAATTGGCTTATCAAGCGGCGGATTGCCTAGCGGTATCGCTGTAATCCGGTTATCCGGACCGAATTGTCGGATAAGTTTGGCAAAACATGGGATTTGTGAATTACATCCGAGAAAAGCCAGCCTGGTTTCTATAAAGAGACCAGGGGATGGTGAATTATTGGACCGCGGCCTTTGTATCTGGTTCCCCTCACCATACAGTTTTACCGGACAGGATTGCGCAGAACTTCATATCCACGGCGGTAGGGCAGTTGTTGATGCGGTTTTAAACTCGTTTCTTGAATTGGATGGTGTGAGGCTTGCTGATGCGGGTGAATTCACCCGTCGAGCATTCGAAAACGGAAAATTCGATCTTACCGAGGTTGAAGGTATTTCTGATATCCTCTCTTCTCAAACCGAGGCTCAAAGGAAACAAGCCGTCGGGCAGATTGGCGGGAAACTGAGGGAAATATATGAAGAGTGGCGTAAGAGGTTGATCAAGATCCAGGCAATGATCGAGGCGGAGATCGATTTTTCCGATGAAGACGACATTCCTGCAGATGTTTCCGCACGCGGGATTGCGGATTTAATTCTACTGAAGAACGAAATTGGGAAACATCTTAATGATGGCCGTTCTGGTGAGATTATTCGTGATGGTTTTCGGGTTGTGATTATGGGTGCACCGAATACTGGTAAATCAACACTAATCAATGCTTTTGCGAAGAGGGAAGTGGCAATTGTTACTGAACAGGCGGGCACGACGCGAGATATAATAGATGTCCATCTCAATATAGGCGGTTATGAGGTAATCGTAAGTGATACAGCGGGTATCAGGCCTACGGAAGATGTTGTTGAGAGAGAAGGTATTCATCGCGCTGAGTCTCTTGGTCGCGAAGCGGATTTGATTGTTTGGCTTAGCGAACAAGGGGCGGACACAGAGTGTCTCTTGGATCAATCTGGTGAAAGGTACATTTTCCTGAGAAGCAAAGATGATGAAGGCGTACATGCTGTAGGTGAGTCGATTTCCTGCATTACGGGACATGGCATGGATTGGCTTCTTAATGAAATTAAGCGTGTTTTGAAGTTCCGAATGGGAGATGGTGGGGAGGCGTTAATAACACGCAAGCGCCATCGGCTGGGCTTAATGGAATGTGAAAAACTGCTTGAAGAGGCCATTAATTGTAATCGTGATGATTTGGATATTCTGGCTGAAGTTGTCCGCAATACTGGAACTTCGTTGAGCAGGCTTACCGGTCGTATAGACGTTGAAGATCTTCTGGATGTAATTTTTGCTGAATTTTGTGTCGGAAAATGATTCACGTGAAACATTTTCATCCCTGTTTCACGTGAAACAAACTGATTTCCCTGATTGGTATTTTTCTTTACGTGGGAGAACCAACCCGATAAACAGGCGGCATGAGCGAAGAAGCGGAAAAATTTGATGTAATTGTGGTCGGCGGCGGGCATGCCGGTTCCGAGGCCGCGGCTGTGGCTGCGCGGGCAGGTGCAAAAACTGCCCTGATAACCCATCAAAAGGATACTATTGGGATCATGTCATGCAATCCGGCGATAGGAGGGCTTGGAAAAGGTCATTTGGTCCGTGAAATTGATGGCCTTGACGGGTTGATGGCTCGGGTTGCTGACCGGGGCGGTATTCAGTTCCGGCTACTGAACCGTCGTAAGGGCCCCGCTGTCCGCGGCCCGCGCGCCCAGGCTGACAGAAAGCTTTACCGTGAAGCGATGCAGTTGGAAATTTCCAAAATTTCCGGATTGACAGTGGTTGAAGGCAGCGTTGAGGATCTCATCATTCGGGATAACAGGGCAACCGGAGTTGTTCTTGGAAATGGGAAAATAGTGTCCGCAGGTGCCATTGTGCTTACAACGGGGACGTTTCTTCGTGGATTGATCCATATCGGGGAGAAGAAGATTCCCGCAGGAAGAATGGGAGAAAAGCCGTCAACTGGGCTTTCAGACACTTTGAAAAGTGCCGGATTTAATCTTGCTCGGTTAAAAACCGGCACGCCTCCACGTCTTGATACAAAATCAATTGATTGGGAAAGTCTGGAAATGCAGAAGGGGGACGACATTCCCATTCCTTTTTCCAGCCTCACCAAGCAGATTACCAATCCCCAGGTTGATTGTGGGATAACCAGGACGACCCCGGCTACTCATTCGATCATTCAGAAGAATGTGTTGCGTTCTGCGATGTATTCCGGGCAAATTGAAGGTGTGGGTCCTCGGTATTGTCCATCGATAGAGGACAAGATTGTCAAATTTGGCGAGAGGAATGGACATCAGATCTTTCTCGAACCTGAAGGACTTGATTGTAACACGGTTTATCCCAATGGAATTTCCACGTCATTGCCGCTCGAGGTTCAAAAGGAGTTCCTGAAAACGATTCCCGGTTTGGAAAAAGCGGATATTTTGCAACCGGGATATGCGATTGAATACGATCACGTGGATCCGCGTGAACTGAAACCTACACTTGAAAGCCGAAAAATTTCCGGATTTTTCCTTGCTGGACAGATCAATGGAACAACAGGGTATGAAGAAGCTGCAGCCCAGGGACTGGTCGCGGGACTAAATGCAGCTCGTTTGGCCGGTGGCCAGGAAGGTGTAGTTTTCAGTAGAACAGAAAGTTATATCGGCGTGATGATAGACGATCTGGTAACCCGGGGCGTTTCCGAACCTTACCGGATGTTTACCTCGCGTGCTGAATACAGATTGTCTCTCCGATCAGACAATGCTGACCAACGCCTGACGCCCCTGGGTCTGGAGCTGGGAATTGTCTGCAAGGACCGGTCCGAATGGTTTAAATCTCGTCAGAATGCTATGGATGAGGGCAGGGAAATGCTGACCTCGCTGACCCTGACCCCGAATGAAGCGGCAAGGAAAGGTTTGAAAGTCAATGAGGACGGTATTCGCCGATCAGCATTTGATTTGTTGTCTTACAATGAAATAACTCTGGACCGGCTGTCGGACATCTGGCCAGCGCTTTCAGGTATCCGTGCCGATGTATCGGAGGCACTGGAAATCGAGGCACGGTATGCGGTTTATCTTGCCCGGCAGGAGGTGGATGCGAAACTGGTCAAGCGGGATGAGAGTCGGAAAATTCCAACAGATTTCGACTTTTCCAAACTGTCGGGACTTTCAATTGAGCTGCAACAAAAACTTCGCGAGGTACAGCCGGCTAGCTTGGGGCAGGCAGCAAGAATTGATGGTATGACACCGGCGGCTCTTACCCTGTTACTTGCTCATCTGAACAAGCCGCTGGCTAGTGAAAAATCACACAAAGCATCATGAGTGATTTTGACACTTGCGAAAAATTATCGGAAATTTACCCTGTTTCACGTGAAACTTTTGAACGGTTGACCCTATATGTCGAGCGGTTGGGGGAATGGCAGAAAAAAACAAACCTGGTCGCATCGTCAACGTTAGATGGCATCTGGACACGTCATATTGCAGACAGTTTACAGTGTGCTGCAATAAAACCCGAGGCGTTGTGCTGGCTTGATCTTGGCAGCGGTGGCGGCCTTCCAGCCATGGTAATTGCCGCAGTGCTGGCCGAAAAGAGGGGCGGCCGGATTACTCTTGTCGAAAGTAACCGGAAAAAGACTGTGTTTCTGCGGCAGGTAAATCGCCAAATGAATACCAACGCGAAGGTTCTTACCAGCCGTATCGAGGAAGTTGAATTAATTGACGAGGTTCCGGAGGTAGTGACAGCCCGTGCATTGACAGCCCTCCCGCAACTGCTTGACCTCGCCAGTCCCTGGCTTGAAAAAGGGGCAGTCGGACTGTTCCACAAAGGGCGTGAATACCAGAGGGAATTGGCAAATTGTGATGGTTTGTGGCAGTTCGATCTGGTATGCCATGAAAGCAGGACAGCCGCAGGGTCTGTAATGCTTGAAATCTCAAATTTACAACGTGTTTGATCAAGATGACAAAACCCAGAGTAATAACGGTCGCCAATCAAAAGGGTGGAGTTGGTAAAACAACAACTGCAATTAACCTTGCGACGGCATTGGCTGCAATCGACAAGACTGCGTTATTGGTTGATCTTGATCCCCAGGGAAATGCGAGTACCGGACTTGGAATTGATAAAGAGGATCGAAAAGTATCTACTTATGATCTTATGACGGGTAGCGCGTCTTTGAAGCAAACGATAACGAAAACGGCTGTGCCCGGTTTGTTTGTTTCTCCTTCCACGCTCGATCTGCTTGGAGTTGAAATGGAAATTTCAGGCGATTCTGATCGAGCATTCAAGTTGAAAAACGCAATAGAGGAATTTAATCCTATTGTAGACGGGAGAATTGACTATATCCTTGTGGACTGCCCTCCATCATTGAACCTTTTGACCTTGAATGCGATGGCGGCAGCAGATTCAGTTCTCGTGCCGTTACAATGTGAGTTTTTTGCGCTGGAGGGTCTGAGCCAGCTGCTTCAGACCGTTGAGCAGGTAAAGCAGACAATCAATCCGGATTTGATCATCCACGGCATCGTGATGACCATGTTTGACAAGCGTAACAATCTTGCCAGCCAGGTTGTAGATGATGTCCGCCAGTTTCTGGGTGAGAAGGTTTATGAAACGGTCATTCCACGCAATGTAAGAATTTCGGAGGCTCCCTCATACGGGAAGCCAGCTCTTTTGTATGATTTGGATTGTGCAGGTAGCCAGGCATACCTTCAGCTTGCCTCTGAAGTCTTGAAACGTGAGAAGAAGCTTTTGGCAGCCTGAATTGATTCGTTTGCGCAATGAAATAATGCATAAGGTTCGAATATATGTCTGATGATAATTCCCGAAAAAGACTGGGCCGGGGGCTCGCCGCTTTGATGGGTGATCTTGATCAACCACTGGCAAAAGAAGCGCCTGCCTATCAATCGGAAAGAACCGAAATCCAAGGCGATAGGGAAGTGTCGATAGAACAGATTCGCGCAAATCCCAATAATCCCCGGAAGCACTTTGCCGATAGTGAACTTGAAGACCTTACCTCGTCCATCAAGGAGCACGGTATCGTCCAGCCGATACTTGTTCGTCCCATTGCCGGTGAAGATCTGGGCGGCGCCCAGTATGAGATCATCGCAGGTGAACGGCGTTGGCGGGCCGCCCAACGTGCTCGGCTGCATAAAGTGCCAATTATAGTAAGGGAGGTGGAAGACAAGCAAGCGCTTGAACTTGCCATCATAGAAAACGTTCAGCGCACAGATCTTGATGCGATAGAAGAGGCGCATGGTTATCTACAGTTAATTGACGGCTATGACTACAGCCAGAATGATCTGGCTCAGGTAATCGGCAAAAGCCGCTCTCATGTTGCCAACACACTTCGGTTGTTGAAATTGCCTTCTTCAGTTCAGAGCCTGATTAGCGAGGGAAGTTTATCTGCCGGGCATGCTCGAACCCTGGTCACTGCGGATGACCCTAATGGACTGGCAAAAAAAATTGTATCGGAAGGGCTTTCGGTTCGCCAGGCGGAGATGCTTGCGCAGGGTAAGGCTAAGACAAAATCACATACCGCAGCCAGTATTCCAGCCGAAAAGTCTGCTGACATTCGGGCTCTTGAGCACAGACTGGAAGACAAGTTGGGTCTGAAAGTGGATTTACGGCATGGGCAAAAGGAAAAAGGCGAACTGCGGATCAAGTACAGCACACTCGATCAACTGGATGCACTGTGCCGGAAACTGGAATCCGATTTTTAACAGGAATTTACCGACGTCCGAGTGCCTGCGCTTCCAGTGCAATGGCTAATAGTGCAGTACCCGCGATTGAAGCCGAAGCAGGACTATTTTTTCTGCACTCAAGAATCATGGTTTGAATGCGTGTCATGGCTTTTACTATCCGCTCTGTTTTCCAGATAGAAAGAGCTGAAAGAACTGCATCTTTTCGCGAGAAATGAATGGGAGGTCTGGCCCCGGAAATGACAGAAGATGCTGATAGATTTCCGGATTGCATTTTTGCCTCCATTAACTGAAGGAGCTGAAAATGTCTAAGGGTGGCCATCAGAATCATGTCAGGATTGTTACCCGCTTCAACGGCCTTGGGAAATATTGACTGAAGTCTGGCGGCATTACCGATCGCAACCGCGTCAATAAGGTCATTGAGCACCAGACTTGCGCCATCTCCAACGATTGCGCGGACATCTTCGACAGTTACGACAGTTTTTCCAGTGCAATAGAGGGCTAGCTTCTTCAATTCGTTTCGGGACAACTGCCGATTGTCACCAAGCAGGGCGCGAAGTTCAGATCTGGTTCCGCGATCAATATCAAGTCCGACACCAACAATCTCCTGATCAATCAGTGTTTCCAGGGCCGCCGCGTTGTCCTGGTAACAAGGGATACACAGGCTGTTCTTGTGCGCCTCGAGGTTTTTGCGAAGAGCTACTGTTTTTTTCAAGTCGCCGGCTTCGACAATTACGATTGCATCTTCCGGCGGTGTATCGAGTAGAGGCTTTATTGATTTCAAAAGATCACGTTGAGTTTTCCCGGATACACGTATTAATCTTTTTCCTCCGAACATCCCGATTGTACTTGCTTCATCTGAAAGCCTTCCGGGATCGGCTGCCGCCTCATCTGCAGACAGTTTCAAAAGGCTGAAAGGGTCAGCAAGGTCAACGCCTGACTTTTCTGCCAGCAAATTGGCGCGTTCGTTTACAAGTCCGGTATCCGGTCCGAAAAGAAGATATACGCTATGGGAAAAATCGGGCTTTGCCAGGAACGGTTCAATATTCCGGCTACTTAAAACGGCCATTTCGAATCAGATTTTACTGAGGTCAGAAGCGATTGCGAGCCTTAGCGATTCTGCGGTTGCTTTGGCAGCCCGGTTTTCAGCGTCGCGTTCTGCACGTTCATTGGCAAATACCTGCCCGGTGCGGTCGTAGGAAGAATTGGCCTGACGCGAACCGCTCGCTATTGCCTTTCCGGAAGAAAGTTCAATCAAATCATAGCTTGCGGTAACCGTTATTGTTCCGGAAGTTGAATCCTGAACTCCCTGAATAGATGCAAGCTGACGATTGTCCCAAGTTACACGAATTTTTGCTTCATGAGTTTTGCCAGGATTGGTGAACCCGCCATCCAGAAGAAAGATAAGGTGATTTCTAACCTGCTGAGCTACCCGTGAATTTACCTGGGAAACGGAAACCGCAGAAAGGTTCACGCCATTTTCCAGCGACCCGCCATCTGAACTATTTCCGTATAGCGGCCTGAACTGGCAAGCCGACAACCCAAACACCACAAGGCCAATTGCAAAGAGCTTGAAAAGCCACGCTCTGGATATGGAAAACACACTAGATGACAACATTCACAATTCTCTTCGGTACCACAATTATCTTTTTTGGATCGCGTCCTTCTAAATACTTCACTACCACATCAAGTTGCAAACTTGCAGCTTCAATTTCTTCCTTGCTTGAATCTGGGTGCACTTCAAGATCACCTCGTTTTTTCCCATTGATCTGCACTGGCATGACAAGAATGTCGTCTGCTGCAAGCGAAGGATCAAAATCGGGCCAGGGTTGTGCTGAAACCATGTTTTCATTCCCTAGGCACTGCCAGCATTCTTCAGCCAGATGAGGCATCATTGGGGCAATACACTGTGTAAGGAACGTTAAACCCTCTTTCACTGCTCCAGCTAAATCCCTGTTGGCCTGCTCAGGTTTCACAGCCGATAGTACATTTGCAAACTCATAAATTCTTGCGATCGCCCGGTTGAATGCCAGTTTCTCAATATCCTCGCCGACCGCCTTGAGGGTCTTGTGCGAAGTTTTACGGATTTCACCCGATTTTTGATCCAAAGAATCGCCAATTTCGGCTGTGCTGATTTTATCTTGCCAAGTCTGCAGCAGCCGCCAAATACGTTGAACGAACCGGTGTGCGCCTTCTGCGCCCGCGTCTGTCCACTCGACATCGCGTTCCGGTGGAGAATCTGAGAGCATGAACCACCGGGCGGTATCAGCGCCGTAGGTTTGCATGATATCATCCGGATCAACGGTATTGCGTTTGGATTTGGACATTTTTTCAATGCTACCAATTGGTACTTCCTGACCTGTATCAATTCGCTTGGCAGTCCGTACACCTTCGATTTCTTCGATAATCAGTTCGGATGGCTGAAACCATCCCATTTCCTTGTTTCCATAGGTTTCGTGGATAACCATGCCCTGGGTAAACAGTCCCTTGAAGGGTTCCTTGATATCCATATGTCCGGCTATGGACATGGCCCTTGAAAAGAACCGGGAATACAGGAGATGCAAAATAGCGTGCTCAATGCCCCCTATATACTGATCAACCGGAAGCCATCGATTCGCCAGTTCAGGAACGGTAGGCTGATCGCTATCCGGTGTAATGAAACGTGCGAAATACCAAGATGAATCCACGAATGTATCCATTGTGTCGGTTTCCCGCTTCCCAGGTTCACCACAGGATGGGCATGGAACATCCCGCCACGTTGAATGGCGGTCAAGGGGGTTGCCGGGGATATCGAAAGTGACATCTTCGGGAAGCCTGACCGGCAGGTTTTCCTTTCTTTCAGGCACCACACCACAATTCTCGCAATGTACGACGGGAATAGGACAACCCCAATACCTTTGGCGCGAAATTCCCCAATCGCGAAGGCGAAACTGAACCTTTCCTGTGCCGAGCCCTTGTGATTCGGCCCAGTCAATGGTGGCGTCGATTGCATTTTGCCCGGTTGCATTGGTGACACTTGCTGGCTGGTTGATCCATTGTACCTGTTCACTCTTCAAAGGAACGAAAGGTTCGTCCCTGACATAGATGTCCGGTTCAATGTCACAATCTTCCGGCACGAAGGTCGCAATGATCGGGAGATCGTATTTTCTCGCGAAATCGTGGTCTCGCTGATCGTGTGCTGGGCAGCCGAATATGGCACCCGTGCCGTAATCCATCAAAATGAAGTTTGCGACATAGACGGGCAAGGTCTTATCTGGATATAGCGGATGATTTACTGTCAGCCCCGTATCAAAGCCGAGCTTTTCTGCCTTTTCGAGTTCTTCGGCAGAGGTGCCGGTCTTGCGCACTTCCTGACTGAATCGTGCAAGTTCGGAGTTGGCGCCGGCAAGCTCCACTGCCAGCGGATGTTCGGGGGCGATCGCCATAAAGCTGGCACCGGCCAATGTGTCGGGACGCGTGGTGAATATTTCGAAACTTTCAAATCCTGAAGTTGGTGAGGTTAGATCAAAACTCATTTGCAGGCCGCGTGATTTTCCGATCCAGTTTGCCTGCATCAGCTTGACCTTGTCAGGCCACTCCTCGAGCGCATCAATTGCCTCCAGCAATTCTTCGGAAAAGTCAGAGATCTTGAAAAACCACTGGGTGAGCTCGCGCTGCTCTACTTCTGCACCGGACCGCCATCCCTTACCGTCTATCACTTGTTCATTTGCGAGAACCGTCATGTCAACCGGATCCCAGTTTACCTTCGCGTTTTTGCGGTAAACGAGTTCATGTTCGAGAAAGTCCAGGAACAATTTCTGCTGCTGGGCATAATACTCAGGGTCACATGTTGCGAATTCCCGTGACCAGTCAATTGACAGACCCATGCTCTTGAGTTGTTTCCGCATCGCAGCGATATTGTCATAAGTCCATCCCTTGGGATGGGTTTTGTTCTGCATCGCAGCGTTTTCAGCCGGCATACCGAAGGCATCCCAACCCATTGGATGAAGCACTTCGTAACCCTTTGCCCTTTTGTAACGGGCAACAACATCTCCCATCGCGTAATTGCGGACATGCCCCATGTGAATTCGACCGGAAGGATAAGGAAACATTTCCAGCACGTAATAGGTCGGCTTTGGCTCAGTACCGTCCGTTGAGGTTTCGAACATCTTTTGCTCGTCCCAATTTCTTTGCCAACGGGGTTCGGCTTCTCGCGGGTTGTAGCGCTCGGTTGTCATGGTATCAATTCTATCAGGAAGCTTTATATAACTTTAGTAAGGCTCTTTGGGACCGACCTTCAGCAGAAATTAAACAGGTGGTCAACCTTAACAGGAAAATCATGATGAACATCAAGGCTAAATCCGCCGAAAATTATGCAAACATTTTGGTAGAGTTGGATAATCGCGCGAAAAAGCATCTGCAAAAGCCGCCGTGTTTGGTAGCGGTATCGAAAACATTTGCACCGGAAGATATCCGGCCCGTGATTTCTGCCGGTGCACGTGTGTTTGGTGAAAACCGCGTCCAGGAAGCCCATGAGAAATGGCCTGCACTCAAAAAAGAGTTTCCGAAACTGGAATTACACCTCATTGGACCGCTCCAGAGCAACAAGACGAGTGAAGCTGTTGCCCTGTTTGATTGCATTCAAACTGTTGATCGCAAAAAAATCGCCAAGGCGATTGCACGCGAGATGACCAAGCAAGACAGACACCTTCAGTTGTTTGTTCAGGTAAATACCGGTAATGAGCCGCAAAAAGCCGGGATAAGGCCGGAAGAAACTCGCGAATTCTGTGCTTGGTGCCGTGAGGACCAAAAACTTGATATTGCCGGATTGATGTGCATTCCGCCAGTTGACGAAAATCCCGGTCCACATTTTGCGCTGTTGCGTGAGCTTTCGGTGGATTGCGGCGTAAACAGTCTATCAATGGGAATGTCATCGGATTATCTGACGGCGGTGGAATTCGGTGCAACCCACGTCAGAGTGGGAAGTGCAATCTTTGGAGCCAGATAGTATCAGGGGCAGATTTCAACCTCCGTCTGTGATGATAGAAACGGCAAGAGTTTCTTCATTGCTTGCGGATCTATAGCAATACACCCTTCCGTCGGTTTCCTGCTTTCAGATGTAAGATGAAAAAATATAGCGCTACCGGTGCCGCGTTGCACGGGAAAGATATTGTAGTTCATGACGAGACATATGTCATAAAGGCGGTCGTCACGACACATTTCTTCATGTGAAGAGGAAAAGGGCAGCTTTACCGGTTTGTTGTAACTGGATGATTCGGAATCATCGCACCATCCATCATCATTTTTGGTGCATTTTAGCTGAAGCTGTGTTCTGATTCTTTTCACCCGTTCCATGCGTGAATAACCAAATAGAAGCCTGAATCTACCTATCGGGGTTGCGCCATCCCCCTCCCGTTTCCGCGCGCGTAACCCGCTGCGTCCCAGCCTGCACTCCACAGTCTGGCCACCAAATGTTAGTAGGCCTGCAGCCGGATTCCTGCCAGGCTTTCTTCTTACGGTAATCGTTTTTATTGATTGTGCTTTCAAAACAACAGTTTCACTTGCGTTCACATTTTGATAAAAAAGATCACATGCCCGTGTCCATAATTGCAATATGCCTATTTTCGTACAACATCGGCTGTATAAGCAACCAATTCCATTCAGATTTATAATATTGAGGAACCCATGGCCGCAAAAAGCATTCTGTTGATTGATGATGATGATGATTTACGTGAGGCGCTGGTAGAGCAACTTGCTCTTTATGAAGAATTTACAGTAACCACGGAAGCCAGTGCAACCAAGGGTGTTGCAGCGGCCCGCACGGAGCATGTGGATTTACTCATAATGGATGTGGGACTTCCCGACATGGATGGCCGTGAAGCGGTTAAGGTGTTGCGCAAAGGCGGTTTCAAGTCTCCGATTATCATGCTCACCGGTCATGATACTGATTCGGACACTATCCTTGGCCTTGAAGCCGGGGCCAATGACTATGTTACAAAACCTTTTCGTTTCGCTGTTCTTCTTGCTCGCATGCGGGCACAATTGCGAACCCACGAGCAAAGTGAAGATGCTGTTTTCACAGTAGGCCACTATACCTTCCGCCCCTCCCAGAAACTGTTGGTAGAAGAAGATGGCTCGAAAGTCCGGTTGACTGAAAAAGAAACCGCAATCATGAAATACCTTTATCGGGCAGAGCAAAAAATTATTGGCCGTGATGAACTTCTGGAGCAGGTCTGGGGATACAATTCCGGTGTTACTACCCATACTTTGGAAACGCATATCTACAGGTTGCGCCAGAAGATAGAAAAAGACCCATCAAATGCAAGATTGCTTGTCACCGAGGGTGGAGGGTATAAACTGATTCCTTAAGGTGGGAAGTTTCTGCCAGGGGGTTCGGTCATTTCACTTGAAGACGACATTCAACTGTTGCGGTCAATTGAGCTGTTTTCAGATTTTGGTGAGGAACAGCTCAGGCTGCTTGCTTTTGGCAGCCAGAAGCTGGCTTTTCCAAAAGGTACGAATGTTTTCCATGACGGACAATCAACTGACGGTGGATATCTGATTGTCAGTGGTTTAATCGAACTGATTTATTCAGCGCATGGATCTGAAAGGGCCATTGGCCGGTTTGGTCCCGGTGATCTGATTGGTGAAATGGCAATTTTGACGCGGAATAAGCGTGTGGGTTCTGCAATTGTTGTTGAGGATTGTGAGCTGATCAAAATTTCACGTTCCACCATGCATCGGATACTGGATGAATATCCAGAACTTGCCGCCTTGTTGCATCAAAGGATTTCACAATCAGTGGCCAAATTTACTGATAGCCTTGCGAGCGTCGAGCAGAAATTGAATGCGGCAGGTGACTCCTAATCGAGATCAAATTCCGCTATTACCGGCACATGATCAGATGGCTTTTCCCATCCGCGCGCATCCCTCAACACATTGATTTGGTTTAATTTTTCTGCCAAATCCGGCGCTGACCAAATGTGGTCGAGCCGACGGCCTTTATCCGCAGCATTCCAGTCCCGGGCACGATAACTCCACCAGGAATAAAGTTTATCCTCGTAGGGTATTTTGTGACGCACAAGATCCGTCCATTCACCATCATCACGGATCCGGTCAAGATAGTCTGTTTCAATCGGTGTATGCGACACAATTTTCAAAAGCTGCTTGTGAGACCAGACATCGTTTTCATGCGGAGCGATATTGAGATCTCCGACCAGAATGTTGGAGGTTTTTGTATCATTGGCTTTTAGACTCAGCATTTCGTCCAGAAACCGTAACTTGTGGTCAAATTTCGGATTCTTCTTCGGATCTGGTTCATCGCCGCCCGCAGGAACATAAAAATTATGGATCTGGCATGTCTGTCCTCCTGCCTCAAAAGTTGTGGCAAGATGACGGGTGTCGCCCATATTGCAATAATCTGTGCTTGCAGCGTCTGACAGCGGCCTTTTTGAAACGGTTGCAACACCGTGATAACCCTTCTGGCCATGTACTTCGACGAACTCGTAACCGAGCTTACGGAAGTTTTTTTCAGGAAACTGATCGTTCTGGCATTTGATTTCCTGCAGGCATAAAATGTCAGGGTCATAGTCCTTGAGAAACTGTTCAACAATTCCAATTCTCAAGCGAACCGAGTTGATATTCCAGGTAGCAATTTTGAGGGGCATGAATTATTCCGGGTTTGAATCGGATCAAATCTAATGCATGGGAAGCAAAGAACAACCCTAGCGATCCGGATTATTCTTTTGTTTCCTCTTATTTGAAATCTTGAACAATTTTTGGGGAATTTTGATGTTCTTTTCGACGTTAAAGATCATCACAGATGTTTCCTTGCCCTGCGCATCCTTGATTGTCCATTGACGCAAGTCTTGTGTCTGGGGATCAAACAACAAGGTAATCTCCGAATCGCCAAAAATGTTCTTGTCACCCATGACAACTGTCGTGATGTCTTCGCGTGCATCAATCGTCTTGATCGATTTGTCATCAATCTTGATGCTGTTACTCAGAAGCAAACTCAATGGCGTTTTTTTTAACGGAAAATAGCTCCAGGTTTTCAGTTTTTTATTGTTCACTGCGAGGGTTTTGCCATTTGATACCACCATTATCGGAGATGGGTCTTCGTAATTGAAACGAATGCGCCCTGGGCGATGAATATAGAATGTCCCACCCGTTTGTTCACCATTGGGTCCGAACTGGATAAATTCACCCGTCATGGTTGGAACTGATGTAAAGTGGTTGGAGATCGCATCAATGGCGACCTGTTTGTCATTTGCAACTGCATAACCGGCAGAGGGAAACGCTAAAACCATTGTCAGGACAATAGCACCCAAAAGGTTGTTTCTAATCATCTGACTTACCGTTCGATCGTTGATTTTCATACCGTGTTTTCAGCGAACTTCATGACCGTTTCTTGACCACAATTCATCATTTATATGGTTTCATCTTCACCTGGAACGAGAATCTCACGTTTACCGGCATGATTTGCTGCACTGATCAGGCCTTCCTGCTCCATTCGCTCAATCAGGGAAGCAGCGCGGTTATAACCGATCGAAAGCCGGCGTTGTATGTAGCTGGTGGATACTTTTCTGTCCTGCAGAACAATTGCCACGGCTTGATCATATATATCATTGGAATCGGCAAGACCGCCGGTGTTACCGCCAGCCACCGCAGCTTCTTCCTCGGTTTCTTCCGTGACTGAATCAAGATATTGCGGGATACCCTGCGTTTTCAGGTGTTGTACAACCTTGTCGACTTCGCCATCATCAACAAACGGCCCATGGACACGTTGAATT
>JBPCWL010000093.1:0-4889 GCA_051009575.1 Rhizobiaceae bacterium
GTCCGGTACCATGGATAATTTTACAAATTCAATACAGTCGGGTTTTTATTCCGCGATGCCCGTTCCGAAATCATCATCTTCCGGATTTTCAGGTGGTGGCGGTTCCTCCGGAGGTGGAGGCGGCGGAGGAGGTGGCGGTGGTTGGTAAAATATGGCCGGGAAATACAGAATCAGATTTCCATCAGTTTCCGAGCAATTCCGCAACCCGCGGTGCAAAATAGGTAAGAATGGCATCTGCGCCTGCACGTTTGAAACATAGCAGGCTTTCCAGGATCACGCGTTCTTCTTCAAGATATCCCTTTTCTGCCGCCGCCATCAGCATAGCGTATTCTCCGGACACCTGGTATGCGAAAGTTGGTATGCCGAATTCATCTTTGACACGCCTCAATACATCAAGATACGGCAGGCCGGGTTTGACCATGATCATGTCCGCCCCCTCGTCGATGTCCAATTGGGCTTCCCAAATTGCTTCATCAGAATTCGCGGGATCCATAAAGTAGGATCGCTTGTCACCTTTTAGCAGGTCATCAGATCCCACAGCCTCGCGGTAGGGCCCATAAAATCCTGACGCGTATTTGGCGGCATAGGCAAGTGTCCCGACATCATTGAAACCGGCTTCGTTGAGTGCATCACGAATGGCACCCATTCTGCCGTCCATCATTTCGGATGCGGATACAATATCAGCGCCGGTTTCAGCTTGAATTACCGCAGCTTCGCACAACATCTCGACCGTTTCGTCATTAACAACAACACCATCCCTAAAGATACCGTCATGTCCGTGGTCAGTGAAAAGGTCCAGCGCAACATCTGTTATTACACCAACATCAGGAGCCGCATCCTTAATGGCCTTCGTTGCTTGGTTGAGAATATTATCAGGATTAAGAATTTCCGAGCCGGTTTGATCACGTTTGTCCAGCGAGATATTGCCAAAAGTGGCAATTGCCGGAATCCCGAGTTTCTGTGCGTGTTTTGCCTGCTCACCAATTCGGTCCACTGAATAGCGCGATACGCCAGGCAGTTTTTCTAGTGGTTCTTCGACACCGGTTCCTTCACAAAGAAAAACAGGCCAGATCAGATCATCCGTTGAGAGTTGGTTTTCGCGGACCAGTCGGCGACTCCACTCAAAACGCCTGTTCCGGCGCATTCTTCGATTTCCGGTAATTTCATCAACCGTTCTTTTCATATTCAAATCTGTAGCCTATTAGTTGCCGGAACAGCAACTTTTCATGTACTTGAATGTTGCTGAACAAGTAAGGCCAATTTGTATGAAAACCAACCCTATAGTTTTCAATTCATCAAACGAACAAAGCTACTACACACTGTTGCTAATGCGTGTGGTGGCATCAGTTTTACTGGTGTTTTCTGCCAGCTATTGGGCTTTGCTTGTCGGAATATCAGACAGCGCCACCCGGTTTGATTCCATGTCAACAAGTTGGCAACTGGCAGCAGCATCTTTGGTGGTTCTTCAACCGGTTGCAGCTCTTGGTTTGTGGGGTGGCTGGCGATGGGGTGTCGTTATGTGGGTCTTCGTTGCTGCAATTGAATTTACCATGTACGGGATTTACCCCGATATTTTCGGTGAGGCCAATTTTCTGCTGATTTTTCACGCGGTGGGAATACTGGCGTATATTTGTATGGCGCTGTTTCTAAACGCGAAATCTGAATCGGTAATTGAAGAAGACTAAAATTCATCAACTCGAGGAACGAGTGATTAAAAGGCATCAGAAATGGCGACTGGATCAAAGGACTTTTCAGATCTTGAATTCAACCACTTTTTAATTTTTTCTTCCAGTTTTTCAGGAGACACAGGCTTTGAAAGGTAGTCGTCCATACCGGCTTCGAAGCATTTTTCCATATCTCCCTTAATTGCATGGGCTGTCACACCGATGATCGGAATTCGCTCACTTCCACTTTTTTCAATATTGCGGATTTCCTTGGTCGCCTGATGACCGTTCATCACTGGCATTGAAACATCCATACAAATGACACTTGGGTTGTGCTTTCGATACAATTCGACAGCCTCCTGTCCATTGTTAGCGATAAGATAGGAATATCCTGTTCCCTGAAGGATTTGTTTGAATACAATCTGGTTGACCTCATTGTCTTCAGCGATCAGCACATCAATTGTGTCCTGATCAATTTTGCGCATTTCATCAATTGCCGAACTCACGGAAGATTTTTGCATGCGTGCGGCGATATCTTGGGTGTTTTCCAGATCCTTGTCTGTTGTCTCGGTATTATCGCGGACAAGATTTCTCAATTCTTTCATTGAAAGAGAGCCAGATTTGTCTTTTTTGCCAACGGTCTCTTCCTGGGCAACCGGTTCATTGGCAGTTTGAGGTGTTTGCGGTGCAGATTTATGATTTAAAACCCCACCATCATTGGCGTCACAGTTTGTTGAGCCTATTTGTTGCGCCATGGCGATCCCGGCGGCCATCTCATTGTCAGTGTCACGTGCATCGTGGAGTGTACTGATAATCGTTTCGAGCAACAAAGAAGACCTGGCTGGCTTGACGAGGTGCCCCTGGATTTCCAGAGTTGAAAAATTCTGCCCATCTTCCATCTGGTCCACGGAAGTTAGCATTATAATCGGAATATGGGCGATTTTTTTGTCCGAACGGATAGTTCGTGCCAGTTCACCACCATCCATTTTCGGCATATGGTAGTCGAGAATTAAACAATCAGGTTCGATATCCTTTTCTTGCATGGCGCAAATAGCAGCAAGTGCTTCTGCGCCCGAAGAGGCTGCGGCACTTTCAAATTTCCATGCAACCATATTCTCAACAAGGATTGACCTGTTTACCGCGTTGTCATCAACGACGAGGATACGTGAACCGGTTACATCCACAGGTGCGGATTTCCTTTTTGATCCACTACCGAAAACCGGCAATGTTATTTCAAACCAGAACGTCGATCCGTTTCCAAGTTCAGACTCAACGCCAATTTGACCACCCATGAGATTGACCAGAGAGGCGGATATCGCCAACCCCAATCCGGTCCCTTCGTGTTTGCGTGTTGCGCTTTCATCGACTTGGCTGAATTTCTCGAAAATACTGTTGAGTTTTTCTTCTTCGATTCCGATTCCTGTATCGGTAACAGAAATTTTCAACTTGGCTTCACCATTCTCGGCACTGCCATCGATATCAACCAGAATATGCCCTTCTTCCGTGAACTTGACGGCATTCCCGGCAAGGTTTGTAACTATTTGACGAATGCGGCCGACATCACCAACAAATTGCTCAGGTAATACGGGCGCGATGCGTACAGCCAATTCAAGATCTTTTTCAGCAACTTTGGCAGCGACGAGCGTCGCGACATCTTCAATAGCTTCCGCCATGCTGAATGGCGCCGGGTCCAGCTCCATCTGACCAGCATCGATTTTGGAAAAGTCCAGGATGTCATTGATGATCGTGAGTAGAGATGCACCTGATTTCACAATGATATCTGCAAATGTGCGCTGTTTTTCATTGAGATCGGTTCGCATCAACAGTTCCGCCATGCCCATTACCCCATTCATGGGTGTGCGGATTTCGTGGCTCATGTTAGCCAAAAACTCACTTTTTGCCCGATCTGCGAGTTCTGCTCTTTTTGTTTCCCGTTCTGCCAAAGTTGTTTTTTCGACAATCCTCTTCATCATGCGCTGGATGAATATGTCGATGGGAATGAAAATGCACAATCCGATGAAGGCAAGGGCTCCAACTGTAATGAGCAGGAATTCCTGCAACAGTTTACCCTGCGATGCCACAAGTGCATTTTTTGCCTCCCGCAGCCTGCTGAGAATGTGCTGGTTGCTCAACTGGACCTGATTTTTGTATGTAGTTTCAACGGTTAGAGCAGCCCAATGAATGTCTGCTTTTGTCCGCGCATTGCTTATTTTTTCTTGTTTGAGAGCAGTTTCATGATGCCGGAACGGACGATCGCCTTTCAAAAAACGCGACTTACTTTGAATGGAACTCCGCAACTCACTGGGGACCAGTTCCCACATAGAAAATATTTTGCGTAGTTCCTTATCAGATTCATTTTGAAAATAGGTTAGCGTTTTTTTGTAAGCATGGATTTCAGGATCTATTGGCCGGTTTGCCAGGAATTCTTTTCGTTGTTTCAGAGTGAGGCCCACCAGTAAATCAGATAATATTCCACGATCTTCCTTCGCTGGTGTTTCGCCAGCAATCCGAATGGCCTTATCGGAAAGCAATTTCATTGAATTGTCTGCAATTTCCACCTGATCAGCGAGCCTGCTGATGTTTTCCAGTCGCAAATTGGTCGCGTTCTGATCAAAATAAAATTTTATGCAAATTGTACCGATAACAACAAGTGCCAGTACATAGCAGCCACGCATGAACCAGGATGCGACGACCCAGTTATCGGACTTTATCCCTAAACTCATTTTTCATGCCCCACGCAAATATCTGTAAATCGATATATAGTCATGGTTAATTTTCCGCTAAAATCTGGGCTGTGAGGGTCTGGCATCGCAGCTGGCCAGAAAACATAAAGTTGGGCGAGGCGCTGCAAAAATCTGAACAATTTTACGGAGTTTGGTAACCGGAAATTAATGCTAAGTTTTAATTCGAATTTTAGACGATTGCCTTACAAACATATTCAGAGCGGGAGAAAACAATCCCGCCAGAACAAAAATAGTGAGGCGAATATGAGCAACATACCAGAAATGGTAGGGAAGGCGATCGAACCTTCTTTCGAAGGGGACCTTAAAACCCTTTATCTAGATTCCTTGACCATGGTAGAGCGTCTGCACCGCAGACTACTTGATGTTATCAAGGATGAATTTGACCGCAAAGGGCGCAGCGATATAAATCCGGTGCAGGCGCTCCTGCTTTACAACATTGGAAACATGGAACTAACTGCAGGTGAATTACGCAGTCGTGGTT
>JBPCWL010000094.1:0-29325 GCA_051009575.1 Rhizobiaceae bacterium
CGTTACGTTCGTTCTTCATAATGATCTCCATTAAATAAACTACGGAATTACTTTTACGTAAACGTAATTATGTAATTGTGGCATTACAATGAAAAAACGGGTTGTGCATTTCTGCCATGCAGCCAAGGCATAACAAAATGCCCCGGATATCACCGGGGCATCAAGAAAACCGCTTATGAGAGTTAAGTTTGCAGGTAACTCTCCAAAGAATCATCCAGCGCATCCTTCCAAGGTGTATGATGCGGTGGTGCTTCGGTCCCAGTCATCGGGGAAACATATCCATTGTTCCGGAATTCCATGATATTTTTCTTTTTGTGCTTCTTCCATTGGAAGAATGCCTCGTTTGAAGCATCCACATCAAAGGTTGGATAATCCGTTTCGCTAATGAGCTCCAGAGTATAGGCACCCTGATATCGGATGCATGCATAATCATCTTCGAGAGCATCTTCAGCATCTTCGCGTGCCTTGACGTCCGCCAGCATTGCTTTTTTATCTGGAATGCCAATTTTTCCCATGATTGCATCGCGGACCCACCAGGCCTGTGCATCGAACATATTGAACGTGTACCACTGATCCTGCATCCCGAGATAAAACAGGTCCGGATCATGGACATATACCACACCCTTATAAAGATCTGCGGCGGCAAGTCGGTTAGCGGTGCGCAATCGAAGATTGTCTGCCATAAACGGGAAATGATGAACATATCCTGTGCACAGGATGATCGCATCGACATCCTTTGAAGTGCCATCCTTGAAATAAGCGGTTTTGCCTTCAACCTTTACCAGGGCTGGCACTTCCTGCCAATTGTCGGGCCAGTCATAACCCATCGGAGCGGTGCGGTGGGCAACAGTCACGGATTTACAACCGTACTTCCAGCACTGGGAACCAATATCCTCTGCTGAATAGGACGTACCCAGTATCAATATATCCTTGTCTTTCATTTCAACTGCATCGCGAAAATCGTGCGCGTGAAGTACCCGGCCCTGATAGGTTTCAAAGCCCGGATAGTGTGGCACATTGGGAGTAGAGAAGTGGCCAGTTGCCACAATTACATGATCAAACACTTCATCGGTTTCAGTATCGTTTGCGCAATCATTGGCAATGACCCGGAACTTCCCATCTGCATTTTTTTCAACTCTTCGTACCGCATGATTGAACTTGATCCAGTCGCGGACCCCGGCTTTCTTTACACGGCCTTCGATGTAGTCGAACAGAACTGCACGTGGAGGATATGAGGCTATCGGCTTGCCAAAATGTTCTTCAAATGTGTAATCAGCAAACTCCAATCCTTCTTTCGGGCCGTTTGACCACAAGTAACGATACATAGAGCAATGAACCGGCTCACCATTTTCATCGAGACCGGTCCGCCATGTGTATTTCCAGAGCCCGCCCCAGTTATCTTGCTTTTCATAACAGACGATCTCTGGAATATCCTCACCGTTCTTCTTGGCAGACTGGAAGGCCCGCAATTGAGCTAATCCAGATGGCCCAGCGCCAATGATCGCAATTCTCTTTGTCATGTTTTTCCTCCTTTAAAATTGCAATTAGTAAACAGCTCCATACGCTGTGATTTTCGTGTTTCCACTCAACCGATTCCCAAATCCTTTTTTCTTTTGTCCGCCCAGGCACCAATCAGGCGATCTACGATAATACCCAATGTCGCAATGCCCAGACCAGCCATTACCCCGCGGCCAGCATCGCTGGTTGGCAAGGCACGATAGATTTCCTGACCCAAATCTGTTCCCCCGATCAGCGCAGTAATCGCTGTCATCGCAAGCGCCATCATGATTGTCTGGTTGATACCAAGCATGATTTCGGGAAGGGCAACGGGAAGTTCGACTTTCCAAAGTCGCTGGAATGGCGTCGTCCCTGACATTTTTGCAGCTTCAAGCGTCACTTCAGGCACCCGCTTAAGACCCAGATAGGTGTACCGGATGGCCGGAACGGTAGCATAGGGCATAATCGCAAAGATAATCGCCAACTCGCCTACCCTGAACAGCATAACCGCGGGCAGGAGATAGATAAAAGATGGGAAGGTCTGCAATGTATCACACATTGCCATAATGGCTTTTGCTGCGGTTCGTGAACGGGCAGCCCAAATCCCGATCGGAATTCCTGTGGCAATACAAAAAACCAGCGCCATGGACACATAATAAAATGTTGTTGCTGCAAATCCCCAGTTTCCGGGCCAAACGATAATGAAAAAGAACATTCCAACTGTTATTGCCACCAGTTTCATTCCACCCAGGCGGTTCGCGAGAACCGCAATTAGTGCGGCCACAACCGTCCATGGCAGTGCCTGATAGAAATTCCGGACCGGGATAAGTACATAGACCGTGAGAAAATCTCTGATTGGCCTGATATAATCAATCAGGAAAAAAGTGACTTGCTTGATGGATTTGTCAAGTTCTAGAGCATCCTTGTTGTCAAACAGGAGATACTGTTTGGGCAGAATGGAAATGCCCCTGATGAAGAAGGTGGCAATGATTGCCACAATCAATACTCCCAGGAATATCAGCAGGTGCTTGTGCCTGGATGCAAATCCGGCATTATCCCGGTGTTCGTAATCTGTTGCACGGTTGGCATAGGCCTGGGTCAACTGGTCCAGGACCACTGCCATGATGACAATGGCTGCGCCCTGCATTGTTGCAAATCCCAATTTCAGTTGTTGAAGGGAAAACAGAAGTTTATGGCCCAAGCCTTGTGCACCTACTAGCGATGCAATCACGACCATAGCCAAAGTCTGCATGATCACCTGGTTCAGTCCAAGTAACAGCGTTTTTTGGGAAGCCGGAAGTTGAACTTTCCATAACAGCTGACGGGGCGTACAGCCACTCATCCGGCCAGATTCAACAACATCACTGGGAACTGTCTGGATCGCGAGTATGACACATCTTGCCATTGGCGGCATGGCGAAGATAACCGTTGCGATCAAGGCTGGCACCTGTCCGGCACCAAACATCACGACCACCGGAACAAGATAAGCCATGTGCGGCGTTGCCTGCATGATATCAAACATCGGCGTGATGATTGCCGCAGCACGCTTGGAACGGGTAACCCATACGCCAAGCCAGAGACCCAAAATTGCCGAGAATGGAACCGCAACAGCAACGAGGGAAAATGTCTTCATGCTTTCACGCCAAAGACCGGTTACAGCAAGATAACTCATTCCAATTCCGACAAAAATGGATAATCGCCAACCGCCTACCCAGTGACCGAATATGGCAAAGCCCAATACAACCGCTACCCAGGGAATGGCCTTGATGCGTTTAAACCCTACAGCCTCCAGGATATCGGCAGGCCACTGGGAAAATCCGATCAGCGCGCCGGGCTCAACCCAAGGAGTTACTTTTACAGCTTTCGCCAAGCTAATCAGTATAAACGGCATTGCATCAATGGATACTAGGACAAGTAAGCTCAACGCCGCCCACAAAGCCGTTCTCAAGTCACGGGTTTTAGCAATGAAAAAGACAAGGCCCGCTGCAATCGCTAACCAGATGACAGGAAGCATTTGGGCTGCCTTCGCCCCCTTCCAAAGCAAGAACTCGGACCAGATAAGAGGTTGTTTCAATGCCCAGGAAATACCACGGGTAAACTCCTTGACAGTAAAAATTCCTAATGTGGCTTCCTTGTCGAGCCACCGGAAAAAATCAGAAATCCATTGTTTTATGGGTAGTGTATATTCTGCAGGCCAAGTGTATGCCGGCGACCAGATCAGAGAGACGATAACTGCTAATGCGATTGCTGCCAGACACTGGATCAGGAGGAGATGTTCCTTCACAAAGTTCGAAGGTTTGAACTCCTCATCTCCAGTTGAAACAGCAAGGCTCATATCCCCTCCTTGCCAAATAGTGCTCGGGTGATCCGCTCACGTGTGAGTGTTCCCACTACACCGTTTGAATCATCCAGGACATTTACCGGCTTTTCAGATCCCAAAACCTGCTCTGCAACTTCGCCAATTTTTGCAGCCACGGAAATCCCATTTTCTGTTTTGGTCGCCTTGCCCTTCTTTTTGTCCATGATCGCACCAACCGAAACAATTCGGTCTCTTGGTGCATTTCGCGCGAACTCCGCAACATAATCATCAGCTGGATTTAGAACCATTTCTTCAGGTGTAGAGAGTTGCACAAGATATCCGTCTTTCATAATGCCGATCCGGTCTGCAAGCTTTGTAGCTTCCTCGAAGTCATGGGTAATAAAGACAATCGTTTTCTTCAGCATTTTCTGCAGGCGAATGAATTCATCCTGCATTTCAGAACGGATCAATGGATCAAGTGCAGAAAACGGTTCATCAAGAAACCAGACATCCGGCTCAACTGCCAAAGACCGGGCTATCCCAACCCTTTGTTGCTGACCCCCGGAAAGTTCGCGAGGGAAATAACTTTCACGACCTCCAAGGCCAACGAGTTCGATCATTTCCCTGGCCCGCGTCTCGCGCTCTGCCCGATCCATCCCTTGCACCTCGAGAGGAAACGCCACATTGGACATCACATCTCGGTGTGGCAACAGTCCGAAATTTTGAAACACCATACCCATCTTGTGGCGGCGAATTTCAATCATCCGTTTGTCATCTGCCGCGAGAAGATCTTCGCCTTCAAAATTAATTGTACCGGTTGTGGGATCATTCAAACGAGTGATGCAACGTATGGCGGTGGATTTACCGGAACCTGACAGCCCCATAATGATCAGGATTTCTCCGGAATGAACCTCAAAGGAGACATTACGAACTGCTCCGATATATCCTTCTTCCCTGAAGGCTTCTTCTGATGGATTTCCATTGTGCCTATCAATGAATGCAGATGGATTTTCCCCAAATACCTTCCACATGTTGCGACATTCAATTTGTACGTCGTCTTTCATGGACCTCCCCGATCCCATTACTGGAATTTATTATTGGAAACCATCCCAACCCATATTGGGCAGAATATCAACTGTTTCATAAGAAAAACCGGACACTGGCATTTGTGCCTTCGTGCCCGGCTCATCACAATTCTGATAGCAGATTACTTAATTCTTCCAGGAAGCAATCACATCCTGATTGTCAGCAATCCACTTGTCTGCTGCTTCCTCTGTGGTCATGCCGTCAACATCAACCAGCAGAGACGCGGCCGCAATCTGTGCATTGTTGAAATTAATATTCTGCATCATACCCCAAGCGACCGGGTATTTTTCAGCAAGACCTGACCAAGCAGCTTTCTTAAGCCAGCCAGAGCGCGGTGCGCCACAAAGATTTGCGTTTTCCTTACACTCAGCAACAACGGCTGGGTCGGGGAAGTCAACAAACATGCCTTCATGTTTTGCTTCGATGAAGTTCGGAGTCCAGTTGAAGAGAACAATCGGTTCCTGTTTAGCAACAGCTGCATCAAGTTCCGCCCACAATGTTGCAGCCTGGCCTACGTTGATTGCCTGGAAGTTCATGCCGAGAGCACCAACGCGTTCGGAGTAGTTTTTACCCCAGTCCGCGGGTGGTCCAACAAACCGGCCCTTTGGAGCAGTCTCAGCAGTTGCAAAAATTTCAGCACACTTGTCGAGTGCTTTCCAGTCAGGCAATCCCGGGCATTTGTCTACAACGTATTGTGGTACCCACCATTCTTCGCGGGTTGCCGCGTCATGTGCGCCAGCATCCACCATACCATCTTCTGCCACAGCTTTTTCGAATGCTGTTTTCATTGAGCCTTCCCAAGCCTCTACCTGGAAATGCATATCGCCGTCAGCAATGGCCTTGAACTGAAGTTGCGAGTCCGATGGCGCATATTCCACTGTGTAGCCTTCTGCTTCCAAGGCTTTTCCGACAACAGTCGAAAGAACCAACTGGCTGGTCCAGTTGTTTTGCACAATAATAATCGGATCATCCGATTCTGGTGCTTCAGCATAGGCAAAAGTTGTCATCGAAAGCGATGTTGTTAGTGCAACTGCCAATTTGGTTGCTTTGGAAATCATGTAATATCCTCCCTCAAGTTTGTGGGCGGAATATCCAAATTCCACCCTTGTCCTTTAGCGATCTCCCAATACGCAGGCCGAAGAACTTTTTTGACAATCTTCGGCCCATTATTAGTATTGACCAAAATCGCAACCAATGCAATCCAAAACCATACCAATGCTACACCATTTTGATGAATTATGCTGATTCTGGCCAAAAGTGACCGAAATTCAGCTGTCCGGGACAATTTACAATCAGTCACCAATTTTTCCGGAAAGTGTGGATTAACAAATTCAGGCTTTATTGCATTTCTTGATTTAATACTTTCTTTTTAATAGGTTAGCTGATCCACAGGCCATAACCGAACTTAAAATAACATTGGAAAAACGCCCAGAAATTGGTTACAACCAATTAGAACCAATTTGGACTCGGTTACCGAATTATTGAGTGTCATTCCGGAGGGGGAATACTCTTGGTGCAGTGAATTTGTCGGATCAGCGGCAGGTAATGTATTGGAAATTCGCAAAGCTGGAGCTGGCAACATGAAATTATCCGGCTGTTGGACATCGCATGGCAAATACTGCAACCGCCCGGTGACCCCATAAACAATTGAAACGGGAAAAATGAACCAGACGGAACTACGAGAACAGTTTTTTGCGTGGCAATGCAGGATACGGCAAATGGCAATGAGAGAGGATGAAGGACGCCCTGCTCCGGGCATGTGCCCAAAGGTTCTAGGATTAGATGACGACGTTCTTGCAGACCAGATAATAACACTGATCGTCCGGGGTGCTCCTGAAGAAAGTACCGATTTTTTCAAGTTTCAGATTCAAAAAAACAATGATCCCAAAGAGGTTAGAAACAAGGCGCTGACTTTTCTCCAGGCGACCCATTACCATGGTCCCAAAGAATTTATGGATTGTCTGACTGCACTGTTTGGCAAAAGTTCCCGTTTTGCCACCTCGTTGTCCGAAGCGGGCAAATGTGTGCTTGAATTCCGGCAGTTCAATCAGGGATACAAGCTGCATTGCAACGTTTCGCTTCTGGAGCCGGATTGTCCAGAGCACGCCGCAACCTTGTGGCACAACCGGTGCTTTAATCCAAATCTTGATGATGATGTAATGATAATGAAATTTGAACCCGACTGGCTGGTATCGAGTTTACTGATGCACTAGCCTAATTTTTCAATTAGAGTGCGCAATATGGTTAGACAACATTCAAAAACGAAAGATCGTAGGGATATCGGTAAAGTCGTGTTTCTGTCAGAAAAGATGGATATGGCTCGCGAAATGAGTTCATGTTGCGTCGGTACAGAGGCCTTGCTGGAAACTGATAAGTGTTTCGACAAATTGTTGCGAAACCTCTTCAAAAATGAGAGCGACAATACCCGCTAAAACTCATTCAATCTGTTCCGAAACCTTCGCCCGGTTTCAAATAGACCTCACGTGGCGGTGCAAAGACATCAAAAACAACTGCTCCTTCCGGTCCAGCTATTATCGTATGGGGAACGTTAGCCGGAGTACGCCAAAAATCCCCTGTCTTAACCGGTATCTCCTGATCATCTTGAATTCGGATTGCCGAACCTTCAATCAAATAACCCCATTGCTCCTCAGGGTGATGATGCACATTTCCCTTGGCTTCCGGCGCAAGCCGTACAATAGAGATCATCGCCTGATCGCCGGGAAATATGTTGGTTGTAATTCCATCACTCAATTTCCGGGCAATACCCTTCCCGGTGTCGTTGATGCTGAAAAAGTTTTCCATTTCTTCCGCTCCCAATAACAAACCCTGTCTGATTGCTCAGACAGGGTTGCCCTCCGGAAAGCCCCAATATTCCGGGCTTGCTGAACTAAAACTTGCGATAAGCCTTGTTGAGCTGAACCATAGGGTGATCTGGTGACATCTGGAACTTGATCAACAATTCGCGGGCAACCATGTCCCGATCTTGTTGATTGTCCGGCAATTTCACATCATCCGGGATGGCCACCCAACCGTTGATATTGCGGTCAAATACGGCAGCTTTGCCGTCGTCGTACCCCATGTGCACATCTTCGAGCCAGTTGAGATCGTCCCATCCCATGAATTCAATATATCCTTTCAGGAATGGAGTCAGACGGTCATAGTCCGGCACCAGGTTCACATCATAGCGATAACCGATGTGCTGACCAATGGTTTGTTCACGCTCGGAATCGATACCACCACCTTTCAGAAAGTGATCGACATCTTCAATCTCAGCGCCTTTATAGCTTGATCCTGCCATTGTAACTCTCCCTTCTAGATATGGTGATAATCTGCAACACCGACCGTATGGTCGGTACCAGCCAACGGAACCTGGGCAATGGCGGATGCTTCCATTGTCAAAGCTGCCAAATCTTCCGGCTCAAGACTGTGAACATTGGTCTTGCCGCAAGCCCGTGCCATCATTTGAGCTTCCATTGTTAAGGTATGCAGGAAGTTGTAAACGCGCTCCGCTGCTTCATCTGGATCCAATCGTTTGCGCAGAGTCGGATCTTGTGTAGCAACACCAACCGGGCAACGGCCTGTATGACAATGGTAACATTCGCCAGGCTCAACACCCATTTCAGATGGGTAATCAGCTTCCGGAATATCCTTATTGCAGTTTAGTGCCATCATGGCCGAATGGCCGATTGCAATCGCATCGGCACCAAGAGCCAATGCTTTGGCAATATCGCCGCCATTGCGGATACCACCTGCATAGACCAGAGAAATCTCGCCGCGTTTCCCGATATCATCAATAGCACGACGCGCTTGACGAATTGCAGCCATACCCGGAACTCCGGTTTCCTCGGTAGCGAGGTGCGGGCCGGCACCGGTGGAACCTTCCATACCATCAATGTAAATGGAGTCGGGATCTGTTTTGGCAGCCATCCGGACATCATCATAAACCCGTGCGGCGCCAAGTTTGAGCTGGATAGGAATCTGTCCATCCGTCGCTTCGCGGATTTCCTGAATTTTCAGAGCAAGATCATCCGGTCCAAGCCAGTCAGGATGCCGCGCTGGTGACCGCTGATCAATGCCTGCGGGCAGTGATCGCATTTCTGCAACCTGGTCGGTAACTTTCTGGCCCATAAGATGGCCTCCAAGGCCAACCTTACAACCTTGTCCGATAAAGAATTCACACCCATCCGCCAGTTGAAGGTGGTGTGGATTAAATCCATAACGCGACTGAATGCACTGATAAAACCACTTGGAAGAGTAGCGGCGCTCATCGGGGATCATCCCCCCCTCGCCAGAGCAGGTTGCCGTACCAGCCATTGTGGCGCCGCGTGCAAGTGCTGTTTTCGCCTCAAATGAAAGCGCACCAAAACTCATTCCGGTAATATATATCGGAATGTCGAGTTCAAGTGGACGCTTGGCACGCGGACCAATGACAGTTTTCGTAAGGCACTTCTCGCGATACCCTTCAATCACGAAACGGGTAAGTGTTCCGGGAAGAAAAGTGAGATCATCCCAATGTGGAATTTTTTTGAACAGGGAGAAGCCGCGCATGCGGTAACGCCCGAGCTCCGATTTGATATGGATATCATTGATCACTTCCGGTGTGAAAATCTGACTCTTTCCGAGACTGTATTTTTTCTCAACCTGAAGTTTTGTAATGCCGGTATCTTCTTTTTCCGGTTTTTCCAACATTTGTTTCAACCTTTCATGGGACTAAACCCAAAAATTCAGCACCCGATCAGAGTACCAGTTTCTTCTCTGACGGTTCGAGATTGTCGTAGGACCAAAGCTGCTTGCCTGCGACTATCTTGGTGAAATGATCCACGCCCTTCTTCGGCATCAACTCATACTGAGTGAGTTTGCGCGTAAGCCAGGCCTTGTCCAGGTCATTTAACTCAGCAGGAACCGCATCAACACCCAGATCGCGGATTTCACCACCGATGAAGATCGTTCCGTCATACATGGAATCGCCCAGATTCTTGCCGGCATTTCCGCAGACCACCATACGGCCGCGCTGCATCATGAACCCGGAAAAAGCACCTGTGTCGCCGCCGACAATAATCGTGCCGCCTTTCTGATCGATACCGGTTCGGGAACCAACAGAACCTCTGCAGACGAGATCGCCGCCGCGAATTGCAGCACCGAAAGTTGAACCGGCATTCTTTTCAACAACAACGACGCCGGCCATCATGTTTTCACCAAATGACCAACCCACACGGCCCTGAACGCGAACGTTTGGTCCGTCGAGCAGACCACAACCAAAATAACCGAGGCTGCCTTCCACAATAAAGTTCATCCGGTTGAGGATGCCGACAATCAGTGAATGTTTTGCGCCGGGGTTTTTAAGCACAATCGTGCCGTGTCCTTCATCAATCCGGTCACGAATCTCACGGTTTATCTCAGTCGCTTCACGTGCCTCGCATTCCACTTCACAACGCTTGTTAAAATCCACGTCTGCTGCGAAATGATAGGCATATCCGCCCTCATTCTCGAGCTTGAACATGGTCTTGATGTCACGGCCCTTAAGAGGTTCCGTGTGCATACCCATTTCATGGGAAGTGCTTACGCCTGCCATACTCTTACCTCCTCGTCATAGGGATCCCAGGTGTCAATTTCATGGGGAACAACCGCCCGGATTGCCACTTCCTCGGAAGCCAGCGCGACCATATCGTCTGTCTCATACAGAACCATTGGTTTTGCGGCCATCGAATCCTTGGCCATTCCGAGCTGATCGGTAGTTGTAACCAAGTAGGTAAACACTCCATCGATCTCCTCGATCGACTTTTTGAGAGATTCTTCGAGTGTAAAACCCTTTTCAAGATTTACTGCCGTGTACACTGCGAGCAGCTCAGAATCACAATTGGAAACAAACCGCTGGCCCTCGCGCTCCAACTGCCGCCGCATTAGCCAGTAATTTGTGATCTGCCCATTATGCACCACAGCAATATCATTATATGGATAAGCCCAGTAGGGATGCGCCGAACGGATATCCACATCGGACTCTGTTGCCATTCGGGTATGGCCGATCGCATGGGTTCCTTCAAAATCCCCCAGTCCATACTGTTCCGACACGACGGTTGAATCACCGAGATCTTTGATCAATTCGAGTGCAGTACCAATTGAAAGGATCTCGACGTTGTCGATTTCCTCAATACGGTCGGCAAGCAATTTCATGTCTCCGTCAAATTCGATCTCATAACGGAAAGCATATTCGGTCGCTTCTTCAAGTTCGTCGATTTTGACGCCCAGTTCTTTCAGAATTTCATCGACCTTGGCTTTTCGCTCTTCGATTTCCTTGAAGATACGGCTGCCCTTGTCCAAATCTTCCTGTTCCGCGACCTTGAAGCGGAGGATGAATTCCCCCTCCTCCGGTTCACCATAAATGGCGAAGCCAGTTGAGTCCGGACCACGGTGTTTGAGCGACTGCAGCATGGCAGTCATTTCCTGCCCTACATTGCTCGAACCCTTCCGGTGAATGATACCTGCGATACCACACATGTTGAGTTACTCCTGTTAAATTAATGTCCTGGGAGGTGTGGCTGCCGACTTACGGCAGGCACTCCATATAAGTTTCATTGTCCCAATCAGTCACAGTAGACATGAACCGGGCATATTCATCGTGCTTGTACTCATGGTAGAGGCGATACATTTCCCCGGGCATTCCGCGGCGGACCACTTCACTACCTTCAAGATGATTGAGTGCCTCGCCAAGGGACATCGGAAGCTTCTTGACATCCTTGCCCTCCTTGATTGCATCATAAATATTGCGTTCTTCCGGCGCACCTGGATCAAGTTGGTTATCGATACCATCGTCCATCGCAGCCAAGAGCGTGCTACCCATCAGATAAGGGTTCACCATGGAATCCACAGAACGGTACTCGAACCGACCTGGTGCTGATACCCGTAAACCGGTAGTCCGGTTCTGGAAACCCCAGTCAGCAAAAACCGGCGCCCAAAAACCTGTATCCCAAAGGCGGCGATAGGAGTTCACAGTTGAACAGCCAACTGCAGTTAGAGCTTGCAAGTTGTGCACTACGCCACCGATCGCTTCCAGACCTTCCTTGCCTGGCATTTGCGGATCGTCATCATCCGGCATGAAGGTATTTTCTCCACCCTTCACATACATGTAGTTATCCCGCATGCCCGGCAAATTTTTCTCATCATTACCGGTTCCGACAAATTCGTCTTTCCCGCCCCGCCACAAAGACATATTGTGGTGGCAACCGGACGCTGAAACACCCATAAACGGCTTGGTCATGAAGCAGGCGAAGATTCCATGCTCACGGGCTACCTGGGCGCAAATCTGACGATAAGTCGTCAAACGGTCCGCATTGCGCAGTACATCATCAAACATCCAGTTCAATTCCAACTGTCCCGGTGCGTCCTCATGATCGCCCTGAATCATGTCGAGACCCATCTTGCGTGCGTATCGGATCACCTGAAGAGAGACCGGACGCAGGCTCTCAAACTGGTCAATATGGTAGCAGTAGGGCTTCGAGAATCCGTCCTTGGGTTTCCCGTTTTCGTCAAACTTGAGCCACATCATTTCCGGTTCGGTCCCGATGCGAAGCTGACGACCGTGTTTTTTCTGGAAGTCTTCATGCATCCGACGAAGATTGCCCCGGCAGTCCGATGTCAAATATGCACCCGGATCAACCTTTTCTTCCCGGTTGCGGAACAGTGTACAATAAAATCGCCCTATTTCAGGAGCCCAGGGCAGTTGCATGAATGTTTCCGGTTCTGGAATACCAACCAGCTCAGCAGCTTCCGGTCCATATCCAAGATATTCTCCCGCTCGATTGAGAAAGAGGTTCATGGTTGCTCCATAAACAAGCTGGAACCCTTTCTTGGCGACGCTCTCCCAATGATCGGCAGGGATTCCCTTGCCCATGATCTTGCCGGTGACTGAGACAAATTGAAGGTAGAGATACTCGATCCCCAATTCATCGATCTTTTCGCGGACCTGCTTTATTTTCTCGTCGCGACCCTTAGCTTCGACGAATTTCTCAATATCCATGGCCATTCTGATTTTCCTCCCGGGACCGAATTGTTTTGTTGTTAAAAATCAATTTCGACCAATACCCTACCAAAAGCATACCAATTTTGACAATAGGCAAAATGTGAATTAGGATATTTTCTGAGTTCCAGTGCCTGTGGACAATCCGGTGAGTTTGCAGACATCCTGTTGAATAATTTGCAATTATTCCTATTTCAGTTACTACCGGAGACAGGAAATTTCACCACGCAATTACAATGACCCTTGCTGAACCACAAAAGACTGGAATTGGTGCACGTGCAATCGGACTGAGATTACGCAAAGCAATTGAATCTGGAACTTTTGGCGACGGTGAACAATTACCGACCGAAAGAGAGCTAGCTGAATCTTATTCCGCCTCCCGGAGCACCATCAGAAACGCTCTCAACATGCTTGAGTCAGAAGGTTTGCTGGAGCGTAAGGTGGGAAGCGGAACCTACGTCTCATATGCGGGAGCCCCTGAGGGTAATGTAATTGATGTTGTTGATCAAATCAGCCCGATCCAATTGATCGATGCCAGGATCGGCATTGAACGTCAGATGACACGCCTTGCTGTCATTCATGCAACCCGACGTGATCTGGAAATCATGGAAGGTATCCTGGAACGGATGATAAATGCGGAAAAGGATAGGGACGAATTTTCACGATGGGACAGCGAATTCCACATTCAACTTGCAAGAAGCACTGGCAATCCGCTGATGGTGCATCTGTACGAAAAAATAAATGATGTCCGCACACATTCCCAATGGAGTGCCATGAAAAATCTGATTTTGTCGCCGGAACAGACAAGAATGTACAATGAATTCCATGCGGCAATTTTGGAGGGAATTCGCAATCGCGATACAACCGGTGCAATTGATGCCTTGAACGGACATATGGACCTAGCCCGCAAAGATCTTATTGGGGCAGAAGACAAGCTGTAGTTGGATGCAAACCCTTATGCTGCTTGTTAATCAGCAGGCTGATTATCTCAAGGCCGGCTGAAGCAGATAATCAAATAGCAAGATATTCGTGCCGAAGCTCTTCGTTGTCCAACACTTCCTTTGCAGTTCCATCGAATACAACCTGTCCTGTATCAAGGATCACCGCCCGATCAGCAAGGTTTAGAGCTGCAACCGCATTTTGTTCCACAATGATTGTCGTAATCCCCTGTTCACGGATGTGATGCAGAGTCTTTTCAATTTCCTGGACAATCACGGGCGCAAGGCCTTCGTAAGGTTCGTCAAGTAATAAAAGCTTGATGTCGCGAGCAAGTGCCCGGCCAATTGCCAACATCTGCTGCTCTCCACCCGAAAGCGTTGTACCTTCTTGTTTACGTCGCTCCCCAAGGCGCGGGAACAGCTCGTAAATTCGTTCTATCGACCAACCGATCGGTTTTTCAATCTGGGCAAGCTTTATATTTTCTTCGACTGTCAATCCCTGGATAATACGGCGATCTTCGGGAACCAGTTGAATCCCAGCTTGAGACGCTTCATGGCTGGCCATTGAGTGGATCGCCAGGTGATCAAGCCAGATTTCTCCCCGTGTAACAACCGGATCAGCCAATCTGGCTATGGATCGAAGTGTGGATGTCTTACCTGCACCATTTCGTCCCAGCAGGGCCAGAATTTCACCTTCATGCACACTAAAGCTGACATTTTGAACTATGTAGCTTTCACCGTAATAACTGTCGATTTCCCAAGCGGAAAAAAAACTGGGCTCATGAGTTGGATTGATTTTTTCTGATGCTCTTGCTGCTTCAGACATTAGTGTGCTCCCCCGAGATATGCTTCCTGCACCTTGGGGTGTCCCTTGATATTCTCTGGAATGTCCTCAACAATGGGCGTGCCCTGCGCCAGCACAGTAATTTTTTCGGCCAGAGAAAACACCACGTGCATATCATGCTCAATAATCGCCATTGTGATGCCGCGTTGTTCCTGTATCTCTTTTAAAAGGTCAATAGTGTTGTTTGTGTCAGCCCGCGCCATCCCCGCAGTTGGTTCATCGAGTAAAAGCAGTTTTGGATCTTGTGCCAAGCACATCGCCATTTCGAGCCTGCGCTTGTCACCGCGCGAAAGTGATGCTGCATGCTCTTCTCGTTTGTCGATCATATTTACATCAATAAGCATCTGTTCCGCTTTTCCGAGGACATCGACCTCTTTCGTGACAGACTTGAGGGCATTGAGTTCAAAAGAACCATCGCGTTTTGCAAAACAAGGGATCAACACGTTTTCAAAGACCGAGAGATCAGTGAATATTTCCGGTGTTTGAAAAACACGACTAACACCAAGCTGATTGATTTTGTGCGGCTTGAGTCCGAGTAGGGAATGACCATCAAACATGACCGTTCCCGTGTCTGGATCCAGCTTGCCAACCAGACAGTTCAACAGAGTTGACTTCCCGGCACCGTTTGGACCAATGATAGCGTGAACCGTACCTTCTTCCACACTCAGATTCACATCTTTCAGCGCCTGCAAGCCGCCAAAACGTTTGTTGACATTGGTTATTTCAAGAATACCCATTCCGATTCATCGACCCCTATTACTCAGCTGGTGAGGCAGCAGACACAGCGTCATCCCCATCCCGACTTTCGGTTTTTCTTCTTGTGATGCGGTTCCAGATTCGGGTTCCGCCATCCACCAAACCGCCAGGAAGGAAAATCACGATAAGCATGAAAAGAATGCCGAGGGTGAGGTGCCAACCCTTACCAACGAAGGGATGGAATATAGCCACAAAGAAACTCTCAAGACCCTCTGGCATGAAGGAAAACCAACTATGCAAAACTCCATCGTTAATTTTGGAGAAGATGTTTTCGAAGTACTTGATGAACCCGGCACCCAGCATTGGCCCAAGTAAAGTACCCGCACCGCCAAGAATGGTCATCAAAACAACCTCACCTGAAGCGGTCCATTGCATGCGTTCAGCACCCGCAAGCGGATCCATTGCAGCCATCAGACCGCCTGCAAGGCCAGCGTACATTCCTGAAATTACAAAAGCGGCCAGCGTGTAAGGACGCGTATTGAGGCCCGTATAGTTCAACCGTGTCTGGTTTGTCTTGATTGCCCTCAACATTAGCCCAAATGGAGAGCGGAAAATCCTGATTGACAAATACCATGCGGCCAGCGTGAAGATAGCACAGATGTAGAAACCTACGTTGAACTGAAATGCCCATGCACCCATCTCGAGAACTGCCGTATCCCGCATTTCAATTCCGAACAGATGTGTTGTATCGGGCCCGTCGCCCTTCAAAAATTGCGGGTCATCATTATAAACCTGAAGACCGGTTTCTCCGTTCGTAAGGTTAAAGTTCGGATTTGAAAGAACCGAATAGGCAATAGCAAAACTCATCTGCGCAAAAGCAAGCGTAAGGATTGAAAAATAAATACCCGAACGCCGCAAAGATACGTAGCCGATGGCAATGGAGAACAATCCGGCGACAATAACTGATAGAGTAATTGCCGGTACGATGTTGTAACTCAGAAGCTTGAACATCCAGACAGCAGCGTAGGATCCAACCCCGAGAAAAGCGGCGTGGCCAAAGGACAAATATCCAGTCAAACCAAACAGGATATTATACCCAATTGCAAAGATCCCGAAGATCATAAAACGCTGCATCAAATCCGGGTAACCCGCATTGAACTGCGCCAATGCTGAATCCGTCGGGAACGGATTCATAATGAACGGCGCAAGCATCGTAACTATTGCAACAATAAAAAAAGTGGTTGTATCACGTTTGTTCAACCCAATCATTGCACTATTCCTCCATCACGCCAGCGCGGCCCATTAGACCGCGGGGACGGGTCAACAAAATGATGATTGCAACGAGATAAATTATGATCTGGTTGATACCCGGAATTGTTGTTGTAGCCCAGGTTGTGGATGCGAAACTCTCAAGTATGCCAAGCAGAAAGCCTGCAAGTACTGCACCCGGTAACGAGCCCATGCCACCTACAACAACCACAACGAAGCTAAGAACCAGGAAGTCCATTCCCCAATGGTAATTTGGCGGATTGATAGGGGTGTACATCACTCCCGCCAGACCAGCGACTGCCGCCGCAATGCCAAACATGATTGTAAAGCGCCGGTCAATATTAATTCCAAGCAGGCCAACTGTCTCCCGGTCTGCCATACCAGCACGCACGACCATCCCGAACGTTGTAAACTGAAGGAATGCAAACACCGAAGAAATAATAATTGCCGAAAACAAGAAATATACTACCCGCCAGATTGGATAGGCCAACTGCATATCAAGCCAGGCACCTAGATTGACAACTCCGGTCAGGGCGTCTGGTGGCGGTGTTTGAATAGGATTGGCGCCGAAAAATGCCTTTACAATTTCCTGCATCACAATTGCCAGACCAAACGTGACCAGAATCTGATCGGCATGGGGACGTTTGTAAAAATGCCGGATTAACCCGCGCTCCATCACGTATCCAATGAGCAGCATAATCGGAATTGCAAACAATATCGCCAACGGTACCGACCAACTTATGATGGCTTGACCTGTAACCTCTCCAAACCAAGCCTCAACATAGGGTGTTTTAACCTTGAGCGGATTTCCAAGAAAATCGGTTTTTTCCGGATCAAGTGTGACCTGTGAGAGGCTGAGAATTCTCTGCAATGTTACCGCACAAAAAGCGCCAATCATAAACAGGGCACCGTGGGCAAAATTAACAACCCCAAGTGTTCCAAAAATCAATGTCAGGCCCAGCGCAATCAACGCGTAAGCACTGCCCTTGTCGAGCCCGTTCAGAATCTGAAGAAGGATCGCATCCATTTTCCCGTACCACTTTGTTTTATTCTGGGTTGCCTACCTGTTTCCCGAAAGCGAGTCAAAGCAGGAAATATATTTGCACCGGCCCTTGGGCCGATGCGATTTTCAATTTATTCGTATTACCCGAACTTAGGTACCCGGATTACATTTACCCAGATCACCACCAGCAAACATTGGATGGTCCACAGGATACTCGACCTGTGCACGTGGCGTAACTTCAACCACTTCCAGAACGTCAAATTCTGAAGTCGGGTTTTCCTTACCCTTCACAACCAACACGTCTTTGAAGCACTGATGGTCTTCAGCACGATATTCTGTCGCACCATTACCAAGACCATCGAACTTGAAGCCTTCAAGAGCTTCTGCAATGCCACATGGATTAAACGTACCAGCGCGCTCAGCAGCATCTGCATAAAGCAAAGTCTGACAGTAAACTGTATGAGCTGCCTGTGATGGCGGGAAGCCATATTTCTCACCGAATGATTTCACAAATGCTTTTGTGCCATCGTCAGAAAGTGACCAGTGCCAATTTGTTGAACCGAAGATGCCTTTAACGTTTTCACCAGCACCACGAGCCATCAGGCGTGAATAAAGCGGAACAACAATTTCGAAGTTCTTACCATTAACCTGTTTGTCGCGAAGACCAAACTGAACAGCCGCAGTCAAGGAGTTGACCATGTTGCCGCCGTAGTGGTTCAGAACCAGGACATCGGCGCCAGAGTTCAACACCGGAGCAACATAAGAAGAGAAGTCAGTTGTTGCGAGCGGTGTCAAAACGTTATTTGCAGTTTTCCAACCTTTGGCTTCAGTGGCCTGCTGGATAGACTCTTGCTGTGTCCAACCCCAGGTATAATCAGCGGTTAGGTGATAGGCTGTACGATCTGAGCCGTAACGTGCTTCAAGCACTGGAGCAAGCGCAGCACCTGACATGTAACCGTTGAAGAAATGGCGGAAGCCATTGGCTTTTTTATCTTTGCCGGTAGTATCATTTGAGTGTGTCAAGCCAGCCATAAAGATGACGCCTGCTTCCTGGCATAGGCCCTGAACGGCAATCGCAACTCCAGAAGAAGAGCCGCCTGTGATCATCACAGCACCGTCTTTTTCAATCATTGATTTCGCAGATGCGCGAGCGGCATCAGACTTTGTCTGAGTGTCACCAGTTACAAACTCAACCTTTTTCCCAAGGATACCATTTCCTTTCAGGGCTTTTGAAGAGAATGTATTCATCATGCCGCCGTCGCCGCCGCCATTGAGGTGCTCAACAGCAAGTTCATAAGCACGAAGTTCATCGGCACCCTCATCAGCATAAGGGCCAGTTTGTGGTACGTTGAAACCTAGGGTAACGCTTCCACCCTTTGGTTCGTTCGTATAAGCATTCGCAGAGTTTGTCAGCACGGTTGGCATTGCAAGCCCGGCACCAACTGCGGCACCTGTCTTGATCAGCCCACGACGTGTGAATTCAAATTTGGACATGGATTTCCTCCCAAGTTACGCTTCAGTAACAGATACCAAGTAAACGCATCTGCCGTGAAAACAGCTACAAAGATAGCTATTGTGAGAGAACATCACTTACCTTCCTGATGCTATAGGACTTTAGTGGAATGAAGTTGAAACCATCGAAATGGGTGAATTTTTTGTATAATTATCAGCAAGATAGAGACTTCCCCAACGGTAGATAATTATTTCTGAAAATTGCTTTGACTAAGCAGAATTCCGATTGTTGGAGAATCATGTGTCAACGTTATGAAATTTTGTTGCATGGGTCGGAGGAAATCTGCACACTGACTTTCGGGTTAAACGTGGTTGCAGCATGAAACACATCAACAAATTTCCGCGGACAGTTAGGGAGCATTCAGATCTGGAAATTTTAATGCCAGATGGAACACGACTTTCAGCCCGTGTCTGGATGCCTGATGATGCCGAAGAACTTCCCGTTCCTGCCATTCTGGAACTGATCCCCTACCGTAAGCGCGATGGCACAATCGAAAGAGATGAAATTACGCATCCGTGGTTTGCAGGGCACGGTTTTGCAAGTGTCCGGGTAGATATCCGCGGTAACGGTGAGTCCGAAGGATTGATGACTGACGAGTATACACCGCAGGAGTTGCAGGACGCCTGCGACATAATCCAGTGGCTGTCTGAACAAGGATGGTGCAATGGAAATGTTGGAATGATGGGCATTTCCTGGGGAGGGTTCAATGGCGTGCAGGTTGCCGCCCTCAATCCGCCTGCATTGAAAGCTGTCATCAGCGTATGTTCGACGGTGGATCGTTACGCTGACGATATCCACTACAAAGGCGGGTGTTTATTGGGTGAGAACTTCGGATGGGCAACACAGATGCTCACCTATTCATCCCGCCCACCGGATCCGCATATCGTCGGAGACAATTACTGGCTTGAAATGTGGAAACACAGGCTGAACAATTTGCCTTACAACTGGAGCGAATGGCACCGGCACCAACACCGAGATGCGTACTGGAAGCACGGATCGGTTTGTGAGGATTACTCTGCGATCAAGGCTGCTGTTTTGTCGATTGGTGGCTGGCATGACGGTTACAGAAACACAATTTCCCATCTCGTCGAAAATCTCAGTTCGCCGGTTAAAGGCATTGTCGGCCCATGGATTCACAAGTACCCGCATTATGCAGGGCCACAACCTGCGATTGGGTTTTTACAGGAAGCCAAACGCTGGTGGGACAAATGGTTATATGGTGAGGAAACCGGCGTTGAAAATGACCCTGATTACCGAACCTGGCTAATGGATTCGCTGCCGCCGAAACGCTGGTGGGATGAACGGCCGGGACGGTGGATTACGGAGCAGACCTGGCCTTCGCCGCATATTAAAAATGTAACGCTGCATTTGAGCAATAACGTGCTTGGTAGCGAACCAGCAACTATCAACAAGGCTGTATCATCGCCCGCAAATTGTGGAATGGCTTCTGGCGAGTATTTCCCGTTTGCCTTTTCGGACGAATTTCCAGATGAGCAAAGCCATGATGATGAGCGCTCGATCTGTTTTGATGGTGAAGTGCTTGATGAGGCAATGGATATTGTCGGCGCACCGGTCTTCAAGGCGCAGGTATCAGCAGATAAACCGAATGGGCAAATCTGCGTCCGGTTATGTGATCTGAGACCGGATGGCACGTCGGCGTTCATCACCTACGGTGTTTTGAATCTGACGCATCATACATCACACGAATTCCCGGAAGCGCTGGCACCCGGCAAAACCATCAAAGTCGAATTAGCGCTCGACCAGATAGCCTATCGCATTCCGGCCGGACACCGATTGAGGGTCTCCATGTCAACTGCATACTGGCCACTTATCTGGCCCTCACCGGATCAGGCTACGGTTACAATTGAACGGAGCGAAATCGACATCCCGTCCCGCCCGCTTGCCGAAGGTGACGAATGGAAATTTGAAGAACCGGAAAGTTCCGAACCCTGGCAACATGAAGTTCTTCGCGCTTCTTCTTACTCGCGCAATACATTTGTTGATGAAGTTTCCAGGGAAAGTGTCATGACCATTGACTACGACGCAGGCGAAAATCGTGATCTTGATCACGGTCTCGTTTCCGGAAGCTGGACAAAGGAACGCTGGACCGTGGTGCCGGATGATCCGACATCTGCAGTAGCAGAAATCGACTGGGAACATACCGGTGGACGCGAAGGCCAGATGTGGCGCACGGAAATCACCTCGAAAATGTGGTGCGACAAGGAAAACTTCTACACAACCGCAATTCTGAAATGCTGGTTAAACGGCGAGTTATTCGATGAACGTGAATACCGGGACCGTGTCGAAAGAAAACTGGTTTAGGGGTATTCCCAGCGACGATTGGCAAGCATTTCAATTGCTTCGACGATACGTGACACGCTTTCAGCAGCGCGCTTACAAGAAGAGCGTGCGCGGAGATAACCATGAACCAGGCCAGTTTCATTAATCCAAACGGCCTTGCCTCCTGCTTTTAACATCCGGTCACAGTATTCCTTGCCATCATCCGCCAACGGATCACATTCAGCTGTTATCAGAACCGTAGGCGGAAGGTCGGTGAAGTCTTCATCAGTTAGAGGCATTGCAGTCACATCGCGTGGCAATCCGGAACCACCCGTCCTCATTTCGTGATAATATTCAATATCGGCCAGCGTTAGCATAGGCGCGTTTGCATGCTCCAGATAAGATCCGCGGGATACATCACCACCAAGTCCAGGATAGATGAGTACCTGACCAACCGGTGCATGTATTTCCCTGCGCATAGTGTGGGAAACGGCAGCAGCAAGGTTGCCTCCGGCACTGTCGCCCACCAGAATTGTCGGTAAATTCTTTTCAGCTGCCATTCTTTTGAAAGCCAGGAGTGCATCTTCGAATGCGGCAGGATGCAAATGTTCCGTGGCCATTCTATAGTCTACAGCAGTAAGGCTACAACCCGTTCTGCCGCAAAGCTCGCCACAAATACTGTCATGGCTTTCGAGGCCGCCAACGACAAAACCGCCGCCGTGATAGAACATGATGTTAGCCTGGGGAACGGTATTTGTGAAATGATAATCCCGCACTGGAATCGAATGGTCTCCGATTGACAGAAATTGATCGGAAGAAGTTACTCCATCCGGATACTCAACATGAAATTCTTTGCACAGGGCGTCGTAGTATTGCCTCTGCTTTTGAATTGAAGCTGTTGCGGCATCTGAAGGATAAAACTCTTCCGTATGCCTGACAAAGGCAATTGTTTCTTCATCCAGCAGATCAAGATATTTGGCTTCCATGGATGACGCTAAGCTAAATCAGCCCGCTCATTCTGCAGATTGGATAACCAGTCGGGGTCCATCTCCGGTACGGAAGAAAGGAGTAACTGTGTGTAGTCGGGATAAGGCGGATTCAAAATCTCACTTTTGAGGCCCTGTTCAACTACCCTGCCCTGGAACATTACAACAATCTCATCCGAGATCGCTTTAACAGTCGCAATATCATGGGTGATGAAGAGATAGGTAATTCCCAGTTCTTTTTGCAAACGAAGGAGAAGTTTCAAAATGCCTTCCTGTACGATCTGGTCAAGGGCAGATGTGACCTCGTCACAAATGATCACTTCAGGATCGGCAGCCAATGCCCTGGCAATACAAATTCGCTGTTTTTGACCACCGGACATCTCGCTCGGCAATCTGTCCAAGAAACTCTCATCCAACTCAATCAAGTTGAGGAGCTCCAGCACCCGATCTGACCGGGCTTTACCTGTGAGACCATGATAGAATTGGAGCGGTCGACCAATAATCTCTTCCACTGTATGACGAGGATTCATAGCTGTATCCGCCATCTGATAGATCATCTGGATTCGACGGAGTTGGTCCTTTGTGCGCTCTTTCAAGGCCACCGGCAAAGCTTCTCCGTTAAACAGCACCTCACCTGTTTGTGGAGGAAGAAGGCCAGTAATAACACGCGCAGTTGTTGACTTTCCGGAACCTGATTCACCAACCACGGCAACAGTACTACCGCGCGGAACATCAATATTGACGTCGTGGAGAACCTTGACCGTATTCCCATAGGCAGCATCAACGTTCTTGATGCTAATGACGATATCATCACTCTTTTCTTCAGGTTTTTCCAACGATCGCACGGACCAGAGCGACTTGGTGTAGGGCTTTTCGGGGCTTTTGAGCATCTTGCGGGTTTCAGCTTCCTCCACTTCTTCCCCATAGCGAAGTACCTTGATGAAATCAGCCATTTGGGCGACGACCGAAAGGTCATGGGTTATATAGATCGCCGCTGTATCGAATTGCTCCACGATGTCGCGCATGGCAATCAAAACCTCAACCTGGGTCGTAACATCAAGTGCAGTAGTTGGTTCGTCAAAAATGATGAGATCCGGCCGCGGTGACATCGCCATTGCGGTCATCATTCGTTGCAACTGTCCGCCTGAAACCTGATGCGGGTAGCGGTTGCCGATAGATTCGGGATCGGGCAACTGAAGTGCCTCATAAAGATCCACAGCGTCACTCCGAGCCTGGCTTTCAGGATGGATACTATGCCCTACAGTTGCTTCAATAGTTTGATCAATAAGCTTGTGAGCCGGGTTAAACGATGCGGCTGCAGACTGGGCCACATACGCAATTCTCGAACCCCAGAGCTTGCGCCGGTCCTTTTCCGGCATGCCCATCAGTTCTACACCATCGAACTTGATTGAACCGCTTGTTAGTCTGCACCCGGGACGGGCAAATCCCATGGCTGCAAGCCCGAGTGTTGACTTGCCTGCACCTGATTCACCGATGAGGCCCATCACCTCGCCTCTGCGGAGCTTCAGATCGACTCCCTTTACAATCTCGTGCCAACGCTCATCACTGAACCCGTCAATCACTATGTCCTTCATATCCAGAAGAACATCACCTTTTTTGCTTTTCTTAGTGCTCATCTTTAAGGCCACTTGTTTTGTGGAGGAACCAGTCAACTATGAAGTTGACGCCAATTGTCAGAAGTGCAATCGCAGCTGCCGGAATGAGTGGTGTCAGGCCAATACGCATACTGGCATTGGCAAAGGCTATGAACCCGGAGCTCTCTCTAACCATCGACCCCCAGTCGGCCAAGGGCGGCTGAATACCAAATCCAAGGAATGATAGCGCCGCGATGGTCAAAAACACAAAGCAGAACCTGAGGCCAAATTCCGCAATCAACGGTGGCAGAATATTTGGCAAAATTTCCCTGCGCATAATCCAGCCCAAACCTTCGCCGCGCAATCGGGCCGCCTCCACATAATCCATCACAACCACATTGAGCGCTACTGCTCGTGTCAATCGGAAAACCCTGGTGGAATCCAGAACTGCAATGATGAGGATCAGGTTCAATGTGCTTTTTTCGAAAATGGAAAGAAGAACCAGAGCAAAAATCAAAGCCGGAATTGCTATGAGCACATCAACCCCGCGGCTGATAATCTGATCAATCCATCCCCTGTCAATTGCCGCGATCAATCCCAACGCGCCACCAATCAAAAACGCAAGTATCGTTGTAACAAATGCGATTCCGACCGTATTGCGTCCGCCGTAAATCAACCGTGAGAAAACATCGCGGCCAATTTGATCTTTACCAAGTGGATGTTCCCAGCTCCACGGTTCCATAAAATTTCCAGGGAATACTTGAGCTTCACCGTGTGGGGCGATCACCGGGGCAAAAACTACCATCAGTACATAGGTCAGTACCACTACCAGACCAAACCATGCAGTTAATGGGGCGTTTTTCAATTCAATCCAGGCACGCTGCATCAGCGTACGACGAAGCCGTACCTGTCCAACTTCTGCAGCGGCTGAATAATTCTCTGTTGAATTCGTATCACTCATCTTGGATGTAGAAGCCTTGGATTGGTTGCAATTGAGATGATGTCTGCAATCAGATTGAGAATGATGTAAGTGGCAGCAAATACGAGTGCACATGCTTGCACGACAGGTATATCGCGTGTCGTAACCGCATCCACCATCAACTGGCCGATACCGGGGTAAACGAATACATATTCAATCACCACAACACCAACCACCAGGAATGCCAGGTTAAATGCAATCACGGTAGCGATTGGTGCCCATGCATTGGGAAGGGCATGCTTCATGATTACCTTGGACTGAGAGACACCTTTCAGCCGCGCCATTTCAATGTAGGGGCTGGCCAACAGGTTGATAATTGCTGCCCTCGTCATACGCATCATGTGGGCAACGATCACAAGCGTTAGCGTTAGTGCCGGAAGGATTGACTGATAAACCCGATCCCAAAAAGGCGTTGTATCGCTTATGTTAGTGGTTGCGTTTCCCCATCCCAGAATGGTCGCAAACACAAGTACAAGCGAGTATGCAACAAAAAAATCGGGAAAAGAAATTGTCGTCAAAGTAGTCGCATTCATGAAGCGATCATAAAATGAATTCCGGTAGAGTGCTGCCGTCACACCCAGAAACAGGGCCAGTGGCACGGCAATAATTGAAGTCATTGCAGCCAGAAAAAAGGTATTCTTTAGCCTGGGACCAACTAGATCTACGACTGGTCGGGACCTGTCGATACCAGAGGCAGCGCGGCCTGAAAATGACTGACCAAAGTCACCTTGAAAGACACCGCAAAATCTCGGCCATTCTTCCTTGGGTTTGCCGGCCACTCTGCAGCGGCCAATGTCATTTTCACCAATTTTGTCAGTCCATCCCGGCGCCAGTCCCAGCCACTGCAAATACCTGAGATATGCGGGTTGATCGAGTCCGAGCTCCTTGCGAAACGCAGCTTTTGTATCTTCAGTGGCGGCTTGTCCGAGGACAGCTTCACCGAAATCTCCTGGAAGCAATTGGATGGAACTGAAAATGATTACCGAGACCAGAAACAATGTCATGATCCCCAGTGCCAGTCTTTCCAGCACCGTCGACAGGATTGGATGCAATCCCCCCTCCTCTGTTTTTAAGCGGCAGGGCCACTCTCCCTCTTATGCGTGGAACACTAACGGCCAACTTCAACCCTGTAAAGGCATATCAGGAAATCAAAACCACAGGTTGTGAATCCCTGAAACAATCAGGCATAGAGTCACATTTCCGTATCTTGGCTTGAAATGATTACCCAAAAAGCACTAAAGTCCGTTTTGAGGACGCCCGAGATAAGCAGCCTGTGAGGGAGCTGCGGGCGTCTATCTAATTGCCGAAGGGCACTAATGGAGGAATACTTTGAAAATGAAAAAAGAAATCTATTTGAAAAAGCAGGCAGCAAAACTGACTGATGGGCAAATTGACCGCCGGCAGTTTGTAATGGGGGCGCTTGCTGCCGGGGTAGCACTACCCTCTGCCCTTTCGATGGCATCTGATGCAATTGCTGCCACACCTAAAAAGGGCGGCAAATTTACGACAGGTGTCCGGCATGGTTCAACAACCGATTCACTCGATCCTGCCACCTATGAAAACGGCATGATGTCCAATACGGGCTTTGCGTATGGCAATTATCTGACTGAGGTGCAGCCCGACGGAAGCCTGGGCGGTGAACTGGCCGAGGAATTTGGCGCTTCCGACGATGCCGCCACCTGGACATTCAAGTTGAAGAAGGGGATTGAACATCATAACGGCAAAACACTGAAAGCCGCAGATGTGGTCGCCTCAATCAATCATCATAGAAGTGAAGAATCAAAATCGGCAGCCAAGGGCATTTTGACCCCTGTTAAGGATGTACGTGCTGACGGGGATTCGGATGTAGTGTTTGAACTGGAATCCGGCAATGCCGATTTCCCGTTCATTGTGTCTGATTACCACTTGGTCATTATGGCTGAAACTGACGGCAAGATCGACGCAACTTCTGGGGTTGGTACTGGACCCTACATGATCGAAAGTTTCGATCCGGGTGTTCGCCTGAAAACCAAACGCAATCCAAATTACTTCAAATCGGACCGAGCCCATTTCGATGAATTTGAAATGGTATCTCTGGTGGACCCAACCGCACGACAAAATGCGCTTATCAATGGGGAAGTGGATGCGATTGACGGTGTTGATCCAAAAACAGTCGATCTGTTGAAACTCACACCGACATTGAACATAGTGGAAGAAACGGGGACTTTGCATTACACATTCCCTATGCGTCTTGACGTCGAGCCATTCGGCAACCTTGATCTGCGCTTGGCACTGAAGCATGCAATCAAGCGTCAGGAGATGGTTGACAAAATTCTGCTTGGTCATGGCGCAATCGGAAATGACCATCCGATTTCCACTGCCAATCAGTTCCATGCGGCAGGCTTGGCACAACGGGAATTTGATGCCGACAAGGCTGCGTTCCATTACAAGAAGTCAGGACACAGTGGCTCAATTTCCCTTTCAACATCAGAAGCTGCCTTTGGTGGAGCAACAGATGCCGCAGCACTGATCAAGGCCTCGGCTGCTGAAGCGGGCATCACAATTGATATCGTGGCTGAACCAAAAGACGGTTATTGGTCAAATGTTTGGAACAAAAAGGGCTGGTGCGCTTGTTACTGGGGTGGCCGTCCTACCGAAGACTGGATGTTTGCTTCAGCCTATGTTGATTCCACTGAGTGGAACGACACAGCATGGAAAACAACTGATGATGCAAAGAAATTCAATGCTATCGTCGTTGAAGCCCGAGCTGAACTGGATCAAGCCAAACGCCGCGAATTGTATTTTGAAGCGCAGACACTCATTCACAATGATGGTGGCGTTATTGTTCCTATGTTCGCCAATCATATCATGGGTCTTTCGAAGAAAATTGCCCATGGAGAAATGGCTGCGAACTGGGAAATGGATGGTGGTAAAGCCCACGAGCGTTGGTGGTTTGCATAAGAACACGATCATATCAGCAAAATTACAGGTGGCGGGGAAACTCGCCGCCTTTTTTGTGTTCGCAATCCTGTTGGCAATCCAGGAGGGACTTACACAAGAAAATGGACAATGGCGAGCCGGCAGGTTTTCCTTTTCCGATGAGCTCGGTGGTTTCAGGATCACCAGTGTCAATGGTTCCGGCACGCGGCGGGATCCGTATTTCATCAAACAGATTTTTGACACCGCAAGATCAGCAACGCTGGTTGTGCGATCGCACAAAATGCCCAACGTGGCCTCGCTACCGAACAACAATGTCACCCACTCCGCAATACATGTTCACATAGAAACTTTGAACAACTCGAATCTGCCTTGGGTTGGTTTTGGATTTGAATTGCAGGAAAAAAGGGACAAAGTCAGCACTTATGGTGACGGGCTTTCGTTTGACCAATTGGGTAGACGCAATGAAGACATATACTCCAACCGGTTTCTCGATTTTGAAGACCAGTTTGAGCCCGGTGACCGCCTTGTATATACCAATGGTTTCGTCAATAATCAGACGACTGTTGTAACCCGATTTGTGATAACAGACTTTACACCGGTACCTAAATTCTATCTGTATCAGGATCCGCTGGTACCAGCATCATGACTGTGTGAAGTGTTCCAAACAACGAGGCCGCTATATGCATCCGCTAATTTCGCAAAAGCACATTGATGAATTCCAAAATGATGGCATTTGCCTGATCAAGGGATTGTTTGCCGAGTATGTGGACGTCATACGCGAGGGAATTGAGTATAACATGCGTGAGCCGGGTGAATACTCAGCGGAAAATCTCAAACAAGGCGAATCCGGACGGTTTTTTGACGACTATTGCAACTGGCAACGCATTCCGCAGTTTGTTGATGCAGTCAACAATTCTGCTGCAGCCGAGGTCGCTGCTGATTTGATGAAATCCGAAAGGGTTCAAGTTTTCCATGATCACGTTTTGGTAAAAGAACCTGGGACCTCGAAACCAACTCCCTGGCATCAGGACGCGCCATACTATTTTGTCGATGGCGTGCAAAATGTTTCATTCTGGTCACCAGTGGACCCGGTAAGCGATGCAACCCTGCGTTGCGTTGCTGGCTCGCACAAATGGCCCAAACAAGTGCTGCCGATCCGCTGGCTAAGCGAAGAGGATTTTTATCCGGATGAAGATACCTACATGCCGGTTCCCGATCCGGATGAAGAAGGTATGGAGATCAGAGAATGGCCGATGGAGCCGGGAGATGCCGTAGCGTTTAATTTCAACGTTCTGCACGGTGCCCGTGGTAATTTCAGCGATACCCGACGGAGGGCCTTTTCTCTCCGCCTCATCGGCGATGACGGACGGTATGTTGAACGTCCCGGCAGAACATCACCGCCGTTTC
>JBPCWL010000095.1:0-12915 GCA_051009575.1 Rhizobiaceae bacterium
ATTCTGTGTTGAATGCCCAACGCCCAGTCCATGGCCAATGCCCCCAAATAAACTCCCGAAATGAATTCTCACTGGCGATAGAATGGCTGAATTTGGGAAGAAGGGGCCGTTCCGCTTTTTATCATCCAAAGGCTGCTATGCGGACTTTTTTCCAAAACTGAAGAATAGCTAAACGGCAGCTAAGAACCGAAAACGTCAACAAAAATTTAGAGAGACTGGTCAAATCTAGTTTTTTGGTGCAAAATTTTGGCTTCAACCACTACGTTTTCATTAAGACATTGAATAGAGTTTAAGCTGTTTTTTGCAGGTCAAGAAAGTACTCTTGCAATCACCCTGCAAATATAAAGCAACGGACCTAAGATCCAATACAGCGGCAGCCAGGCAACGGAAAGATTGAGTGCTTTAACATCTTTGTTGCTAAACAAAGTTCTCCCAATCACCGTTAGCTTGAATTTCAATCCCGTTTTGAGCAGCGTGACAAAACGAACTTTCCGCCAACTGTTTTGTATAGCGTATCCACGCGACACATTTTTAAGCTCCGGTTCTGACAGATATCGCGCCGCGAGTTCAACAACGAAATTCGTGTGCCTCCAATCAGCATCGTCAAATGATGCGCCATAGTCACCATCGAAAAACCGGTCATGCAATAATATGGCTGACCTAAAGGCAATGCGCAGTCCGTGATTTCCGGCAATTTTGTAAGCAGACTTTAACTCATCTTCTGTCAAAACCAATAGCATCATGTGGATGTCGTAAAGCCATTTAAATCTGAGCCAACCGTGCTTTGCTCCGTGACAGCACAAGTATATAAGCTGGTAGTCTGATCGCAACGCGTTGAAATTTGTATTGGCCATTTCAAATGTCGACAAAGACTCCTCAACGTCCTCATACGTCCAATCCAAAAGCTCCGCATTTTGTATACAGCGCCAATGCATTTCAACAGTGGATCCTGATGAGGATTGAAAATCCATTCCAGACATTTTATATCGTATCATTGATAAATTCTGCGACGTAACCGAAAAATTCGGACGGGTACGTTGATAACCAAGCTTTTCAAGTGCCCCGGTGGCAGCTTCCAAATCCGATGCGCGTACCATCAAATCAATATCATTGGATTCACGCAACCATGGTTTGGGGTAATATCGCATCGCAACGGCAAACCCCTTCAACACCAAAAAATCGATGCCTGCTTCATCCAGGGCGGTTTTCAATTCGCAATATTGAGCAGTTTGATCGAAACTACGTTCAAGCTGACTTGTGAGCATCCCAGAAATATCTATTTCAATATTCAGAGGAAGCTCAACGCGAGCTTCGTTGGCAAGCTTATCCGCCAACAGCGAGGAGATCCGATGCCTACGAGCTGTGGATAAACCTGTGTAAATGTCCAACTCTATGAGAGTTTTCAAGCCTTTGAGACCAAATTTTCCTGATAAAATACGAGACAAGTTTAGTATGTTTAATTGCTTCATTTGACTCTTGTTTTCGCTTGTGTTCGATAGATAAACAAGTTCTTGACCCTAAGTCACTTATTGGTTTTGGATTATTAATGAGGCTATCGGTTTCATTAATGGGCGTGGATAAAATTGGAATTGTCGTGTGAAGAAGAGTGCTGCGGAACAGTGTAATGTGTAAAAAGAGCAAAAAACCTGCCTGGAAAAAGCCAGCATTAGGCAAAGCGTCCTTTAAGAAAAATACATTTGGCCCTAACATGGCGGGCGGCGATGCTATGGGAATGATCCTCACTTCCTAGTCATTAACTTTTTCTGGCTCTGCTTCGTTAAGAAGGAAATAGCCAAGCGAATACAATTTGAGTTTTTCGAATGCAGCCTCCAACTGAGAGTGTTTATGGTTCTTGTTTGTCTCAGCCAATTTCTCCAAATTAACTATGGTTTTCCAAACTGGATTTTCCGCAGCCTTGAGGATTGTTTCATTGATCCGCGTTTCAGCCGCGGAAAACTGTTCTATAAACCCGGGACAAAAAAGCTTTTTGTCCTTCCGCATTCTAACAGTTTCGGGAAGCAATTCCTTGCAGGCAGTCCGCAACAACATCCGGTCCAGTTGGGTGCTCACCTTCAAGTCAGTCGCAATGGAAACTAAGCAATCAATAAGTTTGTGATCCAAAAAAGGATATCTAACTTTGTGTCCCCGCAAATTAGCAGCAAAATCATAGACGGGTAAATTATAATGATCGAAAACCGTCAGGTTTGAAATCTCATATTGATACATGGACCTGTGAGCACTTGGAACCTTCTCAAAACCGTTTGTCTCTAAGTGTTTTTGGAACGACTTAGACAACACAAATTGATCCGTTATGGGGGCGTTTTTTCTCCAATCGGTGTTTTTAAGTTTCTTTGCAAACCGGCGAAGGGCATTTGGAGCAATCGGTATGAGCAGTTTTGCTACGATGATCTTTAAAAACTTGCTATTTTCATAGGTATTTCTAAGCCTGAGATATTCGTTCTTGGCGGCACCGATTTTCCCAGAATAGAAAAACTCCGTAAGAGCTGGAATGCCTCGAGCGGAAACGCCTTCATCCCCCCCTAGACCTGAAAGTAATACCTCGCAGTCAATCTCCTCCATTTTGGTTTCGATTGCTGTATTCACGTTATGGAAAAAATCTGGGTTTGGTGCGCAAAACCAATCCCGCCAAAACCCATCTGAACTAAGTAGTTCATTGTCGCAATCAGAGACATAATTCGGCAAAATATTGGTCCACCGGCTTAGCACCGATTCAATATAGAAACGTTCGTCCGAAGCGTTTCCTGAATAGTTAGGCGGCAATACATTGGAAATCGCTTGGATAGTCTCATCAGGCCTATAGTGAGACATTAGTCCGGCAATCGAAGATGAATCCAGGCCCCCTGAAAGTTGAAGTGCGGACTTGTTAACCCGATGGGACAACCGTTGCCTGACGGATCGATCAAGTTCGTTTCGTAATGCTTTTACCTGAGCATCCAACGACAAGTTTGAGATCACTGATTGCTTCGATGGCACCCAATAAATCTTTGAAGATTGTACGTCACCTTCTTCAATTTCAGATATCGTTGCAGTGGGAATTTCAAATATTTTTTCATGATAGGTTTTCCCACGCCCCGGATGTTGCAGGTACATGAATGATGCCAAAGCTTGTGGCGAAAGTGTCTGTGAATGTTTTGTCACGGTGTGAACCGGTTGAACGATGGATGAAAAAACATATCCAAAATCAGTCTTTGTAAAAAAAATCGATTTCTGCCCAATTGTGTCACGAAAGAAGGTTTGAATTCCATTTGTTGCATCAAAGCGGATTAGACAAAAATCGCCACAAATGTCTACAATTCCCCCATTACCGTTTTCTGACAGGTGATTATGAAGACGGGCGAGATCTCCACCAGATTTTGGCAATGGAAAACTTTCCCTATTATAGAAAGAAAGATCCCCGATTAGCCAATCACCATCCGAATGTTGATTGGCATAGTCAGATGTCTTTAGGTTTTTGCTAAAATTTGGATGCTCGTAATATTCGATACCGAGCACACCTTCAAAATCGGTGCGATGGGACTGAAGAGTCGTCCTGGATAAATTACCTCCCATGGAGATAAGAGTCTTGTCACGAAAAGAGATTGATTTTTTCGGCGCATAAACTCCACAAATCACCCCCATCAGATGACTTTACTCCGGGAGTTGTTGACATAGATTGGAGCAAAATCATCCTGATTGCCGGGATTGGTAATTGCCAATCCATCAACCGTCAGCCAGACATGTCCATAAGGTTTAGCGCTTTTATTGCGCCTCACAGACACATTGATATCAGACGAAATCCGCTTTTTGTTAAGCCAAAACTTTGCGGCAACGGCTCGAATAAGGCAATTGGAGTTAAACGGTGTTTTCCTGGCAGTAAACCCGATAGCTTTGGTAACCAGCGCAAGCAACCTAGGATCGCTTGTCGGCAGCAGCTCCAACGGTTTCTTGTTATCTGATAAAATATTGAAAACCTCTTTGTCGGATTTCTTCCGCACAATGAGAAAAGCAAAACACAATAAATAGAAGGCTTGGAAAACAGCACCAATCTTTTGCGGCAAGGAATATCGAAAATCAATTGGATACATTTTCCACAATCCCTTCAGTCAACAGTTCTTTCAATAGAGCATTTGTATCTGCTCTAACCTCCTCCGCGCTGCCATCATAAAGATTGCAGAGTTTCTTTACCAATTCTTCTTCAGAAAGCGGATTCTCCAGCAGTTTCCATATGGCTACACCCGTCTCTTTGAGGCCAAAGTAGTTCTCAGGGTTATCCGGGTTGAACAAGGCAATCTCGTCATCGCCAATCAAAGCGGGCAAGAAATTGGGCGAACGTTTAAACAAATCCGGAGCCGAACTCATGCTGGGCCCTTTTCGCTATGCTGATTTTTGACCAAGTTTCGCATCTTGCTTGCAATGTTATCAACGTTTGATGATCGCAAATATGCACCCCATTCCCGAGTATCATAAGCTTTAGCTGACCCCTTTGGCAAATAATGCAAAAAAACAAGTTGGCAAAAATTATCCGGACCAACTTTCGGAATCGGGTCTCTAAAATGCCATTGGCTGCTGCCAGAAAATATCAACCCATCTCCCGGCATCATCAGATATTGTGTAAACTCGCTGTTATCCAAAACTTCCCGAAAAGCAATGCCCTCAGGATCTCTTGCGATGTCAATCGGCCAATCGACAACTTCACTGAATGAAATCGGCCAAGTGTCCGATTGGTCAATACAAATATCCAAGGTCCATTTCGATTGAGGCGAATCCATATGAGCTGAGCAACTACCCAAATTATTGTAAAGGCTCAAAAAATTATAACTTGGCTCAACCGATTCCCCAACATATTCCTCAACCAGCGGTAGCAGATCAATCTGCAGTTTGTCGAAATAGGAATGGTTGCGCAATATATGCCGACCGAAAGAATAAAATTCTGAGGCATTCAATCGGTCAAATCCTAAAGATTGGATGACTTCCTTTATTTCCAAAATTCTTTCGGGCAAAATGACCGATCTGAACTGAGTAGTTTTGAATGATTGATCTGTACGTAAAGGCGCAATTAGCTTTTCGAATGACCTGAGCTTTTCGGGTTCGTTTGCCTCAAGATAATCTCTAACTTGAATGTAGGTTTGAAGCCACCACGAATCATACCAAAGGGATCGGAGTGTTGCGTCATACATTAGCTATCCAATTGCTCTAAAATTTTTTCCGAAAATTCACTTAGCCTGGATAAGGATCTCGGCCTGTAGACTGAGTAAACTTCAACACTTTGCAATAGTTTACCGATAGCTTCTATGTTGTCAAAACTTTTGCCCAGAAGCTTTGAAATTTCAAGCCTGAACACTTGCTCACCAATTTTCTCAAGCGCGTTAAAATTGTGAAGTTTCTCAATTCGCACCGTGTCTGACAATGGATGCTGCCAATGCAAAAGAAACAGCTTTTTCAATACCGTCGACTTTGAATTACTCCTCTTTTGCCCAACTAAAAATTTTTCAGAATTCAATACCTTTTTAGAACTGTTGTTGGACTTTAACTTTGAGCCGCCGATTGCATGCCTAGGAAGTTTTAAATAATTAGGCCCGGATTCAATGAGTATTTCGTGATCGTTGAATATCGGGACCAGATTATCGTCGCCTATCAATTCAAATCCATGATCGATAAGGGAAATTGCCGCTGTCGATTTACCTATCCCTGAATCGCCAAGAAATCCGATTGCTTCGCCATCTCTGGCAACACAACTGCCATGAAGTACAAGCCTATCTCGCTGCATCAAAATTACAGCAACACCGGAAGCATACAAATGAGAGAGCAGGTGGTCATCATTGCCAGATTTTGAAACTTTTAAAGAAATCTTCCGACCTTCAGAAACCAGCAAGCGTCCGTAGTCACCGAGGTTAAGCAACGCTTCTCGATTGTTGAACTCAAAAAAGGCGAAAAACTTGGCCTCTGGCAAACTGGTGGGGACTTCGTTATACGAAATCGTAACATCCCGATCCAAACCCGGTTTTGCGCTCGTGAAATCACAGAATACCGGATAGTCCAACCTCATTTCGGTACAAAAATCGAGTCCATAAATTTTGCCGCTATACTCCATGCGATTTATATATTGCATCGAGATAAGATTACTATAGCTATATTCTCTAAAATTCACTTGGTCCCCATAACTTGAGAGCCAGTTGCTTCCTGTAGAATCCAAATTTTATGTCTTCGAACCAGAGCGAGTTGAAAACCTTTGACCCGATATCTTAAAAACGCGCCTTGGCATATTGACAATTATCATCAACAACTGAATCTCAACCGAGTGAGGATGCGATTGATTATGGATGGAGTGACACCGCCATCAATCAAGAACGTATGCGAGCTGGGGTTTGGCCACGGGTGCACTATTAATGTCAACGCATCTTCTTTTCCAGATGTTTTTTGGTTTGGAACCGATATAAACCAAAATCACTATCGTTATGCCAAGGAATTGGCATCAACATCGCAGGTTCCAGTTAGTCTCGAGAACCTTTCCTTTGAAGATTATTACCAAACAAACTTGCCGGATTTTGAGGTCATCGCATTGATGGGAGTCTGGTCGTGGATATCTGCTGAACAAAGAGAGATCGTTCTCGAATTTATCAGCAAGAGGCTCCGTCCGGGCGGTATTGTGATATTCAATTACATTTGCCAACCCGGCCAAACACATTTTACAGGTTTCAGACAATTCATTCTTGATTGTGCAAAGGAAGAAAATTCTTCTGACACGCTGTCGGGCAGTCGATTTTTGAAGCCAATGCAACATGTTGCCAATGTAATGAAACTCAACCCCTGGTACCTTCGCGCAAACCCGGATGTTGCAGAGTTTCTAGATCAACATTTAAGCACATCTCCTGAGGTTTTTGCCCATGAATATCTGAATGAAAATTGGCAACCGATGTCATTTCATGAAGTTGCCAGTTCTATGGAAAACATAGGCCTGTCATTTGCCACCCAATCATCGTTCAACGAGTATCAAGCCTCAATCCATCTTGACGAACGCCAATGCGAATTCATTGACAAAATAAAAGACATAAAGCTTAGAGAGACCAGTGCGGACTTCATGCGAATGCGTTCAAATCGCTGCGATTACTGGATCAAAGAACCCCAATATCTTTCACAACAACAACGACGGCGGCAAATAAAAGAAATCCTACTCTCGACAACAAAGCCAATTGCGGACTTCAAATCAGTTATTGATGGCGATATCGGCGAATTCTCGGTAGATCCGCAATCTTTCCATTCTTTGCTTTCAACCATTGCTTCCAGCAATTACACCTCGATTGGTGCTCTTCTTGCTATTGAACCAGAATTCGAGAAACTGATGGGAAAACTGGCAGTCCTAATATTTCAAGACCTCGTAACGCCAGTTCGCGAAGATAAGCCGCCCAATACATCTGGCGAAGCGCACCATCAGGCATTCAACAGCACCGTTTTGGGGAATGCTAAATTTCATGACATCAACCATCTCGCTTCCAATAGTCATGGTGGAATAAAACTCTCACAAGTCCGGAAATATTTTTTGAAGCAATGGAATGAAGGCGCAAGAAACCCAGCGACTTTAGCCGAGAATGCTAAGAAATTCGACCCACAATTTAAGGATACTTCCCAAGGCAAGCTCATTACAGAGGCTAATACATTCTTGGAATTCTACCCGGACTTCATTTCACGCCATGATTTAATTTAACCTCGAACTTATTGCTTGGCGCTGTAATTTTCTGCGGCGATAAGGCCCAAAATATAAGGTATTTCACTAGAGCTGATAATACTCGTCTCGCCAACATCAGTTATTTGAGTTCCTTCAACCAATAAAAGACGGTCAGTCCAGGTCAACGTTTTTAATCTATGAGCAATTGCGACAATCGTGATGGTCTTATATGTTTGTTTTAACCTCTCGAAAATAGCAATCTCATCAATAGAACTTAGGGCACTTGTTGCCTCGTCCAACAATAGAATGTCAAAATCCATTGCCAAGGTGCGCGCCAGGCAAAGTCTTTGACGTTGGCCTCGTGAGAACCGGTTTCCATTCTGGCCAGCTTCTGTATTGAGGCCGTTTTCGAGCGCTCGCACGAAATCAGTTGCCCCAACAATTTCCAACAAGCTCCAAATTTCAGCTTTTGTTATTGATTGGTGAATGATCCTGAAGTTCTCGAAAATGGTTGTATTAAACAGGAACTCTTCCTGAGTTACATAAGCTACACGAAAATCCGCAAGCTCCCCGATATCGGCATCATTCCGCATGACAGTAAAGCTGCCAACCGTCGGCCGGGTTAAGCTTGATAACAAATCCGCCAGAGTGGATTTACCAGCGCCGGAAGGACCCAGCACACCAATGCATTGCCCCCGTTTAATCGAAGTAGAAAAATCACTGAACACGAAATCGGTTAAATTATCAGTGTAACTATAAGAAACGTTCTTCGCGACCAGCTCAGTCCAGTTCTTAAGGTTATTACGCTCAGATTCCTGAGAAGTGTGGTTTTGAAACCGGGCTATCATACTGGAATAGGAATTGTAATCCACCGCTTTTGTAAGAAAGTCGCGTGCAGAAGTTTGTATGGACTGGATCTGTGGAAAAACGCGTATGAAAATCAACAACACTGTAATCGGTGCAGTTAGGCCCATTTCAGCACTGGATATGTATATCAGCACCCCCATCAAACACAGGGCATAAAGCACCCGCGTGAGCACCGTTGCAAATATGCTATGCGCAACAACCCGCCTTGCTGCATAAGAATATGCCTTAGTTATCTGATCAAAATACTCCAAAAAATGTTTGGAGTAAGATAAGTTTTTTAAAGTCTTCAGTCCGGAAAAACCGGAATCCAGCTGCCGATAAACGCCGTTCATTTTTTCAATTGAACGACGCTGTAAAGGAAATAACATTCTATCAAACGCGAATATCGGCAGGCTCGCCATGGCCGCCAATATCAATAATACTGCAGTCAATTTTAGTGAAATCAAGGCCGCGAAAACCAGACCAACGGTTGCTAACAATGCGCTTTCCAAAACCCTTAAAAGCGATACAACGCCTTCCGATACATCCTCAATTAACTCGGTGGATGCATGAGTAAGACTTGGCCTGTCAATTCCGCGTACATCAGACCAATTGGCGAAAAGTATGGATCTAAAGAACATCTGCCGGATATAGGTAAGATATCCAAACCGAATTGCATTTGCATACAATCGATAAGACGCACTAATGAACGTCCCTAAGATTATTGCCATTACGATGACGATTAAATATGACGACCAGGACCAGTGCACAACAAACGCGGGAAGCAGGACAAGAAGGTTGAATTCAGAATCCAAAACCTCGTTCAGACTATGATTTCCAGCGATGCTGGACACCAACGGCAGCAACATCGACAGCGTTACAATTTCAGCAAGAGTGCTCATGCAAAGCAAAATAACCGCAATCAAAAATTTCGATCCGGCAAAAGATGCAATATGCTTGATATAGCTCAAACTGAGGGTGTCTCGGTTATTCTAAAACAGGTACTGACGAAATTGAGATTTTAATCTAACTCGGACTCTAGTCACAACTCAATGTGTAAAATCGTTGCGCCGGACTATTTTCATTGACCGTAACTTTTTAAAACGTTCAATGAACGTAGATATGAAATTGCAAGTAACTGACCAATAGTCTAAGTTTTTACAGTTTCTTATTTTGGGGCTAGAGTAAATGAGTATAGTGGAATCTCCTGAGGAGCATCCTGAAAATCCAAGCAGATTGGAACTATGGGCGCGGTCCAAATGCCTTCAGATTTTAAAATCTTGGGCCTTTGTCGGATTGATCACCCTGACATTCGCGATGCTGGGGGGAATTTGGGAGCTGTATGACAAGCGGACTAATACGCCCGTTACCTATGCCTATGGGTTTCAACTTAATTTCGATGGTCGCTCAAATAACAAGTATCCGAACGGCGCTAATTTCTTTCTGTCTGACATTCTAGAATCTGGCAATCTGATTGAGGTTTACGAAAACAACCAACTTTCTCAGTACAACATTTCGCTTCGCGATTTTGTAAACCTGATCTCCGTGCGCCCTTACAATACGCGCAGATTTGAAACCACTCGGGAGTTCGAACTTTTATCCAGGAACTGGGTCAACAGTCTTTCAGATCTTCAAACCATTAAAGAAGAAATGGAACAGCAGTTAAACTCCGCCAATAAAAATGCGGCACTTGTTACTTTGGTCGACGTAAACAAGCTGCTTCCGTCAGATGTAGCTAAAAAGGTGGTTGTTGAAGTTGTTGAGAAGTGGGCCGTTTCGGCGACACGTGACAGGGGGGTGCTGAACACCCAGATTGATGCAATCTCGCCATCCATAATGGACCCCGCTGTTTTGGAGAAATCCAACCCATTAAACGGCCTCAAACTAATCCTTCGCCGGGCCTCCAGTCTTTCAGAATTTCTAACAGAGCTTCAAACACAACCCGGAGGTCGATCAGCTGTCGATGACGTTTCCGGCCTTAATCTGGAAAGCCTCAGTCAGAAAGTTGAAGACGCGAAGCTGGAATTGCTGGAAATTCCAAGATCGTGGTCGTCAGATATGGATAAATTGAATGCCGATTCAAAGCTGCCGATCAACATCTTCTCCCCATCTGTGTTCGGAACTGAACTACTTGAAGGACAAGATTTCGCGATTGCCTTAGATATTGTAACAGACCGGATCAACCTGATTGGGGCTGATGTTCAAAAGTTGCTTGATACACCTTTCGGCGGAGTAGTAACGGACCCGGAAACGGGAAAGATGCTGTTTGATCTGAATCGGCAACTGAATGATATGATCGAAATCGACATCGAACAGTTAAAGTCGCCGGTTGTCGCACTTGGAATTAGTTCAAATCCGGAATTTACATCCGTTTACTATACATCCAAAATACAAGAACTGATACGGGAGCAGGAATCACTGAAAGAAGAAGCTGCGGTCATCAGATCCGCGTTAGATGAAGGGGAAGTTGCACTTGGCAACTTCGTTCGGACGCCATCAGGCGTTGAAGCTTCCAATAGTTCAAACGTCCCACTGGGGGTTACTCAAATAAACGAAGGAGTGGTTGATCGTCTTTTATCCCTCAGCGAAAAAAGTGGCAACAACGAATTCTTGAAACAACTCATCAGCAGACGAACCTCAATACGTTTGCGTGAAGTGCAAACCAAATCCGAGATACTCAGGTTACAACAACTTATTTCTAATATTCGCGTCGGGCAAAACTCGGAATCGGATCCACTATCAAATAGAAAAGAGTTGATTAAAGAAATTTCCGACCGAATAAATAGCGAATTGCCCAATATAGTCAGTGAGCTTGGCGAGCATGCAAAAACCATTAACCGGATATCCTCGCGGCTTGGTTTTGCAGAAAAAGTCCATTCTGCTTTGTACAAGAACCCGGATGAAGCGCGTTATAAAATGGAAGATTATCTTTTAGATAGCGACATTTCTAAATTTACACTTGCTGATATCGTTAACGAGTTGCGTGAATACGCAGAGATTTCAAACCGAATTCTTACAAAAGTAGGAATAAACCAGAGCAACGTAGGTAAATCCCTATATGTTCCGCTGACCTCAGCTGAGGCCATTCACAAACGCCTCATCGATTTGAGAATGATAATGTTCGTTGTCATGATGGCCACAATCGGCTTGATGACAAGCGTCCTAATTCTTGTGTTTTACCCGCAAAAACCCACTAATAATTCAACCAAATCCTAACAGGCCAAAGTTCCGCAGCCACAAATAAACAGACAGAACGGCTGCCATTAAGAATTGTTTCATAAATATCACTTGAAAGTAGCGTATTAACTGCCACCGGAATGAAGTCAGCTTTTAAGCATCCCCAAAAACTTCAGTGTACTCAATTTGATCGAGCAGCAAACAGGCAACGCGCTCTTCATCTCCTATATAGGTGGTTTTGAGTGCGCGCCAGCGACCTACTGGAGCCCTAAAGGAAAGCCAATTTCCGACACCAGCAAACCCGGCGGCTTGACATCCTGATCACTGCCATTGGCGAAGAGAGGAAACGGCAGATAACTGACTTGCCATAGCACGCCGGTGGCGTGGGGCACGTTCAGGATGCTGTAATTGAGCTGAACCGATTGAAATGCCGCAGCGGGGCTGACCTCAAAATCCGCAAGATCGGAAGCCGTCGATCGTGTATTTGTTGAATCTATGGGCGGGAATCTACACACAATGTACTTCTGTTTCGGAAGTGAGGACATTGTTGCGATTATAGAAGCACCCGACGACGAGACGGCTGCATGATGTTCAATGGCCTTAGGTGCCTCAGGTGCAATTTCAGGGGGTGCAACTACTAAGCTCCCAACTTCTGGCGAAGCACAAGTGGCAAGAAAAAAGGCCGGCGTCGGACTCAAAGGCTATAAACCGCCAGCGGGTTGATTGCCTCGTTTTGACAATCTTCCGCTTTTTAGCAAACAACTGCATTTAGCATTTGTGGAGAATCCGTAATTAAGGGCTCGAAACAGTCATTCGATTAATCCAGCCATTGTCCGCCTCTGGAAAGACGCCCAGTTTATTCCAATTCAAAATTACCCTGAATATTTGCTACAGATTGTCGAGCGTGTAGGTGCAGGGGTTTCTGGTCCAGTTGATCAATTGCCCCTAGCAAAATGGAGCTTATGCACAAAATTTGGGGCTGCACCCGGTCTAAACCGGACAGTTTTTGTTCAAGCATTGGTCAGATCAGAATTCCGGAATCCAAGTATCTGGCCAATCTTTCGGATCTTCAGACACGTATTCGATTGTTTTATAATTTGAACTCTGGTGGCAGCAGGTTTCCGATTTGCGAAGGCTGCATCGACCTGAAATCATAGTTCATCTCAAGTTGCCTCAGTACTCTCACCAGACTGCGCGGAGATCCGGCGCCTGAACCGCCACTTCCGGCG
>JBPCWL010000096.1:0-74369 GCA_051009575.1 Rhizobiaceae bacterium
ATTCATGACGACATAACAGGTATTGTGGCTAACATGCGGTAACCTATTGCAAGTATCCTGTATCGTGCTTTGTTTAAGTAACCTGATAGGCTGAAACATTCTTTCAGGAATGCTCGCACAAAACTAATCCCGCAAGAGTTCGTTGATCCCCGTCTTCGAGCGCGTTTGTTCATCAACGGTTTTTACGATAACAGCACAATAAAGGCCCGGCCCTGGCTCACCGTTGCCCATCGGATTACCAGGCATTGAACCTGCCACCACAACCGAGTAGGGCGGAACTTCACCGTAGTTTATTTCACCGGTAGCACGATTCACGATCTTGGTGGATTTACCAATATATACACCCATGCCCAGGACAGATCCCTCTCTCACAATACAACCTTCAACCACCTCGGAGCGAGCACCGATGAAACAATTGTCCTCGATAATTGTGGGCCCGGCCTGAAGCGGTTCAAGAACACCACCAATCCCCACGCCACCAGACAGGTGAACATTTTTACCAATTTGCGCACATGAACCGACAGTAGCCCAGCCGTCAACCATTGAACCATCATCCACATAGGCACCGAGATTCACGAATGATGGCATCAAAACGACATTCCTTCCAATGTACGAACCTTTTCGCACAATGGAGCCCGGCACTGCGCGGAATCCGGATTCACGAAAACGGTTTTCACCCCAGCCCTCAAACTTGGACGGCACTTTGTCCCACCACGTTGATTTACCATTACCCCCCATGATGACTTCCATATCATTCAAACGGAAAGAAAGAAGGACAGCTTTCTTCAACCACTGGTTTACCGTCCAGGAGCCATCCGCTTCACGATGGGCCACGCGGGCAGAACCGGAATCCAGTTGACTGAGCGATTCTTCAACAGCCGCACGCACTTCGCCCTGTGTGGATGTGTTGATATTGTCTCGATCTTCAAACGCGGCTTCAATCGTTGCTTCAAGGGACATGAATTTCTCCGAAAACTTGGGGACCTAGCAAGGACAATCTGTAATTGCGAACGGTCTATGGCATAGGCTATCAAAGGTCAATCAGGATAGATCGAGTCGGAGAAACAAATGACAAATGAGCATCGGAAACGATACAAAGCGCTGGTCCGCTCCCGGGAAGATCTGGAGAAGTCCCATGAAGTTCCAGATACTCCCCAGACGCGTTCGCCGGTTTACCGGTTGGCTTTTGATGACAAGGATTTCCTGACAAGTGAGGAACTACGTCCAATACGTCTTCAACTTGAACTGCTGAAACCGGAAATGACACTCACGGAAGCTGGTATTGAGTCAACCGTCATTCTCTTTGGTGGTGCACGAATTCCCGAACCGGGAGGAGAAGCATGGGCGGCAAAGAATGAAACCCAAAAGAAAAACCTTGAAGCAAATTCCCGGTTCTATGACGAGGCCCGTGAATTTGCGCGTCTGTGTTCACGGTACTCGGAGACCACTGGTCATAAGGAAATGGTGGTGACAACCGGTGGCGGCCCGGGGGTTATGGAAGCCGGAAATCGTGGCGCGCTGGATGTTGGCGCTCCGTCAATCGGCCTTAACATCGTACTTCCCCACGAACAGGCTCCCAACAAGTATGTGACCCCGGAACTTTGTTTCAATTTCCATTATTTTGCGATCCGCAAGATGCATTTTTTGATGCGCGCCAAAGCAATTGGTGTATTTCCGGGGGGTTTCGGCACCATGGACGAAATGTTTGAAAGCCTGACGTTGATCCAGACCCAGCGGATGGACCCGGTACCATTTCTGCTTTTTGGAAAGGAATTCTGGACCAAGGTGATAAATCTGGAGGAATTGGCCAAACAGGGCACCATTTCACCAAATGATCCTGATCTCTTTCATACGGTCGATTCAGCACAAGAAGGCTGGGATATTATTCGCAATCACTACAATCTTGAGTAAGGCTGAGGGTCTCTGCGCATAAAAACTGACCGTCAACTCACAAAATGTGACAAATTACACAGAATTGCCGCATTGGGTCCTATATATCTAAAATTGTACCGGATCAGTTCAGCGTAAAAATAGAAATTCGGGGCATAATCATCAGGTGAGATTCCTGGTGAAGTTGACAGGAAACCCGCAGGGAGCGCGAAATGGCCGAAGGACATTCCTATACAGCCACGGCTGGACAATCACGATTTGAAATTCGTGAGGTAATTCGCTTTTCCGCTACCGGGCATCAAACGGAAAAATCCGAGGGAAAAAGGATTTTTGTTCCGTTTGCCGGCTTTGATGGCCAGGCTTTGTCGGGCAAGGGTGCACTCGTGTTTGAAGGCGAATTGCTGGAACTACGAAACTGAGTCCGGCTGCGGCTTTAAAATCTCCAGAACATCCCCAATAAAACCATCCAGATCATCGGTCTGATGATCAATATAGCTTTCGGAACTCTCCACGTGTTCCCAGTTTTCAACTGCGTATTCACCGCTATTTTGAGGCGTGATCAGAACCGTGAGCATGCCGTTCGCTTTTGCCGGCTCGAGGTTACGGGGTAAATCCTCAAACATTGCGGAACGCGAGCCATCTACATCATGCTCCTTCAGAAACTTCCCGAATGGTTGATGATGGGGTTTTGGTTCAAAATCTGATGCGACAATATCAAAAATGCTGTCAAACAGCGCGTGGCTGATATCCATCGCCTCCAGCGTATTGCGAGCATGTTCGACCGAGCCGTTGGTGTAAATCAATTTGCGGCCGGGCAAAGCCTGTAACATTTCTCCAAGCTCAGGTTTCTTGGGCAGGAACGAGTAATCAATATCGTGCACCACTCCAAGAAAGTCGTGTGGATTGATCCCGTGGGTCTCCATCAAGCCGCGCAACGTCGTACCATAATCACGATACAGATCCTTCTGCAATTTGCGAGCTTCCGTCCGTTCCAGTCCCGTCAGTTTTGAAACATACCCGGTCATCAGCACATCAATCTGCGAGAACAGATCGCAATGGCGAGGATAAAGAGTATTGTCGAGGTCAAAGACCCAGGTGTCTATTTCGGTAAATTTTTCCATGGACAGTCTTAAGCACGATTCTTGACGCAGTTCCAACGATGTTGCACGAGGTGCATATGGAACTTTGGATCATCATTACAATCGCGGCGGCGTTTTTTCAAAACATTCGGTCCACTGTCCAGAAATATCTTAAAGGCCATATGGGGACGACCGGAGCAACTTTTGTACGGTTCGGATTTGGAATTCCTTTTGCCCTGATCTACTGGCTCGTCTTTTATCATTATTCCGGTCAGGTGTTGCCCGGGATTGGTGAGGGGTTTGCCTTGTGGGTAACCGTTGCTGCGCTCGCCCAGATTGCAGCAACATTTATGCTGCTGCATCTTTTTTCATTTCGAAATTTTACGGTTGGCACTGCCTATTCCCGAACTGAACCCGCACAAACGGCACTTTTTGCCCTTGTTTTGTTCGGGGAGAAGCTGTCAGTCGGGGGAATTTTGGCGATAGCAGTCAGCATTGCCGGGGTTGTGCTGATATCAGTGGCCCGAACCGAAATCACCCTTCGTTCAATGCTGTCTTCAATTTTCAGCAACACAGCTCTAATCGGACTTGGGTCAGGCACATTGTTCGGGCTGGCAGCTGTTGGGTACCGGGCGGCTGCGCTTTCAATTGAACACGAACTCTTTTTCATGCGCAGCGCCACAACTTTGTGCTTTGCAATCATTCTTCAGACCCTTGTCATGCTGGTTTGGATTGCGCTTAGGGAACGCGAAGAACTTCCCCGAATTGCACGCGCCTGGAAACCGGCGTTGTTGACAGGATTTGTCGGAGCGACTGCATCATTTGGCTGGTTTACAGCATTTACATTGCAACAGGCAGCACTGGTAAAAGTGGTGGCGCAGATCGAAATGCTGTTTACCTTCGCCACATCAATTTTTTTCTTCAAGGAACGCATCAACAGGCCGGAAGTGATCGGCTGCATCCTGATTACCGCAGGAATTGTACTGCTCGTTTTGTGGGACTGACAATATACAGAACCAGGTTTCAATTCTGAAAACGGTTACTAATGGGTAATCAGCGTTCCGGCACCATGATCGGTAAACAGTTCCAGCAAAACCGCATGCGATTTCTTTCCGTTCAAAATCACAACACCCTCTACACCTTCATCCTCATCGCCCAGCGCATCAATGCAGGTTTGCACTTTGGGGATCATGCCGCCAATGATGGTTTCATCCTTGATTAGCGCCCTGGCCTTCTCGACGGAAAGTTCCTTTATCAATTTCTTTTTCTTGTCGAGGACCCCCTCGACATCGGTGAGGAACAAAAGCCGTTTCGCATCGAGTGCCTGCGCAAGGGTTCCGGCAAAGGTGTCGGCATTTACGTTGTAGGTTTTTCCATCCTTGCCAAAACATACCGGTGCGACAACCGGAATCAGTCCGGCCTCGATAACCAAATCAAGTACGGTTGAATCCACTTCTCTGGGCTCGCCTACAAACCCGAGGTCAATAATCCGTTCAATGTTGGAATTGGGGTCAATGCTTGTACGACGCGCCTTTTCCACGAGTACCATGTTGCCATCCTTGCCGCATAAACCGACCGCGCGGGCGCCTTCAGCATTGATCGAGGCAACAATCTGCTTGTTGATTGAACCGGCCAGCACCATTTCCACTATCTCGATGGTCTGGGCGTCGGTTACCCGCAGTCCATCCTGAAACTCAGACTTGATGTTCATGCGCTCCAGCATGTTTCCAATCTGTGGTCCGCCGCCATGTACGACCACAGGATGGACACCTGATTGCTTCAGCAAAGCAACATCACGGCAAAACGCTTTTCCGAGCCGGTCATCACCCATGGCGTGGCCACCATACTTGATCACGACAACTCTCCCGGCATAGCGCTGCATGTAAGGAAGCGCATAGGAAAGGATTTCTGCTTCAGCGACGCCCGGTGTCTTTTTTTCTTCGGCCATAATCGATGCCCTCAATTTTCAACGTCTCTTAGCGGGAAAGGCCAATTGCAGCAATTGTTAAATCAAGCTCGCGATTACCGCGCGCAATTGTGCTACTCCCTCACCCTTCTCAGAAGATGTCAAAATGAGTTCCGGATGAGCTGCGGCCCGCTTTGCAATTCGTTCCATCGTTCCACTTTCCAGTTTTCCCAAAGCGGTCTGCTTGACCTTGTCAGCCTTGGTTAAAACGATTTGATAGGAAACGGCTGCCTTGTCGAGCAAATCAAACACTTCTTCATCATTTGGCTTAATGCCATGCCGGGCATCGATCAACACAAATACCCTTCGCAAAGTTGTTCGGCCTCGCAAATAGGAAAAGACCAGCTTCGTCCAAGCCTCAACCTGCGATTTGGGTGCCTTGGCATATCCGTAACCGGGCATGTCGACAATGGCCACATCAGGCATGTCGCCCGAATTTGCAGGAATAAAATAATTCAGCTCCTGGGTGCGACCCGGCGTATTGGATGTTCGCGCAAGGCCTTTCTGGTTTACCAATGCATTGATAAGGGATGATTTTCCGACATTTGACCGGCCTGCAAAGGAAACCTCCACCGGACCTTCGGGTGGAAGAAATTTCATGGAAGGAACACCCCGAATGAACTCCCATTCCCTGGCAAACAAAAGCCGCCCTCTTTCGAGTGCGGCTTCATCAGTCAATTTATTATTGTCCGGAATCATTTCTTGGATTCGTCTTTGTCCTGACCCGTTTTTTGCTCTTCGTCTTTTTTACGGCTGAGCATTCCTTTCAGATTGTCAATCAGCTCGATCTTGGTTCCGTGCCGTTTCATGATCAAGCCCTGCTGAATAATTGAAAGGAAGTTGTTCCATGCCCAATAGATCACCAGACCTGCCGGGAAGGTCGCCAGCATGAAGGTGAAGACAATGGGCATCCACTTGAAGATCATCGCCTGTGTGGGATCAGGTGGCGCTGGGTTCATCTGCATTTGAAGGAACATGGTTATGCCCATCAGCAACGGCCACACACCCACAAGGAGCAACCCGCCAACCTCGAATGGTAACAGGCCGAACAAATTGAAAACCGAAGTTGGGTCAGGTGCTGCCAGATCTTGAATCCAACCAAAGAAAGGTGCATGGCGCATTTCAATGGTGACAAACAGAACTTTATAGAGTGCAAAGAATACCGGAATCTGAATCAGAATTGGCCAGCAACCAGCCGCTGGGTTAATCTTCTCGCGTTTGTAAAGCGCCATCATTTCCTGCTGCTGCTTCATTTTATCTTCCGCAAATTTCTCACGGATCGACATCATTTCCGGCTGCACTTTTTTCATTTTTGCCATTGAGGCATAGGACATGTTTGCAAGCGGCAGGAATATCGCCTTGACAATCACAGTGGCAATCAGGATCGCCACGCCAAAGTTCCCGACGATGCCGAACAGCCAATGCAGCAACCAGAATAATGGCTTGGTGATGAAGTAAAACCAGCCCCAGTCAATCATCAAATCGAACTGCTCAATGTCTAGTTCTGACTGGTAGCCATCAATGATTTCGGTACTTTTGGCGCCAGCAAACAGCCGCTGCTGATAATCTGCCGATGCTCCGGGCTGAATTGCCTGACCTTCCCCGATGAAGTCAGTCTGGAAGGATTCCTTGCCGCTGTCCCTGTAGGAGAACGTCGGCTTGTAAGATGTACCCGGCACCAATGCAGTTGCCCAATACTTGTCCGTTATTCCTAACCATCCGCCTTCGGAACGGCCAAATGTTATTTCTTTTGTTTCCTGCAGATCATCATAGTCGATTTCCTGCAAACCCTCTTCTTCGCCTATAAATCCAATCAGACCTTCGTGAAGCACGAATATGCCCAGAGTTTCAGGAGTTCCAAATCTCGCAATACGGCCATAAGGCGTCATTTCAATGGCTTCACCTGAGCCGTTTGTGACGCTATCGGAAATCGTGAACATGTACTTGTCATCAAGGAATATCGTTCGTTCAAAACGAATACCGACTTCATTTGTCCAAGTCAGAACAACAGAGTCGCTCGTAGTCAGCTTATCGCTTGTTGTTTGCCATAGCGTTTGGGGCCCGGGAACCGAGCCCGAGTTTGCTGTTGGCAGGTAACCAAATTCAGCGAAATAGGCATCTTCGCTACCTCCTGGTGAAAAAAGTACGATTAACGGACTGTTGGGGTCGATTGTTTCGCGGTATTTGCGAAGATTCAATTCGTCAATCCGGGCACCCTTGAGATTGATGGAGCCCGAGAGGAGATCTGTTTCTAGTGGAATCCGTGGAGATTCATTAATTGCGGCTTCACGCGTAAGACCAGATTGCGTTTCACTGCTACCTACAGGTGTTGTTTCCGTATTTTTGGGAATTGCGGCACTACCCTCAGCTTCTACCTGCCCAGTTTCGACCGCTTCACGTTGAGCTTGTACTTCTGCTGAAACTCGTTCCTGTTCCAGTCTCGGCCCTACATAAAGCACCTGCCAGGCTATCAACACCGCTATAGAAAGTGCCACTGCAAGAATGGTATTCCTGTTATTGCTTTCCATTGTGCATTTCCTGTTTTGAAAAGGTGTCGGTTACCGCGGAGTTCAAAGAGTTAGGCTTCGCCTGATGGGCCTTTTGCCCTGTTCCTGTGAATGTGGTCAAGTGCATGGTGCAATTCCTGCACAATTGTCGCGAAATCACACGTCAGCGCCTTTCGTCTGGCGATGAGCGCATAATCATATCCAGCTTTGCAATGCCCGGGGAATGCTGATGTTACGGCTGCCCTAAGTCTGCGCCGAATACGATTGCGGACAACCGAGGAGCCGACCTTGGTTGTAACCGTATATCCAACTCGACAGGCATTGTTTTTTTCCGTCAACTCAACCGGCTTTGACTGCAGGGTAAAACTTGCGGTTGAATGCCGTTTTCCCGACCGCAAGCGCAAGAAATCCTTGCGCCGGGGAAGTCGGGCCACATTACAATCGCTGTTTTCGGTGTCACAGTTTTTGCCGCGCAAAACCGGTTCTCCGGTTGCTGGTGATGTTAGGCTGAAAGGCGTTTACGGCCTTTAGCTCGCCGTGTGGCGATTACTCTGCGACCACCTTTTGTTGCCATCCGGGCACGAAAACCGTGACGGCGTTTGCGGACAAGGTTACTGGGTTGAAACGTACGCTTCATTTTCAAAACATCCACCCGTCGACTGGCGGACCCTCATGTTCATATTTGTGTTCCGGGCCCAACTGCGAAACTGTTCAGCAGAAGGTGCCATTTAGATTTACGGTGTCGAGAAAACGCCACGGCATCAGGCAGCCCAAATTTCCGGCAGGTTATATGTGTCTGAAATGATCAAGTCAACAAAAACAGCCTGTATTTTCGGTCTTATTCCCGTGACAGAACACATAAATGTCAACTTGTGTGATAGAAATCACCCGACACTTCCTTTAAACCAGAACAAATCCGCGAGGGCGCGCGGTATTTCACTAACGAAATTTTATTGGATTTGCTAACTTCAAGGCTGAAATGATAAAACACTGGTTGCCGCTCATTGTTGTTTTAGGCCTGCTTGTAGCCGGGTATATGTCCGGGCTTCACGAATACCTTTCGCTTTCCAATCTCATAATGCAGCGCGAGTATCTCGGCAATTTTGTATCGCAGAATCAGTTTCTGGCGATTAGTGGATATATGTTGCTCTACATAATTCTTGTGGCGATTTCTTTCCCCGGGGGCCTGGCGCTGACAATCACTGCGGGCTTCTTGTTTGGCTGGACGACTGCAGGTTTTGCCACTGTGACCGCTGCAACAATTGGAGCAACGATCATATTCCTGATTGCTAGAGGTTCGTTCGGAAAATTTTTTCAAGGCAAAGCTGGCCCTTTCCTCAGCAAAATGACAGAGGGATTTCAGAAAGACTCATTCCAGTATCTTCTCACCCTGAGGCTGGTTCCTGCTTTTCCCTTCTGGGTTGTCAACATTGTGCCCGGATTGTTGAACATGAAACTGGCCCCTTATGTAATTGCCACGTTCTTTGGAATAATTCCGGGAACATTCGCATTTGCTTATCTTGGGGCTGGCCTCGACAGCATAATTGCGGAACAGGAACGGGCCGATCCAGGATGTGCGGATGCTGGAACTTGTACGATTGAACCGGGCGCGCTTGTTACAAATGAATTGCTGCTTGCCCTGGCAGCTCTAGCTGCTCTTTCATTCATGCCAATCGCGATCAAGAAGCTGAAAACCCGCAAAGATGCCGCTTCAGATTCAACCACGCCCCAAAATAGAAAGGAATAACTATTCATGCCAACTCTTACCCCGGATATTTGCATACTTGGAGCCGGTTCCGGCGGACTTAGTGTAGCGGCAGCCGCTGCGGCATTCGGTGTAGACGTTGTGCTGGTCGAAAAGGGAAAAATGGGCGGAGATTGTCTGAATTATGGATGTGTTCCATCAAAGGCAATTCTTGCATCCGGCAAAACCGCACAGGCGATGCGTGAATCCGGAAAGTTTGGAATTGAGCCAGTCGAACCAAAGGTCGATTTCCAAAAAGTTCACGATCATATCCACGATGTCATTGCTGCGATTGAACCCAATGATTCAGTTGAGCGGTTCACTGGACTAGGGGTCAAGGTTATCCAGGAGGCGGGGAAGTTCAAGGATGAAAAAACCCTGGTAGCCGGCGAACACGAAATCCGCGCAAGACGGTTTGTTGTTGCCACTGGATCTTCCGCCTTTGTACCGCCCATTCCCGGGCTTGAAGACATTTCCTATCTGACCAATGAAACAATTTTCGATAACACAAAGAAAATCCGGCATTTGATTGTAATCGGGGGGGGGCCGATTGGAATGGAAATGGCACAAGCGCATCGACGCCTGGGTTGCGATGTTACCGTTATTGAAGGCTTGACAGCGCTAGGCAAGGACGATCCTGAACTGACTGCAATTGTCCTCGACAATGTGAGGGAGGAAGGAATCCGGATTATCGAGGGTGCCATGGTCAGTTCGGTTTCCAGGAAAGGCAAATCAGAAGTACAGGTCAAGTACAAGGCCAATGGGACAAATGCCGCAATTTCGGGAACACATCTTCTCGTGGCCACCGGACGGGCGGCCAATGTAGAGGGGTTGGGTCTGGAAAATGCGGGTATTGAATTTGACCGGCACGGGATCAAGACCGGAACGGACCTGAGAACAACCAACAAGCGGGCTTATGCGATCGGAGACGTTGCAGGCGGCCTGCAATTTACCCATGTGGCCGGATATCATGCCGGCCTGGTAATCCGCGGTATTCTGTTCCGATTGAAAGCCAAACCGGATAATCATCTCGTCCCCTGGGTTACCTATACCGATCCTGAATTAGGTCAGGTTGGCTTGACCGAGGAGGATGCGCGCGAGAAGTATGGTAATATTCAGGTGTTGAGATGGCCCTATCATGAAAATGACCGGGCGCAAGCTGAACGAAAAACCGAAGGATTGATCAAAATGATCACTACCAAACGGGGTCGGATTTTAGGAGTATCAATTGCCGGCGCGAATGCCGGTGAGATGATTAACATGTGGGCTTTCGCGATAACCAACAAGATGAAGCTGGGAAATGTAGTCGGATATATTCCACCCTATCCAACGATGGGCGAGATCGGCAAGCGAGCGGCCATGACAAGTTATGCTCCGTTTGCGAAGAAGCCAATCGTTCGCTGGCTCGTCGGATTCCTGAGGAAATTCGGATAAAAGCAACAAGGTAATGTTACAGCAAACACCCCCCTCGAATGAAACCAGTGACCCGGCGGAAACCGGGCGCAGGTGGTTCTATCAGGGCCTGTCGGCAAAACTGCTTCTGCTGACTATCGTGTTTATCATGCTTGCGGAAGTACTGATTTTTGTGCCTTCGGTCGCCAATTTCCGCAATGTATGGCTTAGGACCCATATTGATACCGCCGAGGCGGCAAGCATCGTCTATCTTGATTCAAATGATCCCATGCTTAGCGGGATGGCCGCAGAGCGTCTGCTGGAGACCACCCAGTCAATTACAATTGCCGTGCGGCGGGACGGAGCTTCCCAGCTGATTGCATCGTCTGAAGCACCGCAAAATCTGGTTGAACATATCGATCTTGATAACACAACGGCGTTTACGTCTATCAGAAGTGCGCTTGCAATGCTGTTTATGAATCCTGACAGCGAGTACCGCGTTTTCGGCAGCATACGCTCCGGTGAAGCGATGCTGGAACTGGTACAGAAAATGGAATACATCCAGATTGCAATGTGGCGTTACGCGTGGAATATCCTGCTCCTATCATTGCTGATTTCGGTTTTTGCAGCCGGCCTTGTTTATCTCGCACTTTATCGGTTGATTGTCCTGCCGATTATCAGAATTTCCTCAAACATGGATGAATTCTCCAAAGCGCCGGAAAATGCATCCCTGATTTACACGCCGACAGGCCGGAAGGATGAAATCGGAATTGCGGAGCACCGTCTTTCTTCTTTTCAGCAAGACCTGCAAAATACGCTCAGGCAAAAACAGCGTTTGGCCGATCTGGGGCTCGCGGTATCCAAAATCAATCACGATCTCAGAAATATCCTGGCATCCGCCCAGCTTTTTTCTGACCGCCTTACTTCACTTCCCGATCCGACGGTGCAGCGGTTTGCGCCGAAATTGCTGCGAACAATTGATCGGGCCGTAGATTATACAAAATCAGTAATTGATTACGGAAAGGCGTTGGAAGCCCCACCAAAACGCAGGTTGTTGTTGCTGAAAAACACTGTTGATGATGTTGCGGAACTACTCGGATTGGAAAATGGGCCCAAATTTAGGTGGGAAAATACAATTGAAGCAGATTTCAAGGCTGACGCTGATCCGGAACAACTCTTCCGTATTCTCATGAACCTGTGCCGAAATGCGCAACAGGCTATGTGTGATATGGAAGATGACAAAAGGATAATGCGGCTGCACGTGGAAGCATTCAGAACTGAAAACACGGTGAAAATTCGCGTCAGCGATACTGGACCAGGCATTCCAGAACACGTTCGTGAAAAAATATTCAGCGCCTTCCAGGGCTCGACCAAAACAGACGGAACGGGGCTAGGCATGTCGATTGCCTATGAACTGGTAAGAGCACACGGGGGAAGCATCGAAATTGAAGAGACCGGCGAAACAGGAACTATGTTCGCCGTAATTATCCCCGACACGCCTTCCGCAGAGGATGATAATTCAGCGTTGAGACTGTTTTCCGGTGCATGAATTCCGGACCGAAAGGTTCGTGTATTGATTTTATCGAAAAACGCTTGCTTTTGAACCGCCTTGCGATTACGAAAGCGACCTGCGGAGATCTGGATTTTGCAACCGTTTTGTAATCCGGATAAAATTTGCAACAAGCGCTCGTAGCTCAGCTGGATAGAGTACTTGACTACGAATCAAGGGGTCGGGAGTTCGAATCTTCCCGAGCGCGCCATTTACCTGATTAATTGAGCAGTTGGAAATCATCAACGCTATTGCTGGTTCCATCCATTCCAACATCTGGTCTTGATTTGGATCGGGCTTCGATTGATATTTCATCCAAACAATTTGAGGCTCGAGTATTATGGCATTAAAATCCCCCTACCTGCTGTTCGTCGGTGATGTTCCTGATGCATTGGCAGCAAAAACCGCACAAGGCGTGGTTGATTGGCGGCCAGAACGGTGCATTGGCCAAATGCGCCTGCCTGGATGCGGCGCTGATCTCGGCATTGCGGACACAAATATACAGGATGCAGTTGCTGCCGGTGCCAAAACCTTCGTAATTGGTGCTGTTAACGCTGGTGGCGTACTCAAGGAAAACTGGATTGATGTCATTGTTGAAGCGATAGATGCGGGAATGGATGTGGCCAGCGGCCTTCATGTACGACTTCGCAGTGTTCAGGCTATTGCCGAGGCTGCTACACGCAATCAGGTTGAACTACACGACCTTCGGCATTCGGAACATGTCTTCGCCACAGGAAAAGGGGAAAAACGCCCTGGTAAACGGCTTTTATCAGTGGGTACTGATTGTTCGGTTGGGAAGAAATATTCAGCTCTTTGTCTGGAAAGGGACATGAGGTCTGCAGGGTTCAAGGCGGAGTTCTGTGCCACCGGGCAGACCGGCAAACTGATCGCGGAACGCGGCGTTGCGCTTGATGCGGTGATCGCCGATTTTATTTCCGGTGCTGCTGAATGGCTTACTCCTGAATGCGGGAACGATGAATGGCAGGTTGTGGAGGGTCAAGGATCCCTGTTTCATCCTTCGTTTTCCGGCGTGACCCTTGGCCTGATGCACGGTTCGCAACCGGATGCCTTTGTCGTTTGCCATGAACCTACACGAACCACCATGCGTGGGGTCCAAACACCTTTGCCGACCATTCAGGAAGTTATCGATATGACGGTTTCCATTGGCAAGCTTACCAATCCAGATATCCAATGCGTCGGAATATGTGTGAACACGCTTGCCCTGAGCGAGGAGGAGGCAAAGGAATATCTCGCAAAAACGGCTGAGGAACACAGCCTGCCCGCTGTTGACCCGGTTCGTTTTGATGCTCGGCCGATAGTTGCAGAAATCGAGACCCGGTTCGGCATGGGATAGACCAGGCAATGGTAAATTGCACCAGAATCCAATAATGATAGTCGTGTCATGATCTCCGGTCTCAATCATATTACACTTACGGTCAGCAATCTTGGGCGGTCTTTTGAATTCTATTCAAAAACACTGGAGTTTTTGCCTGTGGCCAGATGGAAAAACGGCGCATATTTCGAATCTGAAGGCCTTTGGCTTGCCTTGCTGGTTGGCGAAACTACGGGAACTGAAGAACAGCAGGATTATTCCCACATTGCATTTTCCTGCGACCAGAAAAATTTCAAACTGCTGAAATCAAGATTGGCGGCGGAGGGTTTCCCGGCATGGCAGGAAAACAAGTCTGAAGGTGATTCATATTATTTTTGTGATCCTGACGGACATAAACTTGAGATTCATGTTGGAGACCTCAAATCCAGGGTCGCATCGATGAAAAACAAACCTTGGGCAGACTTCACCTTTTATCGTTGATCAGAAACGCTCTACCCAGGGTCTCACTGCAATTTCGTTGGTCCAGATTGAACGGTGCTGATTGATCAGATTCAGATAAGTCTTGGCTATTTCATCCGGGTCGAGCATGGAATCGGGATTATCTGCAGGATCAATCCGTTCGGGACGTGACGGATTTCTGATGCCGCCATCGATATTGACCCAGGCTACATGAATGCCATTGGGATGCAGTTCCCGGGACATTGATTCAGACAAACCACGCTGGGCGAATTTTCCCATTGCAAACGGAGCTGATTGTGGAAACCCCTTTACGCCAGCGGATGCTCCCGTAAACAGGATGGTTCCCCGTTTCCCGTCTTCCATTTCCTGCGCAAGCATCATGCCGGCTGCATGCTGTCCAGCCAGGAATGCGCCAAATGCTGTTATCTCAATCGCCGATTTCACCGATAGCGGGTCAAGTTCAACCAGGGGTCCGCGCACTCTTGCCGACGGGTTGTACACCATGACAGCAAGGCGCCCTTCAATCTGGCCGAAGAGTTTCTTTACTGAATCCGGGTCTGATGCATCACACGTTACGGTCAATGCTCCGGTTTCCGATACCAGGTCCTGCAATTTTCCGGTATCCCGCGCTGCCAGTACCAAAGAGTAACCCTCAGCATGCAACAGTCTGGCAATTGATGCTGAAAGCCCTTCTCCTACTCCGATGACAAGTGCGATTTGTTTGGCCATGGGATGTCTCCTATTGTTCGAAACGGCGAACCATTTCAGTTGTTACCTGTTCCAAAAACCTCGCTGCAGCAACCGGCAGTGTCCGGCCCCTCAAATGTCCCACAAACAGGTGCCCGTCTGGTACATCAAGGGGATCGATTGGAATTGCAATTAAATTATCCGTGTGTTTTTCCCAGTCGATATTGATAGGTATGTCAAAAGATAATTGTCCTTCACCTCCTGCATAATCCTTTAGAAACTCCCTTGAATCGGACTGGACAACCGGGCGCAGATTGATGCCCAGTCGCAATGCGGATTGCTCCAGCAGATACCGTACTCCCCATGATGCTTCAGGTAGAAGTAGCGGAAACTCGGCGCATTCATAAAGCCTTAACCGGTCCCTGCCCGCCAGAGGATGATTTTTGCCCATTACACACATTACGGATTGGTTGAGGCTGTATACGGTCTGAAAATCTGCAAGCTTGGCCGGTTCAAAAACGAAGGCGACGTCAGATACATGTTCTGTTAGAGCCTGCTCCACATTCAGCCGGAACTGCCGGTTGATCCTGAATGTAACGCCGGGAAATTTCTCCTGGTAACGATGCACTTCAAAGGGGAGAAAACCACCCGTCAATTCCGGGCTGCAAGCTATCGATACATTGCCACGGCGTTGACCCGACAGATCAGCGATCTGCGATTTCACCCGTTCAAGATCAGACATCTGGTTGCGGATGTGCTCCAGCAGGATTTCGCCAGCAGTATTCAGTCTTACGCCGACAGATAGCCGCTCAAAAATGGCTACACCCAGTTCGTCTTCCATGGCCAGCAATCTGCGATTCAATGCCGAAGGTGTGATTGATAAAACTTCCGATGCTTTGCGAATGGAGCCAGCTTTGGCGATCTCTTCAACATATTTGTAAGGAAGCAGGTGGCGCATATTTCCTAACAGCTTTTGTATAAATTTGAACAAGTGTTGCATTTTTTGCAACAGGTAGTCTGAAATTTAGCAGCAGACGCATCACTCGTCAAAGGATATTGATCCTGTCAGGGGCTACGACTGTCACGGATTCCGAGTGATTTTCCCAAGGCTGAACCGGTCCCTCCATAGCAAACTGAAAACGCAAGGTAGTCATCATGAACATAGTCATGGCCATCATCAAACCATTCAAACTTGATGAAGCCCGCAAAGCGCTTGGCGAAGTTGGCGTCGAGGGGCTGACCGTAACTGAAGTCAAGGGATACGGACGCCAAAAAGGCCACACAGAAATTTATCGTGGAACCGAATACGCCATCAATTTCCTCCCAAAACTCAAGATTGAGGTCGCTGTCTCAACTGAACTCACTGAAAAAGTCGTCGAGGCAATTTTAAACGCAGCCCGAACCGATCAGATCGGCGACGGCAAAATCTTCGTCTACGAACTCCAACAAGCCATTCGCATTCGAACCGGAGAAGCCGGTGTTGATGCCCTTTAAGCCAAATCCAGAATTCAGGAATTTTCAAATGTCGCACAAACTAACAAAATTGGTGGTTTCAACGGGAATTGCGCTGGCAGCCACAACGCCTGCCCTGGCGCAGGAAGTAACCCTTGAAAGCGTTCAGGCAGAAACCGCCTTCGTCTTCAATACGCTGCTGTTCTTGGTCGGCGGTTTTCTCGTCATGTTCATGGCAGCCGGATTTGCCATGCTTGAAGCGGGGCTAGTCCGTTCCAAGAACGTATCCATGCAGTGTCTCAAGAACATCGGGCTTTATTCCATCTCCGGTATCATGTTCTGGGTCTGCGGCTACAGCCTGATGTATACCGGTGTTGATGGTGGTTATGTGGGTACTTTTGAACCATATGGCTGGCCCGGTGCCGGTGAAACCAATGACGGTGATTATTCGATTGCTTCCGACTGGTTTTTCCAAATGGTGTTTTGTGCCGCAACCGCTTCAATTGTTTCTGGAACTGTCGCGGAGCGTATCAAACTGTGGCCATTCCTGATTTTTACAGCGATTCTGACAGGAGTCCTCTATCCAATTTCCGGTTCCTGGCAATGGGGTGCTGGATGGTTGTCTGAAAGAGGTTTTTCAGACTTTGCCGGCTCAACTATCGTCCATTCAGTTGGTGGCTGGGCTGCCCTGACAGGAGCAATCATTCTTGGAGCACGTACAGGAAGGTATGCTGAAGGCGGACGCCCGGTCCCGATGCCTGGTTCTTCCATCCCGCTCGCAACATTGGGTACGTTTATCCTCTGGCTTGGCTGGTTTGGTTTCAATGGAGGGTCGCAGCTTGCACTCGGAGACAATGCAAATGCATCTGACATCTCGCGAATTTTCGTGAACACTAACCTGGCTGCAGCAGGCGGTGTGATTGCTTCAATGATCCTGATGCAATTTGTGTACAAGAAAATTGATGTCACCCTTGCGTTGAACGGCGCTCTTGCCGGCCTGGTTTCAATTACCGCAGAACCGCTCGCACCGAGCGCCTTCGTGTCCATCCTGATCGGTGGAGTGGGCGGTGTCATCGTGGTGTTTGCAGTGCCAATGCTGGACCGGTTTAAAATTGATGATGTTGTCGGTGCCATTCCGGTTCACCTGATTGCAGGCATTTGGGGAACCTTGGCAGTACCGCTTACCAATGACGGTGCTAATCTCGGCTCCCAAATCCTTGGAATTGCCGCTTATGGGGCATTTACGGTGGTTACCAGTGCAATCCTTTGGACCATTCTCAAAATGACTATCGGCATTCGAGTTACTGAAGAGGATGAAGCGCTTGGACTCGACAAGGCTGAAGTGGGTGTTGAAGCTTACCCGGAATTCATCTGAATTTCGGTGTAAGGGCGGCCGTCCAACCTCGCCCCGGTTGTGACGGCCATCCGGATTTGCAGCAATGTGTTAAAGGCAGGATAATTCCTGCCTTTTTTATTTGACTGAGCCAAAGACCTGAATCGACACTTTTACGCGGTTACAGACGCTTTTTCATGGTGCGGGCAGGGAAAATACCGTATATGAAATTTTCAACGATTTTTTCATGGGATTTTGTGATGTCCGGACTATTACCAAATGTTGATCCTGATGGGTTGCTTGAATACTCGGTTGTCTTTACCGATCGTTCACTCAATCACATGTCAGCAGCCTTTCAAGAGGCGATGAATGACATCTCTTCCTTGCTGAAGGAAGTATACAATGCGGATGGGATAGCCATCATACCAGGCGGCGGAACCTATGGCATGGAAGCCGTCGCAAGACAGTTTGCAACCGGCAAAAATGCAATGATTGTTCGCAATGGCTGGTTTTCCTATCGCTGGACCCAGATTTTTGACGCTTGCGACATGACGGCTGGTTCAACGGTCATGAAGGCACAAAGGGCGCTCGATAATATGCAAGCTCCCTTTACACCAGTTCCCATTGAAGAACTTGTTTCACGGATACGCGAAGAAAAACCGGATGTGGTTTTTGCTCCGCATGTCGAAACTTCAGCGGGCATGATCTTGCCTGATGATTATATCAAGGCCGCAGCGGATGCCGTTCATGAACACGGTGGGCTTTTCGTGCTCGACTGCATTGCTTCCGGCACCATATGGGTCGACATGAAGGCCTGTGGTGTGGATGTATTGATCAGCGCGCCGCAAAAAGGTTGGTCCGCTTCACCGGCGGCTGGCCTCGTCATGATGAACGAGACCGCTATCGCAAAACTTGCCGATACCAAAAGCACCTCATTCGCCTGTGACCTGAAGAAATGGTACGAAATCATGCAGGCCTATGAAAATGGCGGACATGCCTATCATGCAACGATGCCGACCGATGCGCTTGTCGTCTTCCGCGATGTCATGATTGAGACCCAGGACTTTGGTTTTGACACCGCAAAGAAACGCCAGCTTGAATTGGGAAAACGTATTCGCAATGTGCTTGTCTCCAACGGCTTCAAAAGCGTTGCCGGCGAAGGATTTCAAGCGCCAGGTGTTGTAGTCAGCTATACGGATGACCCCGGCATACAAAACGGCAGCAAATTTGCCGCGAACGGGATGCAGATTGCTGCTGGCGTACCTTTGATGTGTGACGAAGGGGATGACTATAAATCATTCCGGATCGGTCTGTTCGGCCTCGACAAACTAAAGGATGTTGACGGTGCTGTGGAGCGGTTTGAAGATGTGCTCAAGAAGGTAATTTCCAGGTAAGATCACTAAAACGGTTTGTGGTCAGAATTACCCTGGCATTCAATCTGCGTCTGGATACTAACTCCCAATCATATCGGTAATGCCGTTAACCGGCAGTTGAAAATTCGTCCGGTTGGTTCGCATCCGCGCGAATTCGCGTCGCCCAAATTGCCGTGTCGATACCAAATATGCGTTTTACCTTACTGCGCATCCACAATGCGGCGAGTCCACTGGACAATGTATAGGATACAGCGACACCCAAAATACCCATTGAAGGATATAAAACCAAACTGCCGATAAGCGAAACGAACAATCCGGCGAACAGTGTTTTGGCGATTGTGTTCTGCATATCGTTTGATGCAAGGATTGTTATGGCGGGACCGAGTGTTGCCCTTGCAAGCAAAACGGAGCACACAGTTAGGAGTACCGCGCCATATTCTGACATTGCAGGATCAAAAATTTTGAGAATTTCTGGCCCGAGGAGACTAATTGCCAAAAAAGCGGGGATCACGTAGACGGCAGACAAGGTGTTAATTTTCCCGACAAAGCCTTGAACCAACCCCATATCCTGCCTGGTGTCTGCTGCAAATATTGCTGGCTGGAGAACCTGATAAATCGTCTTTACACCAAAGCCAAGCAGCACCCGAATCCTGAAACACACATACAGGACTGCAACTTCTAGGGGATTGGCGATTGCCGCTACCACAAGCATGAGAATTTCAACATGGTAGTCCCACAGAAGAGAAACGCCAAGCCAAGAGAATGAGCGCTTCCACCAGCCCTCTTTTTTCTTCGAAGTGAATTGATCCTGTGGGATTTTTCGCAAAGCCCGAGACAATGCCACCGTTTGGATTGAAACCGCCAACAATAGGGACAGAGTCAACGCAACCAGCACCGAGTATGCGGAATCAACTCCACCAGAAAAAGTCGCCATACTCAGCAAACAAAGGAATGTTAATGGTTTTAGCAAGGTGTCCGGCAGTTGCCCGGACAGGTGTTTTTGCAAGCCGTTCAATGCACCTGCATGCAACTGAACCAACGCCATGAGAGGCGCCATCAGGACGATTGAAAGGAAGATTTGTGTTTGCGAAACAGATGGGGATGCGTTGCCAAGAATTCCCCAAATGAGACCAAAGGCCAACACGATTGAGGTTACAACCATGATTGATACTCTGCCAAAACCCAGAAGGGATTTGGCAATTTCGCGGTCGCCATTGCGGTCAGCTTTGGACAACACAACAGGAGCCAGGGATTGAAGTCCCGCCGGCATGATTACTGACAGAATTCCTGCTGCTGACATCCAGACCGCAAAATTGGCCAGCACTTCTGTTCCGAATTGTCTACCTATCAAAACCGTGGACGCAAACGCGGCAATGGATCCAGCCAGTCTGGCGCCCGTCAATCCTGTCAGTTTAAACAACAATCCGGTCATAAAATTTTTCCTAAAGCAGGGAAGCAAGCCGGTCATGAATGGACTTCTGAATTCTGCCCTTTGTCAGTTGAAGAGATACAGCCGCCTTCCCGATCAATTCTGTTGACGCAGAATCAGCCAGATGCTGGTAGCTGGGCACCGACGATATCACCCCGTTTTTGCCTACAAGCCCGCGTTTGAACTGATGAAGCGAGCAATTGTCAGCCGTACCGCCGCCAAGCGCATACCATTTGATGTGCGACAAGCCAGATAGAAAACGCAGGATTTCCCATTGCATGAAATAACCCGCCTTCAATCTGAGAGCTTCTTTGTTTGTTGCTCCGTAAAGATAAACTGCCTGCTCGCCGCTGCAATCAAGAACTGCTCCGGCAACGGGTTCTCCATCCTTCCTGACAATCAATATCTCAGGCCTCAATTCCTTGTGCTCTACGCCCATCAGATAACGCAGCGTGTCGATAGGCGTGGTCTCAAAAAATTTTTTCCGATCCACCATGGTAGAATAGAGATTGAAGAATTCCCTGAGCCCCTCAGGACCCGATTCAAAGCCTGCAGTCAGCCCATTCTTCTCCGCCTTTTTAAGATTGTAACGCCATTTCTGACTAAGGTTTGCGCGCAACTGATCCAGGTTCTGGTCAACGTTCACGAAATAGCGTTCAGGAGATTCCGGTTGGAATCCTGGTTTGAATCCAAGGCTCGTCAAAATTCCCGCCTCTTGGGCATTATATGTGGGATCTGCGCGTGGTATTAACAAAACAAAACACTTTTGCCTTTCTGAAAGCTCAGCGGCTATTGCTTCATAAACCGTTCGCATGGTTTCGGGGCTGTCTGAAACTCCCAGTTTCCGCCAAATCGGGCCCCATCGGATGATTGCAAGTTTCTTGTTGGTCACAGGTATACGAACCTTGCGGACAACGGCCCCGCCAATTGCATTTGTACCGTCAAATACCATCAACCGTTCCAACTGATCCGGACGCCAACGCAATTCGTTGAAGCAGCTGGTTTGCTCATGCAATACATCCTTAAATCCCGCCACCACATCATCCCAGTCTCTGCCATCCAGTTTCCGGACGGATAAATCCGCCGTTAATCTTCCCCGATCTAGAGGCCGGACAGGAATGTCAAGGACGGGATATGAACTGCTTGTTGAAGCTAAATGCATGCGTTTTCCTTGCTAACTCGATTTGTATACATCCGCGCCAACCCGCGGTGTTTTGTTTGGGGAAATCCGTTTATTTGGAAAAGATGTGAAACGCCAATTCAGGACATGCCGGGCTCCCGGCAGCACCTTGAAAAAACTCACCAGCGCAGGTTTCAAATCCTGCCGATTGAACATCATGTCCAATTCTGATCCAGCTCCCGTGGCAATACTCCTGCCTAGCCATTCAAACGCCTTGATAAACCCTATTTCCCGCTTGCGGACTGCCAACTTTAATCCCTCAAGATCCCCGGCGATCCAGGAATACCGAACCTTTGAGCGGCCATATTCCAGCTCTGTTTGGGTAAACCTTGCTTCGGTTGCGAGTTGCATCATGAATTCAGTTAAACCGAGTCCACAGAACTCCGGTACAGCATGATTTCCGGCAAATCTTGAATTGATCTCCAGAAAAACCGATTGCCTGGTGTATTCATCAACCAGATATTGGGCACAACCAATGCCGGTGTAGTTAAGGCCAGCTACCAGATTCGACGTATAAGCATGTAAAACGGGATCCGGAACAACCGTAATCCCGTCAACGGCCAAACCTGAACCATCCAATCGGTCTGTCCGGTCAATCCTGGAATGCAGATATTTCAGGATTTTTCCATCAACGGCTGCAAAATAAATATTGTGGCGAATTCCGGGAGCTTTGGCTTGAACCAGCAGTTCAGCGTGCTCTTCCGGCCATTCTGAGAACCATTGCTGCAAGCATGAAAGACCTTCAAGTGTCACGGCCTTTTTGTCGAATAGCCTAAGAGTCGAATCTGCAGGCCGAACAACTACTGGAAATCCGATCACCTTCAGAGCTGAAGATAATCCAGCAAAATCCGACACGGTTTCATAAGGCGTCACAGGTACTTTGCAGGAGCGGGCAAGTTGCAGCATTCCCGTTTTATTGAGGCAAGCGTTGACTACCCCCGGATCGTTCATCACGACTTTTACGTGTTCCGGCAATTGCGGAGTTGTTTCGGCAAACAGCCTTACGAAATTCTCCGTAACCGGCAGCACAAATGCGATGTCGGATCTTCCGCTCAAAAACTCTTGCAGCTCAAGAATGAATCCGGCTTCATTGCCTTCAACCGGTTTGTGATCCCAGATCTCATCGACACATCGCGAATATTCCGCTCCCCGGTCGCATCCTTCAAGTCCGGATATGACCCTGTAACCTTGCGATTTCAGGGACCTGGCAATCACGAGTGTTGGACGATAGTTGCCAAGCAACAATATGGATGAGGTCCCCTTCATGTCACGGTCTGAGTTTGAAGTTTTCATGAATACACCATCTGCTCGTTGATGTTATTCATAGCCCGTGCCATCCGTTTATCGGGGACTTGGGCGCGTTTTTTGCCGACTGTATTTTCCAGGAGCTCTGTCATGGCACTGACATGTGCACCTAGCCAGCAAATGATTCCGATAAATTTTGACCCATCTTCAAGCGAAACGACCAGAGAATCCGTGCTATGCCAGATGATATCCAGTCCCATGCTGGCTCCAAGAAAAAAGCCTGCGGTAAAAAACAGGAAGAGATTTTCCATTCTCAGAATGCGGCTTGCAGTAAGGATGTAAAAGACCGCTGCCAGGCCATAAAATCCGAGTACAAAATTTTGCCCGATACCCAGTTTTGGTGCGATGTTTTCATGAAACAGGAAAGCATCGTCAAATCCCAGTACCGCGGTCAAAAGCGCGGCAGAGGATGCAAACAACACAGCTTTTGCAGATCCACCCAATGACCGCAATAAAACTGCCGCGAATGAACAAATGGCTGCTGTGCTGAACCAACCTAACACGCCGAGGGTGGATATAAGGCCATAATAGGTCCGGCAACACGTGCCGGATTCTTCGGCCGCAACCATGGGATCAAGCATCAGGAGACGCGGATCAACAAAAGGTTGCATGATTGCAATGACTACAATCACAATGGGAATTAACAGAAATAGAAGTACCTGCAGCAGCCGCATATCGTAACTCCATGGCGTTTCAGACTGAAAAACATTCAGTTTCAAGGAATTACATGCAATTTGCGTGCCAAAAACGCCTCAAGAAACTGATTTTGCAGTCTCAAATGCGGAAAAACTACCAACCCAAATGGATTCATCTATCAAAGTTTTGGCGGTAGTCCGCTCATTACGTCTTATTTAAAAATCACTTCGGCTCTTGATTGCAGCTGAAAGCGTTCCTTCATCGAGATAGTCGAGCTCTCCACCGACCGGAACACCGTGGGCAAGGCGGGTAATTTTGATGTTTAGACCATCGAGGCGATCCGTGATGTAGTGCGCCGTCGTTTGACCTTCGACGGTTGCATTGACCGCCAGGATAAGTTCTAGCCCCGATTCCTCATCTTTTTCCTGTTCAAGGGGTTGTGATACACGGTCTACCAACTCGTCTATGTTAAGATCATCTGGCCCAATTCCGTCCAGAGGCGAAAGAGTTCCTCCGAGCACGTGGTAAAGTGAATTGACAGCCTTTGCGCGTTCCAATGCCCAAAGATCGGCAACATCCTCGACAACAACAATGGTTGAGCGGTCCCGGCGCGGGTCCGTGCAAATGGTGCAGGGATTGGCCGTGTCAACGTTTCCGCAGATATCACACTCGCTGACCTTTTCTGCTGCTTCCGCCGCAGCATTGGCAAGTGGTCTCAAAATCTGGTCCTTCTTTTTCACAAGATGCAGTGCTGCCCGCCGGGCAGAGCGCGGCCCAAGGCCCGGCAGTTTTGCCAGAAGCTGGATCAGGGTTTCAATTTCAGGACCGGTAATGCGCGATGACATCTTGGCGTGATTATCCAAATGGCAGTTTCATGCCAGGAGGAATAGGCAATCCTGCGGTCAGTTCCTGCGTCTTGCGGGCGGTTTCCTCTTCCACCTTGACCTTCGCATCATTGTGCGCGGCCATCACAAGATCTTCCACTATATCGCCTTCATCTTCCTTGATCAGACTTGGGTCAATTTCAAGATTTATCATCACTCCCTTGCCATTGAGGGTAACCTTAACCATTCCGCCTCCAGAACTCCCCTCGACTTCCAGATTCGCAAGATCTTCCTGCATGGCCTGCATCTTTTCCTGCATTTCCTTGGCCTTGCTCATGAGGCCCATAATATCTTTCATTTAAATTGCAATCCTTCTTTATTGATCAAAAAACTCTTCAAGGGAATCATCGTCATCCGGTGCTTGGGGAATCGAATTTACTTCGTCCTCCCGGATTCGGATATCCACTATCTTGGCGCCTGGAAATTTCTTGAGGATTTCCTCTACTGCCGGATTGCTCCGTGCATCATCCATGCGCGCTTCATTTTCAGTGAGTTCCTGCTCTGAGAGTGTGGGTAACCCTTCTTCTTTGCTCACCGACAGCATCCAACGCCTGCCAGTCCACTCCTCAAGCCTTCTGCCAAGTTTGGTCAGAAAATCACGGGCCGGATTTTCAACAAGATTCATCTCAATCCGACCATCGGAAAAGGAAACCAGACGAATATGGCGTTTAATTGCCGTCTTCAAGGCCAGATCGCGTTTGTCCTCGACCAGGAATATTAGTTCCTCAAAAGTCGAAACCAGCCGCAGCGGTTTTTCCGACTCCCCTGAAGACATATCAATTTCCGCTACCGGCTGTACTTTTTGAATTGCCAGCCCCTGTGATCCGGGATGGTCCGCGCTCATTACCGGTTGACCGGATGTCGAAGTTGTATGGGCAGGCGGCGTTGTTGCTGAAATTTTTGGTGCGTCTAAATCATCTTGACTGCTGGAGGGATTCAACGGCGCTGTACGCCCACCCTCCTGCGCTTCCGCTTCTTTCAATAGCTCATCAGGTGTCGGCAAACTCGATGCATGGGTCAAACGTACAAGTACCATTTCTGCAACCGCAAGCGGTCTGTCGGCATTTGCGACCTCACCCAGTCCTTTCAGTAACATTTGCCAGGCCCGGCCGAGAACCCGCACGGAAAGCTGATCCGCAAAATTCTTGCCTCTGGTACGTTCAATTTCCGTAAGTGCCCGGTCATTTTCCGTATCCGGTACATATTTCAGCCTGGTGACCAAGTGTGTGAAATCCGCCAGATCCGTCAATACGACCGAAGGTTCTGCACCAGTTTCATATTGCGCTTTCAATTCGCTCATCGCGTTGGTGATGTCACCTCTCATGACATGCTCGAACAGATCCACAATTCGCGCTTTGTCCGACAATCCAAGCATTGACCGCATCATATCAGCGGAAACCGCCGCATTATCGGATTCAGAGCTGTGGGCAATGGCCTGATCCAGCATGGAAAGGGAATCGCGCACCGAACCGTCTGCTGCCCGTGCAATCATCGCGAGAGCATCTTCTCCCGCGGTAACGTTTTCCTGTTCGCAGATCGAAGCTAGATGGGCAGTCAAGGTACCAGCTTCGATCCGACGAAGATCAAACCGCTGGCACCGGGAAAGAACCGTAACCGGCACTTTGCGTATTTCGGTTGTCGCAAAAATGAACTTCACATGTTCAGGCGGTTCTTCAAGGGTTTTCAAAAGTGCATTGAATGCACTACCAGACAACATGTGGACTTCATCTATGATATAAACTTTGTAACGCGCGGTCGCAGGACGATACTGGGCTGATTCAATAAGGTCGCGCATAGCATCAATGCCGGTATGGGAGGCAGCATCCATCTCGATGACATCCATGTGCCTGCCCTCAACAATCGCCTGACAATGTTCTCCTTCCTGCGAAAGGTCTATTGTGGGCTTGTCAATCGTTTCATTCTTGAAGTTGAGCGCACGGGCAAGAATTCGCGCCGTTGTTGTTTTCCCCACACCCCGCACCCCGGTAAGCATATAAGCCTGCGCAATTCTGCCTGTCCTGAATGCATTGGACAGGGTTTGCACCATAGGTTCCTGGCCAATCAGGTCATCAAAGTCCTGAGGCCGGTACTTCCGGGCAAGAACGCGATAGGGCTGCGGATTGTTCTCTTTGTCACTCATGGGAAAGCACTATAGCGTGTTTGGGCAGACCTGACATAGTGCCATGCGAAATAATCAAGTGATTTTTGAGCTGAAGGTGGAAGACCGGATAAGATGACCCGGGAAAATCTCGTCTGGGCTGCTTCCTTCCGGATCTGACCCGGTGGGCAAGGAACCCGTCCATCACCGATCTTCCAAGCTTGATATGAGGTTTTTTTTCGCGAAAAGCAAGAGGTAAGAGCCGACCGCACAGTGATGCCCAGTTCCGGCTGATTTTTCAGGCAGTCCAATTGGGTCTGCCGGTCAGATGACTGCTTTTTCAGAAAACGGCTCGTTGTTCTCAATCCGCGCGTATCCGAACGCAGACAGATCAAGACTGCGGTATTCGCCGTAAACAATCCATTCAGAAATGCCGCGACCCATCGCTGGTGACTGTTGAAATCCATGTCCTGAAAATCCGTTCGCAAATATGAAATTTCCAACCCTGGTATGCGGGCCGATAATTGCATTTTGGTCCAAAGTGTTGAATGCATAATGACCAACCCAAGAATTTGTCAGCTTGATTGCCTCGAATTGCGGAATACGATGCGCAATCACCGGCCAAACTTTCTCCTCCCAGATCGAATGGTCGGCAACAAAGTCATCGTAGTCAACTGCGGGATCAATATTCGGCGGACACCCAGCCAGGTAGTATTGACCGTCTGAGCGCATGTGAACTCCTGAAGGGTCAATTGTCAGTGGCAAATCCTGATCCAGCGGATTTTGTGCATCAAAAATGAAGGTGTGACGCTTCCTGGGCTCAACAGGAATCTCAATCCCCGCCATGCGAGAGGTTAAAACAGCACGTGGGCCCGAGCAATTGACCACGGTGCCGCAAGTTATCGTCTCGCCAGTGGACAATGTAACTGCTTCGACCCGGTTTTCTGCGGCATTCAATGCCATGGAAACAACTTCATTGGCGCAGTATTCAACACCATTTTCGCGAGCCTTGCGTTTCCACCAGTCAAAAACCGTTGCTCCATCAAAGTAACCCTCATCTATCAGGTTATGGTTTCCGGCAATGATGTCATCCATATTATAGAATGGGTACGCCTGCTTGATTTCCGCCGCACTCATGTGTTTGGTTCCGGCTCCCAGGTTCTGCTGAACCTGTTGTGCTTCCTTGAGAGTTTCTGCAAAGGTTTCATTGCCTGCAAGGTACATGTAGCCGTAGCTTTGAAGTACAATTTCGGGAACACGTTCATCACCGTCCAGATACTCGCGAAAGTTTTTCACGAACTCCGCGGCAAATTGTGAAATCCGGATATTGATCTCTGCAGTAAATTGTTGACGCATGCAGGAATTAGTGTGCGATGTGGAGGTGAATTCATAGCTGGGATCCCGCTCAACAACCAGTACAGTACCTTCGAAATCCGGATTTTGCGACAACCACCAGGAAACCGAAGATCCGTACATGGCGCCGCCGACGATGACGACGTCATATTTGCCTTGTTTCGGCGCTGCATATTGTGCGACCATTCATATTCTCCAAAGACGGTCCGAATTTCCGGCGATCCGAATGCATTCTGCAAACTGATGATTTTCAGATTTCTGCCGTAAAAGAACTAACTCTAACCAGACACATAATCATGACTATTACACTTGACGCAAGACTGGGGTCTGACACTTTGCCGATTGCTCAACTTACCCTTTGTGAGTTGCGCCTTATGGATGATGCAAGGTGGCCCTGGCTTATTCTGGTACCCCAGATAGAAAGCGCCATTGAATGGCACGAATTGTTCTCTGATCAAAGGCAGGATATCGATTTCGATATCGCAAACGTAGCCGCCGTCCTGAAGGCATATACGGAATGCGAAAAAGTAAACATCGCCAGCCTGGGAAACGCAGTGCGGCAATTACACATTCATGTTGTTGCCCGTGGTGAAGGTGATCCCAACTGGCCGGCTCCCGTTTGGGGATTCGGGAAACGAGTACCCTACAGCCATGACATGGCTGAAGGAATCATCCAGAATATTCAAAACCTCTTGGATTTGGGAATTTCATGACCATAGATTTTGATGCACTTCCATGGCCAGAACCCAGTTCGTTGGTCGGGTTTTCGCGAAACACATTAATCCGGGACTCTGAAAACCGTAATGAAGAAAGTCTCCCCAAGGCATTGGAAGATTCAAACAGCCGGTTTTTTCTGTTCTCGGGAAACCGGGTTCTTCTGAAGAAGACAGGTGAAACACAAGTCCTGTTTGAAAAGGATGTCCTGAGTCGGTTTGACGCCATTATTTCTGCAGCCGTGTTGCTCGGTGATTCAAAAGACGGTCCTCGAATTGCTGTTCCGTGCAAATTCAACCCGGACACGCTTGAAGAGCCCTGGACCAGCTATGACCTGCGCAGTCTGCTTTACTCAGATTCCCTAAGTGAGGAAGATGCTGGTGCAATTGCACAAGCGGGTTCTTTACTGCACTGGAATTTTATGAACCGCTACTGCGGACGCTGTGGCACAAAATCAGATTCCAGAATCGGCGGATACAAAAAGGAATGCCCCAAGTGCGGTTCACTGGTTTTTCCGAGAACGGACCCAGTTGTAATCATGCTGCCGGTTCAAGGTGAGCGTTGTGTGATGGGAAGGTCGCCACATTTTCCGCCAGGCTGGTTTTCAACCCTTGCGGGGTTTGTTGAACCAGGTGAGACAATTGAGGATGCAGTCCGGCGCGAAACTTTTGAAGAGAGTGGCATTCAGGTAGGCCGGGTCCGGTACCATGCCAGCCAGCCTTGGCCGTTTCCCCATTCGCTCATGATCGGAATACATTGTGAAGCCGTGAGCGATGCGATCAGCTTTGATGAAAACGAGTTGGAAGATTGCCGCTGGTTTACAAGGGAAGAAGTACAGTTGATGACGCACGAAGAACACCCCGACGGGTTCATCTGCCCGCCAAATCGGGCAATATCAACCGCACTCATTCAATTCTGGGCCAATGAACCATGATCCAAACTCTTTGATTTTGTCATGCTGCTGTCATATTAGTTTCAGCCGGGAATTCTCCTGCAAACAACCCATCAACCCTGTTTACGGACCGTTTTATTTTTTCATGCTGCCATCTCCTACCCACCTTCGCATACGAATAGTCCGAGAGGTAAAAAAAGCACTGGTTGATGTAACGCCTCCCATTCTGCTCAAACCTTTCCGCAAAAAGGCAAAACGTCCAACTGGTGATACCGCAGAACAGCTATATGCCAATAGTGTTGAAATCGGTGATCAGGGACCTTCTGAAGTAGTTTACCTCAGAGGCAACCCTGTCTTCAAACTGCCAGTGGAGCGGCTGCGCTACAGCGGCGGGATCAGCTATTTCCATGACGTGCACCCGATGCGGATTTACTACAAACAAGGAGTGGATGCCCTTCGCCAGTATTACGCAAAGCATCAGCCGAGCGACATTCTGGAAAAACACTTCCTGACTTCCACAAGACGAGACGGAATTTCTGAAGGTGGGGTTCCCTGGGTAATTGATCCGCCTGAAAAATTGGTGGTTGTTGCAGAAAAAGGACTGGAAGCGGAACAGCATGGCGTTCAACATTTCGGCCCGGTTTCCGAGAAGAAACTTTTGCTTGAACAGTCACGGCTTGATCTGGTCAGAAGCTCACTTGAAAGTGCCGGGTATCAGGCAAAATTCGGATTCTCCACCGGTTATTTTCTGGAGAATGACAAGAAAGACTGGGTCTTTGTCATAACCGGCGGCCAGCATCGTGTCGCCGCTATGATAGATCTGGGATTTACCCATGCCCCGGCCCAGTTCCACAGTGCCCAACCCCGGATCATACGGCAGTCTGAAATTTCACAGTGGCCCATGGTCAGAAACGGAAGTCTGACAGAGGCGGAAGCACAGGGCATTTTTGAAAGCTTTTTCGATGCCGACCGCAAACTGAGGTTCGCAACTCCGGTCGCGTGAAAATCCGCAGCAACGTCAATCTGTCACGTTCCAATTCGTCGCCGTTTCATGGCTCTACCATCCCTGATGTTAAGCCCCATAAATACCAGATTTGTAGCACCGGCGAGCAATTCAACTCCCTGAACAATGTAAAATGCAGTGTCATACTCGCCTGCAAGGGCTTTTGATTGCAGATAGAAAGCTGCAGGCACCAGAATGAAAAGGCCATTCGATGCGATAATCGGCATCCGCTTTTTCTTTGCTGCTGTATGCAAATCCTTGCGTTTGCGCCCTAGGTTCATTCCTGACGCGCCGACTACTATCATTGCTGGAATTAAAACAAGCATACCGTTGAGGATCATCGTTTTGGCATACAAAATGGATTCAGGTGACCCAAAGGCTTCAGTCAGTACCGTTGAGAACCAGAATGCCAATATAGTCAGAAAGCCTATAATCCCGGCAGTTGCATGGATTTTTGTTTTCATCGGATTATTCCTTTTTCGATTCAGCCAACGCAGTGATTATTCACTGCAAGTTTCCTGAAGAGGTGGGCCTTGCTACTGCACTTGCCGGATATTTGGCGATGCGGCTCTGAAACTCAGGGTGAGTAAATGCGCCCCGAAAACTTCTTACATCCTGCCAGATTGCGTAATTCATAAAGGATGAGCTTCCGCCTATCCCCTTGTGAAGCTGGGTTGATGTGTACCCCGGTTGCACTTTCATGAAATCGGCGTCGTGAGCCCAGGCCTTCAGTAATTCTTCCTCATCGGCGGCATCCACTGTGAAGTGATTGATCAAGATAATCGGTCCTTCTTCATCTTTCATTTGGTCTGCAAGAGAAACAATCGGGTCAAGGTTTTCAATTCCGGGCATATCAACTCATTCCTTTCGTATTTATATAGCATGCTATATATCATTGCATAGCATGCTATGCAAGTGTAGATAAACACATGCCTTTTAATAAGCAAAACTCCGCCGGATTCCTTGTCAATCACATGGCAAGGCTCTTTGCGGAGCAACTGCAACAGAGAATTCGGCCTTTGGGAATTGTCACCGGTCAATTCCCTATCCTGCTGGAACTATGGGAAAAAGATGGCGTAACCCAGCGTGAACTTCTCGAGAAGCTCGATATCGAGCAGGCAACCCTGGCGAATACACTGACCCGCATGGAACGGGACGGCCTCGTGAAAAGGACAAAACATCCGACGGATGCCAGGGCCCAGCAAATCTGGTTGAGCGAAAAGGCCAGGATCATAAAGGGCGATGCCTATCAAGCAGCGCTGCAAACAAATGCAGAAGCACTCGCTAACCTTAGTGCTCAGGAACGTACGGAGTTGCTGAAACTCATGCAGAAGGTAATTTTTTCGATGCGCACTTAATAGTGTGTTTTAGTCATGCCCAAGGCCGGCGCCTGATTAGACTTCTGAACCTGATCCGGGTTCAATCATGCGCTCACCAATAACCATTTCACGCGCCTGAGTCGCAGGATAAACCCCCAGTATCCGGAATTCATCCGTGAAAAACTCCAATTCCTCAAATGCAAGCTTGAGGCCCGGATCATCGGGATGGCCTTCTACATCGGCATAAAACTGCGTAGCGGTAAATGCGCCGCCCAATTGATAGCTTTCCAGTTTGGTCATGTTGACGCCATTGGTGGCAAATCCACCCATTGCCTTGTAAAGGGCAGCCGGGATATTGCGAACCTGAAACAGAAAAGTCGTGATTATCGGGCCATTGTCGGGACGCGGCCAATTCTGCTCATTTGCGAGAATGACAAATCGGGTGGTGTTGTGATCTGCGTCTTCGACATTACTTGCCAAAGTTTCAAGGCCGTATATTTCAGCCGCCAGAGCAGGGGCCAGAGAGGCTATTGTTCTGTCATCGCGTTCGGAAACGAGTTTTGCTGAGCCGGCCGTATCTCCACCGACCTCTGCCTTCCATCCATGTTCACGAATGATGTTTCGGCACTGACCCAAACCATGTACGTGGCTGTAGACCGTTTTGATATCCTCAATCTTCACTCCAGGCAAAGCCATAAGGTCAAAGCGGATTGGCAAAAAATATTCACCTACGATGGATGTACCTGATTCCGGCAGTAGATGATGAATATCTGCCACACGGCCCGCAAGGGTATTTTCAATCGGAATCATGGCCAATTCGATCTCGCCCCTGGCAAGGGCGTTAAACACATCTTCGAATGTGTCATAAGGAATGGCTGCCGCACCGGGATACACATTGCGGATGGCAATTTCCGAGTTGGCACCTTGCGCGCCCTGAAAACCGATTTTTCCTGTCGTCATGATTCCGTGCCTGCCAGTGCTTGCCGTGCCTTTTCCAAATCCTGAGGCGTGTCTACACCCAGCGGTACGGAATCCACAAGTTGAATGTCTATCCGCATTCCATTTTCCAGTGCACGCAACTGTTCAAGTTTCTCACGCATTTCCAGCGTAGAAGGCGGAAGCGAAACGAAACGTTCAAGTGCTTTGCGCCGATAGGCATACAAGCCGATGTGATGATAAAGCGGACCATCGCCGTGAGGAGCTGTTGCGCGGGTAAAATAAAGAGAACGCAGATGGCTTGGGGAAACCGGAGTTCCAACCGCCTTGACCACATTTGGATTTGTGCGCTCATCAGCATCAGTGATTTCCGTCGCTAAAGTAGCAATATCGACTTCAGGTGTTTCAAGCGGCAGTACGGATTGACGGATTACTTCAGCTTCAATGGTTGGGAGGTCTCCCTGGATATTGATGACGATCTCCGCCTTGCAATCGGGATCGATAGTCTGAACAGCTTCCCAGATCCGGTCTGAGCCGGACTGATGATCATCGCGTGTCATGACTGCTCTTGCCCCATGTTTTTCCACCGCGTCCAGTATTTCCCGTGAATCAGTTGCCACAACCGCTTTACCAATACCGGCTTCATTTGCACGATCCACAACGTGGCAGATCATTGGTAACCCGCAGATATCTGCAAGCGGCTTTCCAGGAAGTCTGGTCGAAGCCATGCGGGCTGGAATAAGAATAAGTGCGTTAGTCATATTAATTATGGATTATCTGCGGAAAACCCGCTAATCGTTTCGGGAAATTGGTGAAATCGTGGCAAAACGTCTCACCGGAACCCTTCATAGAGACGTTGTCACCAACACGCAAACACAATAGGTTCCGCGGCAGGTTTATGGCTCCGGAACAAACATATCGGAGTTGGGTTTTCGGAGCGGCTCAGAGTCGACCCGTCACAGGAGTTTGAAAATGGATTCATTTGAGTTCAACAAGATTGCAATGTCTGTTCTTGGCATCGCATTTATCGTCATGTCGATGACATTTCTGTCTGATAGTATTTTTCATTCTGAAAAGCCTGAGCAGCAGGGCTATGCAGTTGAAGTAACTGATTCTGGAGGCGATGCTGGCGAAGAGGAAGAAGCCGGCCCGGCTTACGATCCCGTCAACGCGTTGCTGGCAAGTGCCGATGTTGCAGCTGGCGAGAAAGTCTTCAAGAAATGTGCTGCTTGCCACACCAACGAAGACGGTGGGGGGAACAAGGTTGGCCCTGCCCTTTATGGCGTGGTTGAACGTCCGGTTGCTTCTGCTGGTGGATTTTCCTACTCAGCCGCACTGAAGGCATTCGCCGAAGGAAAATCCTGGTCTTACGAAGATCTCAACGGCTTTTTGTGGAAACCAAAAACATTTGTCAAAGGGACTTCGATGGGCTTTGGCGGGTTGAAGAAAACAGCAGACCGCGCAAACCTGATAGCCTATTTGCGCACGCTATCTGCCTCACCTGCTCCGTTACCATCAGAAGAAGCGGCTACTTCAACAGAAGAATCGGATTCGACGGCGGGAACCCCGAGCGACGAAGAAAGTGATAGTTCAACATCCACCCAGTAATTCGGGTAAATCAGAATTTCGAAAGCCGGGCCTGTCCCGGCTTTTTTATTGCCTTGATCGCAAGAAACATTATTTAGATTAAAACCGGAGGAAAATTATGTGGACTTCACCGTTTACGCGAAGGCAATTTCTGTCCTCATCAGCGGCAATGGCATTCGCCCAACTGGTCCCGCAAGTTTCGCTGGCACAAAACAGGACGGGCGTAAAACTGCATGGCCTTTCAGCGTTCGGCGACCTCAAATACCTACCAAACTACCCACATTTTGATGACGCGGTTCTGGATGCTCCGAAAGGCGGCATATTTGCATTTTCTCCTTCAAACTGGGTATTTAATCAGAATGTTTCCACTTTCAACACTTTGAATTCCTTTGTCCTTCAGGGAGATGCACCGCCCAGAATGGAGCTTTGCTATGACGCGTTGATGGTCGGTTCTCCGGATGAACCGGATTCACTTTACTGTGCACTTGCAGCAAGCGTAGAAATTTCAGATGACCGGAACATCTACACTTTTGAGCTGCGCCCTGAAGCCCGTTTCCATGATGGATCACCTGTTACTGCTTCAGACATAGCGTTCAGTTACAATGTCCTAAAAGAAAAAGGCCACCCCTCGATTTCGCAAACCCTGCGTGACATGGCAAGTGCAAAGGCTGTTTCTGAGCATGTATTCCAACTGACCTTCAATGGTCAGCAATCCGATCGGGCGATCCTATCCTCTGCCAGCATACCAATATTATCAAAAGCTTATCACAAGGATAATCCGATTGATGCCTCGACATTGACACCGCCGTTATCTTCGGGAGGCTGGAAAGTTTCACGGATCAATGCAGGCAAGTCTATCGAGTATGAGCGCGTCAGAGATTACTGGGCCAAGGATATGCCCTTCGCTGTGGGCTTTGGTCATTTTGACAAGTTACGTATCGAATTTTTCCGCGACAGAGTGGCCCCGTTTGAAGCTTTCAAGAAAGGCGACATCAATTGGCGAGAAGAGTTCACATCGAAAGTGTGGGCAACTGAGTATGAGTTCCCTGCCGTTAAGGATGGTAGAGTAGTAAAACGTGAGTTTTCATCCGAGCTGGTTCCCACGATGCAGGGTTGGGCGCTTAATTCAAGGAAAGGTAAATTTTCCGACCCACGGACACGAGAAGCAATCGGACTTTGCTTTGATTTCGAATGGACAAACAAGAACCTTTTTTATGGAGCCTACACCCGGTCTGCGTCGGTTTTCGAGACATCGGATTACAAGGCAACCGGAGAACCATCCCCGGAAGAGTTAACGCTTCTCGATCCCTACCGCGCTCAGTTGCCGCCGGAAGTATTCGGCGAGGCAGTTTTGCCACACACCACCAATGGTTCGGGAAGTGATCGCAAGGCTCTTCGAAAAGCCAATGGGTTGTTGAAAAAAGCGGGCTGGATTCGCAAAGACGGAAAGCTCGTGAACAAGGAAGGTGAATTTTTATCTGTTGAGTTTCTTATCCGGGCACCGGTATTTGAACGTATTCTCGGAAATTACACAGAAAACCTGAAAAGAATCGGTATCAATTCGTCAATCAGGTTAGTCGACCCGTCACAATTTCAGGCGCGCCTGGATGACTATGATTTTGATATTGTGGGAATGGCAGCGCGGTTCGGCGCCAGCCCAACCGCGGAATCCCTGCGTTTCTTCCTCCATTCTGAATCAGCCGACCAGAACGGAACGCGAAATTTCCCCGGGATTAAATCTCCCGTAATCGATGCACTTCTAGAAAAAATGAAAAGGGTATCTTCCCGAGAAGAGCTCACCATAATTCTGCGCTCAATAGACAGGGTCTTGCGTCCGATGCATTTATGGATTCCAAATTGGCATGCAGCGAATCACCGTGTCGCCTATTGGGACATGTTTGGCTGGAAAGAGCCCAAGCCGGATTATATATTCACTCCGGAGTCGCTTTGGTGGTTTGACAAAGAAAAGGCAAAGGCCATAGGCAAGGCTTAAGCTGACCAGATTTTTGGGGATACCCTAGCCCATGGGCGCATATATCCTGCGAAGACTTCTTTTGATGATCCCGACCTTGTTGGGCATCATGGCGATTTCCTTTGCGGTTATCCAGTTTGCACCTGGCGGACCTGTCGAGCGGGTTGTGGCAGAACTTACCGGGCAGGCAGGAAACGCATCTGACCGTGTTTCCGGCGGCGGTGATGGCGGACTTCAGGACAGTGGTGAGTTTGATTCAGTCACATCGTCCAACTCGAAGTATCGCGGTGCACAAGGACTGGATCCTGAATTCATCGCCCAGTTGGAGAAACAATTCGGGTTCGACAAACCGGCCCATGAGCGTTTTGCCAAAATGATCTGGGATTATTCCCGGTTCGATTTTGGTGAGAGCTACTTCCGGAATGTTTCGGTGATTGATCTGATCATCGAAAAAATGCCGGTTTCCATTTCGCTCGGATTGTGGATCACATTTCTATCCTATGGCATTTCAATTCCGCTTGGAATTCGCAAGGCAGTAAATGACGGCGGAGCCTTTGACATCTGGACCAGCGGAATCATTATTGTTGCCTACGCTATCCCGGGGTTTTTATTTGCCATTCTATTGATGGTGCTTTTTGCGGGCGGTTCATTCTTTGACTGGTTCCCACTGCGTGGTCTTGTGTCAGACGATTTCTCGGAACTTTCCCTCAGTGAGAAAATTGTCGATTATTTTTGGCACCTGGCATTACCGTTGACTGCCATGGCGTTGTCTTCATTTGCGACAACGACTCTACTTACTAAGAATTCTTTTCTGGATGAAATCCGCAAGCAGTATGTGCAAACCGCGCGTGCCAAAGGACTGACCGAACGGAAGGTGCTCTATGGTCATGTCTTCAGAAATGCCATGCTGATTATCATTGCAGGATTTCCGGCCGCCTTCATCACATCTTTCTTTACAGGTTCTCTGCTCATCGAGACGATATTCTCTCTGGATGGGCTGGGATTGCTTGGATTTGAAAGCATTATCGGCCGCGATTATCCAGTTGTTTTCGCAACACTTTACATCTTTTCGTTGATCGGCCTTTTCGTCAGCCTGATTTCAGATGTTATCTACACGACCATTGACCCACGCATCGACTTTGAAGCGAGGGAAGTATGATGAGCACCGAAGCAATTTTAACAGCAGCGCCAGCAAAGCACCCCTGGTTGTCTCCGCTAAACCAACGCCGCCTTCAGAATTTCAGGGCAAACCGAAGAGGTTTCTGGTCGCTCTGGATATTCCTGGTGCTGTTTGTACTTTCGCTTTTTGCAGAATTTATTGCGAATGATCGTCCCATCCTGGTTTCATTCAAGGGTGCTATTTATACGCCGATCTTTAATGACTACCCAGAGGAGGTGTTTCTGGGAGATGATGGCTTTCTGCCCCTCACTGACTATCGAATACCGGAAATCCATGAAGCCTTCGAACAAAACGGCTGGGCGCTTTGGCCACCCATCCGTTACTCCTTCAGGACGGTGAATACCGAAATACCCGAGCCTGCACCGACGAAACCAAGCTGGCTTTATTCCGAGGAAGAAAGGTGCGCACAATATCCGCTTGGCGTAGATGACCCCGCGTGTATCATGGGTAACTGGAACTGGCTCGGTACGGATGATCAGGCGCGAGATGTCATGGGGCGGGTAATTTACGGTTTCCGTATTTCTGTTCTGTTCGGATTGATCCTGACTGCGGCTTCGGCATTGATCGGGGTATCCGCCGGTGCTGTTCAGGGATACTTTGGTGGCTGGATTGACCTGCTGTTCCAGCGGTTTATCGAAATCTGGTCGGCTATGCCGGTGCTTTATCTGCTTTTGATTATTGCCGCAATTCTCGCCCCGGGTTTCTGGATACTGCTGGGAATCCTGCTGCTGTTTTCATGGGTCGGATTCGTAGGCGTTGTCCGGGCGGAATTCCTGCGTGCTAGAAACTTCGAATACGTGAATGCGGCCCGTGCACTCGGAGTGAACAACCGGACCATCATGTTCAGGCATCTTCTGCCAAACGCGATGGTGGCGACGCTGACATTTTTGCCCTTTATTCTGAACGGTTCCATTACAACACTGACTTCACTTGATTTCCTCGGCTTCGGACTGCCACCAGGCTCTGCGTCGCTGGGAGAGCTTCTGAAACAGGGACAGAACAACCTGCAAGCCCCATGGCTCGGTATGTCCGGGTTTTTTGTCATCTCACTGATGTTGTCATTACTGATATTCGTCGGCGAGGCCACCCGTGATGCCTTTGATCCGCGAAAAACGTTCGAGTGAGTGCCATGACCCAAACCCTGCTCGATATAAAAGATTTGTCGGTCGCCTTTACCCAAGCTGGCAACACCTCAACTGCAGTGGATCGTGTATCGCTCAATATTCACAAGGGCGAAACGGTTGCTTTGGTAGGTGAGTCCGGTTCCGGCAAGTCAGTAACCGCGCTTTCTGTATTGAAACTTCTGCCTTATCCGGCAGCCAGTCATCCTTCCGGGGAAATTTTTTTCAATGGCAAGGATGTCCTGACAGCCCGTGAAAACGAATTACGCAAAATCCGCGGCAATGACATAACAATGATTTTTCAGGAGCCGATGACTTCGCTTAATCCGCTCCATACGATTGAACAGCAGATTGCCGAAATTCTGTTACTGCACAAAGGCATGTCCGGCAATGCCGCCCGTAAACGCGTGATTGAACTCCTGGAACAGGTCGGCATTCACGAACCGGAAAAGCGACTGGATGCTTATCCACATCAGATGTCTGGCGGGCAACGCCAAAGGGTAATGATAGCAATGGCGCTGGCCAATGAACCCCGACTGTTGATTGCAGATGAACCAACAACAGCACTGGATGTCACCGTACAGGCACAAATCCTGGAACTTCTGTCTGATTTACAAAAGAAAAACGGACTTTCCATGCTGTTTATTACACACGACCTGGGGATTGTCCGGCGGATATCAGACAGGTGTTGCGTAATGCAGCAGGGTAAAATTGTCGAACAGGGAAAAACATCAGAGATTTTTGCCAATCCGCAACACGCCTACACGAAGCATCTCCTGTCGGCTGAACCGAAGGGCAGCCCTCCAAAGACCGACACTTCCTCACCTGTGATCCTGAAGGCCAATGACATCAAGGTCTGGTTCCCGATCAAAAAAGGTTTGATGCGGCGTACAGTTGATCATGTGAAGGCGGTGGATGGGATCAATGTGGAACTTCGTGAGGGTCAAACACTTGGTGTTGTGGGCGAGTCCGGCTCTGGTAAAACCACACTCGGTCTTGCTTTGACGCGCTTGATTTCCTCAAAGGGACGAATTTCATTCATCGGCAAGGATATCAATAAATATTCCTTCAAACAGATGCGTGACTATCGTGACCAAATGCAGGTCGTGTTTCAGGATCCTTATGGTTCACTCTCTCCACGCATGTCAGTCGGAGAAATCATTGCAGAAGGTCTCACCATCCATCAACGCCAACTCAATCGGGAAGAACGAGAACATCTGGTTATCAACGCGCTTGTTGAAACCGGGCTTGACCCAGAATCCCGACATCGATATCCGCATGAATTTTCCGGTGGCCAGCGCCAGCGGATTGCGATTGCCCGCGCGATGGTTCTGGAGCCCAAATTCGTCATGCTGGACGAACCTACATCTGCGCTCGATATGAGCGTCCAGGCACAGGTAGTCGATTTGTTGCGTGACCTTCAGAAAAAGCGTGGCCTGGCGTACATGTTCATCAGCCACGACCTGCGAGTGGTCAAAGCCCTCGCCAATGAAGTGATTGTAATGCGCCACGGCAAAGTGGTGGAACAGGGAGTTTCGGAACAGATTTTTGATCGCCCCCAAACCGACTATACAAACGCGCTGATGGCGGCAGCATTTGACATCAAGGCAACCAAAACCGGACTGGTGAACCAATGAGTAAATCCCCGCTTCTTCTTTCAGTAAATTTTACGGAGGCCGAGAAACTGGGAAACATTCGCGATGGTTTGGATGGCCGCCCGACAATAGACTGGGCCAAGGGTGAGCGTCCGGACAGTCTTGCCGGCGTAAAATACGCCCTTGTTTGGAAATTCGATCATGACCTGTTTGACCGGATGCCGGATCTCGAGGTCATATTCTCCGCAGGGGCCGGGGTGGACAAGGTGCTTTCCAATCCCGCGCTGCCAGATAATGTACCAATTGTTCGCTTTGTGGATTCCACACTGACGACAAGAATGAGTGAATGGGTTTGCCTTCAATGCCTGATGCACCTTCGACAACAACGCCAGTATGATGCGTCCCAACGTGATAGTCATTGGAAAGAGCTTACCCAACCACAAGCAAGCGAAATCTCTGTCGGCGTTATGGGTCTTGGGGTGCTAGGACAGGATGCGGTGCGCAAACTGAAAATGCTCGGTTTCAAGGTGTCCGGCTGGAGCCGCAGCAAGAAAACCATTGACGGCATCGAATGTTTTGACGCCAGTGAGACTGACACTTTCCTTGGCCGCAACCACTATATCGTCGGCCTGTTGCCGCAGACTCCCGACACCGAAGGTATTTTCAGTCGCAATCTGTTTGCCAAACTCAAAAAACATCCGGTTCTTCCCTCGCCGGTGTTCATTAATGCCGGCCGCGGAAAGAGCCAGGTGGAAACTGATATCGTGTCGTGTCTGAAAGACGGAACCCTCGGTAGCGTGTCACTTGACGTGTTTGAAACCGAGCCTCTCGCCGCTGATAGCCCGTTATGGAGGTTTGACAATGCCATCCTGACTCCGCACGTGGCTTCAGATTCTGACGTTGTTGCACTTGGCCGGTATGTTGAAGAGCAGATACAACGCTATGAAGCAGGGCACGAATTACAAAATCTAGTTGACCGTCAGGCTGGTTACTAGGTGATTGACCCGGGTGGTGCAGCCTTGCACCACGCTAGTATCAGTTCCGCCTGACGCCAATCGGATTTTCATAAAGATATGCTATGCGTTCGATTGCTCCGGCCAGCGGTTCACGAGTTACACTCATGGTGTGCCCATTTGCGTGGAGAAACATTTGAATGCCGTGCTGATCCGGCCCTTCGCAAATTCCTACATGGCCACGCCAGAAAACAAAATCACCACGCTCTACATTTTCGTAATTCGCTCCAGCATCAACTTCTTCGCCTATCGTCGCTGCCTGCATGTCAGAATCGCGAAGCACATTCTTCCCGCACATGAAAAGTGAAAGTTTGACAAGGCCCGAACAGTCCAGTCCAAATGCAGTGGTTCCCGCCCATAAATAAGGTGTATGTATCAGACACCCGGCTACCGAAACAAAATCTTCATCGTTTTGACCAATGGGCCGTATATGACTGGCAATGACTGCTTCGCCGGTTTCCAGCAAAACATAATGGGTGCCACGGTTATCAGTTTCACCCACAACGCGAAGCGCGCTCCCCATGGATCGCATACCTTTGTGCGGTAGCTTCAAATCCGGTTCAGGATAAAAAAACGTTCTGGGCACCGAAACAAGATGTGTTGCGGGTTTAGGCTCATGAACCAGAACAGAAGCTTCCAGCCATCCAACATAGTTGTCACGATCTGCCTGGACCCATGCCCATCCATCTTGGATATCATGCACTTTTACAGTCTCGCCAAACATCAACTGCGTGTCGATTGCACAAGAATTTGCCGGTTGTTCGCGCAACTCTGTAAAAGCGACGTTTATTGCTGCGGGAGTCCCCGCGCTCTCAATCAGTTTTCCTGAACCGTCGAGCAAATTTAGTCTTCGATCAAGTGGGTCCAACGTCGGGAATGATGTGTTCATCGAAGTTCTCCGGCCTTCTCGGACAACAAATCAGCCAGTTTTTCGACAAAAAGGGCTCCCTCAACTGTCCTGCTGATGATGACATTTCTGCGGTCACGCTCATCCCGGCGACGCTGCAGCAGTTTCATTCGACCCATAGTATCAAGGGCACGGGTAATCACCGGTTTCGTTACTCCTAGGTATTCAGCCAGACCCCTAACGGTGTGTGGCGGCGGTTCCAGATACACGACCAGCAAAATCGCCAACTGGCGTTGGGTTAAATCGCGTGTACCATCGCGCACAAGTGCCAGCGACACATCATGCCACAACTTCAGTGATTGGGCCGGAGTAATCTCGACTTTGTTCATGGATTGAATTTAGCTTCATTACGCTTCCGAAATCAATCATCTATGACTGTCACCGTCAGTATCGTCTTGAAATCACCTCAAAAAGGGCTCTTATACCTTGCGCTTCACCCCCGACCGACGCCCATGGCTTTGCCGTCGGGACCCATCCAAAAATATCCAGATGCGCCCAGGAACGCGATTTTTCAACGAAACGGGATAGAAATAGAGCAGCAGTAATTGATCCGGCAAACCCACCGGGTGCGATATGGTTTACATTGGCAACCTTAGAGGCAAGCATCTTTTGATAAGGTGTCCAAAGGGGCATTGGCCACAGCGGATCGTGGTTGATATCCGCAGCCTGCCTAATCGCATCACAAAGTTCACTGTCATCGGTATAATATGGCGGGAGGTCTGGCCCCAGAGCCACCCTCGCTGCACCAGTCAAAGTAGCCATGTCGATCATGAGATCGGGTTTTTCCTCATCACCAAGGGCCAATGCGTCGCCCAACACCAAGCGGCCTTCGGCATCGGTGTTGCCTATTTCAACGGTTAATCCCTTGCGGCTGGACAGGACATCTCCTGGACGGAAGGCATTACCCGAAATTGCGTTTTCCACTGCAGGAACAAGCAGACGTAACCTGACCGGCAGTTTCGCTTCCATAATCATTTTGGCCAATGCGATCACATTAGCCGCTCCTCCCATGTCTTTTTTCATCAAAAGCATACCGGCGGCCGGCTTTATATTGAGTCCTCCTGAATCAAATATGACTCCCTTGCCGACCAAAGTTACCTTCGGATGTTTCAAATTTCCCCATTTGAGATCAATTAGTCTCGGCGCGTTGACACTGGCGCGACCAACTACGTGAATCATCGGGAAATTCTTCTTCAATAATGCATCCCCTTTGACAACAGATACGGTTGCCTTGTGTCTTCTTCCGAGTTTTCTTATGACTACCTCAAGTTCATCAGGACCAAGATCATTGGCAGGCGTGTTGATCAGATCTCGGGCCAGGAATGCAGCCTCTGCCTCCCGCTCAAGTCTTTTCCGATCTACCCCGTCGGACAGGACAAGTTTCGCTTCTCTGGATTTTGTCTTTTTGTAGTCTCCGAATGAATATGCACCAAGCATCCACCCTAAAGCTGTCAAATGCGGATCCAGATCGTTTTCGCAAAAACGATAGTTCCCTGGTGGCAACCGCGACCCCAGGCCACCTGTAACCAGGGGCTGGGAAGCATCCCCTACTCCATATAAAACCCGGCCAATTTTCCCTTTGTCGTCTGGAACCATGAGCAGTTTTCCTGTTTCACCGGTAAATTTGTTGGCTTTCGCCCAGGAATGACCGAATGGCGGAATACTCACAGATTGGGGGAGTTCACCAGCCTTGATTAGGTGAACCGGCACTGCTTTTCCCCTTGATTTTGAAATCGTTAGATCAGACATGTTGTCTCCGTGCTGCTGTTAACCAAAATTAACGATCCGTTAGGGTTAACAGAATATTTATGGAAGAATCAGTTTCCTTGTCGGAACCATTTTGCAGCGGATTTAACGGGCAGGCCATGGGCAAAACGAAATTCTTCAAATCAACAACAGCTATCATGCTTGTAACCGCAGGTTCGTTAGCGCTCTCTGCCTGCGCGAAAGATCCGACAACAACTGGATCAATCGGTTCGCGCGGTAAATCGATCGAACATATGACCGTTCAAGAGTTGAATCATACCGCAAGTCGGTTTGGCAAACGCTATGCAAAGAGCCCGCGTGACAAAAATACAGGCCTTTATTACGCAAACGTGTTGCGGGCGACCGGGAAAAATGAACAGGCTTTGGCTGTAATGCAGCAGATGGTCATTCATCACCCCGAAGACAATGATGTCTTGTCAGCATACGGCAAGGCACTGGCCGCAACCGGCAATTTCGCAAAGGCATTGAAAGTCATCGAGCGGGCGCAACGCCCTGACCGACCGGACTGGAAGTTGTTTTCCGCGCAAGGTGCTATTCTTGACCAACTGGATCGTTCCCAGGAAGCCCGTACGTATTATCGTAAGGCGCTGGATATCGTGCCGAATGAACCTTCGGTTCTTTCAAACCTGGGCATGTCCTATGTGTTGACCGGAGATCTCAGGGGAGCGGAAACCTATCTTCGAAAAGCTATCAAACAACCCGGTGCGGACAGCCGCGTTCGCCAGAACCTTGCATTGGTTGTAGGCTTGCAGGGCAATTTCCAGGAAGCTGAAAACATTGCCCGTGGAGAACTTCCTCAAGCGGAGGCCGAAGAAAACATTGCATTCCTGAGGCAAATGCTTTCCCAGCAAAGCGCTTGGAGTCTCCTAAAAAATACAGATTCGGAAAAAACTGCCGAACAATAAATACCCGACAGCTATTCAACTGTAGTGAACAGATATCGCAAATCCGGCAGGCAAATGAATGCTGGGAGTGGTATTCTCGACGCGTTGTCCATCAACGGAATTGTCGGAAGATTAATTTACTTCCTAAAGATCTGAAATCTGCATAAAGGCAGGTCCAAGGATCACAGCAAACAGTACCGGCAGGAAGAAAATGATCATTGGCACTGTCAGTTTCGGCGGCAGTCCAGCTGCTTTTTTCTCTGCTTCCGCCATACGCATATCGCGACTTTCCTGAGACAGGGCACGGAGTGCCGTTGCAAGCGGCGTACCGTAACGCTCAGCCTGGATTAGAGCCATTGTAACCGCTTTGACCTGCTCGAGCCCGGTGCGTTTGGCAAAATTCTCATGCGCCTGCCGTCTCTCCTGAAGATATGACAGTTCTGCGGTTGTCAGCGTCAACTCTTCTGCAAGTTCCGGCGATTGAAGCCCAACCTCGACCGCAACTTTCTTCAATGTAGCTTCCAGCGACATTCCGGATTCAACGCAAATCAGCATTAGATCCAGTCCATCCGGCCATGCTCGGCGAATTGAAAGTTGGCGCTTGGCTATCTTGTTTTTGACCATAATGGATGGAAGGTAAAATCCACCTGCAGCGGCGAAAAGAATAACGGCCATATTCATAAGGGCAGACCGCTCAGCCGGTGAGAGGAAGAACAGATAGACTGCCGCTATCAACGCAAAGCAGATCGGTAGAAATACCTTGAGTGCGAGAAAAATATTAATGTGGGACTGCTGACGATAGCCAGCCCTTACCAAATCCAGGAATGTATTCTCGTCGGCAATAGCTTTTTTCAGGTTTAGTCTGTCGACCAAATTCTGGGTAAAACCTTCGTTGGATTGTTTGAGTTTGCCTTTTTGTTCCTGTTCAGCCAAACGGGCACGTTCCCGCGCCCTGATCTTGTCTCGCTCGATGGCAACCGCTTTCATCCGGCTTCCCAGCTCATCTTTCTGAAGCACCGGCATCGCAAGCGTGATTATGGTTGCGAAAACCGCAACCGCTGCCAGAATTGACAGGATCGTTTGCGGTTCGGTCAGGGAGCCAAGGAGTTGTTCCATATTACCAGTTTTCCTCTTATCCGCCCAGCGGATTTCTAGAAGTCAAAGTTGATCATTCCGCGCATTACCATGACGCCGATGAACATCCATATCCCTGATGCCAGAAGAATAAGATTTCCGGTCTGCTCGGTGAAAAGCAGGGAAATATATGCTGGTGTGGTGATGTAAATCAGGATGGTCACGATGATGGGCAGACAGCCGATGATGCCAGCGGATGCCTTAGCTTCCGCAGACATGGCTTTGATTTTTGCTTTCATTTTCTTACGGTCGCGCAAAACCTTTGAAAGATTACTCAATGCCTCAGAGAGGTTACCACCGGCACTTTGCTGGATTGATATTACAATGCCGAAGAAGTTTGCCTCTGTGAGAGGGACATTCTTGAAAAGTTTCTGGATGGCTTCTGTCATTGGAATACCCATCTGCTGGGTTTCAATGATGCGTTTGAATTCGGTTCTGACTGGTTCTTTGGCTTCGGCCGCTATAATTCCCAGGCAATCGTTCAGAGGAAGGCCGGCCTTAATACCCCGCGTGATCACATCAACCGCATTGGGGAACTCTTCCAAAAACGCATTCATTCTGCGTTTCTTTTTAAACCCGACGAACCACCTTGGAATCCCGACCAACCCAATTACCAATGCAGCACCACCCATAAAGGTATTTTGGCTGAAAAGGAAAACTGCAATACCAAAAATGATTCCAAAAATCACACTGTAAATATAAAACTGCTTTACGGTGGTGGACATTCCGGCCTGCCGTAGCTGATCTTTCAATCCCACCTTGTTTGGATCTTTGGCCTTCGTACTTTCTTCGAGTTCCCGCAGTGATTTTTGCAGCGATTGTTTTCTCTTTGCCGCGGTGGCCTTATTGGCCTCGGCTTTTATCCTTGTGTCGCGATCAGCATTGTTGTTCCTGATGTTTTTAACCCTGCGGTCCTGTGTACGCTCGTTTTCAACTCGATTGAAAAGCAGAGCATATGCAATCCCAACAGCTGCCAGGCAAACAAGGCCGATGAAGGCTAATATAGTGGCATCAATTCCAAACATTTCAAAACCCAACTCTAGACTTGCTGTATCTCTTCGTTTGAAGCGTCGAGGGCCGCTGCCAACCTTACTTCTTCGTTATAGTAACGTGCACGATCCCAAAATGCCGGACGCCCGATCCCTGTCGAAACATGCTTGCCGAGAAGCTTTCCATTGGCATCTTCACCGTCAATCTTGTAAACAAACAGGTCCTGTGTCGTGATGACTTCACCTTCCATGCCGAGTACTTCGGTAATATGCGTGATCCGCCGCGAACCATCCCGCAAGCGCGCCGCCTGGATGATGACATCAATGGAGCCAACAATAATCTCGCGCACTGTTTTGGCCGGAAGGCTAAATCCACCCATTGCAATCATTGATTCAATCCGGTTCAGGCACTCTCGAGGTGTGTTTGCGTGAATGGTTCCCATGGAGCCGTCGTGACCGGTATTCATCGCCTGCAACAGGTCAAATACTTCGGAGCCACGCACCTCACCAACGATAATGCGCTCCGGACGCATCCGCAGACAGTTCTTGACCAAATCCGTCATTGTGATTTGGCCTTCCCCTTCCAGGTTTGGAGGGCGGGTTTCCAATCTCACCACATGCGGCTGCTGAAGTTGCAATTCAGCAGAATCTTCACAGGTAATGATCCGTTCTTCATTTCCGGCATACGCGCTCATACAGTTGAGCAAGGTGGTCTTGCCTGAACCCGTGCCGCCTGAAATAATTACATTACAACGAACCTTGCCGATGATCTGCAGGATCGTAGAGCCTTCTGGTGTAATTGAACCAAAACTAACAAGCTGATCCAGTGTAAGCTTGTCCTTTTTGAATTTCCGGATTGTCAATGCGGGGCCATCAATCGCCAGAGGCGGCGCAATAACGTTCACCCGGGAGCCATCCGCAAGTCGCGCATCACAGATCGGGCTTGATTCATCAACTCGGCGCCCAACCTGGCTAACAATTCGCTGGCAAATATTCATCAGCTGCGTATTGTCACGGAATCTGACATTGGCTTTTTCAACCTTGCCGTCCACCTCAATAAATGAATTTTTAGCGCCGTTGATCATGATGTCCGCGATATCATCGCGCACCAAAAGCGGCTCCAGCGGGCCAAAACCCAGAACATCATTGCAAATATCTTCAAGAATCTCTTCCTGTTCTGCAATCGACATTACAAGGTTCTTGATTGAGATTATGTCGTTGACAATATCCCGAATTTCTTCGCGTGCAGCTTCCGGATCCATCTGCGCAAGCTGTCCAAGATCAATCGTGTCGATCAGAGCAGAAAACACACTGGTTTTCGTGTCATAATATTCTTCAGACTTTTCCTCAACCACATCGACCGGAACAAGTGGGTTTGCAACTTTGGCAGCCGCGGGTGCTATAGGCGGCGCGGCAACTGTCGGTGTTTCTTCTTGTACGACAGGAACCTCAGTAGAATCCTCATTGGGAGGTTTCTTGTCTATGCTGTCAATATTGTTACCGCGTTTACCAAACATCTGATTATCCGCTACCTGTTTTCAGTGTGATATTACTTCTTGCTACGTTTGATATTCTTGAGAAAATCAAACGGACTTTTCTTTTCAGTTTTCACTTCAGCCTTCCCCGTCAAAACCTGCGTAAGATCCATGACCATATCCGCAACGGAACTTTTGGGGTCTGCTTCTGAAAGCATCTGCCCATTGTTTGATGCAGTTCCGAACAATGCCGGGTCAAATGGAATTACTGAAGATGGCTCTATTCCGATCGCGTTACTGAAATCGGCAACTGCAATTTCCGGCCGCTTTGGAACACCAACGCGGTTCATCACCAGTTTCGGCATTTCATCGTTCGGCCTGATTTCAGTAATTGTATCCACTAGATTTTTGGCGTTTCGCAGATTAGCCAACTCAGGTTCAGCTGTAATGATCACTTCATCTGCAGTTGCAAGAACCTGCTTTGTCCATCCGTTCCACTGGTTTGGAATGTCCGCGATCACGCATGGCGCACTCTTTTGGACAATTTCCAATATTGGAGCAAATGCCTGAGAATCAAAATCGTAGGTTCTTTCAAGTGTCGAAGGTGCTGCAAGCAGGCTCAAATGCTCGGCGCATTTTGACAACAATCGATCCATGAGAATATCGTCTACCCGATCCGGAGAGAAAACAGCATCTGCTATTCCCTGTGTAGGGTCCTGGTCCAGGTTCATGTTTGCAGTTCCAAATGCCAGGTCCAGATCTGCCAGAACAACTTCGTTGCTGTATACAGAGGAAATTGTCCAGGCGATATTGTGACAAATCGTAGAGGAACCGCATCCGCCCTTGGCCCCAATGAAAGCATAGACCTTGCCGATTGGACCGGTTTCTTCGTTCATGAAAACACCTGATATCGATGACATGATATCCGCCATCGTAATCGGTGCCACAAGGTATTCGGAGATGCCGCTTGTCATCAATTCGCGATACATCAGGATATCGTTAAAATGTCCGATAACGATGACACGCGTATCTGAATCACAAACTCCAGCCAATCTTTCCAATTCTGAAAGTAATGCATCTCCGGTCTGACGACTTTCTATGATTACCAGGTTCGGAGTGGGCGCTGTCGCATAATATTCTACAGCACCAGGTATTCCTCCGAGATTTACAGAAGTATGGGTTCTTGCCATTCTACGGTCACCTGCCGCGGTTTCCAGTGTTTGGCGTACACCTTCTGTCTCACAAAAACACTGTATTGTGATGCGCGGAATTGGGCGAACATCAGTCAAGTTACCCTGAGAATGTTCTTCCGGTGCTTGTTGTGGGACCATGTCTTCCTGCTGAGCGTTCATTGACATTACTCTTTCCTCTGAACTTTTCTTCGTTACCCAATCAACCTAAAGGAGACTTGGTAATGACGGTGTTCCATTTTCGCGCCAGTCATTGATTACATTATCGCGACGTTCCGCATCGATCTCTGATTCGCCGCGCGGGCTGATCAGGTCTTCCGGATCTGCAATTATCTTGGCCAGATTGTTTTGCGTTGCACACCCGAAATTCCCGTAATTCCGGTTTTCAGATGTCTCGACAAGATCTTCGTTCCACTGACCACATTCATGGGTCAAATCTGCAGAAACTGTATCAAATGAAAGGCGAATTGTTGCCGCCTCTCCATGATTTGATGCATGATAACGGACAACTTTGATCTGCGAAGTATCAATCCGTTCCTCTTTCATGTGCCCGACGATATCACTACCAACCCGACGCGCTGCCGCCTCGTTATGTGATCCGGCCGGAAGTACGACCCTAATCTCCTTCGCACCGGATCTGCGGAATCTGCTCAAGAAAGCCGTGACCACGTTTTGCTGTCTGAAGGACATGGTTTTCATATGCGGCGAAACGATCAGGTCTGTGACCACTTCTGATTGTGAAACCACAATTGGATGTTTGGTCCGATAATCTTCAGGAACAGAACCAACTGTGAAGTGGTCCCTCTGAAATGAGGCACAGCCGCCCAGGACCAACGCCAAAACAACTATCGAAGATTTTCTGCTGATCTTTTTCATTTTCTCACTGCCGCTGTTTTCGGGTTTCATGTTTTTCAAGACTCGAGACATTTTTTCGCTCCATAAACCTGGATTATCATTTGAAGATAAAACCCACTTTTCCATGATACCGGCCTTCCGGAAGATCGCCTTCCACCTTGCCGTAAACACGGTTTAACCGACCCAGAAAGTTGGCTGCGCCATCTGCACTAGGCTGAAAATTGTCGTCGGGACGTGCCAGTTTTTGCCGGGCAACCGGACGTACAAGATAAGGGGTGGCAATTACCACCAGTTCGGTTTCATAGCGTTGGAATTCACGGCTGCGGAACAACGTACCCAATACCGGTACTTTGCTAAGGCCGGGGAAACCTGATACCGCCTGACGAACATCGTCCTTCAGAAGGCCGGCTAGAACCATTGATCCGCCTGATGGGAGTTCAACCGTCGTTTCAGCTTGTCGGCGACGAACGCCAGGTGATGTCTGAGAACTGAACGAACCAAACCTCCCGACTACAAAGGCGCCCTCTGTTGTAGGTTCTGAAACTTCGGTCCTAATTCGCAGGCTAATCCTGCCCGGACCCAATACTACCGGTGTAAACGAGAGTGATACACCATATTCCACTGTCCGTGATGTTGCCTCAAGTGCACCGTTTGGTTGTCCAACCAGTGGAGATATTACGGCACCCGAAACGGTGGCTGATTCCAGAATATTGTATTCTCCACCCACGGAAAAGGATGCGCTTTCTCCAGAAATTGCTGTAAGTGAAGGTTCCGCCAGTGTGCGCAGAACCCCTGCACGGTCTAGTGCTCTCAAGATTCCATCAATTGTTTCTCCACCGGAGCCAGTATATCTTGCATTGCCACTTGTACTGCTGGCGAAGGGGCCCAAGCCAAACGGATTGTCGGTCAAGCCGCCAATATCAATGTTTCCAACTGACAAGCCGGTAGCGGCCAAATCAACCCCAAGTTGCTTTACAATTGTGCGCTGAATTTCCGCGATTGTTACTTTCAGGTGGACCTGGTCTTCACCGTCAATCCTCAGGAGATTTACAATTTGGCTCTCCTGACGATCTTCCTGGTCAAAAATCACCGTCCCGCCATTGGAAGCCGACCCGCCAAAACTCTGGTTAAACTGGTTTGTTGTCGCCTCACCACCTGTGATGAATGCACGGGCAAGTTGAACAACCCGGGCAGACGCTTGAGGTGTCGGAACGGTCCCTGTCAGAATGACATTGTCGCTAACAACTTCAACCTTTACATCAGAGCCGGGAATATACTTCTTCAGATTCTCTTCAAGTCCTTCGACATCGCGTTCTATCTCGATGTTGAGGTTAAGCAATTGTGCTCCTGAAGAATCGAAGATAAACAGGTTTGTCGATCCGACCTGCTTGCCAAATACATATATTCTTCTTGATGTTCTCGTAATCGCATCGGCCACTTCCGGGTTTGCGACGAGGATATCGTGTGCATCTCCCGGCAAATCGATCACAAATGATTTGTTCAAACCAACCTTGACTGTTTTGGTTTTTCCAATGGCGGCTGATTTAATTTTCAGATAGTTCGCGTGTGCATTCCCGGCACCGGATCCTGGATGATCAATCGCAAACAGCATAGCCGTTACAGCGAATGTCAGAATAAATATCTTGTTTAACTTACGCATTATACCAGACCCCAATAGGATGAAATTTTTGTTGTCAGTTTGCATTCGTCGCCCCTGCCAATACGTCTTTGCTGTTTCCGTATTTGATCACACGGATACGTCCATTGCCCCGGCTTCCGCTCAACAGATACTCAGCTGCCGTCGTCTTTTTGTCGCCGCTGTCTTCCAACGAACGCAGCGATAGTGCCAGACGGTCTGCCATTTGCTGGGCAACAATCAAGATTTTCGCCTGATCGGGTGAAAGTTGAAGCGTCGCTGTTTCACCGACAACGACAGATTCGCCGTCCTTTTCTTCAATTGTCTGATCAATTGCCAGAACTCGGACATTCTCAAGAATTGTTTCTGTTATGAAATCGCCCCCCTCATCTTCATCAGCCCGGCGGGTCATAATTACGTCAACACGGTCGTTAGGCAGGATAAACCCGCCCGCACTTGTTGCAGTAGAAATCGATGTTGCGATAGCCCTTTGTCCTGACGGCAGAATTGCTGACATATACCCTTGACCGGCACGAACCAGTTTGCCTTCGCGAATTGGTTCGCCAATGTAAAAAGGTGAACGTGCGATCGCAGGATCATCGTCGACCAGCAAACCTTCGGGTTTTTCCGACTTAGTGATGTAACCCTCGACAATTCCTTCTTTCGGCCAGGACCGCCACTCGACCATTTCCTGTTTCAATGATGTTCCCAAAGAGATGTTGCGTGCAGCCACCAGAACCTGCTCCAGTTCTACCTTCGGGCTCTCCACGACGACTTCGCGAATCTGTTCTGGCTGATTGCTGAGGTTGTAACCAATGTAGCCGGCTCCCACCGCTGCAACGCCTGCTACACCCAATACTGCGAGTTGAGCTACTTTCATCTGTTTACCTCTTGTACTTTCGACAAAGCCCGTAGGCTTCCACTCTCAGGGATGATGCGTCAGCAATGGTGTATTTATGGTTAATGAATTCCTGAATTTTTTAATGAACAGTTTGTTAACCCTGAAGACGGTTTGTTCCCCAATGCAAAAAGCCCGAACCTTTCGGAACGGGCTTTCAAATTGCTGTATAAAATTTTCAGCCTAAATTTTGCCGGCGGCATCGAATACGTACTGCATCCAGGGAGTGCCAGGATAAACAAGCAACGCTCCTGCTCCCAATGCTATACCGTAAGGAATACCGTTGTCCGTTTTGTATATTCTTTCTATCCATTCGATGCCGCTGACACGAATTGGAAGCTGCTGAGCGCGGAAGAATACAACGAGTAGTGTCAAAATTGCTCCGAGAATCGAGGAAATGTAAACATATTCAAGAATATGCTCCCATCCGAACCACAAAGCTGTCGATGCGGCAAGTTTGGCATCCCCGCCCCCGATCGCACCAATGGCAAACAGCCCGAAACCAACTGACAAAACAATTGCAAACATCACCCAGTGCCAACCAATCGTTTGCCAGTCCATTCCGATCAAATAGGCAAATACCATGAAACCGGCCATCAAAATAAGCGATACCTTATTGGATATGGTCATGGAAAACAGATCCGAAATTGCGGCGTAGATCATTAGAAAGGGAAAAAATAGTATCAGGCTGCTTTCGAGCATGAGTTCGCTCCAGATTTAATTAACACCTGAATACATTCAAACCTTATAAAAAAAGTTTAACATTACTCCCCCGACCGGAAGTCAAAAAAAAGGGCCGGTGGAAAACCACCGGCCCTCATTCGATTAAATCGATTAAGCTTAGCTTGCAGTAGCAAGTTCAGCGTCGATTGAGTTGAATGTTGCGTTGATGCCGGTACCCAGAGCAGTTGCTCCACCGATGATTGCAACAGAAATAAGAGCTGCAATCAAGCCATATTCAATAGCTGTTGCACCTGATTCATTTTTTACAAAGCGTGCTACGAGTTTCATTTTGTGCTCCTTAAACTCAAAGTGTTTAACACTATTTTTCGATCAAGTTATTCCTGATCTGAAACCGAATATACGAGCGATGAATTGAGAAGAGCTTAACTTGGATGGTTACCTGTCGGTTAATTTGAAATTCGCTCATTCAGCGTTAATTGCTGTAAAATTTTTTGCTCGCAATTGTAATCAATCAAGAGCAGGTAATCGCGAGTCATTATATATATATAGGCGATCAACGAACCTCAGAATAAGGGAGTAAGAATTGGCCAATAAATTAAGGCTTCGTTCACCAAAATAACCGATTATGCAGCGAGAGCTATTGGAGCGAAACATGTACAAATTTCTCGCCGCATCCCTTGTTACCGGCATTTTGTCCGTAACAGTACCCTTTGAAAACGCCGGAGCAGCTGAAAAGGCTGGATCGGAAAAATCCGTTGTGGTTATCGTTGACCAGGCAAAAGTCTTCAGAGTTTCACGGCCAGCCGCAACCATAATTGTTGGCAATCCCTCAATTGTCGACGCGACTGTCGAGGATCAACAAACTCTGGTTTTAACCGGACGTTCGTTTGGTGTGACAAACCTGATTGTACTGGATGAAGTCGGTGACGCAATTGTTGATCGTAACGTCGTGGTAACAGGAAGCGAAACCAACACGGTTAGGATTTATCGCCGCGAAAGCCGCTCAACCATGGCATGCGCTCCTGTCTGCGAACCGACTTTGACGATCGGTGATGATAGTTCAGCATTTGGATTTGCCTCAACACAAATCGAAACAAGAAATCAGCTGTCTGAAGCAAATTCAGATTAAACGCCAGACTTCCTAAAAATATTTTGTACAGGTGGACACCCACATCCTTAGTTAATGGTCCGTTAACTGAAGACCCGGGATTTCTGAAAATGTTAAAGGTTTCGGAAACATACAAATGATAATCTCATCGCCATTATTGTATTTCCGAACCCAATAACAGGATCGAATTATGCGCTTGCCACTTTTTGTTTCCTATCCGAAAATTGTCCGTCGGTTTAACAAATCGGAAGACGGTGTGACCGCTGTTGAGTTTGCTCTAATTGGCGGCCCATTCTTCATGTTGATATTCGCGATTATCGAATCATCTCTCTTCTTTTTTGCCGGTCAGTATCTTGAAACAACAATTGATGACGTGACCCGGCTGTTCCGGACAGGACAATTCAACACCGCTACAACCGAACAGGAGTTTCGGGACGTATTTTGTGATCGTCTGGTAGTAATGTTTGACTGCGCGAATGTAAGGACCGAACTGCAGATCGCAGCTGACTACGCCGATTTAACAGACCCTGCGGCACCCGATGATGATGGAAACCTGCCAGGCAACGCTTATCCCGGTGGCCCAGGTGCACGTCAGATCATTCAGCTGAGTGCACAATACAAATGGCCGGTGTTCACAAATTTCTCAGCGCCTATGCTTTATACTCCGGGCGGAAATTATTCTCTGATCCAAGTCGTGTCTGTCACAAGGACCGAACCTTATGAATAGGATCAATAAACTGGACAAATTTCAAACTGGATGGACCAAAATGTTCAAGAGCCCGCATAATAGCAAACCGTCCGATCTTCGAGAAGCGAAAGGCGGTTTTCTTAAGGACAAGAAGGGTATTGCGGCCGTTGAGTTCGCACTTATTGTTCCCATTTTGCTTCTGCTGTTCATAGGCACTCTGGAAATTTCGCTCGCAGTTGCGGTTGATAGAAAAGTATCGAGGATTTCCAGTGCTGTGGCCGACCTGGTCGCACAAGATTCCGACTACACCGCTGCCAGCATGGGTCAGCTGACTGATATCGCTAACCGGATTATGGTTCCCTATGATGACACCGTAAAAATTTCAATCGTCGGAGTTGAAATTGATGAAAACGGAGTTGCGAAGGTAGGGTGGAGTTTTGCCCGCAATGGCGGTGAAAAACCAGCTCAAGGAACAATCTACCCTATTCCTGAACCAATCAGAATCGAGGAAACGTTTCTTGTTTCCACCAAGGTCACCACAGATCACTCACCTGCTTTCAGCTTCCTCACTTTTGACGGAAGCACCCTGAAATTTGACGACGCGGCAATTGAATTGTCTGAACAAATGTATCTGCGGCCCAGGAAAGCCGGTCCGGTTACTTGTCCTGACTGCTAGACACTTTCAGTCGGGAGAATCTATCGAGCCGACCGCAGCTTCAGCATCTTCCGGCGACTTCACATCATAGGATTTCAGGAAATCGATAAGGTCTCGAAACCGAGTTTCGCGTGCTGCGGTAAAACCGCCACCGTAAACCGGCTCAATCGAATCATAGGCTACCGGGTCCCGTTCAAACAGATTTACCAAAACATCGCGCAACCTTGTCTTTGCCTCGCCGGGAAGGTTCTTTCTCAATACGTGGGGACGATGCGGGATAGAGGGTGACTTCCACCCGATGCGATATGACTGCAATCCTTGTGGCAATTTACCAGCGATCTGGTTCAGTGTACCGCGTGTATACCCAACGCCAGGGTCACCCGTCAAAGAACTCCATCCAATAAGAACATCAAAATCCCCATCTATGAATGCCTGCTGTGTTGCTTCCGAAGATTCCCTGGCCCGAAAGGTTATTTCTCCAGTATTGGTCTCAAATTCCTTTTCCAGAAGATATTTTGCGAACGCCTCCCCAACAATTGCTTCACGCGAAACCATCGCCACTGCTTTGCCGGACAATTTCTTCGGATCAAAAACACTTCCATTACGTGTCAACGCGACCAGGTGGTATCCGTCTGTACTGTCAGAGGATCTGGGAATTACAAGAGGCTCTACGCACTCGCACCGCACAGAAGCCAATGCATATCCGGACGCGGATAGAATTGCATACTCAATCCTTTCGGCAACGAGGGCATCAATCAGGACTTTACTGCCGGAAGCAGGAAAAAATTCTACATCCATTTCCAGGGCTTCAGAAACAGCTAACCGAAAAGGTTCACTGCGGGCCAGATTTCCGGCAATATCACTCCCTGTAACAATGCCTATCCTGAATACGCCTATGTCTTCGCGCCAGTTGGCCAGTGCTGTTTGCGGAAAAGCAAAGAGCAACCAAAGAATTGCAAGAAAAATCCATCTGATCGGTTTGCTGCTTGGCATGGCTGCTGATTGAAATCCGTAATTTTCAGAATCGTTTCAAGATGATTATCAGATAATCAGTTGCCAGACCAAGCATGCATCCATTTCCTTGAACACTGATTATTCACCATCCATTAACCCAAACTCAAACTTGCCATGGCGCAATTGTGTCAAACACGGTGAAACTTAGGGATCATTTATCCAATCAGGTTTAAAATCAGAGAAATCCAGTTCCCAGAGGTTGTCATGTGGCGATATGTTACCGGTTTTGCAGTAATTTCCGTGGTTACAGCCATGGGCCTCGACCAATATGCGACTTTTAGGCAAACAGAGCCAGACAAAGTCGACATTCAGCAAAATTCTCGAAGCACACAAAGGGTAACCAAGCTCGAAGTTGAAGAGCCTGAAGAACAGGAAATCAGCTATGTCGGCCGAAAAACCCGAATAAAAATGGATCCCAGCGGCCATTTTGTGACAGCAGCCAAGATGAATGGCCGACGCGTCGAAGTTCTGGTAGATACCGGAGCGACCACCGTAGCAATCAACAAATCCACAGCAAGGCGTTTGGGCATTTTACTCAAGCCTTCCGATTTCAAGCACAGGGTCAATACAGCAAACGGAACGACAAAAGCTGCGGCAGTTGTAATTGATCGGATTGAGATTGGACGGGTCCGCGTCAAAAATGTCCGGGCAGCCGTTTTGAGCGACCGGGCTTTGGACAATACATTACTGGGGATGTCCTTTCTCGGACAACTCAAAGGTTTTGAAGTCAAAAATCGCCAACTTATTCTTTCGCAATAGGGTTGCATGTCATTGTTTGACGTGAAATGTCAGCACTGACATTACTTTGCCTTAAATGCGAATCAAGGGACTTTCATGTTTCCAAAAACCAATTCACGCGTCCCTCCAAATACCCATGAGTTTGAAGTGACGCCGCTGGTCAAACCGACCGGATTTCGCGAGTATGATGCCCGCTGGTGGTTTGGCCACCCCGAATCCGAAAAAGATCCCGAACTGAACCTGATGGGCATTCAGGCGTTGGGAATGGGATTGGGTACACTCATCCAGGAATTGGGAGCCGGACCCGACATCGTGACCGGTCACGACTATCGCAGTTATTCCATGTCGATAAAACATGCACTTGTCACCGGCTTGATGGCCGCTGGTGCACGGGTGAAAGATATCGGGCTTGCGCTCTCGCCGGTCGCCTATTTCGCGCAGTTTGAACTTGACGTTCCGTCGGTTGCGATGGTGACTGCATCACACAATGACAACGGCTGGACCGGTGTGAAAATGGGTTGCGAACGTCCACTGACCTTCGGACCTGATGAGATGGGGCAACTCAGAGACATTGTCCTTAATGGCGATTGGAAGCTGAAAAGCGGTGGGTCATACGAATTTGTGGAAGGTTTTGCAGAAACCTACATTGGCTCCCTTTCCAACCGCCCGCCATTTAAACGAAAAATCAAAGCAATTGCAGCCTGCGGCAATGGAACGGCGGGTGCTTTTGCGCCTCAGGTTCTGGAGCGTTGCGGAGTAGAGGTCGTTCCTATGGACACGGCACTTGATCACTCATTTCCCAACTACAATCCAAACCCGGAAGACATGGTGATGCTTCATGCTATGCGGGACAAGATTCTGGAGACCCAAGCAGATGTTGCACTCGGATTTGATGGAGATGGTGATCGGTGCGGGGTAGTTGACAATGAGGGAGTGGAAATTTTTGCCGACAAAGTTGGAGTCATGTTGGCACGTGATATTTCTGCGGTTCATCCCGGTTCAAAATTTGTCGCTGATGTAAAGTCCACCGGACTGTTTCTTACGGACCCGGTCTTGAAGAAGAATGGTGCAGAAACCGATTACTGGAAAACCGGCCATTCCTATATCAAGCGCCGTGTCAATGAAATCGATGCCATTGCGGGTTTTGAAAAATCGGGACACTTCTTTTTCAATGAGCCGATTGGCAGGGGATATGACGACGGCATTGTTACCGCACTTGCAATTTGTGACATGCTCGAACGAAATCCAGACAAATCGATGGCGGATCTTCGACGTGCGCTTCCTGTTACTTATGGGTCACCGTCAATGTCGCCGTACTGTGCCGACGAAACGAAATATGAAGTGGTGGACCGTGTCGTCAAACGATTTGAAGCCCTGCGTGAACAGGGCGCGAAAGTTGCGGGCCAATCCATCCGAGATCTAGTAACCGTCAACGGGGTGCGGGTTGTTGCAGAAGACGGCACATGGGGACTTGTCCGCGCTTCGTCAAATGAACCCAAATTGGTGGTTGTGGTCGAAAGCCCGGTTTCCGATACCCGTAAGTTGGAAATGTTCGAGGCGGTTGATACCATTTTGCGGGAGAATGAAGAAGTTGGCGAATACAATCAAAAGCTTTAACGAGCAATTTCCACTGGCTGCTGCGTTCACAATTTCCCGGGGCACCAAAACCCACGCGCATGTGGTCCGTGTCGAAATTTCCGATGGCGTTCATAAAGGCCAGGGAGAATGCGTTCCTTATGCCCGCTATGGTGAAAGCGTGGAAAACGTTGAGGCACAGATCGCATCATTGCCGGTGAATGTAACACGGCAAAACCTCCAGGAATTGATGCCGGCAGGTGCCGCACGAAATGCAGTTGATTGCGCCTTTTGGGATCTGGAAGCCAAACAAACCGCAAAACCCGTATGGCAATTGGCTGGATTGAGCAAGCCAGCGAAACTTGTAACTGCATATACGCTCTCACTTGAAGCGCCTGAACTGATGCGCGATAACGCAGAAGCAAATGCACACCGGCCGCTTCTGAAACTAAAACTTGGGACGCCTGAGGATCTCCCGCGCCTTGAAGCGGTACGCGAGGGCGCGCCTGATTCCCAAATCATCGTCGATGCCAACGAGGGTTGGGACATCCCCACATTGCGGGCACTGCAGCCCGCGCTAAAAAAAATAGGGGTGGCATTAGTGGAACAACCATTGCCTGAAAGTGATGACAACACCTTGGCAGGAAATGATATCGGGATCCCAATCTGTGCGGATGAATCCTGTCATACTTCTGACGGGCTTGCCAAACTCAGGGCGAAATATGATGTACTTAATATCAAGTTGGACAAAACTGGCGGACTCACAGAAGCCCTGCAAATGAAGAAACTTGCTGAGGACATGGGCTTCAGGATATTCGTGGGTTGCATGGTTGGAACTTCCCTGGGCATAGCTCCCGCCACATTGCTTGCTCAGGGGGCCAGTTTTGTGGATTTGGATGGACCACTCCTGCTTGCACAAGACAGGCCGCAGGGCTTGCGTTATGAAGGATCAGTTGTATATCCGCCAGAACCAGAATTATGGGGTTGAAATGTCTAGAATTGTTTTTGTGAACGGCGAATTTGTCTCTGAAGAGGACGCGAAGATATCAGTTTTTGACCGGGGCTTTTTGATGGCCGATGCGGTTTATGAAGTAACCACTGTGGTTGATGGGAAGCTGATCGATTATCCCGGGCATATCGAGCGGTTAAAACGATCGCTCAATGAACTGGAAATGGATGAACCCGCCCAGATGGATAAACTTCTGGATATCCATCGTGAATTGGTAAAACAGAACGACCTCAAGAATGGGCTGATTTATCTGCAGGTTTCGCGCGGCGTCGCTGATCGGGATTTCCTTTACCCCGCAGAGGGAACACCGACATCACTGATACTTTTTACGCAGGCCAAGGATCCACTTGAAAACAAGCTGGTCAAAAGCGGAGCTCGTGTGATTACCGTGCCCGACCAACGCTGGGGACGCCGGGACATCAAGACTGTACAGTTACTATATCCTTCAATGGCGAAAATGATGGCAAAAAAAGCAGGCGTTGATGATGCCTGGCTTGAAGAGGATGGTTACATCAACGAGGGAACATCCAATAACACCTGGATCGTCACCAAAGACGGCAAACTGGTAACACGCCACCTTTCAACTTCAATTTTGCACGGCATTACAAGGAAGGCGACTCTTCGGGTCGCCAAACTCCTGCAAATGGAAGTCGAGGAGCGCCCTTACACGAAGCAGGAAGCAGAAAATGCGTCAGAGGCCTTCTTTACGTCCGCTTCTGCGTTTGTTTGTCCAGTCATCGAAATTGACGGCACTCCAATCGGTGACGGGAAACCGGGACCGGTTGTTGCGAAACTCCGCGAAATTTATCTGGAAGAAGCAATGAAAGTGGCGCTTTGAGATTTTTCGATGACGCTGCGGTGTTTGGAAATCCGGAAACACAGGAGAATTCATGCCAACCAATGTTGCCCTGACAGGCCTTGCGCACGATCTTGAAGAACGTTCGAATACTGGCAAGCCCATCCGCATCGGCCTTGTCGGATGCGGGGAAATGGGCACCGATGTCGTAACCCGCACGGCCCACATGAAGGGAATAGAAGTTGCCGCCATTTCTGACCGGACTCCGGAAAATGGCGTCAAGGCAATGGAGATTGCCTTTGGTGACAGGGAAAGAGGCAGGGTTGCCGGATCTGCACGTGAAATAACTTCTGCGATTGAATCAGGAAAAATTGCCATAACCGATGATTCAATGATGCTGGCCGAAAATCCCCTCATTGATGTGGTGATTGATGCGACTGGTGTACCGGCTGTGGGCGCTGAAATCGGCATTCATGCGATGGAACACGGAAAACACCTAACCATGATGAATGTGGAAGGTGATGTTTGCATCGGACCTTATCTCAAATCTGAAGCCGAACGGCTGGGTGTAGTTTATTCGTTGGGAGCGGGTGATGAACCTTCTTCATGTATGGAATTAATTGAGTTCGTGTCTGCCATGGGCCATGAAATCGTTTGTGCCGGAAAAGGCAAAAATAACCCGCTTAACTTCGATGCGGTGCCGGACGATTACCAAGAAGAGGCCGACCGCCGGAACATGAGCGTACGCATGCTGGTGGAGTTTGTTGACGGGTCGAAAACCATGGTGGAGATGTGTGCGATTGCCAATGCTACAGGACTATTGCCGGACAAGGCTGGCATGCATGGTCCTTCCGCCACAATCGACCAGCTATCTTCTACATTGATCCCAGAAAGTGACGGCGGAGTGCTTTCGAAAAAAGGGTGTGTGGATTTTTCCATTGGTAAAGGGGTTGCTCCCGGCGTTTTTGTGATTGCGGACATGTCACATCCCCGCATTACAGAACGGATGGAAGATCTCAAAATGGGAAAGGGGCCCTATTTCACGTTCCACCGCCCTTTCCATCTGACTTCGCTTGAAGTTCCACTTACTTGCGCGCGTTCGGTTCTGTATGGCAAAGCGGATATGGTGCCCCTGTCAAAACCTGTTGCGGAGGTCTGTGCGGTGGCCAAGAAAGACCTGGCTCCCGGTGACATACTGGATGCTGTTGGGCAATACACTTATCGTGCATGGGTCATGACCCGTGAGGAAACGATTTCCAGCCAGGCCATACCGTGTGGAATTTTGGAGGATGGAAAGGTTGTTTCTCCGATTTCAAAGGGTGAACTGATCACCTATAAGAACGCACAGGTGGCCGAAGGCTCCAAAATTGCTGCGTTGCGGGCGAAACAGGACGCAATGGTTTCTGTTCTCTGATTGACGTTATCTGCACAAATCTTCATAAGAAACTGTGTTTTACCCGTGCGACAGGGTGGGCTATAGTCTGACTGGTTGCGGGGGACCATATTCGAATTGTAATAACGAGTTGATTTTATGGCCGTCGATACCCCGCTTCTCGACAAAATTGATTTGCCTTCTGACCTTCGCAAGGTCGATGAGAAGCATCTGACTCAGGTTGCGGCTGAATTGCGCGCCGAGATGATCGATGCGGTTTCCCAAACGGGCGGACATTTGGGTGCGGGCCTGGGCGTGGTAGAACTCACGACAGCTATTCATTATGTCTTCAACACACCAGATGACCGTTTGATCTGGGATGTGGGGCATCAATGTTACCCGCACAAGATACTCACGGGGCGTCGGGATCGCATCCGAACAATCCGGCAAAAGGAAGGCCTTTCAGGATTCACCAAACGGGCGGAAAGTGAATATGACGCCTTTGGGGCGGCGCATTCCTCCACCTCGATTTCCGCCGGTCTTGGAATGGCCGTCGGCCGCGAGCTGAAAAATGGCAACAACAATGTCATCGCCGTGATCGGAGATGGTGCCATGTCTGCCGGAATGGCATTCGAGGCACTCAACAATGCAGGCTCCATGGATGCTCGCCTGATTGTGATCCTGAATGACAATGACATGTCAATTGCGCCTCCAACTGGTGCCATGAGTGCCTATCTTGCGCGTCTTGCAACAGGGCGCACCTATATGGGCATGCGCGAAATCGGCAAGAAGATGACAACCTATCTGGGAAAAACGGTAGACCGGGCGATAACCCGTGCCGTTGAACATGCGCGGGGATATATGACCGGCGGCACCATGTTTGAGGAACTGGGTTTCTATCATATCGGACCGATTGACGGCCATGATTTGTCCACCCTTGTGCCGGTTTTGCGGAACGTGCGCGACAATGCCAAGGGGCCGGTCCTGATACATTGCATGACCCAAAAGGGCCATGGCTATGCTCCTGCGGAGAAATCCGCCGACAAGTATCACGGCGTGTCAAAATTCGACGTGGTTACCGGTACCCAGGCGAAATCCACGCCCAATGCACCCTCTTACACCAAGGTTTTTGGTCAAACGCTTGTGCAGGAAGCCGAAGAAGACGAGAAAATCGTCGGGATCACCGCAGCAATGCCATCTGGCACCGGCATGGACATATTCGGCGATGCATTTCCCGATCGCATGTTTGATGTGGGCATAGCCGAACAACATGCCGTTACATTTGCCGGAGGACTGGCAACAGAAGGTTTCAAGCCGTTTGTGGCGATATACTCCACGTTTCTTCAACGCGCCTACGACCAGGTCGTCCATGATATCTCAATACAGAACCTGCCGGTTCGATTTCCAATCGACCGGGCGGGCTTCGTTGGCGCTGATGGTCCTACGCATGCAGGCTCATTTGACACGACCTATCTGGCGACGCTACCGAATTTTGTTGTCATGGCGGCCAGTGATGAAGCTGAACTCAAACATATGGTCAGGACAGCGGCTACTTATGATGAAGGCCCGCTTTCATTCCGCTACCCACGCGGAGAGGGCGTTGGTGTGGAAATGCCAGAACGTGGCGAAATCCTCGAAATCGGCAAGGGAAGAATCGTCAAAGAGGGTTCGCGAATTGCGCTACTTTCCTTCGGCACCCGATTACAGGAATGCCTTTATGCGGCGGAGGAACTGGAAACCTTCGGGCTTTCCACGACTGTCGCGGATGCCCGGTTTGCCAAACCGCTTGATTTGGAACTCATCAACCAATTGGCCAGCAATCACGAAGTGCTGATCACCGTCGAAGAGGGATCTGTTGGAGGTTTTGGATCGCATGTTGCACAACACCTCGCCAGTTCAGGTGCTCTGGATCAGGGATTGCTGCGGTTTCGCTCCCTTTTCATGCCCGATACCTACGTTGATCAGGCGAGCCCTGATGATATGAATGCAATTGCCGGCCTTGACCGCGAAGGAATTGTAAAAACTGTCTTTGAAACACTGGGCAGGGCGGCTGAAGCGTCAATCCGAGCCTGATTCAATCAGAAATCGGATCAAATTCCGGTCCGGTGCTGGCAAGATCGGCGACAACCGCATCAAGCACCAGAAATCCCTTCGGGGTTGCTCGAATTTTTCCGTCGGGCATTTTTTCGATCATGTTGATGCCTTCCAGAAAACGGACCTTGTCCTCCGGAAAATTCTGACCTGATATCTCATGGTATCTTTCAGGATCAAATCCCTCTGCAAGACGCAATCCCATCAAGATCAGTTCGTCAGCATGTTCTTCCCTGTCCAGATATGCCTCGTCTTCAATTCCATTACCCTCAACCATAGTCTGCTGCCACCAGGACTCCGGATTTCTCAAAGTCGCTGTGGCAAGTCGACCCCGGTTGGTGTGTAACCTGCCATGGGCGCCAGGGCCGATGCCCGCATATTCCTGTCCCCGCCAGTAAACGAGGTTGTGCCGGCACTGCGAACCCGGTTTTGCGTGATTGGAAATTTCATAGGTTTCAAACCCGGCTTGCCCGGCTACCGACTGGGTCAGTTCATACAATTCTGCAGCAATGTTTTCATCAGGAATGCTGAACCTCCCCTTTCGATGCAAATCAAAGAATGGTGTGCCTTGTTCAATGGTCAACTGATACAGAGACAGGTGATCGGCAGCCAGATCAATTGCCTGAAGTAGTTCCCCCTGCCAATCAGAAGGCGTTTGGTCCGGTCGTGCATAAATCATGTCGAAAGACATTCGCGGGAAATTTTCGCGCGCCAGCTCGATTGCCTTTCGAGCTTCATCCACATTGTGCAACCTGCCGAGGAATTTCAACTGGTCATCGTTCAATGACTGAACCCCGAGCGATACACGGTTGACACCCGCTGAACGATAGCCCTGAAACCTGGAAGCATCGACGCTGGAGGGATTTGCTTCCAGTGTAATTTCCACATCAGAATTTACTGGCCAGGCTTTGGCAATTTCTTCCAATATGGTATCCACGGTGCCAGGCTCCATCAAAGATGGTGTCCCACCTCCGAAAAAAATGCTTGTAACTTCACGTCCTGGTGCAATTGAAGCCATATGTGCAATTTCCCGCCGGTATGCCTCAACGAAGACCGGTTGATCAACGGGATTATGGCGCACATGGGAATTGAAATCACAATAGGGGCATTTTGCTGCGCAAAACGGCCAGTGAACATAGACACCGAATGCGGGTTCAAGCGTTTGCATGTTCAACTTGCCAAACATTCCCGGGCGAATTTGGCGAAAGCCCGTGCCCTGTGAGAAAGCCCGTCGCCACCTTGTGTCGCATCCCAACCATGCTTTTCATCGGCGGTCATCTCGCCGAAAGTTAGCACGTGGCCGACTGGCTGAAAGATCGGATCATAACCGAAACCTTCGTCGCCGCGGGGGGGCCAAACGATTTTTCCCTCAATTTCACCCCGGAAAAATTCCAGATGTTCATCCGGCCAGGCAAGACAAAGAACTGCAACAAAACGAGCGATCCGGTTTTCGGTATCTGTTTTCTGCAATGCTTCTTGAATTTTCTCCATAGCCATTACGAAATCCCGTCCGGAGCCATCATCCTTTTCAGCCCAATCTGCGGTATGCACACCTGGAGCTCCATCCAGCCCGTTAACGCACAAACCCGAATCATCAGCCAATGAAGGAAGCCCCGTTAGGCGGCAAGCAGACAGGGCCTTAATGGAAGCGTTTTCCTCGAACGTAGAGCCGGTTTCCTCAGGTTCAGGTAAATCAAGGGCCGCAGCCGATTTGGCAGAAAACCCAAAAGGTGAAATGAGGTTTTCGATTTCACGCACTTTACCGGAATTATGGCTGGCGACGACAATTTCCCGTTCCGAGAGCTTACGCATTTATCCGCTCATGTTTTGTATTTCTACCAATCTTGATATTCCGGAAGTCGCAAGATCCAAAAGAGAACTGAATTCATCACGGCTAAAGGGCGCACCTTCTGCTGTTCCCTGCACTTCAACAATGCCGCCGTTACCGGTCATGACAAAATTAGCATCTGTTTCTGCGTCCGAATCCTCGGGATAATCCAGATCAATTATCGGGATACCTTTGTAGATACCACAGGATATCGCCGCCACATTATCTGACAGCACTTTGTCGGTCACCATATCCCGGGCTTTCATCCATTCAATACAGTCACGAAGTGCTATAAAACCGCCGGTAATGGAAGCAGTTCTGGTTCCGCCATCCGCCTGTATTACATCACAATCAACAGTGATTTGGCGTTCCCCCAATTCCTTCATGTCAACCACTGCGCGCAAGGAACGCCCGATCAGTCGCTGAATCTCAGAGCTCCTGCCGGATTGCTTTCCAGCCGTTACCTCTCGCCGCATCCGTTCGTGAGTGGACCTTGGTAGCATGCCGTATTCTGCTGTCACCCAACCAGAACCACCACCCCGCAACCATGGGGGCACCCGTTCTTCCAGACTTGCCGTGCAAAGCACATGGGTATCACCAAACTTGATGAGACACGAGCCTTCCGCATGTTTGGCGAACCCGCGTTCAATTGAAATTGCGCGCATCTCATCTGGCGCACGTTTGGATGGACGCATCCGATTACTCCTAGTTTCAAACTCCCGCCGCTTGTAGACGGTTCGCAAGGCGTTGGCAAAGCATCAATTTAGCACTACATTTGGAAGAAATGACCATAGTAACCGGCAATTGAAAATGAGTGGCCCATTCGGCAAAATCCCCAACCCAGAAAGCCCCATACTGGAACTGGATGAGCGTTCGCGCGAAATTTTCCGCCATATTGTGGACAGCTATCTGACAACTGGTGATCCGCTTGGCTCACGTACGATTTCACGCCAGCTTTCCGTCAATCTTTCACCGGCGACGATCCGCAATGTCATGTCTGATCTTGAAATGTTGGGGCTTATCTATGCACCGCATACAAGTGCGGGGCGAATGCCTACCGACATTGGATTGCGGTTTTTTGTGGACAGTTTTCTGGAAATTGGAAACCTTGCCAAGGAGGAACGCACGTCCATCGAGACCCAGATGAAAGCGGTCTCAAGCGAAATGACATTTGACAATGTGCTTACCGAGGCAAGTCAGTTGCTTTCGGGTCTTTCGAGAACAGCAGGCCTGGTTGTAACGACGAAAGCGGATTTGCGCCTCAAACACATTGAATTCATTCGCCTTGAACCCACCAAGGCCCTTGCTGTGATCGTCGGTGAGAACGGATCAGTCGAGAACCGGATCATTGCCCTTCCGGCCGGCACTTCAGCCTCCACGCTTACGGAAGCAGCAAACTTCATAAATGCAAAAATTGCCGGGCAGACGATTGCCGAGGCAAATGCAAGTTTGAAAGAAATGCAGAATGTCGCAAAACGGGAGCTTGATAATCTCACTCACAAACTTGTTGATACCGGGGTTGCCACATGGGCTGGCAGTGCGGACGGACAACCAGGTCAATTGATTATCAGTGGTCATGCAAATCTGTTGGGAAATCTCGAAGCAGCAGATGATCTGGACAGGATTCGCCAGTTGTTCGGAGAGCTGGAAGCAAAAGAGAATTTCATGAAGCTCCTGGAGCTCACCGATGAAGGTGATGGTGTGCGGATATTTATTGGCTCTGAAAACAAGTTATTCTCCCTATCGGGCTCATCGGTAATTGTTGCGCCTTACAAAGACAACGAACAACGGGTGGTCGGTGCGCTGGGAATAATCGGGCCTACACGGTTGAATTATGCACGATTGGTTCCAATGGTTGACTACACCGCAAAGGTTATCAGTCGGATTTTGCAGTAAATTCGGTTATTTGGCCTTGATTTTTTCGCAGTAAAACCTGATATCCAGTTTAACTCCCTAGAAACTTCAGGATAGATTGATGACCGATAAGAACGAGCATCAAGAAAAGCAGGCAGATAAGGCCGAAAATTCAGACATCGAGAACCTCGCCGAAATGACGGAAGAGGAACTATTGGCGGCACTCTCCGAAGAGGAAGCGTCAACTGAGAATCATGATACACAAGGGCCTTCCGGTGAAGGCTTTTCAAATCCCCTTGAGGCTCTGGCTGCGGAAAACTCACGGCAGGAAGAAGAGATTACGGGTCTCAAGGATCAGATTTTGCGAACGGCTGCAGAAATGGAAAATCTCAGGCGCCGCACACAAAAGGATGTCGCGGATGCGAGGTCTTTTTCAATTTCCGGTTTCGCGCGGGATGTTCTTGGCGTTTCAGACAACCTGCGCAGGGCAATCGAGCACGTCGATGATGCCGACAAGGAGCAATCCGGCCTCAAATCCCTGATTGAGGGTGTAGAGATGACTGAACGCGAACTTCAAAATGCGCTTGAGAAAAACGGGGTGAAACGCATTTCGCCAGAAGGTGAAAAGTTCGACCCGAACTTTCATCAGGCTATGTTTGAAGTCCCTAATACTGAAGTCCCCAACAATACGGTCGTGCAAGTGGTCCAGGTTGGCTACGTGATCGGTGAACGTGTTCTCAGGCCAGCAATGGTCGGAGTTTCAAAAGGCGGTCCGAAATCAACCCGGTCCGAGGAAACGGCTCCTGGATAGGTTTGCTTTCATTAGCGATAGTAAATCGCTATAGGTTTGCAGGTATTAGGGAATCACCTTGCGAACCGAATGCCCAGACGAAACCTCAAACTTGACGAGTTAATAAATGCGGATGAAATCCGCATTCAGTTGACTGCTTTGACGGAAACGACCAGCGGAGATGGTTCGTCCACGAAAACCAGAGCGCAGGCCCTGAATCTTCTGAAACAGGTATCGAAGGCCGGCCGAGAGGCGGCACGTGTACAACTTTTTGAAGATGGTGACGGTACGGCTTGCGCATGGAGGATCTCGCACGTTCAGGATGAGATTATCCGAATAATCTATGATTTTGCGGTCACCCATGTCTATCGGGCCAAAAATGCGTCTTCTGCCGAGCAAATTGCGATAACAGCGGTTGGCGGATATGGCCGGGGAACACTGGCGCCTGGCTCGGATATCGACCTTCTTTTTCTTCTGCCATACAAACAAACGGCTTGGGGCGAACAGGTAGTTGAGTACATCCTGTACATGCTGTGGGACATGGGGTTCAAGGTTGGGCATGCGACCCGCAATCTCGACGAGTGCATCAGGCTTTCCAAGGAAGACATGACCATTCGTACTTCCATACTGGAGGTACGATTTATTCATGGAACAAAAGATTTGTATGAGAAACTGGCAGAGCGCTTTTCCAGCGAAGTGGTGAAAGGTAATGCCAAGGAATTCATCAGTGCGAAGCTTGAAGAACGGGACAGCCGTCATGTAAAGACCGGGGAATCCCGTTACCTTGTTGAACCTAACATCAAAGACGGCAAAGGCGGATTGCGGGATTTGCATACCCTATTCTGGATCGGGAAATACTTTCACAATCTGGGCAAATCGCATGCCCTAGTTAATGCAGGAATGCTCTCCGAGAGGGAATACCAGAGATTTCGCCGCGCGGAAAAATTCCTTTGGACAGTGCGTTGCCATATGCATTTTCTGACCGGGCGTGCTGAGGAGCGGCTCTCGTTTGATATTCAAAGAGAGATAGCAGAAAGACTAGGCTACACCTCCCATGGTGGATTGTCAGGTGTCGAACGTTTCATGAAACACTATTTTCTGGTTGCCAAGGAAGTTGGGGATCTTACCCTGATTGCATGTGCAAAACTGGAAGAGCGTCAGGACAAGGAAGTTAGCGGATGGGACCGTTTTTTGAGGAAAGTTGCCCGAAGAAAGCGCAAAATCAGGGGAACGGCAGATTTTATAAATGACAATGGCCGGTTAAATGTTGCTGACCGCAAGGTGTTTAATCGAGACCCGGTCAATCTAATCCGCTTTTTCAAGATTGCAGAGGATGCGGATCTGGATTTTCATCCTGACGCTGTGGAATTATTATCAAAATCCTTATCGCTGGTTGGACCGCAAATACGAAAAAACTCCGAAGCAAACCAAATATTTCTGCAATTGCTGACCAGTAGAAAGGACCCGGAAAGAATGCTCCGGCGCATGAATGAAACCGGATTTCTCGGCAAGTTCATTCCGGTATTCCGCAGGGTGGTCGCTATGATGCAATTCAATATGTACCATCATTACACTGTTGACGAGCACCTGATCCGCTCCGTCGGAGTGCTTTGGAATATTGAAAACGGCCGGACCGCCCAAGAACACCCGCTTTCTTCGGAACTGCTTCCACTGATCAAGGACAGGACCATTTTATACGTCGCCCTGTTCCTCCATGATGTTGCAAAGGGACGGAAAGAGGATCATTCGATTGGCGGTGAGCGAATTGCGAAGAGCCTTTGCCCGCGATTTGGCCTTGATGAAGAGCAAACCAAAATGGTCGCATGGCTCATTCGTGAACATTTGACCATGAGTATGACCGCGCAAGGCAGAGATCTTTCTGACAGGAAAACTATCCAGGATTTTTCGGAAGTTGTGCAGGAGGTCGAACGCATGCGCTACCTTGTAATCCTGACCGTTTGCGACATCCGGGCGGTTGGCCCCGGGGTTTGGAATGGCTGGAAGGGCCAATTGCTGCGCACCCTTTATTACGAAACGGAATTAATGCTGAATGGAGGCTTTTCCAAAGTTCCACTGAAAGCAAGGGTTGGACAAACAAAAGACGAACTTGCGGAACAGTTGGAAGGTTGGAGCGAGGCCGACAAGCAAAAATTCATCGAATTGCCCTACACGGCATATTTTCTGTCCACAGATCTCGATGCGCAGGTCCGGCACATGAATTTTCTCAAGGAAACTCATGAAAAAAATCTTACCCTGGCAACCGACGTAAACACAAAGCAGTTTGAAGCCATTACGGAAATCACCATTATTGCGCCGGATCACCCGCGCCTGCTTTCGATCATTGCGGGAGCTTGTGTTGCCGCGGGGGGAAATATTGTTGATGCGAAGATTCACACGACCAATGATGGCAGGGCCCTCGATTCAATTTTTATCAATCGCGAATACGATAATGATGCGGATGAGTTGCGTAGGGCTACACGCATTGGCCGGATGATTGAAGAAGTCCTTTCCGGGAAAGCCAACCTGCCATCAGTCATTGCCCGCAACAAGAAGTCCCGCAGCCGGTACAAGGCTTTTTCAATCTCGCCGAAGGTGAGAATTAACAATGAATTGTCTGATACTTTTACGGTTATCGAAATCGAATGCCTCGACCGGCCCGGCCTTCTTTCAGAACTGACGGGTGCGCTGGCTGACCTTAATCTGGACATCGGTTCAGCCCATGTGGTCACTTTTGGTGAAAAAGCGAATGACAGCTTTTACGTTCGCGATCTGGTTGGACACAAAATAGAGAACCCGAACCGACTCCGGAAAATCCGGAGTGTCTTGCTGGACACAATACAACCTCCTGACAAGGAGGCCGCACAGTGAGCCTGTTGAAGAAATTTGCCTCTGTCGGCAGTGCTACCCTATCAAGCCGCATTCTTGGTTTTGCAAGGGAGGCGTTGATTGCCGGCCTCCTTGGAACAGGGCCTGTGGCGGATGCGTTTTATGCAGCTTTCCGGTTTCCAAACCTGTTCCGCAGGCTGTTTGCCGAGGGAGCCTTCAATTCCGCATTCGTGCCGCTTTTTTCAAGCGAGTTGGAAAATGGTGGCAGGGACGCCGCCAGACAGTTTGCAGAAAAGATACTTTCCGTCTTTCTTCTCAGTTTGTTGGTTCTGAGCATTGTGGCCATCATCTTCATGCCGTTTTTGGTCGGGACGATCGTTGCTCCCAAATTTGCGGAAGACCCTGAAAAATTCGACCTGACTGTCGTGCTTGGACGAATTATGTTTCCATATCTTGCCGCCATGTCCCTGGTTGCAATGCTATCCGGTATACTGAATTCATTCCGCCGTTATTTTTTGGCTGCATTAGCTCCGGTTCTGCTTAACATTACTCTGGTCGGACTGTTGCTGGCTGGATGGAAGCTGGGATGGAATGAACTACAGCTCGGAACTTATCTGGCATGGGGTGTATTCACATCAGGACTGCTGCAGCTCGGGTTGTTGGTTTTCGGTGTGCATCGGGAAGGATTTGGACTCTCGTTAAGATGGCCTTCGATGTCCCAACCGGTCAAACGCCTTCTGATTTTGGCGTTGCCGACGGCAATTGCAGGCGGGATCACGCAGGTAAACCTTCTTGTTGGCCAAATCATTGCTTCTGCCCAGGCTGGCGCAATTGCAATCATGAATTATGCAGATCGATTAATGCAGTTACCACTCGGCATAATCGGAATTTCCATCGGTGTGGTCTTGTTGCCCGAACTTTCCCGGGCACTGGCTGCAGACAATGATACGGAGGCTGCGCGGCTGCAAAACCGTAGCCTTGAATTCGGATTGGGCCTCACTGTACCTGCCGCGGTTGGATTGTTCATGATCCCGCTACCCCTCGTTGCTCTTGTTTACGAAAGGGGCGCATTTTTACGCGAAGACAGTGAATTAGCAGCACAAGTTTTGGCTGCCTTTGCTGTCGGCCTGCCGTCATTTGTATTGATCAAAATTCTTCAACCTTCCTTTTATGCGAGGGAAGACATGAGGACACCGATGTGGTTTTCAGGAGCCAATGCAATCAGCAATATCATTTTGAGCCTGACCCTTTTTCCAATCTACGGGGTTGTCGGTCTTGGCATTGCGACAAGCGTTGCCGGCTGGATTAATGCTGTCCTGTTATGGAGTGTGCTGCACTTTGGGAACCACTATCGGATTGATTCGACTACACTGAGAAACATACTGTTGATATGCGGCGCCAGTCTGTTGATGGCATTGACGCTCTATTTGGGGCAAAACTGGATCGGGTCCGCATTGATTGATGAAACCCTCTTGTTGAGAATTTTCTGGGTTGCGCTGTTAATTCTTGTCGCTGCAACGGCTTATTTCTCGATTGTAATTTTAAGCGGTGCTGTACCAAGGGAAACCCTGCTGAGAATGATACGGCGATAGGCGACAAATACTATCAGCTTATGAATTCGAGAGTTGAATTGCGGTTGCATTGGAGGGACTTGCGTTCACCGGGATAAACCCGCATAACCCGCCCGAAATCAACAAATGGATCAATGTCGAATGGCTCAAACGACCAACCGTGTTTTCTCTGGTGTTCAGCCCACCGGAAATTTACATCTGGGTAATTATCTGGGAGCAATCAGAAAGTTTGTATCCCTGCAATCAAGTCATGAGTGCATTTATTGCGTGGTTGATCTACACGCGGTTACTGCCGAATTTGTGCAGGAAGATATGCAAGCGCAAACTCGCGAAATTGCGGCTGCCTTTCTTGCTTCCGGCATAGACGCCAACGCACACATTGTTTTCAACCAGAGCCAGGTTCGGGAACATACGGAGTTGGCCTGGTTGTTTAACTGTGTTGCCCGAATGGGATGGTTGAACCGAATGACCCAATTCAAGGAAAAGGCCGGCAAGGACGCGGAGAATGCTTCTGTGGGATTGTTCGCATATCCAAACCTGATGGCAGCAGATATCCTTCTTTATCGGGCAACCCATGTTCCGGTCGGCGATGACCAGAAGCAGCATCTTGAACTGACCCGTGATATTGCCGGGAAATTCAATCATGACTTTGCCAAGCGTATCCGGGAACTGGGGCATGGAGAGGCTTATTTTCCGATTACAGAACCGGTTATTGAAGGGCCGGCTACAAGGGTGATGTCCCTGCGTGATGGCAGCCGGAAAATGTCGAAGTCAGAACCATCCGACATGTCGCGGATCAACCTCACAGACAGTTCGGATGATATTGCAAAGAAAATCCGAAAAGCCAGGACAGACCCTGATCCGCTACCTGACACAACCGAGGCCTTGGCGGGTCGCCCGGAAGCAGGCAACCTGGTCGGAATTTATGCGGCACTCGCAGACATAACAACAGATGAGGTTATCGAGACGTTCGCGGGACAACAATTTGGCCAGTTCAAACCGGCACTTGCTGACCTTGCCGTCGAAAAACTTTCTCCGATCAATACAGAAATGC